>NZ_QPKI01000005.1 GCF_003339685.1 Halomonas sp. DQ26W | reverse complement strand
CAGCTGTTGGAGCGCTGCTCTGCATCGCGACTGGCGCCGGCAGGCGCCCCGGCGGAGGCCACGGCGTTGGCGGTGATCGCCAACATGGGCAACACCGCCGGGAGGCTAGCGCCTCCAGTCGTGATCTAAAGATGCTCCTACAAAGGGGAAATCGCCTGCCCGCCTCTTACCGCTGCTTCGCTAGCCACCTGTCCAGCGCATTGGCGAACTCACGTCGGTCGGTGTCGCTGTAACCCTTGGGGCCGCCGGTGTGTTCGCCGCTGGCGCGCAGCGTCTCCATGAAATCCCGCATCTGTACCCGCGCCTTGATATTGCCCTTGTCGAGCATTTCGCCACGGGTGGTCATCACCGCCGCGCCTTTTTCGATGGCCTCCAGGGCCAGCGGCAGGTCCGAGGTGAGCAGCAGGTCACCGGAGGCGAGGCGGGCGACGATCTCGTTGTCGGCGGCGTCGAAGCCTTGGCTCACCGCAAGCGATTTGACGCAGCGTGAGGGCGGCAGCGGAATCGTATGGTTGGCCACGAACCAGGTGGGGGTATCGGTACGCTCGGCGGCGCGCACGATAATCTCGCGTGCCACTTTGGGGCAGGCGTCGGCATCGACCCACAGGGTTGGCATTGGCAGGCTCCTTGATGAGGGGGCATGGCCGTTAGCGTGGAAAGTGCTGGCCAGGGGAAAGCACCGATGGTAGCATGCGCCCTCCTCGCATGTGCTGACCCCGCCATCATGACGATTCGCCGGTGCTGAAGTTGCCCGAGCCGAATCACCGAGACCTGCGGTCATCTACCGACAGTGTCCGAGATGTGAAGATGGAGCGCCACCAGATGCCGCCAACAGGCGACATCGGCGCAGAAAGGTCGCCTTAGCGGTTCGCAAGCCCCAGGGCGCGAACCGGATGCCAGGTGCGACCGGCGTCCCCGATACCGTGACTCGCTCTGCCCTTCGGCCAATGATGGCCCTCGACAAGCGCAGTGCGCCCGACCGTTGTTTTGCGTCGGGGATGCCTCAATGTGATTTTGCCGGCCACTGCCGGCCTACCAAGGTGTGATTGATGACCTCGACTTCTGTCGCTTCGCCGAGCTTCGGCGATCTTGCTCTGTTGCCTGCCGTTCTCTCCGCTGTGGAAACACTGGGCTACGAAACTCCTTCGCCCATTCAGCTGCAGACCATTCCTGCCCTGCTGGAAGGGCGTGACATGCTGGGCCAGGCCCAGACCGGCACCGGCAAGACCGCTGCCTTTGCGCTGCCGATTCTGTCTCGCCTGGAGCTGACTCGCCGTGAGCCCCAGGTATTGGTCATGGCGCCGACCCGTGAACTGGCCCAGCAGGTAGCCGTGTCGTTCAGCAAGTACGGCCAGAACCTCAAGGGCCTGGAAGTCGCTACCCTGTGCGGTGGCCAGGAATACCGTGAGCAGTTGGGCGCCCTGAAGCGCGGCGCCCAGGTCGTGGTCGGCACCCCCGGCCGCATCATCGATCACCTGGATCGCGGTAGCCTCAAGCTCGACGGCCTTTCTGCCCTGGTGCTCGACGAAGCCGATGAGATGCTGCGCATGGGCTTCATCGACGACGTCAAGCGTGTAGTCGCCGATACGCCCAAGGATGCCCAACGGGTCTTCTTCTCCGCGACGCTTCCGGCCGAAATCGAGCGCATCGTCAATCGCTACCTGGTCGATCCTGTCAAGGTCATGATCGAAGCCAGCGTGGGTACTGCCGCCAGCATCGACCAGCGTCTGGTGCGCGTCGAAGGCGGTGCCAAGCTGGAAGCGCTGTCGCGCATCCTCGAGGTCGAGCCGGTCGATGGCGCCATCGTCTTCGTGCGGACTCGTGCTGCCTGCACCACCCTGATGGAGCAGCTCTCCGCCCGCGGCGTGAACGTGGCGAGCCTCTCCGGTGACCTGGACCAGAGCCTGCGCGAGCGCACCATCACTCGTCTCAAGCGCGGCAAGGTCGATGTGCTGATCGCCACCGACGTGGCCGCCCGCGGTCTCGACGTGTCGCGGATCACGCACGTCATCAACTATGACCTGCCCCAGGACAGCGAAGCCTACACCCACCGTATCGGCCGTACTGGCCGTGCGGGCCGGACCGGCATCGCGATCACCTTCGTCGGCTCTCGCGAGCTGCGCAAGGTGCGCTGGATGGAGCAGGCCACCGGTCAGCACATGGCCGATATGCCGATCCCCGACGAAGCCGCCATCCGCGCCCATCGGGATGATGCCTTCTTCCTGCGTACCCAGGGTGCACTGACCGCCGGTGCTGAAGAGCAGCGTGCGCTGATCGAGCGCCTGGTCGCCGAAGGGCACGACCCGGTCGAGCTGGCCTGTGCCTTTGCCGCCATGGCCCGCGCCGACGAAGCACCCATCGGCCGCATGCAGCCGCCGCGCAAGGAGCGTACCGAGCGTGCACCTGTATCACGCGACGGCAAGCCGGCGCGTCGCGAGCGGGGCCCCAGCGAGGGCATGACCCGCTATCGCGTCGCTGTGGGCCACAAGGATGGCGTCAAACCGGGCCAACTGGTCGGCGCTCTGGCCAATGAGGGTGGCATCGAAGGTGCCCGTATCGGTCGCATCGACATTCGCAACGCCTTCTCCGTGGTGGAGTTGCCGAGCTCGCTGCCGGCCAGCATCCTCGACAAGATGGCACGGGCCCGTGTCGCCGGTCGTCCGCTGGAAATCAGCGAAGATGCCGGTGCTACTGCCGAGCGTGCTCCGCGCCGCCGCCAGGACGGTGACGCTCCGATCCGCCGCCGCACCAGCGCCTGATCGCTGCCGGGCACAGGTCCGGCAGGCGTGAAAGACGAAGCCCTCGTACCGTTCCGGTACGAGGGCTTTCTTTTGGTTCTTCACACTTTGGCGTGAATCTGCTCTGCACAGACTGCATTGTGGAAGGACGCTTCGGCGATAGCGACGCAGGCGCTCCTTGTTGGAGCGCTCGGTTCGGCGCCCCGACTCTGCACCGCGACTGGCGCCGATAGGCGCCTTGGCGGGCACCACCGGCGCATGAACGTTTCACTGTTGGAGCGCTGCTCCGCATCGCGACTGGCACCGATAGGCGCCTCAGCGGAGGCCACGGCGTTGGCGATGGTCGCTGGCACTGGCAACCCCGCCGGGAGGCCTACGGCCTCTTCACGCCAGTCTGCGTAGAACCTTTCTTTTATGCGCAGGTTCGTGAAATGCTGCTCAGGCCCGACGACTTTCCAGCCGCGTGCCCAGGGCCCGCATGAACTCGCTGCCCGCCACAAGCTGTTCGCTCTCGATATACTCGTCGGGCTGGTGTGCCTGGGCGATGCTGCCTGGGCCACAGATCAGCGTGGGTAGGCCGACGCGCTGGAACTGGCCGGCCTCGGTGGCATAGGCCACGGCGCCGCTGGGCCGTTCGCCGAGCAGCTCGCGACACAAACCGAGCACCTCGGCATTGTTGTCGTCAGCCAGCGCCGGCACCGTGACGTTGAGCGCCTCTGTGACGATGCTCGTTTCCGGGGCGATGCGCTGCATTTCAGCCTCGAGCTTTGCGGCAGAGGCATTCACACGGCTGAGCAGATCCTCGAAGCGGTCCTGGGGCAGGTGACGGATTTCCCAGTCGAAGGTGCATTCGCGGGCCATGATGTTGATCGCGGTCCCGCCGGCAATCTTGCCCACGTGCAGGCTGGAGTGGACGACGTTGAAGGCTTCGTCCACGCGCCCCTCGGCACGCAGCTCGGCCATCACATCCTCGATCTTCGTCACCAGCCGGGCAGCCACATGGATGGCCGAGACACCCTGGTTGACCTGGCTGGAGTGAGAGGCAAGGCCGGTCACGGTGGTACGCAGGTTGGTGGCGCCCTTGTGAGCCACCACCGGCTGCATCAGGGTCGGCTCACCGACGATCACCGCGATGGGGCGCGGATGGTTGGCCATCAGTTGGTCGATCATGCGCGGGGCACCGAGGCAGCCGACCTCCTCGTCATAGGAGAAGGCGAGGTAAATCGGCTTCGTGAGCTCCTGCTGCACCCAGCTCGGCACCTCGGCCAGGGCGCAGGCGATAAAGCCTTTCATGTCGCAGGTGCCGCGTCCGTAGAGACGCCCATCCTCCTTGTCGACCAGAGTGAAGGGGTCTGTGCTCCAGGGCTGGCCCACTACTGGCACCACATCGGTATGGCCGGACAGAACAACACCGCCTTCCACCGCAGGGCCAACGCGCGCCAGCAGGTTGGCCTTGCTGCCGTCATCGTTAACGATCCGCCAATGCTCGACATCGTGTTCGTCGAGATAGGCCTCTACGAAACGAATCAGGTCGAGATTGGATTCGCGGGAAACGGTGGCAAAGCCCACCAGGCGTTCAAGCAGCTCGGCTGCTGTCATGATGCTCTCCTGTCCTTGTATTGCCGTTAGCCTACCACGCTCGTGTTTAGCGGACAGGCCAATGGTGGTTGGCCGCGTGCCGATCATTTCTGCTATTCCGAGGCACATCAGGAGGATTCTGCCAGCAGGCTATAGAATTCTAGTATCTAATTAAGAATAGCTATCGATAGATTGTTGAAAATCAAATCCCGTACCATCTGATAAAGCTGTTATACCTGTAATACCTGTTCTTACATTAAGGAAAGGCCAAATATTTGCCTCACTGACCATCATGGAGCGATAGATTTTTTTCATTGAGGCTGCAGCCAAAAGACGTAGTAATACGTGGAGAGCGATATGGATCAGAAAGTCGACAGCACCGGGGGCAAGTGCCCCGTCATGCATGGATCTCGAACCAAGCCAGGAGACTCGGGCAAGTCGATCCATGACTGGTGGCCCAATCTGCTGAATCTGAATATTCTTCATCAGCACCCCCCGAAATCCAACCCGTTGGGCGGGGAGTTCAACTATGCCGAGGCGTTTGAGCAACTCGATCTGGCAGCGGTGAAGAGGGACCTCGAGACCCTGATGACCGACTCCCAGGAGTGGTGGCCGGCTGACTACGGGCACTATGGCCCGTTCTTTATCCGCATGGCGTGGCACAGCGCGGGCACCTACCGTGTGGGGGACGGCCGGGGTGGAGCCGGCACCGGCTCACAGCGTTTTGCTCCGATCAACAGCTGGCCGGATAACGGCAACCTGGACAAGGCGCGTCGGCTGCTGTGGCCGATCAAGCAGAAGTATGGCAACAAGCTCTCCTGGGCCGATCTCTATATCCTCACAGGCAACGTCGCCCTGGAGTCAATGGGCTTCAAGACATTTGGCTTCGCTGGTGGCCGCGAGGACATCTATCAGCCGGAAGAAGACATTTACTGGGGGGCCGAGGAGGAGTGGCTGGCTACGAGTGACAAGGCCAACAGCCGTTACAGCGGTGAGCGCGAACTCGAAAACCCCCTGGCCGCGGTGCAGATGGGCCTCATCTATGTGAACCCGGAAGGCCCGGATGGGAATCCGGATCCTCTGTTATCGGCCAGAGACATTCGCGACACCTTCGCGCGCATGGCCATGAACGACTACGAGACAGTAGCGCTGACCGCCGGCGGCCACACTTTCGGCAAGACACATGGCGCCGGTGATCCCGGTCACGTAGGCCCGGAGCCCGAAGCTGCCCCTATTGAAGCCATGGGGTTAGGCTGGAAGAGCGACCACGGCAGTGGCAAGGGCCGCGACACCATCACCAGTGGCCTGGAAGGAGCCTGGACCCCGACGCCTACCCGTTGGGACATGAGCTACTTCGATGTGCTGTTCGGCTATGAATGGGAGTTGACCAAGAGCCCGGCCGGCGCTCAGCAGTGGCAGCCGAAGGGTCTTGCCGAGAAGGACATGGCGCCGGATGCCGAAGACGCCTCCCAGCGTGTGCCGATCATGATGTCCACTGCGGACATGGCCATGCGCGAAGATCCGGAGTATCGCAAGATCTCCGAACACTTCCACAGGAATCCTGAAGCGTTCGCTGACGCCTTCGCCCGCGCCTGGTTCAAGCTGACCCACCGCGACATGGGACCGAAGGCGCGCTATCTCGGCCCGGAAGTGCCGGCGGAGGACCTGATCTGGCAGGACCCGGTACCCGCTGTCGATCATGAGCTGATCAATGCACGGGACATTGCCGACCTGAAGGGCAAGATCCTGGGCTCCGGGCTCTCCGCTGACGAACTGGTGTATACCGCCTGGTCGTCGGCCTCTACCTTCCGCGGCTCCGACATGCGTGGCGGCGCCAATGGCGCGCGTATCCGCCTGGCCCCGCAGAAGGATTGGGAGGTCAACCAGCCCGAGCAACTGGCCAGGGTGCTGAAGACCCTTGGCGGTATCCAGAACGACTTCAATTCAGCCCAGGCAGGCAGCAAGAAGGTGTCGTTGGCCGACCTTATCGTGCTGGGCGGCTGTGCCGCCATCGAGAAGGCAGCGAAGGATGCCGGTCACGACATCGAGGTACCGTTTACGCCGGGTCGCACTGACGCCACCGATGAGCAGACCGACGCCGAGTCCTTCGAGTGGCTGCGCCCCGAGGCCGATGGCTTCCGTAATTACTACCGGGCACGGTTTACCGTCTCTGACGAGGAGATGCTGGTCGACAAGGCCCAGCTGTTGGGGCTCTCCGCACCTGAAATGACCGTGCTGGTGGGGGGCATGCGTGTGCTGGATGCCAATTACGGCAAGTCACGCCACGGCGTATTCACCAGCAGCCCCGGCACGCTGAACAACGACTTCTTCGTCAACCTGGTCGACATGAGCACGGAGTGGCAGCCGTCCTCGACCGATGCCGATGTATTCGAGGGCCGCGATCGCAGCAGTGGCGAGTTGAAGTGGACGGGAACGCGCGTGGACCTGGTGTTCGGCTCCAACTCCCAACTGCGAGCCATCGCCGAGATCTACGCCCAGGACGATGCCAAGGAGAAGTTCGTCAAGGACTTCGTCTCGGCATGGAGCAAAGTGATGAACGCGGACCGCTTCGACCTCGCCTGATAGCAGTCAAGCGAGAGGTGACAGGGGTGCCCCGGCAACGGGGCGCTTTTTTAATTTGAAAGGGAACTGCCAGGGAGGTCACCTACATGGTCTATGCTGAATGTGAATCCTTGAGCAGATTGAGGAGATGGGCATGCTGAACAAGCTGGGAATAGCCTTGTACTTTCTCTTTTGGGCAGCAGCCATCGTTGTGCTTTTCGCTCTGATGGCTGGCCTGGTCTATCTGATCGCTATCGATCAACAGCCCATAAGCTGGAATCTTGTCTCAGGCAGCCTGTTCTTTATCATACTTGCCGGAATTTTCTGGGTCTGCGCCCAGGTAGCAAGGCACTGTCTGACAGATGGAAGCTCAGCGCCACCGGACAGGCATGCATCGCCTTGATGAGAGCGTTCAAGGCCTGGAGGCCGATAGATAGAACGAAGGCCGAGTGAAGTGTCACTCGGCCTTTGTCATTTTGGCTGTAGGGTTACGGCTCATAGTGCTTCATGAGCTGGCTCCTGAAAGTGTTTGATGGCAGGCTAGGCAGGCACCAGTAAAAAGCTGCCGGTAGAGCAGCCCCTGGCACGGGGTCGGGAATACGCATGCAGGGATAACAAGACCGTAGCAATAGCGGAAACTTCGCTTTCCTGGCCGGGCACGATCCAGTCTTTCTTGATCTTTCCTCAAGTGCAGAGCATGCCTTTGTGCATGACCCCAATACCACCCTGATCAAACTTCGCCAGCTCGGCGAGGCAGTAGCCCAGGACATCGCCGTCAGCATCGTCGGCCACAGTCGCCGTGCCGCCCTGGGCGAGGCGTTGATTCCCTTCGAGCAGCGGGTGCGCGACGCCATGCGGCGCATCTACGCCCTGCATGCCTGGACACCCAGCCAGCGCAAGTGGCTCGACCGCCTGGCCAGGCAGCTGACTCACGAAGTGGTGCTCGACCGAGCCTTAATCAACCATCGCTTCGCCGATCATGGTGGCCTGAAGCAGCTCGATGCCCTCAACGACGCCCTCTGGGAAGCGAGCTGACGTGTCCATGGCGTCGACATGTCGCAGTGACATGTTCGCGAAACGCGATTTTTTCGACACGTCCCCAGAGCATGTCGATGGCACGAACATATCGGCAGGCAAGGAGAGCGCGAAAGTAAAATAGCGCAGGGCCTTATTTTATTTTCAGCTACAAATTAAAATAAGCCGCATCCTTATTTTAATCGAACCTCAGGTGAATCCATGGATCGCGGGCTGACAGGCCACTACGTAGACAGTATTGCTGGTGGGGTGCGCTGCGAAGCGTTCCTGCCCGATCCGCTGCCACCCCAGCCGCCCCTGACGCTGGATGGCAAGCTACAGCAGCGCATCAACCACGCCATGCTCTCCCTTGGGCGCCTCGACGCCATCAGCACCCTGCTGCCTGAAGCCTCGCTGTTTCTTTACAGCTATGTGCGCAAGGAAGCGGTCATGTCGTCGCAAATCGAGGGCACCCAGTCCTCTCTCAGCGACCTGATGCTTTACGAGATGGAGGGCATGCCGGGCGTGCCCATGGATGATGTGCAGGAAGTCTCCTGCTACGTGAATGCGCTGACGCTCGGCGTGCAGCGCATACGCGAGGGATTTCCCATCAGCCATCGACTGGCCATGGAGATGCACACCGCCCTCATGAAGTCGGGACGCGGTATACACCGGGGGCCGGGCGTGTTTCGCAGCAACCAGGCCTGGCTGGGGGGGCATCGCCCCGACGAGGCGGTTTTCGTTCCGCCGCCGCCTCAGCATCTCGCCGAATGTTGGGCGGCGCTCGAGCGCTTCATCAACGACATTCCCGAAGCGACGGACCCATTGCTCAAGGCCGCCCTGACCCATGTGCAGTTCGAGACCATCCACCCCTTCATGGATGGCAATGGGCGCCTGGGGCGCCTGCTGATTCCGTTGATCCTGGTAGAGGCCGGCATTCTCAAGGAGCCGCTGCTTTATCTCTCCGTATTCTTCAAGCAGCATCGGCAGACCTACTACGAGCGGCTACAGCAGGTAAGGGTGACCGGCGACTGGGAGGCTTGGCTGCTTTTCTTCGTGGATGCCGTTGCGTATACGGCCACTCAGGCAGTGGCCACTGCCCAGCAGCTCAACAAGCTGCGCGAGCAGGACAAGGCCCGCCTGGCAGAGCTGGGTCGTCAGGCTGGTTCGGCAGGTCTCTTGCTGGATGCGCTATTCCAGCAACCCATCGCCAACATCAATCATCTATGCCAGCGCACAGGTCTGACACCTGCGACAGTCGGCAAGTTGCTCACCGCATTGGAAAAAGAGTTCGGGATCGTTAACGAGCTTACCGGGCAGAAGCGTAATCGAATCTACGCCTATCGTGCCTATATCGACATTCTCAATCAGGATCCCTTATGACCCAGAGCGACATCGTTCAGAAGCTGTGGAACCTCTGTTTCCGCCGAAGCGCTGCTGGGCGGATCAAGGTGGAGAAGGCCAGGCAGAAGCCCGCGGACCGGCGGCGGAAGAAGAGTGCAGCGGAAACGACAGGCTAGTCGCCATATCTAGAAATCAACCTGTCGAATGGAGGGGAGGGAAAACCTATGTTGAATCGATCAGCTCTATTACTGCGCTACAAGGCCCCTGCCGTGCAGTGGATCAATGACGCCGACCCTGCCCCAAGTGGCAGGGCAATAACGGCTGAAGAGGTCAATCGCGACCGCACCGTCTATCTGGTCAGTGATGAGGTATCCGCATCGCCGACGAAGGTCAGGCAGTGGGTCAAGGCCAACTGGCGCAACCTGTTCGAGTCGGAGCTGGAGGCGTGGTACACCGCCCCTTCGCTTTGGCCAAAGCGTACCCTGAAACGTTTCGATGAGTGGTTTGAGGTCGAGTGTCACAGCATGATGATCGATACGCTGGGTACGCCCATCGTCGACGATGAGGCGGCAGAATAACCGGGAGACGCCATGAAGCCCTTTTCCATCCTGCTGATCCGAGTGCTGGGCCTTTACCTCTTTCTGAAGACACTGTTCTCGGTGCTACCAGCGCTGATCGGGCCCATGGGCAGCGAGTTCTGGTCTGCGGCGATGTTACCGATGCTGATTGCCACGGTGGCCGTGCCAATGGTGGGGGGCGTATTGCTGTGGTGCTTCGCCGGCCGCCTGGCGGGCAGGCTGCATGGCGATGGCGAGGTTCGTGTCAAGGATGACGACCTGGTGCGGGCCGGTACCTTCCTGATTGGCGTCTATCTGGTGGTGCGCCACGTCGGCGTGTTGGTGGGGGTGTACTCTACGTCCGGTGCCGTGGCCTATGACGCCTTGGTCGTCGTGGTCGCGGGCCTGGGCATGATGCTGGGCGGAGGTGAGAGACCGGGTGGAGGGAAGGCACCTTCGGTAGCGATGGCGCACTCGCTGATCGCATCAGATGCCTGACATAAGGAAATCGATGGAAGCAATTATCTGCTCTCTATAGCTGCCAAGATCATGAACGGCTTTGCCGAGACGTTTCCTTTCGATACCTGCAAGCTCCTGTGTCATGGCGACATAGCGCCTGCCGTCGATTTCGAGGCTTGGATTCAGATAAGAAAGGCGCATGTTTTCGGCTAGGTCGGCAGGGCAAAGAGGTACGACCACGGTCGTTCGGAGTTCGCCAAGCAAGTCACTCTGGATATCGAGAAGGTAGGGGTAACGTTCACGCGAGGCCGGGTTGCGGTTCTGGTAGGCGTGGAACTGGGTCATCAGAATTGCCGCTCGTTATCACCGAAGGTGCCGTGCTCCTCCGTGTATTGATTGTAGGCACTGATGGCGTCAGCGTTTTCTCGCCGCCACCGCTCGCGCTGCTCCGCACGCACCTTTTCAGATAGGGCGTTTTCGAACGTCGCTGACAGGTTGACCCCGAGATGCCTCGCCTGCTGAAGCAGGTCGCTGTTGATGCTCACGTTGGTGGCCTTCTTAGGGGCTTGTACATCGTAGGGCTGGCTCATTGAAATGGCCTCGCAGGGACTATGCGCATAAGATATGCGCATAGTGTTCGTTCGGCAAGGTTGGATGTCGTATCTTGTAGCGTGGTGCTATGAAACTTTCCAGCCTGGTAGCTAACATTCTTGCCAGCGAGCTCTGCTGGCTCTGGACCTGGCCCCCTCGGCTGTCTCATGGTGGTGTGCCGATCATCCGTTCCAGCTCACGGTTGAAGGCCTCCGGCCTGGCCATGTGCAGGAAGTGGTCGGTATCTTCCATGATCACGGCGTCGAACTCGGGCAGCAACTGCCGGTTGGCTTCGGTGTCGGTCGGCCACAGGTCGGAGTTGATCGCCATCACGGGTATCGTCAGCTCCCTGAAATGCCGTGCCGCTTCACCATCGGCATGCCGCGCCAGCATAGCTTCCATGGCACTGATGGCCACCTCCGGCGGAGCGGCCGCCATGTCATGCATGACCCAGTCGCGGAGCTTGGGGTCGGTGCTCTCGATGAACATCGATGCCACGAACTGGCTCGCGGCCGGTGCAAAGTCTTGCTGTAGCGGGTCCAGCGTCCCGTCGCGCTGCTCCTGACTGATCTCCGCAGCCACTTGGTGGAAGGTGTCGACGCCGACGATTCCGATCACGCGCTCCGGCAACAGGCGTGCCGCTTCCACGCTGATCGGCCCGCCCATGGAGTGTCCGATGAGGATCGCCTGTTCCACTTCCAGGTCGTCCAGTACCGCCTTCATGTCCTCCCCGAAGGCCGGCGTAGTGAAGGACTCACGCTCCAGGCCAGAGTGGCCGTGCCCGGCAAGGTCGAGCGTCACCACTCTATGAGTCTGCGAAAAGTACGGTAGCTGCCCGCGCCAGTACCGCCCGTCGCAGCCCCAGCCATGAATGAAGACGAGCGTCGGTTCGCCGCTGCCCTGCACCTCGTAGGCAATCGGTACTCCGTCCGCCGACTCGGCCATCCGCGGCCAGTTGACTTCGTCTGCCAGCGCCGTGCTGGCAAGCGCCAACAGCAGCACCAGGCCCAGGTAACGCATGCCGTGCAATGCAAATCCCCTCATGACGCCTCCCTCGAGTTTTACCTGACTCATCCAGCATAGCCGAGCCAGCCGCGTCGTTTCGCGGAACTTGCGATCTGCTACCCCCCGATCGAAAACAGGCCGCCGATCATGGATCGGCGGCCTGGGATGTGGCGTCATCGTGGCCCCCGGCGGGGGCAAAGGCTTACTTGGCCTTGGGAGTGGCTTCCTTGACGGCCTTGGTGGCGGTCTCGGTAGTCTCTTTGGCGCTTTCCTTGGCCTGCTCGACGCTGTTTTCGGTCAGCTTCTGGCTTTCCTGAGCGAATTCCTGCTGCAGGGTTACTACCTTCTCGGCATCGCCCTTCAGGCGCTCAGTCAGGTCCTGGACCACCTGCTGCTGGCCTTCCAGATAGCTCTTCAGGCCTTCGGCGTCCTTGACCTCTGTCAGGCTGCGCAGTTGCGTCAGGTTGATGTCGGCATAGGCTTTGGTGGCCTCAAGCTGGGTATTGATCAGCTTTTCGGTGAAGTCGACGGAGAGGGCGGCGAAGGCGCGCGCCGGGGCGAAGAAAACGGACTCAAGCTGGGCGGTGTCAAATTGCTTGGCGTCGAATGCGAATGCGTTGGTCATGATGAGAACCTCCGGGGTTCTGAATGCGATGGAACGGGAGATTTCCGTTATGCTGCATTGCACAATAACAGGAATTTTTGTGCAATGCAACATAGTCCGGGAATGACGCCCCACTGACTCGTCCGAGGATGGCGCCCCACCCTGGTCCAGCTCATGGGCCGAATTCCACAACCAGCGACGAAGAAGCCGAAAAATATAGCCGATTACCATGCAAGGCGTTTGCTGCTGGCCCCCTCATCGCGCTGGTTTCAAGGTATGGTGGTGGTAGCACGAAGACGCACCGAGCCGGCCTTGGCAGGTGTTGTTCTGTTTTCTTTGATATAGGAGAAGCCCATGCAAGATATAAGACGTCTTGAGGTTGGCATGACCACAAAGATTGGTACTGATCAGGTGAAGGAGCCTGAGGTGGGCAGGGAATATGTCCGGGGGCTCGATTCCAATAGCTGGCTCCTGTTTACCGAAGATCCGGCTGAGGATCGCCCAGTTGTTGTTCGCATTGATAGCATTGACGGTGATGTGTGCCACTGCACGGTCACAAGAAAGCTAAGTTGATTGCAATTGTCCTGATGCATATTGAAAAATGTCTATCGGGGTAGGGAGTTGGAGGAAGTGAGTCGGCTGCCGGGTCAACTCCCGGCGCACCGAGCTATTCTCTTCAAGCACTCACCAGTCTTGCCCGGCTGGCGCCGTTGCCCAGCGGCTCCACCTTAATCTGCACCGGTATGCGTTCATGCATCTCCTGGATGTGAGAGATCACGCCGACGCGCCGTCCCTGGGCCTGCAGGCCGTCGAGGGCGTCCATGGCGAGTGCCAGCGACTGCGGGTCGAGGCTGCCGAAGCCTTCGTCGATGAACAGCGACTCGATCACCAGGTTACCCGAGGCCATCGAGGCCAGGCCCAGGGCCAGTGCCAGGGAGACGAGGAAGGTTTCGCCGCCGGAGAGGGAGTGCGCGGAGCGCTGCTCGTCGCCCATGTCATGATCGATGACCAGCATGCCCAGCGGGCTGCCGCCCCGCGCCAGGCGATAGCGTGGGGCGAGGTTGGCCAGGTGGGCGTTGGCGTGGTCGAGCAGCAGTTCCAGGTTGTAGGCCTGGGCGATGCGGCGGAAGGCTTTGCCGTCGGCGGATCCGATCAGTTCGCTGATGCGCCCCCAGCGGTGATGCTCGGTGCGCGCCGCTTCCAGTTCGGCCTGGCCAGCCTGTTGGCGTGCCCGGCGGCGGTCGTCGTCGCGCAGGGCGTGAACGGCGTCGTCCCGCCTTCGTTGGGCCTCCTGCAGTCCGGGCTCAAGGGCTTCCCGTTCAGCGGCCAGGGCTTCCCGGCGTCTGGCGATCCTCGCTTCGCACGCTTCGCCCAGTAGCTCTTCGTCGCTTTCGTCATCGGCCAGCCCCTGGGCGCGGCGGTGGCGAAGCAGGGCGGTGCGGCGTTCGGCCAGGGTGGCGGCGGCGCGCTGTCTGGCCTCGTCCGCTGCCTGCAGCCGGGCTTCGTAGCGGTCGGCTTCCTCCTGAGGCTGGGCCAGCAGGCGGGCGAGGGTGGTGTCGTCCAGCTCGGGGTGCGCCTGGCGCCACTCGCCGAGTGAGCGGGCGAGCTGGTCGCTCTCTTGCTGCAAGGTGCCGAGCTGCTGCTCCTGGTGGTCGAGTAGCTGAGTCAGGCGCTGCAGCTTTCGTTCAGCAGCATGTTGGCGGCTTAAGGCGGCATCCAGGGCCTGACGGGCCTGGGTCTCGGTGTGGTCGAGTCGTTGCTGCCAGGCCTCTGGCGTGGCGTAGTCGCCGAGCAGGGTGCGCAGGGCGGCGGCGGTCTCGTCATGCTGGCGCTGCAGGGCGGGGCGGCGTGCGTCCAGGTCGGCCAGCCGTGCCTCGGCGTTGGTCTTCTCGGTCGTCAGGCGCGTCAGCGCCAGCTCACCCTGGCGCAGCGACTCCTCCAGCGGTGCCAGTTCGGCCTCGGCGCGATGGAGCCGTTCAAGGGTGGCCTGGTGGGTATGGCGCTCGTTGCTGCTGTTCTGGCGCTGCAGGTTCAGCCAGGCGTCACGCTCGTCCGCCGCCACGGGGGTCAGTTCCTCCGTCAACGGGTGGGTATCGAGTGCCCGGCGAGCCGCTTGAAGACGCGCCTGTCCTGCCGGCTGCTCGTTCTGGTGCTGCTGCAGGGTATCCCGCACCACCTTGTACTGCGCCTGCAGCTCCTGGTGGGCATTCAGTGCCTGCTCGCAGTTTTTCCGGGCGTCATCGAGCTCGCGCTCCTCTTCGGCCTGTTGGGCGGCGAGCTGGGCCGCCTCGGGGGTGGCAGGGGGATGCTGGCGCCAGGGGTGGTCGCGCCCACCGCATACCGGACAGGGCTCGCCTTCCTGCAGGCCTTCACGAAGCATCACCACGCTGTCGCTCCGGGCGGCCCGGGCCCGTTCGATAAAGGCGCTCAGGCTGTCGTGGTGTGACTTTCGCGCTTCCAGGCGCTGGCGGGCGGCCTGACCCTCCCGGGTCAGCACCTCCAGGCATTCATGGGCTTCGGCAAGGCGCGTTTCGCGCTGCCGATGAGCGCGCTCGGCCTCGTGATATTCGCGCCAGACGCCCTGCAGTTCGCCCAGGGCCAGCTGGCGGCTGGCGGCCCTGTCGTGGGCCTGCTGAATGGCCTGGCGGGCGGCAGGCTGGTAGGTGTGGCACCCCATCAATTCGGCCAGGGTGGCCTGCCACTGGCGCTGCTGCTCGAGCCGCTGCTGCTGCTTTTCATGCTCCTGGCGGTGCTGCTCGCGGTGCCGAGCGGCCTGCTCCCGAGCACGCTCGCATTCGGCAGTCAGCTCAGCCAGTTCGCGCCGCCGCTGGGTCAGGGCGTGGTGCTGTTCACGTGCATGGTTCAGGTCGGGCTCGGCCTTGCGGCGCGCTTCGTTGGCCGCCTCCAGGGCCAGGGCGGCCTGGCGGTGGAGGCCGGTAGCGTCCTGTGCCTCCTGCTGGGCCCGAGCCAGGGCCTGGCGGGTGGTGTCGCGGGCATGCTCTGCCTCGGCGATCAGCCCGGGCAGGCGGGCCTGACGGGAGAGGTCCTGGCGGTGGGGAGCCATCAGGCGGCGCCACTGGTGGTCGGCACGCTGCTCAGCCAGCGCTTGCCAATGGGTGTCGGCTGCCTGCTGCTGGTCCAATCCCTCGACATGGGCCGCCTTGAGGTGGGCGTCGTCGCTGTGCCAGCGCTGCAGTGCCTTGAGCGACTCCTCCTGCCTTTGCAGGTGAGTGAGGGCTTGCTGGGTGGTCTCGGAGTCGTGTTCCAGCTCGGTTCGCAGCTCAGGGGCCGCGGGCAGATCGTCGGCCAGCCTGGCCTGCAGGGCATCGACGACGCCCTTCGCCTCCTTGGCGCGGCGATAGGCGGCCATGGAGATGGCGGAGTACTCGGTGGTGCCGGTCAGGCGCTCCAGCAGGTCGCTGCGGTCGTTGTCGTCGGCCTTGAGGAAGGCGGAAAATTCGCTCTGGGCCAGCAGCACGGCACGGGTGAACTGCTCGAAGCTGAGCCCCAGCACCTCGGGCAGGAGGCGGTCGAACTCCCGCTTCTGTGCGGTGAGAAGACGCCCGTCCTCGAGGTTGGTGAGCGATTGCTCCGCCGCCTGCAGGCGGCCTTCGGCCTTGTCGCGTGCCCGGCGCACCGCCCAGCGTGCGCGATAGCGATGGCCATCCCGGCCGAGGAAATCGACCTCGGCGTAGCCGCCAGCCGCACCGCGACGCAGCAGGGTGCGCGGGTCGAAGCTGGTCACGTCGCTGTCGCCGACGTCGGGCAGGCGCGTCTGGTCCTGGCGTGCCCCACGCAGCCGCGGGGTATTGCCGTAGAGCGCCAGGCAGAGGGCGTCGAGCAGGGTGCTCTTGCCGGCGCCGGTGGGGCCGGTGATGGCAAAGAGACCGGCGTCGGCCAGCGGCGGCTGAGTAAAGTCCAGCTCGTGGCTGCCGGCCAGGGAAGCGAGGTTCTCGAGGCGAATGGCAAGGATCTTCATGGCGTGCCTTCCTCCTCGGGTGACGTGTGATGCAGCACTTCCTGGCACAGGGCGTCGAAGTCGCGCAGGGTGTCGGCGTCCGGCATTGCGCCGTAGCTCTCCTGCCAGGCACGTTCGAACAGGGCGCGGGGGCCCAGGCTTTCCAGCGTTACCCGTGCCTCATGGCCGGTGCCGGTAGCGGCGGGAAAGCGGGTGTGGATACGCAGCAGGCGCACCGGGCAGTCGGCCAGCGCCGTCTCGATACGGTGGCGCAGGTCGGGGCGTGGAGCGTCGAGGTCGACGCGCACCTCGAGCCAGGGCCAGCGCTCGCGGGGAAGGGTGCTCTCGGCCGAGGCTTCATGCTCCTCTTCCTGCTCCGGCAGCGCTTCTTGTCCTTCACGTGGCAGGGCCTCCAGCTCGGTCAATACCTGGTCCAGGGGGGCGGGGCCGACACGCAGGAGTTCCACCGCGCGGGGAATGGCAATCGACTCGCTGCCGACCAGTGACTCGCCCTCGAGGGTGACCTCCACCACCTGGTGTGGATAGTTCACCTCGCTGAAGTCCATCGGCAGGGGGCTGCCGCTGTAGCGGATGCGCGGCTCGCCGACCTGCTGCGGACGGTGCAGGTGGCCCAGTGCCACGTAGGCGATGTCGTCGGGAAACAGCGCCGCCGAGATCGACTCCTCGCCGCCGATCACGATGGGCCGCTCGCTGTGTTCGGAGACCTTGGCGCCGCGCAGATGAGCATGGCTCATGGCCACCAGCGCCTGACCCGGGCGGCGCTGCCGACGGGCGGCGTCGATCAGCTCACGATGGACGCGCTGGATGCCGGCGATATAGTCGCCTTCGTGTTCGCCGTCGGCGGCATTCTGGCGTCGGTTGCCGGTGACCTCTGCGGGGCGCAGGAACGGCAGCGCTAGGCACCAGGCGCGTGTCTCGCCGTCGGCGTCGGTCAGTGGCACCAGCAGGCGCTCGGCGTCGAGGCTGCCGTCGTCGCACCAGCTGACCCGGCCGAGGGCATGGGCATTGAGGCGACGCATCAGCGGGCCGGGCAGTTCGATGCGGCTGCCGCTGTCGTGGTTGCCGGCGATCATCACGATATCGAGCCGTGGCAGGCGGCGGTGCGCCTCGACGATGAAGCCGTAGAGCTGCTCCTGGGCGCGCAGGGAGGGGTTGACCACATCGAACACATCGCCGGCGACCAGCAGGGCGTCGGGCTTTCGCGCCTCCAGGGTCTGGAGCAGCCAGTCGAGGAAGGCACTATGCTCGACATGGCGCTCCTGGCCGTGGAAGGTCTGGCCCAGGTGCCAGTCGGCGGTGTGGATCAGTTTCATCGAGCCTCTTCCCTGCTATGGTGACCAGCGACATGGAAGCGACAGTCTACGCGAGACGCAAGGACGAATCAGGAGGCTCGAGCATGTCCGTCGTAGCGCTGCATGACTGGAATCTGACCCCGGAGGAAGCCATTGCCCTGCAGAAGCGCCTGACCGATCGGCTGGCCTCGAGGCGTGAAGAAAAAAGCCACTGATTGCCGCGTTGGCTTTGCATTGCGTGTCGCCGCGTTCGACCATGGGACTCCCTTACCTGCCGAGCTCTGCCATGACCACCACGACCAGCCCCGCCCTTGCCGCGACCCGTACCTGGGTCGAGAGCTTCGTGGTCGCCCACGACGTCTGCCCCTTCGCCGGGCGCGAACTTGCCCGTGACACGATTCGCTATACGGAAGAGGAGGCCAGCGAGTGGGAGCCTGCCTTGCTGGCGCTGATCGAGGAGTGCCATCGCCTCGACGAGATCCCGGCGATCGAGACCACTTTGCTGGTGCTACGACATGGCCTGGGGGATTTCGACGACTATCTCGATTTCCTGGCCGTCGCCGAGGCGTTGATGGCCGATCAGGGCTATGCGGGCATCTACCAGCTGGCCAGCTTCCATCCCGACTACTGTTTCGAGGATGCCGAGCCTGACGATCCTGCCAACTACACCAATCGCTCCCCATGGCCGATGCTGCACCTGCTGCGGGAGGCGAGCCTCGAACAGGTGCTGGCGCACTATGCCGACCCCGAGGCCATTCCCGAGCGCAACATCGAGGTGATGCGCCACCTTGGACCGGCTCACCTGGCCGCCAACCTGGCGAAGCTGCGTGACAAGAACGCTATCTGAACAGCATTCTGGCAAAGAGATGTATTTGGAAATAATTTCCATGTAATTGCGCAAAAGGGATGGCGAAGACAAGCCCATGCGCTATGGTGAGGGATGGTGGCGGCAGCCTCTGTCGTTCTCGCCATTCTTAATTGACCAGTTCCCATCATCGCAAGGAGTCGACATGAGCATGAAGAAATCCGCTAGCGCTGTCTGGCAGGGTAGTCTCAAAGAGGGACGCGGTCAGGTTTCGACCGAGAGCGGTGCACTCAAGGAGGTGCCCTACAATTTCGGCCAGCGTTTCGAGGGCAAGCCGGGGGCCAATCCGGAAGAACTGATCGGGGCGGCCCACGCCAGTTGCTATTCGATGGCGCTGTCAATGATCATGGGTGAGGCAGGTCTCGAGCCCGAGAAGATCGAGACCGAAGCGACCGTTACGCTGAGCCAGGACGATGGTGGTTTCAGCATCAGCGCCGTCCACCTCAATACCCGGGTGCGCAGCCCCGGTGCCGATCAGGCCGCTTTCCAGGAGGCCGCCGACAAGGCCAAGGCGGGCTGCCCGGTCTCCAAGCTGCTGAATGCCGAAATCACCCTGGATGCCAAGCTGGAAAATTGATACCTCCCTGACAATGACGACTGCCAGCGGCCACCTTCGGGTGGCCGCTGTCGTTCGGCTTCCTGATTAAGCATAAGGCTCAGCAGACGCCTTGGCGGAGACGGCAAGGTTGTTGGGTATCGCCAGCGCCGGCAACACCGCCGGGAGGCCTTTGGCCTCCAGTCGTGATCTAAAGATTCTCCTACAGGGTGGTAGTCGCCAACCTTGTTGGAGCGCTGCTCCGCATCGCGACTGGCGCCGACAGGCGCCTCGGCTGAGGCGGCAGCGTCAGTGGTGATCGCCAGCCCATGGCAACACCGCCGGGAGGCCTGCGGCCTCCAGTCGTGAGCTGAAGCTACTCCTACAGTGAGGAAGTCGCCAACCTTGTTGGAACGCTGGTTCCCATCGCGACTGGCGCCGTCAGGCGCCCGCTGTCGTTTGACTATCATTCGGCTTTCATTAAGCGCTCAGGCGCGGACATGCCGCGACGGGCTGCCTCGACCAGGGCATGAATTAGTCGCTGCTGGGGCCGGTTGAAGATCAACCACTCCGGATGCCATTGCACGCCGATCAAAAAATCGTGCTCCCGGGATTCGATGCCCTGGACCAGGCCGTCCCGATCGCGGGCCACGATTTCAATGCCCGGCCCGGTCCGCTGAACGGCCTGGTGGTGAAGGCTGTTGATCCGGCACCAGCTTACCTTGAGGATTCGATGCAGCTGGCTATCGGCGACGATGTCCACCGTCTTGCGGGGCAATACGGTGCGGCGCCGCTTCAGCCCTTCATGGGTGGTATAGATATCCGGATCAAGGGTCCCACCTAGATGCACATTGAGCAGCTGGGCACCCCGACAGATACCCAGTACCGGCTTGCCCAGGGGGACGAAACGTTCGATGAGCTCCAGTTCCAGTTCGTCCCGCTGAGGATCGACCCGGACATCGAGCTGGACCTCACCGCCGTAGAGGTGAGCCTGGATATCGTCACCGCCGCCGATGATCAGGCCGTCGAGGTGCGCTGGCTGCGGGCGCGAGGGCGAAAGCCTCAGCGGGTGGCCTCCGTGGCGCCATACGGCGAACCAATCGAACCACCAGGCGATGCGACTTTTGTAATCCGAGGTCGTGATTCCGATGAGGGGGCGGGTCATGAGGGGGTGCGGGCCTCCCGGATCCAGTCTCGCAGCTTGCCAGCCCAGCGGGTCAGCCGCGACCGAGTGTGATAGATGACGTAGGCCTCGGCCCGCCTGGTGAGTTCGTCATGGTCGGCAGCGAGGCGCTCGACTTCTACCCAGCGATTCCATTCCACTACGGCACCCCAGCCGAACTGTGACAGCTGAGCATTGGGCAGGCGGTAGTGGAAGGTCGGGCGCGCCTTGACCAGTTTGTTGTGGAGCAGTTCGTGCGGGTAATCGGGCCTGAGATAGGCGAACAGAGGGTAGAGGTCCAGCTCTCGGTTGCGGGTCGGGTTGAACTCGATATAGTCGGCGATCAGGCCATCGAGATCCGGGGCATAGCCTAGAGCCAGCACCTTGAGAGCGTAGGGCTTGGGAAAGGGGTTGGCATGGGGCAGCACCTCGCGGGTGATATCAATATCGATCTCTTGGCGCAGCCACTCGGCCATCAGCAGGTAAGCTCGAAGTTGGCGTAGAATGTCAGCGACGTCCAGTCTGGCCACTTCGGGGTTGAGGTGCAGGCCGAAGCCATAGAGCAGGCTGGCATCGGTGCCCTTGGCACCATGGCTGTAGAGCGCCTTGAAGAGAGCGTCCAATTCGCCGAGCTCGTCCCAGGGCACTGGTGGACAGACGATTTCAGTCGGCACCAGGCCGGTGACCACATCGCCGATCAGTTGACGTGTCCGGTTATGGAAATCCACTCGCATCTGATGGCGTTGCCGCTCCCACTCGCTGTCCATGCGCGGCACTTCCTCGAGCAGCTTTGCATCGGGGTGGGCATATTGTGTGTCGAGCTCAATGACGAAGGTGCCCCAGCGTGTCCCTTCCACCTTGAATCGATGGGGGCTCACCACACTGATCTCGCCTCCGAAGAGGTTGAGTACCAGCTTGGCGGTTTCCTGGGGTGGTAGGCCGGCAAATTCGATTTCGACACCCACACGTCGAGTTCTACCCTGGTAACTCTGTGGTGTGGGTGGTGATTGAGGCAGCATGGAGGCATCCTGTGCGAGTCGCGCGATCTAGGCCGCCAGCCTAGCATAGTGCTGAGCAGGCTCGGAGGAATCGGTGCTGGCTGGCTGATGTCACAGGGCGGGACCGCGAACATGGACAAGGAGTGGAGACGTAATGCCAGGTGGTTTCTTTCAGGCGGTGGCGAGTGTCAGGCGAGGTGGCAGCAGCTGGATCTGGTTGCCGCTCATGTTTGCCTTTTTCGCCCTTGCCCTCGGTGGTCCGCTGAATGCACAGACCCTGCCGCTTGGCGGGCTGGGGGCAGGCGAAGATGCCGCGGCCCATGACCCCGAGGCGTTCCAGCAGTCGCTTAACGATGTGATCGGCACGCTTGAGGATGCCCAGCAGCGCGAGGCGCTGCTCGAGAGCCTTCGCGAGCTGCAGCAGGTACATGCAGAGCGGGCCGATGAGGTCGGCGGACAGCGTCAGGGGCTGCTCGGTGCCTTGGCGGAGACGTTCAGCGAATTGGGCGAGCAGGCAGAAGCGGGCGAATCGCCGATCGACGACTGGCGACGTCAGCTGGAGCAGGGCTGGGGGGACCTCCGTGACTTGATGGTCGAGACCGGCAGTGCTGAGACGGCGCGGTTCATGATCGAGAGTGCCGTGTTGCTGGCGATCTGGGTGGGGCTGCTGGTTATCCTGATCGCCCTGGGCAGGCTGCTGTTCGTGAGGCGTGGGCTACCCCTCGATCTGCCGCGGGATCCGCGCGGCTGGGTGCTGGCGCTGCACTTTCTGCGGCGCATGCTGCCCTGGGCGCTCGCCTTCGTCCTGATCATGGGCCTGGCCCAGGTGTTGCCGCCCAGCTCCGGTCGAACCCTGGCGGTGATCGTCGCCTACCTGGCGTTGTGCGGTCGCACCCTGTCGGTGATCGTGGAGAGCGTGGTATCGGTCTTTACCAGGGGGCATCGTTTCATTGCGGTGCTGATCCTGCAGCAGCGTGCCCTGCGGATGCTGTTCGTGATCGGTGCACTGATCGCCCTTGGCGATGCGCTAAATTCGGCCCGCTTGTCGCTGATGGTGGGCGATGAGCTGGCGGCGCTAGGCTCGGTGCTGGCCAATATGCTCGCGGCCATGCTCAGCATTCGCTTCATTTTCAAATTCAAGCGCCCGATAAAGCACTTGATCCGCAATCGCTCCTGGCGAGTACGCCGTGATGGCGGCACCACCATCGAGCTGGCGCGTATCGTCGGTGGGCTGTGGCATGTGCCGGCACTGTTGATCGTGGTCGGCTCGCTGTTGGCGATCTTTGTCACCGTTGGCGATGTCGGTGCCGCACTGGCCCGCTCGATCGTCTCTGCCGCTCTACTGGTGTTGACGCTGGTGATCACTGGCTTGATTCAGCGCCACGCCGAGCGTCGCACCAAGCGCCGCATCAGCGAGTACCAGCGTCGCCTCGAACGATTCGGATATGCGCTTTCGCATGTGGTTGCCTGGATCGTCTTTGTCGAACTCTCGCTGCAGGTGTGGGGTGGCTCGTTGTTCGGCATAGGTCAGGAGGGGGTGGCCGGCATGCGTATCGGCCAGGCGCTGCTGGCGCTGGGTTTCACCGTGCTGCTGGCGTGGTTGGTGTGGATATTTGCCGATACCGCGATCCAGCGGGCACTGGTCTCCTCGGGGCGTTCCCGTGGCCGCCGGGTCAACCAGGCACGAGCCCAGACCATCACGCCGATGATCCGCAACGTGATCTTCGCCACCATCGTCATCATTACCGGTATCGTGGGGCTGGCCAACCTGGGGGTGAACGTCACGCCGTTGCTGGCCGGTGCCGGTGTTATCGGCCTGGCGGTGGGCTTCGGTGCCCAGACCCTGGTTCAGGACCTGATCACCGGGATATTCATCATCATCGAGGATTCGCTGGCGGTGGATGACTTCGTCCAGATCAATGGTCACATGGGTACCGTCGAGGGGCTTACCCTGCGCACCGTCAGGCTGCGAGACCTGGACGGTATCCTGCATATCATCACCTTCAGCGCCATCCAATCTATCCACAACATGTCACGGCATTTCGGTATCGCGCTGATGCGCATCCGCATACCGCACACCATGAAGATCGACGGTGCCATCACCTTGATGCATGACACTGCCCAGGAGCTGCGCCAGGACCCGATGATGCGTCACCATATATGGTCGCCGCTGGAGATGCAGGGTGTCGACCGCTTCGATGAGGGTGCTGCGGTGCTGCGCATGCGCCTTCGTACCGCGCCGGCCATGCAGTGGGACGTGTCACGTGCCTTCAACCTGCTGCTCAAGCAACGCATGGAGGCCCAGGAGATCGATCTGGGCATGCCACGGCTCAGCGTCAGCATGGAAGGTCACCCCGGCGATGACATGTCCGCCGTGACAGAGTCGAGCGGTAACGGCATGCAGGGACGCTTCCGTGATGCCAAGGGGCGCGAGCCCGGCGAGGCGAGTATCGCCGACCCGCTGGGTGACAAGAGCCCTCAGAAGGCCTCCCCCGAATAATGCCCCATGCGTTGACGAACAGGCGTATCGTCAGCGCAGGGCGTTGGGTGGAGCCGTGGCAAGGAGTCCACGTTCCGCCGTACTATGAAACTAGATTCAGTGAAACCAGATTCGGCCACCATCGAAGCCAGATACGGCCCCCATCGGCCCCTGTACCAGGAGCAGCGACGACGTGATCACCGTCGAGCGCAAGGATAGCTTCCATCTAAAGATTTCCCGCGTACTGCGGGAGGAGACCTCGCACCGAGTGGACGTCTTCCTGTTCGTGCCTGGCGAGCTGGGACTGAACGTTCACGTCATTTCCGAGGAGGCCTTCTACCACAGCGCCATTCACAGTAAGCGCACCTATTACAGCGACAAACACCACCTGCCGCTGGTGCTCAGTCGGCTGGCCAGCCGTGGCAAGCTGACCAGTGACCAGTACCGGTTGAGCCTCAGCCTCTACGCCTACCAGTACGTCATCGCACTGGAGCGCTCAACCCAGACCCTGCTGGACACTGCTCGAAAAGTGAAGGAGGAGGCAAAGCGCCAGGACAGCCGGGAAGAGACGGTCGCTGAAGGCGAACCGGCTGCTGCGGAGGGTGAGCGAGCAGAAGAGACGATGACCCTTGCGGTGCGTCTGAGTGAACAGCTCGAGGAGCTGTGTGAACTTGCCCAGGGCATACTTCGCCGCCTGCGTCGCAACCGGCCCGGCAGTGAGAAGTTGTACAAGTATTACGCCAATATCGACAATTACCTTTCCTGGTTCACTGAGCAGCAGCTGCTGGCACTGGTGGCCAACCTGCCTCGGGGCAAGGGCTTCCGTTCGATTCGCAAGCGGCTGCTGGCGATCTGCACTGCCGAGAGCGACTATCGCGAGCAGGAGGAGTACAACTCCCGACGCGTCACCCATGATCCCACCCGGATGTCCAACAAGATGCGGCTGCTGCGGCGGCTGATTGAACACCCGGTGACGCTGAAGCAGCAGAGTCAGGAACTGGGTGGTGGCGAGCAGAAGGCGGTCAAGGGGCTGGCCACGGCTGTGGTGATGATCTTCGTTTCGCTGGGGCTGCTCCAGGCTCGTGCCACCCTCGGTGACATCACGGCCCTGCTCGTGCTGGTGATAGCCGTTCTCTATGCCATGCGCGAGGTGTTCAAGGACGACCTTCGCAATACGCTGTGGCGCTGGTTGCGCAAGGGTCGTCCGAAGTGGCGACGCCAGTACCTGGACGCCACCAGCGGGGCGCTGGTGGGGCGACAGCTCGAATGGTTCGACTACAAGCGATTCGGCAAGCTCGATGAAGATATCCAAAGGGTGCGCAAGCGCAATGTGGCACAACGCGAGGAGGTGGTGCTCCACTATCGATCGAGTTCACGCATGTCCCCCACCCGTTTTCTCAGTGGCTATGAGAAGACCCGTGAAACACTGTCGCTGGATCTATCGCTGCTGGCACGTCTGATGGACAAGGGCGAGCACCATGTCTATCGCCTCAAGGAGGGACAGGTGACCCACGAGTCGGTCGAGAAACGTCATCTGCTTAACCTGGTCATACGTGAGGAGGGCGTCAATACCCGCCCCGTCATTCAGCGCTGGAAGATCGTCATGAGCCGTTCCCGGATCGTCGATGTCGAGCAGGTTCATCATGAAGGTGGAGAGAAGGGGGAGTGATGCTTAGGCCATGGCGGCATCGGTTTATGAAAGGAGGGTTGCTGCACATCTAGTCGCTGAAAATTCTTGTCTGCTAATGTAACTGTCAGAGTGTGGTTTGTGAGAGCCGCTGTGTCAGACTAGATTCTTGATAATATCGTCCCGTTTTCCTTGTTCGGAGATGCCACTATGCAAGCCGTTGATGTCATGACCGCAAAGGTCATTACCGTATCGCCCGATGCCGATGTTCGCGAAATCGCACAGTTGCTGCTGGACAACAACATCAGCGCCCTGCCCGTGGTGGATGCGGACCAGAAGGTGCTGGGGATTGTCAGTGAGGGCGATCTGATGCGACGGGTCGAGAACGGCACCGACCAGCGCAAGTCCTGGTGGCTGAAGTCGATCTTCGCCGGCGCCAACAACGCCAGTGAGTACATCAAGTCCCACGCGCGCAGGGCGCACGAAATCATGACCCCCAAGCCGGTGACCGTCACCGAAGACGAGTCACTGCGACGCATCGCCAAGCTGCTGGAACGTCACCATATCAAGCGGGTACCGGTGGTTCGCGATGGTCGTCTCGTCGGTATCGTCAGTCGCGCCAATCTGTTGCGTGGTTTTTCAGCCCACACCGGGGAGGGTGAGCCTTCTGTCACTGCCGATGACCGGGAGATCCGCGACGCCATTATCAAGGAAATCGATGAACATACCGGAGTCTGGGTCGACCGTATCAACGTCATCGTGACCGATGGCGAGGTGCAACTCTGGGGGCTGGTCGAAAGTCAGGAAGAGAAGATGGCAGCGCAGGTGGCTGCCGAGAACATGAGGGGAGTGAAGACGGTGGAGAATAACCTGGGCATGGTGCCTCGGGGTGTCGGCGGCTACTGACCCGGCGGGCGACCGGCAAGCGCCCTGAACAAACGGGGCGGCCTCATGGCCGCCCCGTTCGATTCATCCATTCCATTCATCGTCGCCTGTATCCGTCAGTCGACCTGCCGGAGCGCAGCTTCCAGGCTGGCCAGGCTGCGTTCGAGATGGTGCAGCTTGTCCAGGCCGAACAGACCGATGCGAAAGGCTTGATAGCCCTCGCCTTCGTCACACATCAGCGGCACCCCGCCCGCCACCTGGACACCGGCGGCGGCAAACTTGCCGACGATGCTCGTATCACGGGTGTAGTAGACCACGACACCGGGGGCCTCGAACCCGGGAG
Source organism: Halomonas sp. DQ26W (assembly GCF_003339685.1). Lineage (GTDB taxonomy): Bacteria > Pseudomonadota > Gammaproteobacteria > Pseudomonadales > Halomonadaceae > Halomonas. The sequence continues at coordinate 139,483 of NZ_QPKI01000005.1, read as the reverse complement.
CTGCCACGCTGCGGAAGCCGTACTTGGCCATCAGCGAACGTACACCCTCACCCAGCACCCATTGCTCCTCGCGGACCTTGTCGAAGCCGTAGGCGGCGGTCTCCGCCATGATGTCGCGAAGTCGTGCCAGGCCGTCGGTGGGCATGGTGGCGTGGTAGGCGTGGCCGCCGTTCTCGTAGGTTTCCATGATGGTGAGCCACTTGCGCAGGTCACAGGCAAAGCTGGTGCTGGTGGTTTCCTCGATCCGCTCCCGGGCCAGTTCGGAGAGCATGACCATGCCACAGCAAGGCAGGCCGCTCCATCCCTTCTGGGGCGCGCTTAACAACACGTCGACACCCGTCTCGCGCATATCCACCCAGAGCGTGCCGGAGGCGATACAGTCGAGGACGAAGAGTCCACCCACGGCATGCACGGCTGCTGCGATACGCTTGAGATAGTCGTCCGGTAACAGGATGCCGGCAGAAGTCTCGACGTGAGGGGCGAAGACGACGGCAGGGCGCTCGTCGTAAATGGTGCGTTCGACTTCCTCGATAGGCGCCGGGGCAAAGGGCGACCGTGGATCGGCCGGGTCCACTCGGCGTGCCTTGAGTACCGTGATGGAGTCCGGAATGGCGCCCATTTCGAGGATCTGTGACCAGCGGTAGCTGAACTGGCCGTTGCGCACGATCAGGCAGTGCTTGCCGGTAGCGAACTGGCGCGCCGCGGCTTCCATGCCGAAGGTACCGCTGCCGGGTACAATCACGGCACTACGCGCCCGGTAAACTTCCTTGAGGGTTGTGGAAATGTCTCGCATCACGCCTTGAAAGCGCTGTGACATGTGATTCAGCGAACGGTCGGTATAAACCACCGAGTACTCGAGCAGGCCATCGGGATCGACATCGGGTAGCAAGCCGGGCATTTCTTTCTCCCTGTGTACAGTTCGGGTCATCTGAGTATGCAAACTCTAGAGGATATTCCCATTGACGGCCATGAACCAGCACCGGTGACAGCGGTGGCCCGTTGTGTACAGGGAGGGGTTGCCTAGCCGGGACGCACATTTACATGCCGCCCCGGTGTGAGGCCGGGTCAGGGGCGGCAGAAGTAGACTTTCGCCGGTGGGATATTGATGGGCTCGAAGCCGCACTCCACGGCGGAGAAGACCTGACGCAAGTCAGGCAGGACCTTGGGTGAAAATTGATAGACCAGCATGGCCCCCTCCGGCAGCAGTGCTTCCCGGCTTCCCTCGAGGATGCGTTCGCGTACCTCCGCGGGCATGGTGCTGAAGGGAATGCCCGCCACCACGTAGTCGGCGGCGGGCAGGCCGAGTCGATCCAGTTCTGCCTGGATCGTTTCGGCAGAGCCACTAATTATTTGCAGGCGGGGATCGAAAATGGAGCGCTGCAGGAAGTCGACGAATTCTTCGTTGGTCTCCAGTACCACCAGTGTCGCTTCCGGATGCAAGCGACTCAGGATCTCGCGGGTGATCGTGCCGACGCCGGGACCGTACTCGACGATGACACGAGCGCGCTCCCAGTCTACCGGTTCGAGCAATCGCCTCACCAGATAGGGTGAACTGGGAATGATCGAGCCCAGCATGCGGGGGTGCTTGAAGAAGTTGCGTGCGAATAGCGACAGCTGAGCGCGTCGCTCGGATCCTGCCATGACCGAGGGTCGGTCTTGAGCCGTCATGGGCTAGCCTCCTGATTTCCTGCGTAACATGACTCCACTCTAGGCTAGCGGGCGCACGTGGGAAAGGACGCTTTGTCTTGCGGCTCCGTTCGACACGCTTCGGCCGGGATTTTCCAGCGGCGTGGCATGGTCAGGACAGGCGCTGGAAAAAGTGTCTACGTCTAAAGATGATGTGAAATATACTTGACGGAAGGTTGGTAGATGCATAGCGTGGAATATGGATATTTCTTGTGAACGTCGGTAATTATTGTCGTCACAGCACCCATTTCTAACCGCGGGTGAACCCATGCCAAACAACAAGACTAGCGAGACGTCCCACTCGGCGTCACCACTGGTTCGTTTCGAAGCGGTACAGAAGACCTTCGATGGCGAGAACCTGGTGGTGAAGGATCTCAACCTCACCATCAATCAGGGGGAGTTCGTTACCCTGTTGGGGCCTTCCGGCTCCGGCAAGACAACCTGCCTAATGATGCTCGCGGGCTTCGAGGTGCCCACCAATGGCGACATCTACCTGGGCACCCAGCGCCTCAACAGTGTGCCTCCCCACAAACGCAACTTTGGCATGGTCTTCCAGAACTATGCGCTCTTCCCCCATATGACGGTGGAAGAGAACATCCGCTACCCGCTCAAGACGCGCAAGATGCCCGTTGCCGAGGCCGACCGCAAGGTGGCCGAGATACTCGACATGATCAAATTGGGCGAATTCGCCCGGCGCCGCCCGACACAGCTTTCAGGTGGACAGCAGCAGCGTGTCGCCCTGGCGCGCGCCCTGGTCTTCGAGCCGCAGCTGATACTGATGGATGAGCCCCTCGGTGCGCTCGACAAGCAGCTGCGCGAGCACATGCAACTGGAGATCAAGCAACTGCATGAGCAGCTCGGACTGACGGTGGTGTTCGTCACCCATGACCAGAGTGAAGCACTGACCATGTCAGATCGCGTGGCGGTATTCGACGACGGCATCATCCAGCAGATTGACACCCCCAGCAATCTCTACGAATACCCGGCGAACGCTTTCGTTGCTCAGTTCATTGGTGAAAACAATACCCTGCCTGGCCGCATCGAGTCGGTGGAAGGGCGCCAATGCCGGGTCAACTTCGGCGAGGGTTTGAATACCGGTGCGCTGATCGGTCCGAACCTGAGGGCTGGCGATGCCACTCGTCTGTCGATACGTCCCGAGCGCATCAAGCTCAATGGTGCGTCACGGCAATTACCCAATCGCTTGCAGGCCCGGGTACGAGAGTTCATCTACCTCGGTGACCACCTGCGGGTGCGGTGTGAAGTTGCCGGCAACGACGACTTCGTCGCCCGCGTCCCCGTGGATGATTTCACCAGCAGCATGCAGTCGGGCGATGTGGTGGAGCTCGGCTGGCGAGACGAGGACGTTCGCGCGTTGGACGCCTCATGACTGCATTGGCCGTGCCGTGTGCAGGCAATGCTTCATACCAACAACAAGGTCCTAGTGACCGGGAGAAAGATATGACTCACAGCCGATTCCCACTTTCGCGCCTTGGCCGCAGCGTTGCCATCGGCAGCCTGCTGACGGCAGGGCTGGCCGTTTCCACCGGTGCCCAGGCATTGACCGTCATCTCCTTCGGCGGTGCTTCTGGCGATGCCATGCAGAAGGCCTACTATGGCCCCTTCCAGGAGAGCACGGGCATTAGCCTCACGCCGGGGGACTACAACGGTGAGCTTTCGCGAATTCGTGCCATGGTCGAGACCGGCAATGTCAGCTGGGACCTCGTGGAGATGGAGTCTCCCGAGTTGGTCCGCGGTTGTTTCGAAGGACTGTTCGAACCCATCGACTGGGGGCGACTTGGCCTGGGCAACGAGCTGATCGATGCTGCCTTCGATGAGTGCGGCGTGGGTACCTTCGTCTGGTCCACGGTGCTCGCCTACGATGCCGACGCGCTGGATACCGCACCTACCTCCTGGGTCGATTTCTGGGACGTGGAGCAGTTCCCTGGCACCCGTGGCCTGCGCCGCGGCGCCAAGTACACTCTGGAGTTCGCGCTCATGGCCGATGGTGTGCCGGCCGGCGATGTCTATGAGGTACTCGAATCGCCGGAAGGCGTCGATCGCGCCTTCGCCAAGCTCGATGAGATCAAGGAGCACATCCAGTGGTGGGAAGCAGGTGCACAGCCGCCCCAGTGGCTGGTTGCCGGTGACGTGGTCATGACCTCTTCCTATAACGGACGCATTGCCGCCGCGCAGGAAGAGGGCAGCAACCTGGAGATCGTCTGGAACGAGAGCATCTACGACCTCGACTACTGGGCTATCGTGTCGGGCAGCGAGTATGTCGACGAAGCTTACGACTTCATCACCTTCGCCAGCCAGCCCGAGAACCAGGCCGTCTACTCCAGCGAAATTCCCTATGGTCCGGTGCATCCCGACGCCATCGCCCAGCTCGATGAGGAGCAGGCGCGGCGCATGCCCACCCATGAAGAAAACATGCAAGGCGCACTGGCTGTGGATACCGCCTTCTGGGTCGACTACGGCGAAGAGCTGGAGCAACGCTTCAACGCCTGGGCGGCACGCTGATCCCACGACTACGGCAGCGGCTTTCCGGCCGCTGCCCCGCTTTCTGCCGGCGTCTCCCGGCAATTAGGGTCACGCTGGCTATCATCAGTGGGAGAGGGTCATGACCACGACCATTGCTGCTTCGGAGTCACCGCCCAGACCGGCAGGCACTCTCAAGGCACAACTGCGACGCGCAGAACGTCTGCGTAAATGGAAGGCATTTGGCCTGGTTGCACCGCTGGCACTATTCTTGATTGTCGTCTTCGTCATGCCTATCGGCAGTATGTTGTGGCGTAGCGTCGACAACAGCGAACTGGAATCGGTCATGCCGCTTACCACGGCCGGCCTGCAGCGGTGGGACGGAACCGGCCTGCCCGATGAGTCCACCATGGCAGCTTTCGCCGAAGAGTTGCGTGATTCGCGTCAGGGCGGCGGGCTGGGGCGCATCGGTCGCCGCCTGAACTATGAGGATACCCAGTACCGCAGCCTGCTGATGCGTACGCTGCGCGGCCTGCCTGCGAGTATCGATGCCGATGACAATTGGACCGCCACCCTGATCGAGATAGATGAGGCCTGGGGCGAAACCGCGACGTGGCTCGGTATCCAGCGTGCGGCACCGCCGACCACGGACCGCTATCTGCTGGCGTCGGTCGATCTCGAACGAGGCGAGTCAGGCCAGATCCAACGTATCAGTGAAGGCGATCGTCTCTATCAGACGGTATTCCAGCGCACCATGGTGATTGCCGGCGGTGTTACCCTGATCTGCCTGGCGCTCGGGTTTCCCTTGGCTTACTTGTTGGCCACGCTGCCGGCGAAGACCAGCAACCTGCTGATGATATTCGTGCTATTGCCATTCTGGACGTCGCTGCTGGTACGCACCGCTGCCTGGATCATACTGCTGCAGTCCAATGGCCTGGTGAACCAGTCGCTGATAGCTACTGGGGTGATCGACTCTCCGCTGCAGTTGGTTTTCAACCGCATCGGCGTGTTCTTTGCCATGGTGCATATTCTGCTGCCGTTCATGGTGCTGCCGCTCTACAGCGTGATGAAAGGCATTTCGCCCAGCTACCAGCGTGCCGCCGTGTCGCTGGGGGCACACCCCTTTGCCGCCTTCTGGCAGGTCTATGTTCCTCAGACGGTTTCCGGCATTGCGGCAGGGACTATCCTCGTTTTCATCATGGCGCTGGGCTACTACATCACTCCGGCACTGGTAGGCGGACCGGCCGACCAGATGGTCAGCTACTACGTGGCCTATTACACCAACAGCACCAATAACTGGGGTATGGCAGCGGCACTGGGCAGCATCCTGCTGGTGGTCACGCTGATGCTCTACCTGGTTTACCACCGTCTGGTGAACCGCAAGCAGCTGATCAGGAGCTGAATCCATGGCACTGCCTCCCTATGCATCAACGGTGGAAAGGATCTGGTTCTGGGTCTTCCGCGGCTTCTGCGGCCTGGTCCTGCTGTTTCTGATCACGCCGGTGCTGGTGATCATTCCGCTATCGTTCAGCAGCAGCTCCTTCCTGACCTATCCGCTGCCGGGCTTCTCGCTGCGCTGGTATGAGGCCATCTTCAACCCATCCGGCCCTTGGATGGACTCGTTGAAGAACAGCCTGATCGTGGCACCATTGGCTACCCTGCTGGCGATGACCTTCGGTACCCTGGCTGCGGTAGGACTTAACCGCGCCGATTTTCCCGGCAAGGGCCTCCTCATTGCGCTGTTGATCTCGCCCATGGTGGTGCCGCTGGTGATCGTCGCCGTGGGGATGTATTTCTTCTTTGCCCAGGTGGGCCTGCTCAACTCCTATGCAGGGCTGGTCCTGGCACACACGGTGCTGGGTGTGCCCTTCGTGGTGATCACCGTGAACGCCACCCTGCAGGGCTTCGACTTCAACCAGATGCGCGCTGGGGCCAGCCTTGGCGCGAATCCGCTGCGGGTGTTTTTCACCGTGGTGCTGCCGCAGATCGTGCCCGGAGTGGTCTCCGGTGGGCTGTTTGCCTTTGCCACCTCCTTCGACGAGGTGGTGGTGGCGCTGTTCATCGCCAGTCCCACCGAGCGCACCCTGCCAATCCAGATGTTCTCCGGTATTCGCGAGAACATCAGCCCGGCCATCGCCGCCATGGCCACCATCCTGATCCTGCTGTCGACCCTGCTGCTGGTGACCATGGAGCTGCTGCGTCGGCGCAGTGAGCGGCTGAAAGGGGCAGTATGATCAGCGAATCCAGGAATTCCGTTTCGACACCCACAGCGCCCCGCCTTGCGGGGCGTATTTCGCTTGGATCGTATGTGACGGTCTGACAGGTCGCTCAAGCCGGGCATGCCCTCACCCCGGTGGAGCAAGGAAAGTGCGGGCAGGAGGCGACATGGGCCGGGCTACGACCTGCGGCGGCGGATGGCATTCCGTTTATTAGAGCCGTTCCCGGTATCCATGGCCTGCACGTCAATGCGGGCCACTCGCAATGGACTTATGCTGCGCCGCCTGGATCGCCGTGAGGGCGATGGTATAGACGATGTCGTCCACCAGGGCGCCGCGGGAGAGGTCGTTCACCGGCTTGTTCAGCCCCTGTAGCATCGGCCCCACGCTAACGACGCGGGCGCTGCGCTGCACCGCCTTGTAGGTGGTGTTGCCGGTGTTGAGGTCGGGGAAGACGAACACCGTGGCGCGCCCGGCTACCAGTGAGTCGGGCGCTTTCTGGCGGCCGACACTCTCGATGGCGGCGGCGTCGTATTGTAGCGGCCCGTCGATCAGCAGGTCTGGTGCCTGCTGGCGTGCCAGTTGGGTGGCCTGGCGCACCTTTTCCACGTCGACCCCGCTGCCCGACTCGCCGGTGGAGTAGCTGATCATGGCGACCCGGGGCTCGATACCGAAGGCCTGGGCGGAGCGGGCGCTCTGGATGGCGATCTCGGCCAGCGCCTCGGCGTCGGGATCGGGATTGACCGCGCAGTCACCATAGACCACCACCTGCTCCGGCAGCAGCATGAAGAAGATTGACGATACCTGGCGATAGTCGGGTGCAGTCTTGATCAATTGGAAGGCCGGGCGCACCGTATTGGCTGTGGTATGGATCGCGCCCGAGACCAGGCCGTCGACCTCGTCGAGCTGCAGCATCATGGTGCCCAGTACCACGTTGTCCTGCAGCTGATCCTCTGCTGTCAGTGCGTTCACCTTACCGCCGCGCCGTTCGACCATGGGTGCCACGTAGCGAGAGCGAACCGACTCCGGGTCGATGAACTCCAGCCCGTCGGGAAGCTCGATGCCGCGATTACGCGCGACCTCCTCGACCTCCTCGCGACGGGCCAGCAGCACGCAGCGGGCGATCCCACGCTGCTGACAGATGGCGGCTGCCTCCACGGTGCGCGGCTCGCTGCCCTCGGGCAGGACGATACGGCGGTCTGCCTGCTGGGCGAGCTTGACCAGTTGGAAGCGGAAGGCCGAAGGCGACAGCCGGCTGGTATAACCCTGGCTCAGATGATCCTTGAGCCACTGAAGATCGATGTGCTCGGCCACGAAACGTGTTACCTGTTCAGCGCGCTCAAGGTCGTCCATGGGAATGTCGTTACCCATGCGACCCAGGTCCTTGGCCGTGGTGAAGCTGTCGGTATCTACCGCCAGCACCGGCATGCCGGTCTTCAAGGCAGGACGACACATCTCGATCATGTTGTCGTTGGGCATGTAGCTGTTGGTCAGCAGCACACCGGCCATGGGTACACCGTTCATGGTGGCCAGCGCCGAGGCCAGCACGATGTCATCACGGTCTCCCGAAGTGACGATCAGGTTGCCGGGGCGGAAGGCGTGGAGGGCGTTGGCGGCACTTCGAGCGCAAAGGCTGGTGGAGAGCACCCGGCGGTTGGCGGCGTCGCCTTCGCTGAGGAAGCGAGCGTTCAGGGCACGGGCCACGTCGATGACCCGCGGGGCGATCAGGGCGGCGTTATACGGCACCACGCCGATCAGGTGGAAGCGGTCGGTAGCCAGGGCTGGCGAATAGCGGCGCAGCTCTGCCAGCAGGCACTCATCGACATGCATGCCGCCGCCGGGAGCGAGCACCGGCGGCGCTTCGCTGTCGTGCAGGTTGCGCATGCGCATCAGGATGCAGCCCAGCGTCCGAGTGGAGCCGATGCCACCGAAGGCCTGGGCATGCATGTCTAGTTGCTCGGCCAGGGCCTGGGGTTCGACCGTGTCTCCGCTACCTACCAGGATGATGCGGGCATTTAGGGCGTGGGCCAGTTGGGTGTTTAGCTGGGTGGCGTAGGTGCCGTGAGCCGTCGGCACCACTCCTTCCACCACGATCAGCTCCGGTGCCGAGCCCGCCTGGCGCTCGATTGCCTGGTCATGCAGCTCGATCACCTGCTCCATCAGCACATCGAGCCTGTCCTGGCGCAGCAGCCGCTCCATCTCGGCCTGGGGCATGGGTGGCGGTGCATCCAGCCCTAGGGTGCTGCTGACCAGGGCGGTGGAGCGGTCGGGCCCGGGACCGTTGAGCTCGTCCTGGCGAAACGGTTTGAGGAAGCCGGCCTTGAGGCCGATGGTGTCGAGGGCTTGCATCAGGCCCAGGCTGGCCGATGTCAGGCCGACACCGATGCTGGTCGGCACCATCAGCAGGACCTGGGGTTGCGGGTTGGCATTGCGAGGTGTCATGGGGTGGTCTCGTCCAGTAGCTGGCGGGTTTCCGCGGCAATGCGGCCCTCTTCATCGGTGGGGATGACCCAGAGACGCGGTGCCGCCAAGTGTCCGCTATCGATGCGTCCCTCGCGTCCGCGCACCGTCTCGGTGTTGGCGTTGCGATCCAGGACCAGGCCGAAGTGGGGCAGGTGGCCGATTACATTTTCACGTACCAGCGCCGAGTTCTCGCCGATGCCGCCGGTAAAGACGATACCGTCGAGGCGGGGCAGGGCGCAGGAGAGTGCGGCAAGGGACTTGGCAATGCGATAGCAGAACACTTCGATGGATAGCCGGGCATTCTCGTGCCCCGCCTGGGCAGCGGCCTCCAGTTCGCGCATGTCGTTGGTCAGTCCGGAGAGCCCCAGCAGGCCGCTGCCACGGTTGAGGACCTCATCGATCCGTTGCAGGCTCCAGCCGAGTTGACGTGCCAGGTGTGCGTGCAAACCGGGGTCTACATCGCCACTGCGGGTGCCCATCGTCAGCCCCTCCAGGGGAGTCAAGCCCATGCTGGTGTCAAGGCTGCGACCCTCCCAGACGGCGCAAGTGGAGCAGCCATTGCCCAGATGCGCCGTCAGCCAGCCCCCCGCGATGCCGCTCAGGGCATCGGCACGTGCGCTGACGAAGGCGTGACTGGTGCCATGGAAGCCGTAGCGGCGTATGCCATGGTCGCGGTAGAGCGCTTCCGGCAGGGCGTAGCGAAAGGCGCGTGGTGGCATGGACTGATGAAAGGCGGTATCGAATACGGCCACCTGAGGAAGGTCGGGAAACAACGCGCGCGTGGCCGCGATACCCTCCAGATTGGCGGAATTGTGCAACGGGGCCAGGGCGGCGGTTTGATCGATGGCGGTAACCACGTCGTCGTTGATCAGCGCAGCCCGTGTGAAGTGCTCGCCACCGTGGACGATGCGGTGGCCGACGACATCAGGTCGGCGGCCCTCCAGGTGCTCGAAAATGGCTTCGAGCGCCCGAGTATGATCGGCACCGGGAAGGATCTCTTCGAAGTGCTCGCCGCGGCTGTCAATGCCTTTCAGGAAGGCGTCGCTGCTCCCCACCCGCTCAGCAACGCCGGCGAGACGCGGCTGGCCCTCGGCACCAGGCACCAGGGCGTACTTGATCGAGGATGAACCACAGTTGATGACCAGTACCGAAGACTTCATCGGCTCTCCGTTGGAAGTGGATAGGGGGGTGGCGTAGGTGCTAGACCTTAGTCTATCACGTGCTCCTTTGCAGGCTATCTTTCCATTTCTCCATTGACTGGGGCAAAATCGGCGTGTCTTTATGTAATGTTGCTTCATCGAGCGTGTCTGCATCAAGCGCAGCCAGAGTCGAATGAGCTCCAGCTTAAAAACGCTGGCTTGCTGAACCTGCTTCTTTAACCTCAGGAAAAACCTCGATGGCGACACCGTCCTCGACGCTGGCCGTACCCGATTTGTTGCCCCGTCATGTTGCCGTCTTGCTTCTGGCCGGTGTCGCCACACTGTTTGCCGGCAATCATGTGGCCGCCCGGCTGGCCTTCGATGAGGGTACCGGGCTGTTGCTGGCCGTGCTCGTCCGCTCCAGCGTTGCGCTTGCCGTGCTCCTGGTGTTGTTCCTTGCCCAGGGCAAGCGCCTGGCTCTGCCTGCGGGGGCAAGGCGCTGGCAGCTGCTGGCGGGGCTGATGGTGGCGGTACAGAGCCTGTGCCTCTACTCGTCGGTGGCTCGCATACCGGTTGTGGTGGCGTTGCTGCTGATGAACACCTTCCCCATTCAGCTGGCACTGCTGACCTGGGTGCTGGGAGGGCTGCGTCCCACGCTGTGGGCGGCATTGATCATGGCCGTGATACTGGCAGGACTGGTGGTGGTGCTCGATGTGCCTGGCCTGGTGGCTTCACCCCAGGCCCTGGGAGAAGAGTGGCTGGCCGGCGTGGCTTTCGGTCTCGGCGCCGCAACCGCCTTTTCTTTTGCGTTGTGGCTCACCGAGCATCGCCTTGCCGAGGTGGGCAGCACCTTGCGCAGCCTGCTCACCATGCTGACGGTGCTTGTCGCTATGCTGATGGCTGGTGCAATCGACCTGGTACCCGGCGGCATGGCGCTGCCGGCGAGCACGACCGGCTGGGTGGGGCTGGTGGCACTGGCCGTGCTTTACAGCGTGGCGTTTTCGGTACTCTTCATCAGCGTGCCGCGGTTGGAGATGGCCCGTAACGCCCCGGTCATGAACGTCGAACCGGTTGCCTCGCTGGTGCTGGGCTACCTGGTGCTGGGGCAGATGCTTTCCGGCGTGCAGTTGATCGGTGGTGGTATTGTGCTGGGCGGCATCGTGCTGCTGAGTGTGTCACGTACCCAATAATGCTCGGCTTGGTCTGCAGAGCAGGCGACCGCAGCCGGTTTCCTGGCAGAGCCCAGGCTATATGGTTCAGCTCGCCATATAGGGAAGCAATGTGGCAAGGGAAAACAGCAGTCCGCTGGTGGCAAAAACCGAACAGAATGCCCAGTGAAACCAGTTACGGCCGGTACGTTGGCGCTTGATTGCCTGAGTGATCGCGATATAACTGAAAATAGCTGAAAGTGTAATCAACCAGATCATGATGCTCCTCCTGTCGATATTTTTCGGCTTCGCGACGGTGAAGCCGAAAAGAGTCTGATCACCGCCTCTGCTCGGTCGGCAAGCAATTCGGGACATTCGCTTAGTGCGGCTTCGAGTTCCATGGGTCTGCTGCTAAGGGGAAAGGCGGCGGTGACGCCTTCTGCATAGCTGTCCTTCCAGCCACCATCCAAACAGCCGGCAAGAATCACGACCGGAACATGGTGGCGCTTGGCCGCTCGAGCGATGCCGATGGGTGTCTTGCCAGCGAGGCTCTGGCCATCGAGTCGACCCTCGCCGGTAATGACGAGATCAGCTTTGTCCAGGAGTTCTTCGAAGTCGACCTGCTCCATCACCAGTTCTATACCTGGGCGCAGGCTGGCGTTGAGAAGTGCGCGGGCGGCGAACCCCATGCCACCAGCGGCGCCGGCACCGGGCACATCGCGATAATCCTTTCCCAGGGCTTGTGCTACGTGGTCGGCAAAGTGCCCGAGCGCGGCATCGAGGCGTTCCACATCCTGTGACGTCGCCCCTTTCTGTGGGCCGAACACTGCGCTGGCGCCCCGACTACCTGTCAGTGGATTATCGACATCCACAGCCGTTTCCACGGTCAGTCTTTTCAATCTCGGGTCGAGGCCCGAGAGGTCAAGACAAGCGAGGTCTGCCAGGGCGGCACCACCAGGCGGAAGAGGTTGGCCTCGGGAGTCCAACAGGCGCGCGCCCAATGCCGTAAGCATGCCCGCACCACCATCATTGGTGGCGCTGCCGCCAAGCATGAGCAGCAAGCGTTCCGCCCCAGCATCCAGCGCCGCGACAATCAGTTCTCCGACTCCCATGGTGGTACTATGCAGGGCCGTTCGTTCATCAAGGGATAGCGCTTGCAGCCCACTCGTCTCGGCGAGTTCGATGTACGCCGTTCGATCGCTTTCCTGCCAGCCCCATTCCGCCTTGGCGGGTCTGCCTAGTGCATCATGGGCATCGGCTTCGCAGCGTTGCGCGCCGGTAGCGGCCACCAGGGCGTCAAGGGTGCCTTCGCCACCGTCTCCCATAGGGCATGAGACAATTTCGGCGTCCGGCATTGCACGCCGTAGCCCTGCTGCCATGGCCGTAGCGGCATGGCGTGCACTCAGTGCGTCCTTATAACTATCCGGTGCAAGGACAACTCTCATACCACCTCCGGGTCATAGGCCAAACAGGTCTGCCTTGGGAGGCATACCCACCTCTTCGACCAGCGCATGGACGCTGTCGAGCAGCTCGCGGGAGGGGTACTGGCCGTCGCAGGCCTCCAGCAGTGCCTCGACCTGAGCGACGCTGTTGCCGCTGGCCACCAGCGAGGTCACGGCCTCATGGGCGAGGGCAAACTTCAGCGCGAAGCGGGTCCAGGGTTCGTTCGGTTCGCCGATGCGCTCGCGGATCTTCTCGAGCAGCGCATAGCGGGAATCCCAGCCGGCACGGAGCTTGAGGTCAGTCTCGGGCAGCCCCTTACGGTCGATGCGCTTGTCGGTCAGCATGCCCTGCAGCAGGGGGCGAATGGCGAGAAAGCCCTTGCCCTCGCGCTTTAGTCGGTCGAGCAGCGGCAGGGCCTCCGGCTCGATAAGGTTGAAGAAGTGGGCCACTCCGTCGTAGACGCCGGTATCGAGCGCCGCTGTGGCGTACCCCGTGGTATGGGGGAAGGTGATCAGGTGCCCGACCTTGCCCTCCTGCCTGAGCGCCTCAAAGGTCTCCTGCAGCGGGCCCACCATGTCGGGAAGGGCGTCGATCCGTCGCTGGTCCCCGGCTTCTGCATAGGCTTCCGCCTTGGGCACATGGGGGCCACGCTGGAGATGCTGGACGATGGCAATGCGGTCGGCGTGCAGGTCCCGCAGTGCGTCCTCCACGCTATCGCGCAGCACCTGGGGGTCGAACCCGCCCTCTTCGTAATCCGGGCTGGTCATCTTGATGACGTGGTGGATCTCCTTGCGCTTCGGATGCTGGGCCAAAATGTCGCTGAGCATCCAGCGGGTGCCGTAGTCGCCGCTGGAGTGGATGCAGTTCACCCCGCCGGCCAGTGCCGCCTCCAGTGCACGGCGTCCCTCGCGATTCTGTGCTTCCTCCTGCTCACGGTCGTGGGACTCGGTGAGGGTGACATGGGAGGCGGTGCTGGTGAATCGCATGGCACCAAAACAGATTTCCGATAGCTGAAGGTCGCTGTTACCGAACTGTCGATAGCGCATCATGACCTCGATATTGTCGTTGTGTACGAGTGTAGTGAAAGGCCGGCATTGACTAGCCGGTCAGCGGGTTTGCTTGAGGTACTTGTAGACCGTGCTGCGCGATACTCCGACTTCCCGCGCCACTTTCGATACGTTGTAGAGGTGCTGCACGCAGGCCCGCTGGATCCGCTCGGCCAGCAAGCGCTGCCTGGCCAGGTGCGTGGACTGACCCGATTCCGGCGTCGAGGATGCCGCAGCCGGCCGCTCCGGGGAGGGCGACGACGCAGGATCCGCCGGTGGCTGGCGATGTGGTTCGGGTATCCCGATCAGATCGGCCATCTCGAAGGTGGCCTGGACCTCCTTGCGGGTGATTTTTTCACCGTCGTTGAGCACGACCATGCGGGTGAGAAAGTTGCGCAGCTCGCGGATATTCCCCGGCCAGTCGTGTTGCAGCAGCTCATCCAGCCCGCAGCGGGTCAGCCTCACCCCGGGGTCGACCTTGGCGAGGATGTACTCGGCCAGGTCCACGAAGTCGGAGCGCTCGCGGATGTTGGGCAGCTGGATCGAGATTGTGCTGAGGCGATAGAACAGGTCGGAGCGGAAGGCACCCATCTGCACGGCTTGCTGAAGGTTGGCATTGGTGGCCGCCACCAACTGAATATCCACCTTGACGTCCTGGGCACCCCCCACCGGGCGGTAGCGACGGGTGTCTAGTACCCGTAGCAGCTTGACCTGGGACGCGAGCGGCAGTTCGCCCAACTCATCCAGGAAGATGGTGCCGCCGTGGGCCTGATGGAAGAGGCCGTCGGCACCACCCTTGCGCGAGCCAGTGTAGGCGCCATCCACGTAGCCGAACAGCTCCGCTTCCACCAGGTTTTCCGGAATGGCACCGCAGTTGACCGGCACGAAATTTCCCGCCCGTCCGCTGGTCTGGTGAATGTGCTTGGCGAAGACCTCCTTGCCGGTGCCGGTCTCCCCGGTGATGAGGATTGGCAGGGAGCGTTTCACGGCATTGGTGAGGTATTTGAGTCGTTCGATCAGGTGGGGATCGTTGGCCACGAAACGAGACCCATGGCAGGGGTCTTGTGCAGTGGAGACGCCGGAGCGGGCGGTAGCCACCTCGGAGTTGTCCTCGCCAAGCGTGGGCGATGGATCTTCCCCCGGCTGGGGCTGAAGGGTATGCGTGGTCTGCAGGCGGTTGGTATTCTCGATGGTCAGAAAATAGTGGCTTCCCACATGGTCCGCCACCATGACCTCCCCCTCGGCCAGCACCCGGTCGATTACAGTGCCGAAGGGAGTGGTGAAGATGTCGTTGAAATGATTGCCCTCCGCAAGCTGCATACCATCCAGGATGAACAGGGCTTGTCGGTTGGCGGCCAGCAGCTGGCCACTGGTGTCCAGGGCAATCAGGCCCGCACTCACCGTATAGCGGTACTCGCGCCGGCTGTGGAAGGAGAGGATCAGCTGATCTTGATAGTGATCGCGGAAATACCCCATCTCGATAGTCTTGGCGGAGAAGTTCACCAGTGCCAGGGTGTGGGGCGGCCGCGGGCAGGAGTCCGATGAGGCATCGAGAATGGCGATGATGCGCCCGGCAGGGTCGAAAACCGGCGCCGCCGCGCAGGTCAGAGTCTTGTAGCGGTCCAGATAGTGCTCGCCGGCATGCACCAGCACCGGGTGCCGGGCCAGCGCACAGGTACCCAGCGCATTGGTGCCCTGCAGCGATTCGCGCCACAGTGAACCGAGCCGGATATTGCGCTCGCGGGCCACGCGCTTGAAGTCTTGATCGGCCCGGGCATCCATGATCAAGCCATTTTCATTGGCCAATGCCACGGCGAAGCGCGTGCCGGCGATCTGGCCGTAGAGCAGGTCGAGTTCGGCGCGGGCGATGCGACGAATGACGTCGAGGCGCTCGCGCTCCTGGCGCAGCTCCACCTGGCTGACGTAATCCAGGTCGGGCTGATCGCTGGGTGACAGGCCAGCCTCACGGCACCGCTCCCAGGAGCGCTCGATCAGTTCCTGCTGCGACAGACCTCGTGCCGCAAGCTTGCTCGTTGAGCCGCTGGAAATAAGCGACAGCCGCTCGCTATCATCCGCGAAAAGCATGGCGTGCTCCTCTTCACTGGGCAGCACAACAGCCGACTGCCCAATATCTTTGTTATTATGTAACAATACATAGAAGGGTTTGCTCTTGGGAAGTTAACCATGCATGAAGTTTAGGTGTATACGTAAGATATTTGCCATGTCATGTGTTTGTAATATCCCTTTTATCGCATCATCGTCTTATTGATCCGCCCACGACATACTCGAATTACCTAAGTGGCATCGGTGCTTGGTCCCCTTCAGTGCCAACGGAGAAAACATCGTACTCCCGGGTGCCTGACTCTTTCTGTCCGGTAATCCCTACCCAGCCGTTGGCGCCCACGTGCTCCGGCTCGATATCCTCCACGTCGTAGTGCCACCAGTCCGGCTCTGTCTCGCCGTCCCGCCATGCTCTGGCCTTCACCTGCAGCGCACCGTCAACCGCCTCGACGCGAACGCGCAGCCAGCACCAGGCGTTGGGCTCCCAGGGAAAGAAGCTCTCTCCCCAGATTCGCGCCACGCCATGGGGCCGCTCGGGGCCACGTTGGGCTTCACCCTCCGGGTTATAGACGATAAGGAACAGGGTCTGGCGTTGTTCGAGCTTGGGCGCTTCGTGCATCACCAGGCCATGATTGGCGCCCTTGAACAATTCGCAGGTCACGCCCTGCTCGGTACCACGTACGCCTTCGCCATCGCCCCGCACGATGACCCCAAGCCGCGCATCGCCGCTGGTGCTGCGCATGCGGGTCAGCACCTCATAGCTCGCGGCTCCCCGAGGCACCCGCTCCCAGGCCCAGGCGCGTCGGTTATTGGTATTTATCTGATGCCTCAGCAGCTTGCCACCGATGGCATCTGGCGCTTCCAGGACCTCGATTCGATGCTCACCGGGAATCCAGGCATCTCGCCAGTCGGCCGGCGCCTCGCCGGTGGGGTAGTCGGAAAAATCTGTCAGATATTGCGCCATGGCGTCAGTGTCCTAATTGCTGGCAGGAAAAGACCTGCAGAGGGAAAAACCCTGCCACAGCTGGAATGGCGCGATGGCAGGTTCAGGTCTGAAACAGCTGACTCGCTGTCGACCACGACATCAGGGCGCGTCGAACGCCTCAATGAATCGATCGATCTCGTCATCGCCGACGTCCGCCTCGGCAATGATGCCGAACAGGGCGCCTACCTTTATCTCGTCGCCCTCCTTGGCGAGCCGGCGGCGCAGTACACCGCTGGCTGGCGCTTCAAAGGTGTTGTTGATCTTCTCGGTCTCGATGTCGACGATCTCGTCGCCACGCGACACTTCGGCACCCTCTTCGACGTGCCAGGTGGAAATGCAGCCATCCTGCATCGACAGGCCCCATTTGGGCAGCGTCAGGGCAGTAATTCGTTCCGACATCATGCACCCTCTACCAGTGACCGGGCCGTATCGCGGATGCGCTCAACGGACGGGATGTAGTGGGCTTCCAGTGCCGGTGAGAACGGCACGGGCGTATGCGGGGGCGAGACCAGGCGTATCGGTCCCTTGAGCGCGTCGAAGGCCTGCTCCGCCACCAGCGCCGAGATATCGGTGCCGATATTGCAGCGCGGCGAGGCCTCGTCGACTACCACCAGGCGACCGGTGCGACGCACGCTGGTCAGAATTGCTTCTTCGTCTAGCGGCGACGTGGTGCGGGGGTCGAGCACCGTGCAGTGAATGCCTTGGTCGGCGAGTTGGTCGGCTGCTTCATTGGCCAGCTTCACCATGCGCCCGAGGGCCACGATGGTCACGTCATCACCTTCGCGGGTGAGGTTCGCCTCTCCGAAGGGGATCGTATAGGGCTCATCGGGGACTTCGCCCTTGTCGTCATACAGGAACTTGTGTTCAAAGAAGATGACCGGGTCGTCATCGCGGATCGCCTGGGTCAGCAGACCCTTGGCGTCATGTGGCGAGGAAGGGATCACCACCTTGATGCCCGGCACATGGGTGAAGATGGGGTAGAGACACTGGCTATGCTGTGCTGCCGCACTCAAGCCGGCGCCATACATGGTGCGAATCACCATTGGGGTCTTGGCCTTGCCACCGAACATGTAGCGGAACTTCGCCGCCTGGTTCAGCACCTGGTCGAAGCAGGTTCCCATGAAATCCACGAACATTAGCTCGGCGACCGGGCGCGTACCGGTGGCCGCTGCTCCCGCTGCCGCCCCGATATAGGCCATCTCGCTGATCGGGGTATCCATGACGCGCTCGCGACCGAATTCCGGTGCCAGCCCCTTGGTCACCCCCAGTACGCCCCCCCAGGCATCCTGGTCACCCGGGGCGCCCATGCCACCGACGATATCCTCGCCGATCACGAAGACCGTGGGATCGCGACGCATCTCGTCGCGCAGCGCCTCGTTGATCGCTTGGCGATAACTTTTTCTGGACATGATGCCCCCTCAATAGGATACGTAGACGTTGGTGTGGAGATCCTCTTCCCGCGGCGGCTCGGCCTGGCGGGCATCGTCTACCGATTGCTTGATCAGTGAGGCGATCTCAGCGTCGATCTGCTCGAGGTCCGAATCGGCTATGCCGTGCTCGCTGGTCAAGTCGTTACGGAAGCGAACCAGGCAATCCTTGGTATCCTTGACCTTGTCCAGTTCCCCCTTGCCACGATAGGTGGTGGCATCGCCCTCGAAGTGGCCATAGTAGCGATAGAGCTTGATATGCAGAAGCTGGGGCCCGTCGCCGCTGCGCGCCTTGTCGATCGCTGCCCCCGCCGCCTGGTGGACGTCGAAGAAGTCAAAGCCATCTACCAGGGTGGTGGGGATATCGAAGCCTGCGGCACGTTTTGTCATGCTGCCGGCTACCGACCAGGCGCTGGCGGTGGCCTGCCCGTACTCGTTGTCTTCGATGGCAAAGATCACCGGCAGGTTGAAGACCTTGGCCATGTTCATGGCCTCCATGGTCGAGCCCTCATTGATGGCGCCGTCGCCCAGAAAGGAGACCACCACGCCATTGGTCTTCAGCATTCTGGCGCTGAAGGCTGCGCCACAGGCCAGTGGCGGGCCACCGCCGACGATGCCGTTGGCACCCATCATGCCCTTGTCGAGGTCGGCTATGTGCATGGACCCACCCTTGCCCAGGCACAGGCCGGTTCGCTTGCCATAGAGCTCAGCCATCATGGCGGGAACGTCGCAGCCCTTGGCGATGGCATGCCCGTGACCCCGGTGGGTGCTGGTGATGTAGTCCGCATCGTTGAGATGCAGGCATATACCGACGCCGGACGCCTCCTCGCCTGCATAGAGGTGGGCAAAGCCGGGGATTTCGCCTTTGGCAAAGACCTCATGCACCTTCTCCTCGAAGGCGCGGATGGTGGCCATGCTCCGGTAAGCGGTCAGCAGGGTTTGTTTGTCGAGCTGCATACTAGGTCCTCTTGTCATGGCCACCCCTGTGGAGTGGCCACCTTGTTGTCAGCCGAGACGACAGGCTCGAGGGGAACAGCCATCAGGCCATTTGCGGCATCTCCCGAAGCTCCAGCTTGTAGCCCGTCGGGTCGACGGCAAAGGCGATGCGCATCCCGTTCTGCATGGTCTTGGGCGATAGCGAGAACTCGACGCCACGCGACTTCCACTCTTCATAGGTGTCGTCGACGCTGACCACATCGAAGGCCATGTGACCGTAGCCGTCGCCGAGGTCATAGGAGCGGCCGTCATGGTTGTAGGTCAGTTCGATCTCATGGCCGCTGTTGGGCTCGCGCAGGAAGGCGATGGTGGCATCGTTGCCGGGCAGTTCCTCCCTGGCCACGAGCTCCAGTCCGATCTTCTGGGTATAGAAGTCGATGGACTCGTCGAGGTTTTCCACGCGGATCATGGTGTGTACCAGTCGCATTGCTTGCTCCTCATGTGGATTGCAGTAGCGGCAGGGAATTGGCCACTACTTGATATTCTCGTTGGCCCACTTCTTGTGCACCGCCAGGGCCATCAGCCGGCGGTCACGCCATTGCTGACGTGCCTTGTGCTGGTCCATCGGCACCCGCTCGCGAAAATTCTTGTCGATGTAGTCCAGCAGCGGGCCGGCCCAGGGCACCAGGTCGCGCTGCTCCATGGCGATGTTGCGGTTCATGGCCTCATATTTTTCGGCGTACTCCTTGAAGCCGTTGGGCGCATTGAGATCGCCAACTTCCAGTGGACCGATGAACGACCACCTCTGGCTGATGCCTTCCGACATCGCCTTATCCACATCTTCGGGAGACACCACACCCATCGCGACAAGGCGAAATGCCTCCTGGAGAATCGGCGATTGGAAGCGATTCATGATGAAGCCAGTGACCTCCTTGTGCAGGGTAATGGGTGACATGCCCATCGCTTCGAGGCGCTCGCGGGTCTTCTGGGTAACCTCAGGGTCTGTCCAGGGAGCAGGAACCAGCTCGAGAATCGTCACCACATAGGGCGGGTTGGTGGGATGGACGATCATGCAGCGGTGACGGCCCTCGAGTTCCTCGGTGAACTTGGAGGTCACGATGGAAGAGGACGAGCTGGCCAGTACGGCATCCTTGGGAGCGATCTTGTCGAGCGTGGCGAACAGCTCACGCTTGAGCTCCAGCACTTCCGGAGCGTTTTCCTGGACATGGATCGCCCCTTCAACGGCTTCCTCCATGGTCTTGACCGGGATCATCCGGCTCATCACATCATCGGTGGTGCGACCGTTGAGCAGACCATTCTGCTCAAGGTCGGCCACCGTCTCGCGCATCAGCGGGATGGCTTTCTCTGCCACGCCATCCGTGGGGTCATAAAGGGTGACTTCGTAGCCACCACGCGAAAAGCAGATGGCAAAGGCACGTCCGATAATGCCGCTTCCGATCATTGCTACACGTTCCGCCATGATCTTTCTCCTTGGTCTGTCTTGTGGTTGTTTGACGCTTCGGATCCGTTCAACGATTCACGACCCTAGGATCCAGCAGGGTATAGAGCATGTCGGCCAGCAGATTGAGGCCAATGTAGAGTGCTGCGACAGTCGTCAGGCCTGCCGCCACGACGGGAATGTCGAGCATGCGGATGGAATCCATCAGCAGGCGCCCGAAGCCGGGCCAGGCAAAGACGGTCTCGATGACCATGGAACCGGCGAGGATCCAGCCAAACTGCAGGGCATAGAGAGTGATGTAGGGAATCAGTGCATTGCGCAGGGCGTGCACGTATATGACCTTGGTTTCGCTGAGCCCCTTGGCGCGCGCCGTGCGCACATAATCCTCGTTGATCACCTCCAACACGGTGGAGCGCATCATCCGGGTCAGGTAGGCCATGGGCATCAACGACAGGATGATCATGGGCATCAGGATGTGGCGGGACTGCACCAGGATCGACGAGCCGGGATCGGCGCGGCCGGATGAGGGCAGGATGCCCAGGTAGGACGAGAAGAACAGGATGGCCATGATGCCGACCCAGAAGTTGGGAGCGGCCTGACCGATCAGGGCAGTGAAACGGGCCACATAGTCGATCCAGGAGTTGCGATGTACGGCGCTGATCACTCCGACGGGGATCGAAACGAGAGCGGCGAGAAACATGGCGGGAAGGGCCAGTTCCGCAGAGCGCAGCAGGCGTTCACCGATGATCGGCACGACATCGACCCGGTGACGGTAGGAAACGCCGAAGTCCAGCTGTACGGCACTGCGCATGAATTCGAAGTATTGCACGATCAGCGGGCGATCGAAGCCTAGCGAAACCCGGTAGGCTTCCAGGACCTCTGCCGACGCATCGGGGCCGACATACATCAGCGCCGGATCACCGATGACGAACATCATCAGAAAGGCCAGGGTCAGGGCAGCCAGGATCACGATCAGGCCCTGCACCAGGCGGTTGGCTAAATAGAACATCGAAGGCGCTCCCGGAAATCTGTCTTGTTATGGTGACCATGGGGCAACCGGCCAGAGGCCGGCTGACCCATGACGGGTTACTCCTTTACGTAAATGGAGGCCCAGTCTTCCAGCAGCATTGACGGATGCGGGTAGTAGCCACCGATACGCTCATTGAGCCCCATGGGGATTGGCATCAGGTAGGTGTAGAGCCACGGCGGATCCTCGTGGAGGATCTCCTGCATGGCATAGTTGAGCTCCTGGCGACGGTGCTCATCGATGGTCGAGGAGAGCTCCTCATACATCTCCTCCCACTCCTGGTAGCGATCGCTGTAGGTGGCCCAGTGGGTGGAGTTGGTCTGACGGCCATCGTGCACCGCCCACATGTCGGTCTCCGGCGTATTCTCTGCGGCCGACCAGGCGAACGCATGCACGCTCAAAGTCCGCTGTGCCCAACGCTCACGAACCACGCTCCAGTCGAGCTGACGCACTTCGCCGACGTTCACACCGATCGCGCTCCAGTAGGCTGCGGCGATCTCGGCGTAGTTGAAGGATTCGGGCGTCATGACATCGATGGTGTCGATGGTGAAGCCCTGCGGGTAACCCGCCTCGGCGAGCAGTTCCATCGCTTTTTCGAGGTCGAACGGGTACGGCTCCAGGTCAGGATTGACATTAGGCGGGTTGACCACGTTGACCATCTGCAGATCCTGATTGCCGAAGGCCAGAGCATCAATCATCTCTTCACGGTTGATGGCGTAGTTCAGCGCCTGACGGACACGTGGATCGCGCAGTTCCTCGTACATGTCCATGTTCAAGCCGAGCATGCCACGCACCAGGCTAGGTCCGACGATGGTGGTCACCCCATCGGCATTTTCAGCCGAATCGACCAGGTCGGGCCGCAGGCGAATGATATCGACATTGCCGTCGATCAGTTCGGCCAGCGCCGTCGATTCCTCGGGAATATTGCGGAAGACCAACTGCTCGACGTTGCTGTTGTCGTGCCAGCCCCAGTAGTCATCATGGCGATCGAGGATCACTCGGTCATCGGCGCGATATTCGTTCAGGCTGAACGGCCCTGTACCCATCGGCTGGAAACGCATGTCATCGATCTCGCCGATGGCTTGGTAGTGCCCCGGTTCCATGATGAAGGCCCCGTTGCGCGAAAGCTGGCTGGGCAGGATTGGCGCCGGCTCGGTGGTATGGATGATCACCTCGTGGTCGTTGACGATCTCCACATGGTCGATGGGTACATCCAGGAACTTGTCCCCGCTGGGGAAGCCCTCTTCGTGTACCCGCTCGATGCTGTACTTGACGGCCGCGGCGGTGAAGGGCTCGCCGTTGTGGAAGGTCACACCCTCGCGTAACTTGAAGCGCCAGGCATTCTCACCTTCTACTGGCTCCCACTCGGTGGCCAGAGCCGGGCGCAGGCCGCTCCTTTCCCCTTCGGGAGCCCGGGCATCGAAGTCCCAGACGAGAGGCTCGAAGAGCGCCTTCGAGACCATCTGCTCCGAATAGTTGACGTTCATCACCGGGTCTCCGATGACGTCGATGGTTTCGTAGAGCACATAGGTGACGGTATTGGCCTGGACCGCACTGGCGATCGCGGTGAGCGCCAGTGACGGTAGCAGGGCCCGGCGTATTATCTTGGATGGCATTTTCATTGTTGTCTCCAGACTGTTTGGCGTGTTTTGGCGTGTTGTGTGTATAACCTTGTAGTTAAGACTCCTATTCCGCTTTGACATCGAAGTGATCCCGCACCCAATCCCCGAGAAGATTGAAAGCGAGGACGGTGAACGTAATGGCCAGACCAGGGAAGAAGGCGAACCACCAGTTGCGCAGCATGATGTTTCGCGCATCGGCGATCATGTTTCCCCATGTGGGAATCGCCGGGGGAATCCCCAGACCGAAGAAGCTCAGTGACGCTTCGTAATAGATGGCGATGGCCAGGGTGAAGCTGGCCACCACCAGCATGGATGCCAGTGCATTAGGGAGCACATGCTTGAAGATCAGGCGCATATTGCCGGCACCCAGCGCCCGTGAGGCTTGAACGTATTCTGTTTCCCTGACCTTGATGACTTCAGAACGCACGATACGCGCGTAATAGGCCCACTGGGTGAGCGCAATCACGAAGATCAACTCGACGACGCCAGAGCCGATCAGGGCCATGACGATCAGGCCGATCAGCAGGCTGGGGAAGGCCAGTTGCAGGTCGGCGAGGCGCATGATCACAGCGTCCATCCAGCTGCCGAAGAAGCCGCTGATCAGTCCCATGAAGATGCCCACCAGACCGCTGACGATAACTGCCGAAATGGCGACGACCAGGGTCATCTGGGAGGCGAAGATCAGGCGGCTGAGGATGTCGCGGCCGAGGGCATCGGTCCCCAGCAGATAGATGGGATTGGAGTTAGAAGCTGACCAAACCGGCCAGAGCATACGATTGCCGATGTCGATCCCCTGTGGGTCATGTGGCGCGATCCATTGGGCAGTCAATGCGATGAAAATCATCAAGAGTAGAAAAATGGCTGATCCGAATGCCGCCTTGGACCGATACAGGGATCGCAAGGCAGCCTTCCACATGCTGCGCCTGGCGGCGACGACCTGCGTGTCCTTTCTCTCGCCTGAGGGTGGTTGTTGGGATGCTTCAGCGGTTGTTGTCATTGTCTTGACTCCCGTTCGTTTCATTCCGGCTTTAATCAGCGATGTATGCAGGCCTTGAAATGCCCTGGACTCGTTTCTTCCAGCGGCGGCACGACCTCGGCACACTCCTTGGTGGCTATCGGGCAGCGGGTACGGAACACGCAGCCGGAGGGTGGGCTGATCGGGCTGGGAATGTCCCCCTTGAGGATGATGCGAGTCTTGTCGTCGCGGCGACGCGGGTCGGGGATCGGCATCGCCGAGAGCAGCGACTGAGTGTATGGATGGGTAGGGTTGGCATAGAGCTTGCCGGCCGGCGCCATCTCCATGACCCTGCCCAGATAGAGCACGATGACCTTGTCGCAGGCATGCTCGACCACGCCCAGGTCGTGGGAGATCATCAGCATGGAGAAGTTGTATTCCTCCTTGAGATCCTGAAGCAGGTTCAGTACCTGGGCCTGGACCGACACGTCCAAGGCTGAGACCGGTTCGTCGGCGACCAGCAGCTGAGGACTGACCGCCAGGGCCCGGGCAATGCCGATGCGCTGGCGCTGTCCACCGGAAAACTCGTGGGGGTGGCGGTTGACGTGGGCGGCGCCCAGGCCAACCGTTTCGAGCAGCTTGGCGATGCGCTCGTTACGCTCGGCCATGCTGTACATGCGGTGGACATCCAGGCCTTCGCGAATGATAGGGCCGACCTTCATCCGCGGGTTGAGGCTGCCGTAGGGGTCCTGGAAGATGATCTGGATGGCCTTGCGCATGGCCATCAGCTCCTTGCCTTCTGCCGTGGCCACGTCGGTTTCACCGAACTCCATGCTGCCCGAGGTGGGGTCGATCAGGCGCATGATCATGCGCCCGATGGTGGTCTTGCCAGAGCCGGATTCGCCGACCAGGCCCACCACTTCCCCCTTGTTGACGGTAAAGGAGACGTCGTCGATGGCCTTGACCACGCGCTGGTTCTTCTTGAAAAAGGTCTTGCCGACCGGAAAATATTTCTTCAGGTTCGATACGCGTAGTACCACGTCATCCGGCAAGGCACCGATTTCCTGCTTAAGCGCGGTATTTCCCATGATCAAGACCTCCCCGCCTGAGCGTCATTTTCGATTTCCTTCCAGCGCACGCAGCGCACCCGATGGTCACCGCCGATCGACTCCAGCGGCGGAACATTTTTCGTACAGATATCCTTGGCGTATTGACAGCGAGGCTCGAAACTGCAGCCCGGCGGCAGGTCGAGTGGGCTGGGCACATTGCCGGGGATCGCCACCAGGCGATCCTTCTTGCCCTGCTTGTTACCCGCCCAGGAGGGAATGGAGTTGAGCAGACCCTTGGTGTAGGGCATGGTCGGCCGCTCGTAGAGATCGAAGACGCCGGATTCCTCGACGGCGCGGCCGGTATACATCACCACCACGCGGTCGGCCATCTCCGCGACTACGGCCAGGTCATGGGTGATAAACAGGATGCTGGTGCCGATCTCCTTCTGCAGGTTGCGCATCAGGTCGAGGATCTGGGCCTGGATGGTCACATCCAGCGCCGTGGTTGGCTCATCGGCGATCAGCAGCCGTGGATTGCATGACAGGGCGATGGCAATCATGACACGTTGGCGCATGCCGCCTGAGAGCTGATGGGGATACTCCTTGGCACGCTGGGCCGGCTCGGGAATGCTGACCAGGTCGAGCATTTCGATGGCCCGGTTCCAAGCCGCCTTCTTGTCGAGTTTCTGGTGCAGGGCTACTGCTTCGGCGATCTGGTAACCACAGGTGAACACCGGGTTGAGACTGGTCATCGGCTCCTGGAAGATCATCGAGATGCGATTGCCACGCAGCGCCTGGCGCTTCTGCTTCTCCATCTTGACCAGGTCATCGCCTTCGAACAGCATCTCGCCCCCGGCCACATAGCCCTTGCCCTTGGGCAACAGATCCATGATCGCCAGGCTGGTGACCGATTTGCCGGACCCGGACTCACCCACCACGGCCAGGGTCTCGCCTTCATTGATATCGAAACTGACGCCGTCCACGGCAGGCACGATGCCGTCGTCGGTCTTGAAGTGGACCTGCAGGTCCTTGACGCTGAGAAGCGGTTTGTTTGCTGTCATCGGTAAGTGCTCTCACTAGCAAGAGAAATGTCGCGACCCGCCAGGGCAGGCCACTGAAAAGGGCTAGGGAATCAGGACGGCACGTCCTGGCACTCTTCCATGATGCAGGTCATGAAGCGCCTGGTTGGCGTCTTTCAGGGCGTACTCGCGGGTGGCCAGTTCCACGGCGCCACGGTCGGCCAGGGCCATCAGCTCGACGAGTTCCGGGTAGGTGCCCACCAGATTGCCGATGATGCTCTTCTCGGTGACGACCATGTCGATGGTGGGAATCTCGATCTTGCCGCCATAGCCGATCACGTAATAGCTGCCGTTGGCGCGGGTCATGGCCAGGCCCTTGCTGACCGCATCGCCCTCGCCGACGAAGTCGAGCACCGCCTCGGCGCCATGGCCGTTGGTCAGCGACATCACCGCGTCGACTTCACCGCCGTCGGCCTTGATGGCGTGGTGGGCACCGCCTGACTCGGCCAGTTTCAGGGCACTCTCGGCACGATCGATGGCGATGATCTCGGCTCCGCACAGCGCCGCCAGGACCTGCACGCCGATATGGCCGAGACCGCCCACCCCCAGCACCACCACCTTCTGGCCGGGCACCAGATGCTGGGCGGCCTTCTTGGCCGCGTGGTAGGCGGTGAGGCCTGCATCGGTGTAGGGCGCAACGTCCTTGGGGGCCAGGCTACCGGGTAGCTTTATCAGCGCCCGCTCGTTCGTGTAGAGGTAGTCGGCGTAACCGCCCTGGGCGTTGATGCCAGGAAAGCTGCTCTCCTCAGCGTGCATGTCATTGCCGCGCCGGCAGGCCAGGCAGTGGCCGTTGGTTGCCAGGGGGTGGCAGATCACCGCGTCGCCCGGCTTGACGCTGGTGACGCCGGGGCCTACCTCCTCGACCCAACCGGCATTTTCATGTCCCATCACGAAGGGCAGTTCGATTGGTGCATGCTCGCGCCAGAGCCCTTCGATGATGTGCAGGTCGGTGCGACACACGCCGGCGCCACCGATCCTTACGATGACGTCATCGGCCTTCTCGATCTTGGGGTCCGGCCAATCTTCGTAGGTGACCAGGTCAGAGCGTTCGACCTTCTCGTCGTAGGCATGAAGCACGGCTGCTTTCATGGGTTTCTCCTTGTCATTGTTGTAAGCACGGCATGACGCTATCGAGCCTGTATGGATACTACTGGCAACTCTCATGCCAACTCTTGCATATCAATCGCTTAGCAATATTTTTGTCAATTGTGGTGTTTGGGGGTGTCGAGTTTTTCCAGCCGGAAGGACACATTTGGACAGTTCTGTACAGTGTCGTGAATGTACAGCCGGCTAGTTGCTGACGACGCGAACTGACCGGCCTTGCTGCCAGCCCAGAATATTTTCGACCAATTGTCCGACAATGCGCTGGCGAGCCTCCCTGGCACCCCAGGCGTTGTGAGGGGTCACGATGAGATTGGGTATGTCGCCTGTGAACAGCGGGTTGTCTGCTGCGGGGGGCTCGCCATCGACGACATCGATTCCGGCACCACCGATCTCTCCACGACGCAGGGCCGATGCCAGCGCGGCTTCATTCACCAGCCCTCCGCGTGCGGTATTGATCAGAAGCGCGGTCGGCTTCATGGCAGCCAGTTCGGGGCTGTCGATCAGGCCTTGGGTGGCTTCGTTCAAGGGGCAGTGCAGGCTCACTACATCGGCTAGAGGGAGCAGTTCGCTCAGGGGCTGCCTATCGTCCCCGGAGGTGTTTCCCGGCCTGGCGGCGATCCGCACATGCATACCAAAGGCTTTTGCCAGGTCTGCGACACGACGCCCCAAGGTGCCATGGCCGACGATAACCAGGGTCTTACCGGCGAGTTCCTGAATGGGATAGTCGAGCAGACAGAATTGCGTACTCCGTTGCCAGTCGCCCCGCTTGATGGTCTGGTGATAATCGAGGAGTCGGGTGGAAAGCGCCAGCATCAAGCTGAGGCTGTGCTGGGCCACGGAATCAGTACCATAGCCGCGGCTATTACATACGGTTATATTAAGATCGCGACAGGCATCAAGATCGATATTGTTGACGCCGGTGGCGACGACACAGATCAAGCGTGGTGGGTGGGCTTCCAATGCTTCGCGATCGAGCACCACCTTGTTGACGATGACGATATCCTGACCCTTTAGCCGCTCCTGCACCTGATCTGGTGTGGTTTGTGGGTGCGTCATGAGTTGCTCGACGGAGTTCTCCACGGCTGCCAGGTCGAGGTCGTTGCGGTCAAGTGACTCTCTATCTAGAAAGACAGCTTTCATGCGTACTCCTTGTTTTTGAATGACATCTCGGGCTCGAGAAAATACCTGGTTTACGATCCATGAGCATTTTTTATGCCATGATGCTCAATTAACTGAAA
Organism: Halomonas sp. DQ26W; assembly: GCF_003339685.1. Taxonomy (GTDB): domain Bacteria; phylum Pseudomonadota; class Gammaproteobacteria; order Pseudomonadales; family Halomonadaceae; genus Halomonas. The sequence goes on along the minus strand of NZ_QPKI01000005.1, from coordinate 110,922 downwards.
AATAAGGTTTTGCTCTAGTCATTCTTGCTTAGTGAAAAGTCGTGTTGTCGTTAATCGAACAGCAGTTGGGTTGTTGAATTGACAAATCTGAACACTTTCCGGAAACGTTGGGCTTGAACAGCCATGTTTCGTGGGCCACACTTGCTTTGCATGTAAGGAAACGCTGTTTCTTAATTGGAGGTGCTTCATGAAACTGCTAGCCATCCCCGCTGTTCTATTGGTCACCGGCGCCTTCGCAACCGCAGCGCAGGCCCAGTACCAGACACCGATGTTTCCTCAAGGGTATGTCGGTGGCGATGCCATGTTCTGGGATCTCAATCCCGATGGTGCTTCGTCCGCCAACTCGACAGGGCTACGCGTTAGAGGTGGCGCCCAATTCAACGAATTCTTCGCTGCGGAGGCCCATCTCGGCACTGGCGGATCCGATGGTGATGTCGAACTGGACCACCTGATAGGCGCCTACGCCAAGGGCATTGCACCCATTTCCCAGGAATTCCGGCTTTACGGCCTGGTTGGCATGACCGAAGTGGATTTCGACGTGGACCGTGAGAACGGCTTCTCCTATGGAGCCGGCGCCGAGTTCGACGTGGCGCCCAACCTGGCGGTCGGTGCCGACTACATGCGCTACCTGGACGAGTCCGACCACACCTTCGATGCGGCAAGCGTCGGTGTGCGCTTTCGTTTCTGATCGGTGGCCGTCGACCCGCTGGCGGGATCGGCCCGGGTCCCGACGTTGACTCGGGTCCGTATGTAAAACGTTTCTCGCCCCTGTCGCCTGACGGGGGCTTTTTTGTTAGCGGGTTCAGGGCGTTCCACAAGCTCAGGGCTGTCTACACCGCTCAGGGCTGTCTACACCGCTCAGGGCTGTCTACACCGCTCAGGGCTGTCTACACTACACCGCTCAGGGCTGTCTACACCGCTCAGGGCTGTGGCCAGCGGCCAGTCTCCATCCAGTGACGAAGATAGACGGGCAGCTGTTTCAGGTCGTCGCACTCGATCACCGCTACCTCTAGCCCTTGGCTGTGCTGTAGGTCGGTCAGGCGCTGGCGTGAGCGGTCGAATTCTCCGCAGGCCAGCAGCAGGCGGGTACTCGCCAGCCCGGCTGAGTGGTCTAGCAGGTCGTGCAATTGCTTTAGCCCCTGCTGAAGGCAGGCTTCTGGGCCGGGCAGTGTGGTCAGACACTCGATGAACAGCAGTTGGTTGTGGTGCACGGCCAGGCAGTCGGAGACTACGGGTTCGCCGTTGTGATGTCCGCTGAGATCGAGCACATGGGCCCCGCAGCAGGCCTGGTGCAGCCCGACTTCCTGGGCACAGAGCCAGGCGTATTCGGTTAGCCACCCGCCGCCGAGGTAGAGCGCACCCGCCAGGGAGGAAAAGCTTACCCGCTGAGGGTCGGAGCTTGACCACTCGAGCATCCCGGTCGCATTCAACTCGCTCAGCGCGTCAGTACAGGGAAAGTGTGGTACGTGACTCAGCCGCTGCTGGCGGGCGGATGGGGCGAGGCGTGGGCCTTCGCGCGGGTCGGTCGTGACCAGTACGCCGTGCGAACCGTGAACCCGTTCATGGAGCTCGCTCAACAGCCACGCCAGCTTGTCGGTTTGGTGGCCCAGGTAGCGGGTCAGCGTCTTGTGCCGCTTGGCGGCGCTGCGCCAGGCCGGGTTGTCGGACAGCGCCTTGATGCGCTTGCGACCATTGGCCTGCAGGAAGGTATCGACATCGAGCACGGGCTCGATGGCCACGGCCTCCAGCGTCGAAGGGTTTAATCCTGGTCCCATGCGGTAGAGCGCGCCGGCACGGCTATCGACATAGAGCCAGTCGGCCTTGCAGTGGCTCATGGCCTTCTGGAATAGCAGGGCGGTGAGCTTGTCACTGTCGGCAAGGTCATAAGTGACCTCGAGTTCAGCGGTGTCATGTTGTTGCTGAGATAGCCATTGGGCTAAACGAGTGGCGAACTCGCTGAGGCGCTGTGGGTCGCGCTCCGGCATTTTGTCCCACCGATGGATCTCGATATGGGAGGACAGCTCGTGCTGCAGCAGGATCTGCAGCCGCTCGGCGGTCTGTTGCTGCTGCCGTCCGGCAACCAGCACGACCCGCTGGGGTCGAAGCTGCAGCAGGGGGATCAGGCTGGCTTCGGGACGCTCTGTCACTAGCGCTACATGCAGGTGGGGCATTGTCTTGTCCTTCTGCACCGGGTCCTAGGCATTGTCCGAAAACTGGCTGCGCTCGCCGACTTTTCAGACAGTGCCTTGCACAAGGGGTGGCATAAGCAGTTACCGGCCACTGTCATGGCTACAGGCTACATCCGCACCTTCTTCGCTGTCGCCATGGGACGAAAAAAAAACACGCCGGCCATTGGCCGGCGTGCAACGTTTTCCAAGCATCGGGAAAGAAAGCATCGGGAAAGATCAGACTTCCTTGTAGAGCTCGGCACCCTCCTTCCTGAATTTTTCCGCCTGCTCCTCCATGCCTTTCATCACCGCTTCCTGATCGCCATCGAGGCCGTTGTCCCTAGCGTAGTCGCGGACCTCCTGGCTGATCTTCATGGAGCAGAACTTCGGCCCGCACATGGAGCAGAAGTGGGCCACCTTGGCGGAGTCCTTGGGCAGGGTCTCGTCGTGGTACTCCCGGGCGGTATCCGGGTCCAGGCCGAGATTGAACTGGTCCTCCCAGCGGAACTCGAAGCGCGCCTTGGAGAGGGCGTTGTCGCGGCGCTGGGCGGCCGGGTGCCCCTTGGCGAGGTCGGCGGCGTGGGCGGCGATCTTGTAGGTGATGATGCCGGTCTTGACGTCGTCCTTGTTGGGCAGGCCCAGGTGCTCCTTGGGCGTCACGTAGCAGAGCATGGCGCAGCCGAACCAGCCGATCATCGCCGCGCCGATGCCGGAGGTGATGTGGTCGTAGCCCGGGGCGATATCGGTGACCAGCGGGCCGAGGGTGTAGAAGGGCGCCTCGTCACAGTACTCGAGCTGCTTGTCCATGTTCTCCTTCACCAGGTGCATGGGCACGTGGCCGGGGCCCTCGATCATCACCTGGACGTCGTGCTTCCAGGCGATGTGGGTCAGCTCGCCCAGGGTCTTGAGTTCGGCCATCTGGGCCTCGTCGTTGGCGTCGGCCACCGAGCCGGGACGCAGGCCGTCACCCAGGGAGAACGCCACGTCGTACTGCTTGCAGATCTCGCAGATCTCCTCGAAGTGGGTGTAGAGGAAGCTCTCCCGGTGATGGAACAGGCACCACTTGGCCATGATCGAGCCGCCGCGGGAGACGATGCCGGTGACACGCTTGGCGGTGAGCGGCACGTAGCGCAGTAGCACCCCGGCGTGGATGGTGAAGTAGTCCACGCCCTGCTCGGCCTGCTCGATCAAGGTGTCGCGGAAGACCTCCCAGGTGAGGTCCTCGGCGACGCTGTTGACCTTCTCCAGGGCCTGGTAGATCGGCACGGTGCCGATGGGCACCGGCGCGTTGCGGATGATCCACTCGCGGGTCTCGTGGATGTTCTGGCCGGTGGAGAGGTCCATGATGGTATCCGAGCCCCAGCGGATGCCCCAGGTCATCTTGTCGACCTCCTCCTCGATGGAGGAGGTGACCGCCGAGTTGCCCAGGTTGCCGTTGATCTTCACCAGGAAGTTGCGGCCGATGATCATCGGCTCCGATTCAGGGTGGTTGATGTTACAGGGGATGATCGCTCGGCCGGCGGCGACTTCGGCGCGCACGAACTCCGGGGTGATCTCTTCCGGCAGGCGGGCACCGAAGCCCTGGCCGGGATGCTGATGGCCGAGGATACGCTCGACTTCTGCCGTGCCCAGCGCTTGGCGCCGCTGGTTCTCGCGGATGGCGATAAATTCCATCTCCGGCGTGACGATCCCCTGGCGAGCGTAGTGCAGCTGGGTGACGTTCATTCCGGCTCTTGCGCGGCGTGGCGTGCGTTTCAGGTCGAAGCGCAGCTGGGCGAGCATGGGGTCGTTGGCACGGCGCTGCCCGTATTCAGAGGTGGGCCCATCGAGGAATTCGGTGTCGCCGCGCTCTTCAATCCAGGTACGGCGCAGCTCCGGCAGGCCACGGCGCAGATCGACACTGATCTCGGGGTCGGTATAGGGGCCAGAGGTATCGTAGACCAGTAGCGGCGGGTTCTCTTCGTCCGCAGCGGAGGTTTTCGTTGGCGACAGCGATATCTCGCGGAAGGGTACGCGAATGTCGGGGCGTGAGCCTTCGATGTGGACCTTGCGCGAGCCGGGCAGCGGCTGGATGGCGGCCTCGTCGACCATGGCGGTATCGGCGAGGAAGTGCTGAGTCTTGCTCATGGGTGGAAATCCTTGTTGCGTTTGTTGTCGTTGGGGAAGGCTCAGAGGCTGCGGTCCAGCCCCATCTGCCAGAAGTCGATCTCTAGTCGCGTGGCGTCGCGAAATACGTCGGTAAGCTCTTTGAGGCGCGTCGGGGTGACGTCGGCCAGGCGCGCATCGAGCCATTCCAGTTCGGCGCGCATGGCGCCCTGAAACTCGTCGCCCTCATACATGCCGATCCAGGCGTCATAGGGGTTGGCATCACCGCGGACGGTGTCCGGCCGGCCATTCAGCCAGTTGGCGATCTCGCCATAGCCGATCAGGCAGGGTGCCAGGGCCACGTGAAGGTCGAGCAGGTCGCCGCGATTGCCGGTATCCAGCACATAGCGGGTATAAGCCATGGTGGCTCGCGCCTCGGGCAGCCGGGCCAACTCCTCTTCGCTGATGCCCCATTCGCGGCAGTAGCCCACGTGCAGACCCAGCTCCACGTCGACGATGGCCTTCAAACCTTCATGTGCCTGGCGCAGGTCGGCCAGGGTGCGGCTCTTGTAGGCGGCCAGCGCATAGGCTCGGGCAAAGTGGATAAGGAACAGGTAGTCCTGCTGCAGGTAGTGGCGGAAAGCATCCTCGGCCAGGGTGCCGTTCCCGAGAGCGCGCACGAAGTCGTGCTCGATATAGGCGCGCCAGTCGTCCTGGCAGGCGGCGGTGAGGTCGGTAAAGCGATAGCCCATCTTGCCTCCGGTAGTGAGGGGATCCGGAGTGTGGGCGGGGGAAGGAAGAGGTGGCTGGGGTCAGGCGACGGTAGGTGCCGCGAAGGGGGCCACCGCTTGATCCCTACGCCGGTACGAGCCGGATCAGGTTCTACGGGCCCCGCCGTGACGACTGCTCAAAAAGCAATGTCGTATGGCGATCTCAGCCGGTTCCACCGGCACCCCGTCAAGCGTCTGCACCAGTCTAGCAGGCTGGCAGCGTGGTGCCAGCCATCAAGAAGACAAAATCATGGAAACTATTTCTAATAAATTCATAAGATATTCTAGTAAAGCCGGAAGGAGCCATGCTCCGGATGCCCTTGCTGCTCCTCGATCACCTTGCGGTATCGCTTGTACTCCCACTGGTACTGGGCAGGGTCCAGCGCGATGGCATCCTCGACGCAGGCATTAACGCCGGTGGCCGAGGCGGTCTCGTCGGTCTCGTAGACGCGTGCGTCGGCGGCCAGGAAGTGAATGGCGAAGCCGCGGCCGGGGGTGCGCTTGGCCACGCCGGTGACGACCCGTGCGTCGGTGCGGGCCACGAGCTTGGGGAGCAGGGTCGCGGTGTAGGCCAGGCGGCCGTAGAAGGGGGCGAAGACGCCGCTGCCCCAGCTGGGTTCCTGGTCAGGCAGGATGCCGATGGCTTCGCAGCGCTTGAGGGCCTTGAGCAGTGCCGCCACGCCGCGGGGGTTGGTGGGTACCAGCTTGGCGCCCATGCGCTCGCGGCCTTCACGGGTCACGGGGTCGAGTTCGTCGACCTTGGGCGGCTCATACATGGCGGTGAAGGGGAAGTGGCTGGAGAGCCAGAAGTTGAGCACCTCCCAGTTGCCGAAATGCGGCGCCAGCACGATGACGCCTCGTCCCTGGGCGCGGGCCTCGTCGAGCAGTTCCCGGCCGTGGACTTCGACGATGGCGGCCTCGACCCGGGCCGGGTCGGCCATCCAGGCGAAGCCCAGTTCGAGCATGGTGGCGGTGGAGTGCGTGAGGCTTTCGCGGGCCAGGCCACGACGCGCTGCCGCGCTCTGGTCGGGGTAGACCTGGGCCAGATTGATCTCGGTGACGTCTCGCTCGCGCCGACTGAAGCGATACACCAGTGGGCCGACCAGGCGGGAAAGACGCCACAGGCTGGCGAGGCGACGACCGGCGAGGGTTCGCCACAGCGTGGTGGCGAGACGCGCCTGAATGGCGCTGGAACGGGATCGTGATGCGCTCATGAGCCTCAGAACAGCCAGGTGTCCACGTTATCGGGCGCGCGCTTCTCCTGCAGGCTCTTGAGCCCTTTTACGCAGCGAATCACCAGCCAGATCACCGCCAGCAGCCAGGTGACGAAGCCGATCATGATAAGCGTCAGCAGGCCGGAGACCGCAAAATAGAGCATCGACATCCAGAAGGTGCGGATCTGATAGCGGTAGTGCTCGTCGAGCCAGTGTGGCCCCTTGCCGCGGTAGACATAGGCGATAACCACACCGATCACCTGTGTCAGCCCGCCGCTGACGATGCCGGCCAGAAACAGCGCATAGATGACGATGGGTATGGTGGTGTCGGGTGAGCCCGGGTCGGTCACGGCCCGGTGGTCACGGTCATCATCGGGGTGCAGATTATCGGTCATGTCACGTCCAGCAAGTGAATGGCGAGGTGTCTTGCTAAGTTGGCCAACTCCAATGATACCGGCCAGACGGGACAATGCCAGTCGGCGGTTATTCGCTGGCCGTCTTCAGCGGCCGGCTGATCTCCAGCAGGTTGCCGTCCGGGTCGCGCAGGTAGAGCGACTCGATGGGCCCGGTGGCGCCCTGGCGGTCGACCGGACCGAGCTCCACCGCAACATCGAGCGCTTCCAGGTGTCGCTGCACTTCGTCCAGCGGCAGCAGGCTGCGCAGGCAAAGGTCGAGGCTCCCCGGCGTGGGGGTGGCGGCACGGGGCTCGATGTCGGTAGCTGTCCATTGCAGTCGCAGGGCCACGTCGCCGAGGATCAGGTCGACGCGTTCACGGTCGCGATAGCGCACTTCGAGCCCCAGCACCCGCGAATAGAAGTCGACAGCGCGGGAAATGTCGGTCACGGTGATGACCAGGTGGTCCAGACCTGACAGCATTCACATCTCCTTGAAAGGTTGTACTGGCACAGAGGATACGATGATGCTGACCTGCCCGCTATGCGGATCTTGCGATACGCGCCACTACCATCGCGATGTCCGACGTGACTACCACCAGTGTGAACAGTGCGAGCTGGTCTTCGTGCCGCCTGCTCAGCGCCTTGCTCCTGACGCGGAGAAAGCGGTCTACGATCAGCACCGGAACAGTCCCGGCGACACCGGTTATCGGCAGTTCCTGTCACGGCTTTACACGCCGCTGCGCGCTCGGCTGGCACCGGGTGCCTGCGGCCTCGATTTCGGTGCCGGCCCCGGCCCGACCCTCTCGGTCATGTTCGAGGAGGCGGGACACCCCATGGCGATCTTCGATCCCTTCTACGCACCCGACCCCGCGGCCCTGCAGCGTAAATACGATTTCGTCACCGCCACCGAAGTGGCCGAGCACCTCTTCGAACCGGGGCGTGAGCTCAAGCGACTGGCGAGCGTGCTGCGGCCCGCTGGCTGGCTGGGGCTGATGACCAAGCGGGTCACCACCCAGCAAGCCTTTGCCCGTTGGCACTATATTCTCGACCCCACTCATGTGGTTTTCTTCAGCGAGGCCACCTTCGTGTGGTTGGCCCGCCATCTCGACATGCGCCTCGAGCTGCCTGCCGCCGATGTGGCCCTCTTGCAGTGCAAGCGAAGGTAAGCGCACCCAAAGCCAACGTCCAGCAGGGGTACTGCTTGTTTTTCGATAAGTCTCTGTTATGCAGGCATGAAAGTGCTGTTTCTGCGTTGACTTATGGGGATGGCGGCGTATGATTTGCGCCGCGACATCCCGCCTCACGGACGCTTGTGTATCGTGAGAAGCCTGGCGGGCATTCTCGGCAGGTCCTGCCACACTGTTACCCATCGTTGCCTTACTTGCTGTTTCTTCCACCGCTGTCGAGAGGCCCTTCATGTCGCGGCAATTGTTGGCCATGGCCCTGGCGCCCCTGTTGGGACTTTTCATTCTGGGGATCGGTAATGGCTTCCTGGCCACGCTGATCACCCTGCGTCTGGACGCAGCGGGCGAGTCTCCGGTGGTGATCGGCTGGGTCTCGTCGGCCTACTTCATTGGTCTGGCGCTGGGCGCGATGTTCAACGACCGGCTGCTGCTGCGTATCGGCCATATTCGCGCCTATGGGAGTTTCGCGTCACTGGTTGCGGTCACCGTGTTGCTTCAAGGGCTGTGGCTTGACCCCATCTCCTGGTTCGGGCTTCGCTTGATCGGCGGCTGGGCCACGGTGGGAGTCTATCTGGTCATCGAGAGCTGGCTGCTCACCTCCGGAGACCAAAAGGTTCGCGGCCGCCTGCTGGCACTCTACATGATCTCGCTATATGCCGCCGGTGTCCTCGGCCAGTTGCTGCTGGGCGTGACTGATGCCATGGGTGTCACCGCGCCGTTCATGGTGATCGGTATGCTGGCGTCGCTGTCGGTGCTGCCCATGGCCATGATCCCACGGGTGTCACCACTGATCGAGCATGCCGAGCCGCTCTCGCCGATGCGCCTGATCACCCTTACGCCGACCGGGGTGATGGGTAGCTTCGGCTCGGGGTTGGCGGTGGCTGCCGTCTATTCACTACTGCCGCTTTACCTGCAGCGCATCGGCCTGACGGTGAACCAGATTGGCCAGATGATGGCGGTGGTGATCCTGGGGGCGATGTTGCTGCAATACCCCATCGGCCGCTGGTCCGATCGCCACGATCGTCAGATGGTACTGATCCTGATCGGCACCTTCTGTACGCTGATTTCGGCTGGCATGCTGCTGTTGCCGCTGAATACCTGGATATTGGCGAGTTTGCTCTTCCTGCTCGGTGGCGGCGTCTTCGCGCTTTACCCGGTTGCGGTAGGCCATGCCGCTGACCGTGCCCCGGCGGGAGCTCTCGTACGCATGAGCCAGGGCCTGCTGCTCATCAATGCCATAGGCTCCACCGTGAGCCCGCCGCTGATTTCGCCGATCATGGCGGCGGTGGGCGATACTGGCCTGTTCTGGGCCTTTGGTGCCATGAGCATCAGCATGGTGGTCTTCTTCGGTTGGCGGCGAAGCGTTCGACCGGCGCCGCTGCCGGTGGCTCCGTTCTCGCCTTCTACGCCCATGTCGTCGGCCGGTGCCGAGCTGGCTGTGACCGAGGAGCTGATGCAAGGCGCAACCGAACACGAGCACGTAGAGGATCTGTCCGGTGCGGTGCCGGAGGTGGATACGGTCGAGCCGCTGGTTGGTCCGCCGCCCCCCGATGAGTCGCATATCGCCTACTACGAGGATGGGGAGGCGCCCCCCACGGCGCCCGACAAGCAGCGGTTGCCAGATGACACGGCGAGTGCCTCCCGCGGCTGAAGCGGATGGCTTTTTCCCCCTCGTTTTCTGCGCCCGATGTCTTGTGTATCGGGCGCATTGCCTTTGGCTGGCGAATCGCCTGCAACCTAGGGATAATGGTTAACGAAAAGTAGTGCATCTACTATTCCGGCTATCATTTTCCCGAGGTACTGTCATGTTTCCCTACACTGCCCCTGTTCGTGACCTTCGATTCGTGCTCGAGGAGCTGCTCGAGCATCGCTCGCTGGCCCTGCCTGGCTTCGAGGAGGTCAGCCCGGACCTGGTCGAAGCGGTACTTGAGGAAGCCGCCAAGCTGGCGGGCGGGGTGTGGGGGCCGTTGAATGCCAGCGGTGACCAGCAGGGCTGTACCCGCCATGAAGATGGTGGCGTGACCCTGCCCGATGGCTTCATCGAAGCGTACCGGGCCTATGTCGAGGGCGGCTGGAACGGTATTGGTGTGTCCGAGGCACTGGGTGGCCAGGGGCTGCCCGAGGTGGTGGCAAGCAGCGTGCAGGAGATGCTTCACGGCGCCAACATGGCATTGGGGCTTTGCCCGATGCTAACCGCCGGCGCCATCGAGGCGCTGGCGCACCACGGTAGCCACGCGCTCAAGGAGACCTACCTGCCCAAGCTGGTCGAGGGCAGCTGGACCGGCACCATGAATCTCACCGAGCCCCAGGCCGGATCCGACCTTTCCAAGGTGCGTACCCGTGCGGTGCCATGCCCTGATGAAGAGGGTGATCACTATCGGCTGTTTGGTCAGAAGATCTTCATCACCTGGGGCGAGCACGAAGCCGCCGAGAATATCATCCACCTGGTACTAGCCCGTACCCCGGACGCCCCCGAGGGCAACAAGGGCATCTCGCTGTTCCTGGTGCCGAAGTACTTGGTAACTGAGCCCCTGATCAATGACGACGGTTCCCTGGGTGAGCGTAACGACGTGGTCTGTGCCTCCATCGAGCACAAGCTTGGCATTCATGGCTCACCCACCTGCACCCTGAGCTTCGGCGAGAGCGAAGGCGCCATCGGCTACCTGGTGGGCGAGAAGGGGCGTGGCCTCAACCACATGTTCACCATGATGAACGAGGCTCGCCACAAGGTTGGTATCCAGGGTATCGGTGTGGCCGAGCGTGCCAGCCAACACGCCTTTGCCTATGCGCTGGATCGCGTGCAGGGCAAGGCACGGGGCACTGAAGTCACCATCAGCGAGCATCTCGATGTGCGTCGCATGCTGTTGTCGATGCGTGCCCGTACCGACGCCCTGCGCGCCCTGGCGCTTTACTGTGCGGCTCAGCTCGACGTGGCGCGCCATGGAGGTGCTGGAGAGCGCGAGGTCGCTCAGGCTCGGGCTGACGTGCTGATTCCGGTGGTCAAGAGTTTCTCCACCGATCAGGCGGTGGATATCGCCTCCATGGGGGTGCAGGTTCACGGCGGCATGGGCTTCATTGAGGAGACCGGTGCCGCTCAGTTGTTGCGCGATGCCCGCATCGCACCGATCTACGAAGGCACCAACGGCATTCAGGCGCTCGACCTGGCCGGCCGCAAGTTACAGCGTGACGGCGGTGCGGCTCTGGCTGGCTTGATCGAGGAGGTCGAGGCCACGGCCAGCGAACTGCGTGACAGTAGCGAGCTTGCAACCATGGGTGAAAGCCTTGCCGCCGGTGCCGCCGACCTGCAAGCGGCCATGGCTGTCGTGCTTGAACAGGGCCGCGACCCCCAGCGGGGTCCGGACGCCATCCAGGCCTACGCCACGCCTTTCCTCAACCTGGCTGGCCATGTGCTGTGCGCCTGGCAGATGGGGCAGTCCGCCCTTAAGGCCAGCGCCGCCCAGGCCGCCGGTAGCAACGAACCGTTCTACCAGGCCAAGCTGGCCGCCGCCGACTTCGCCCTGCGCCAGTGGTTGCCGGTAGGCCGCGCCAACCGCAGCGTGATCGAAGCGGGAATGGCGAGCCTGCAAGACTTCGACGTCACGCTTCCCTGAGTAGCATTTGCACCGGCCGTCAAAGCGGTGGCCGGTGCGCTAGACTTCTGCATCCCCATAAAAACGACACTCACTCGGAGCCCACCATGAACAACAGCATCTTCGAACAGGGCCTGCCCAAGAGGCAGGCCAACCACGTACCGCTGTCGCCGCTGACCTTTATCGAGCGTAGCGCTTCTGTTTACCCGGACTACCCGGCGGTCATCCACGGTGATATCCGCCGTAACTGGGCCGAGACCTGGGCGCGCTGCCGCCGGCTCGCCTCGGCGCTGGAAAAGCGCGGTATCAAGCCCGGCGAAACGGTAGCCGCCATGCTCCCCAACGTGCCGGCAATGTTCGAGGCCCACTTTGGCGTACCGCTGGCAGGCTGCGTGCTCAATACCCTGAACATTCGGCTGGATGTGGAGGCCATCGCCTACATGCTCGAACATGGTGAGGCCCAAGCGGTTCTGGTGGATCCAGAGTTTGCCGACGTCATCGAGGAGGCCGTCTCGCGGCTGGCGATCAAGCCGCTGATGATCGACGTGGACGATGCCCTCTTCGATGGCGAAGCCCGTCATATCGGTGAGCTGGAGTATGAGGCCCTGCTGTCGGAGGGCGACCCCGACTACGCCTACCGGTTGCCCGAGGACGAGTGGCAGGCAATCTCGCTCAACTACACCTCCGGTACCACCGGCAAGCCAAAGGGTGTGGTGTATCACCATCGGGGGGCCTACCTGAATGCCGTGAGCAACATCCTCGAATGGGCCATGCCGCATCATCCGATCTATCTGTGGACACTGCCAATGTTTCATTGCAATGGTTGGTGCTTCCCATGGACCATTGCCGCCAATGCCGGTACCAGCGTGTGCCTGCGCAGGGTCGACCCGAAGAAGATCATGGACCTTATCGCTGACGAGGGTGTGACCCACTTCAGCGGCGCCCCCATCGTGCTCAACGGCCTGGTCAATCTTCCTGTGGAGCAGAAGCGCGTGTTCGACCACCCGGTGAAGGTCACCACCGCCGGTGCTGCGCCACCAGCTTCGGTGATCGCCGGGGTCGAGAAGCTCGGTATCGAGGTGACGCATGTCTATGGTCTCACTGAGGTCTACGGGCCGGTGACCGTATGCGCCTGGCGCGAGGCGTGGAATGAGCTGCCGGTGGAGGAGCGGGCGAAGATCAAATCGCGCCAGGGCGTACGCTACCATATGCTCGAAGCCCTCTGTGTCGCCGATGCCAATACCCTTGAGCCTGTACCCAAGGATGGCGAGACGGTTGGCGAAATATTGATGCGTGGTAATAACGTAATGAAGGGCTACCTCAAGAACGAGGCGGCAACCGAGCAGTCTCTGGAGGGTGGCTGGTATCACACTGGCGATCTGGCAGTATGGCATGCGGATGGTTACATCGAGATCAAGGACCGCTCCAAGGACATCATCATTTCCGGTGGCGAAAACATCTCCACCATCGAAGTGGAAAATGCCATCTATACACATCCGGCCGTGGAAGAGGCTGCCGTGGTGGCGAAGCCCGACGAGAAGTGGGGTGAGACACCCTGTGCCTTCGTCAAGCTCAAGGTGGGTTACGGCGAGGTTTCTGAAGCGGACATCATCGAGCATTGCCGCGAGCACCTGGCCCGCTTCAAGGTGCCCAAGACGGTGATCTTCAGCGAACTGCCCAAGACCTCCACCGGCAAAATTCAGAAATTCGTGCTGCGTGAAGAAGCGCGCAAGTCGTAACGCCTCACAGGAGAGTGACATATATGAACTCACAGCAGATTGGTGTGGTTGGCGCGGGAACCATGGGGCAGGGCATCGCACAAGTCCTGGCGACAAGCGGCTTCTCGGTCCAGCTTTATGACGTGGCCGATGAGCAGCTCACCCGTGCTCAAGCGGGTATCGACAAAGGGCTGAGCAAGCTGGTGGCCAAGGAGAAACTCTCCGAGGCCGACAAGGCGTCGGCCATGGAGCGGCTTGCGGTGACCACAGCACTGGACGCCCTGTGTGACTGCAGCGTAATCATCGAGGCAGCACCGGAGCAGCCGGCACTTAAGGAAAAACTGTTCCGCGACCTCAGTCGGCTGAGCTTTGATGCGATTCTTGCCTCCAATACCTCATCGTTGTCGCTGACCCGTCTTGCCGCGGTGTGCGAGCGTCCCGAGCGGGTGGTCGGTATGCACTTCTTCAACCCGGTGCCGGTGCTCAAGTTGGTCGAAGTGATTCGTGCCGAGCAGACCAGTGACGCCACCGTGGTGCAGATCGAGACATTGGCCGAGGCCTTGGGCAAGACCGCGGTGGCCATCGCCGACTCGCCTGGGTTCGCCGTCAACCGCCTGCTGGTGCCGATGATCAACGAGGCGGCCTTCCTGCTGCAGGAAGGGGCCGCGACCGCCGAGGACATCGACCAGTCGATGAAACTCGGGGCCGCCCATCCCATGGGGCCGCTGGCATTGGGCGACCTGATTGGCTTGGATGTCTGCCTGGCGATCATGGAGGTGCTGCAGGAGGGCTTCGGTGACCCCAAGTACCGGCCCTGTCCGCTACTCAAGCGCATGGTCGCTGCCGGCTACTTGGGCAGAAAGGCGGGCCGCGGCTTTCACGTCTACGAGTAACGAGACCATCAAGATTCTTCTCAGGAGGTGAGCAATGTTCAAGGCGATCTTGATCGAGAAGCAGGAGGCAAATCAGCGGGTCGGCATCCAGACACTGGATGATTCGCAGCTACCGGACGGCGATGTGACCGTTCGGGTCGACTGCAGCACGCTCAACTACAAGGATGCGCTCGCCATCACCGGCAAGGGTCCGGTGGTCAGGAATTTTCCCATGGTGCCGGGGATAGACCTGGCAGGGACGGTGGAAGAATCTTCTTCCGCTGACTACCAGCCGGGTGACCGTGTCCTGCTCAACGGCTGGGGTGTAGGCGAGACGCATTGGGGCGGTTTGGCCGAAAAGGCGCGCCTGGAGAGTCGTTGGCTGATTCCTCTTCCCTCTGCCTTCAGCGCTCGCCAAACCATGGCCATAGGCACTGCCGGCTACACGGCGATGCTCGCCGTCATGACGCTGGAGCGTCAGGGCGTCGCTCCGGACCAGGGAGATGTGCTGGTGACCGGCGCAAACGGCGGTGTCGGGAGCTATGCCATTGCACTGCTGTCGCGACTGGGTTATCGCGTCATCGCCGCAACCGGGCGGCCGCAGGAAGCGGCGTACCTGCGAGAGCTGGGTGCGCAGCAGATCATTGACCGCGGAGAACTGTCGGCGCCCGGCCGGCCACTAGCCAAGGAGCGCTGGGCCGGTGCCATCGACTCGGTGGGCAGTCATACGCTGGCCAACGTCCTGGCAGCGACACGCTACGGTGGCACGGTGGCGGCCTGTGGATTGGCGCAAGGCATGGATCTCCCTTCCAGTGTCGCCCCGTTCATCCTTCGAGGTGTGACGCTCGCTGGCATCGACAGTGTCATGAAACCCTACTCGGAGCGTATCGAGGCCTGGCGTCGGCTGGGCGAACTGCTAGATCCCGGACAGCTGGATGCCATTACCCAGACCATTGGCCTTGATGATGCCATCAAACAGGCTGAGGAGCTGCTGAAGGGCAAGGTGCGCGGAAGAATCGTTGTCAGCATGTAGTAATGCTTCACTGGCTTGTCTGCGTCCGAATCATGTGCGGGCATATCTCGACAAAAAAGGGGATTGCCGGCCTACCAAGCGTTCGCTAGGGTAGACTGGTGTCCCTTCAACAAGACAGCATTTGTACTGATCAGGAGTCCCACATGAGCGAGAAGCTGATCGACATCGACGATCTTGATGGCGTCGTACGCCTGACCATCACCCGGCCCAAGGCATTGAACGCGCTGAACAGCGCCGTGCTCGCTGAACTGGAAGCGATTCTTGAAGACCTGGAGAAGCGCGACGACCTGCGTGCCTTGCTGATAACCGGCTCGGGGGAGAAGTCCTTCGTTGCCGGTGCCGACATTGCTGAGATGCGCGACAAGACCCCGGAGGAGGCGCGTGCCTTCGCCGGACAGGCACTGCGCACCATCAAGCGACTGGAAGCGCTACCGGTGCCGGTGGTCGCCCTGGTTAACGGCTTTTGTCTTGGCGGCGGCTGCGAACTGGCGTTGGCCTGCGACTGGGCCGTAGCCAGCGATAATGCCGTCTTCGGTCAGCCCGAGGTGCTGCTGGGCGTGATCCCCGGATTTGGCGGCACCCAGCGCCTACCACGGCGTGTCGGCCCGGCCATGGCGCTGGACCTGGTTACCACTGGCCGCAAGATCGACGCCAACGAGGCCCTGCGCATCGGCCTGGTCAACCGCGTCATGCCCCAGGCCGAACTCGTGGCCTACGCCGATGAATTGACCAAGCAGCTGTCCGGCAACGGCCCGCTAGCGGTGCGCGGTGCCAAGCAGGCGGTTCACGACGGCATGGAGCAGGATCTGGACAGCGCCCTGGCGCTGGAAACGGCCCTGTTTGCCTGCTGCTTCGCCGGTGACGAGCAGAGCGAAGGCATGAGCGCCTTCGTCGAGAAGCGCAAGCCGAACTTCTGAGGCCATCAGTAGCGCATAGAGGCGGTAGTGGCTATCTGGCCGCTACCGCCTTTTTTTCTCCGCTGCCAGACAATTACTCAGGCCACATTGCGTTGGCGCAGCCGGATCATCCGCGTGGCGATGGCGGTGCCGACCAGGGTGATTGCCATGCCGACCAGCATTTGCAGGCTGAGTCGCTCCTCGAGCAGCAGATAGCCCCACAACAGCGCACTGATCGGCACCAGGAAGGTGACCGTAGAGGTGGCGGTGGCACCGGCACTGGATATCAATCCGAAATAGAGCAGGAATGCCACTGTGGTGCTGAACACCGCCAGGCCAAGGCCATTGGCCCAGGCCAGCCCGCTGATGGGCTCCGAGGGCCATAGTAGCAGGCCGGGAATCAGCAGGATCAGCGCCGACATCGCGGTGCTGCCGGCGGCAAGCACTGGTACCGGTAGATGTGACATGTAGGTCTTGGAATAATTGCTCGCCACGCCATAGCAGAAGGTGGCCCCAAGCGCTGAAACAATGAACCAGCCGTCGCCACCCAGTGTGAAGTCCAGCCGGTTGGCCGAGAGCACGTAAACTCCGACGAAGGCGAGGGCGAGGCCCAGGTATTGCTGGCGCTGTACCGGGGTGGTGAAGAACAGCGCACCGAGCAGTGCGGTTAAGATCGGAGTAGTGGCATTGATCAGCGAGGTGAAGCCGGCCTCCAGGCGCACCGTGGCCAGGGCCAGCAGCACGAACGGCAGTACATGGTTGATCAGGCCCAGCAGCAGCAGCGCGCCCTTGTTTTCCCAGACCAGCTTGAGGTAGCGCAGGCTGAGCAGCAGTGGGATCAGCAGCAGGGCGCCGACGCCCATCCGAACCAAAATCAGCGGCACGGGGCCGAACTCGGGTACCGCCACCCGCATGAAGATGAATGACATACCCCACAGCGACGAGAGCAGAATCAGGCGCAGGGAATCGGCCGGTGTCATGCGGTGTCCTTGTACAGGCGATGGCAGAAGGGGGAGCGTAATCTATGCTGCCAGACTATGGGAAGCCTTCTACCTATCAATGATCGTGATCCCAGCCATCAAGAAAAAGCGTATTTCAAGCGCCCCACCGACGACGATCCAGCCTACTTCCTGGACGCTCACCAGTCCGGGAGTCAACGACGGTATCATCGGCTATGATGGGTTTCCATTTCCATCTACTGGAGTTCCGATGAGCTTTTATGTCTACCTTTCCGGTGAAATCCACACCGATTGGCGTGACGACATTCAGCGTGGCGCCGAGGCGGCCGGCCTGGACATCGTCTTTACCTCGGCGGTAACCGACCACGCGGCCAGCGACGCCGCCGGTGATCATCTCGGGGAGGAGAGTAATTCGTTCTGGCGTGATCATAAATCGTCCAAGGTTAATGCCATCCGCACCAAGACGCTGATCGAGCAGAGCGACCTGGTGGTGGTTCGTTTCGGAGACAAGTACAAACAGTGGAATGCCGCCTTCGATGCCGGTTACTGTGCGGCCCTGGGCAAGCCATATGTCTCCCTGCATGGCGAGGAGATAGTCCATCCGCTCAAGGAAGTCGATGCCCAGGCCATGGCCTGGGCGACCACCACCGATCAGGTGGTCGAGATCCTACGCTACGTCACCAAGGCGTGACTCTCCCAAGTCCTTTCTCACCAACTGCTTGGCTACATGGCGTGGGATGAGATACAGGGATTATTTATGGTTCTTCACACTTTGGCGTGAATCTGCTCTGCACAGACTGCATTGTGGAAGGACGCCTCGGCGATAGCGACGCTGGCGCTCCCGTTTGTTGAACGGGAACGCGTGGTGTGGGCTACAGGGTCATGAAGGGCATGGACTCCTGGTCGGTGAACTGGTAGACCTCCCAATCACCCTGCTTTGGTCCTGGCATGCCAGGCGATCCGATGGGCATGCCGGCGAGGCCGATACCGCTGATTTTTGGCTGCTCCTGGAACAGTTGCTCCACCGCCTCGAAGGGTACGTGGCCCTCGATGGCATAGTCACCCATCAGGATGGTGTGACAAGACCCCTTGCCATAGGGCAATCCGACCTGCTGCTTGATCTTGCCAACCTCCACATCGTCGATGACGGTGACTGCGACGCCTCGCTCCTCCAGCTGGCGAGCGTATTCGTGGCAGCAGCCGCATTCCGGGTTCATGTAGAGCGTGGCTTCGTCAGGCATTGCGGCCTGTGCGGTGGCGGCCCCACCCAGTAGCAGGGCGGAGGAGAGCATAAGTGAGGTAATTGAACGGTTCATGAGCTTGCTCCGGTTGCGGACTTGGCAGAGGTAAACAGGTACTTGAGCAGGGCGGCGGTACCCAGGCCCAGCAGGGAAAGGATCGCCAGCGGTATCAGCCAGCCAAGCCAGCTCATGTTGCCCATCAGGGCGAGGCAGTTGGTCATCATGTCAGTCACTCCTGACGAATGGTTGGGTGTCGAGCCGAGAGGGCTCGTCGGGCATTCGTTCAGGCTCTGGGAGGACGCAGAGGGGGCAGGAAAGTGCGCTTCACGTAGGCCACCGCGGGCGCAGTGGCCGAGACGGCGGGCTCGACAGTAGACAGTGAGAATGACGGCATCAGCGCCGAGCAGGCGGAGCAGCGATGATCATCCGTATCGGCTGCGTCGAGCTGCATCGCTGCCTGGGGCGTCAGCAGGCAGTCGGCCTGTTCGGCCTGCCTTGCGCCATGACTCGACAGGCTGGTCATCGCCAGCAGCAGCGCGAGCAGCAGGGCCAGGAACCGGCCTCTTGCTCGTCCGTGCTGTGATGTATCGATCTGCCGTGTCATGGAGACCCCCTTTATGGTGTTGCCTCTATATTGAAACCGATCCAGCGCGTTATTTCATTGACGTGGCGCAAAGAGCGCATAGCGATCAGTCATCGCCATGTCGGTGGCCATGGCGGTGCATCAGGAAATGCATGCCAAGGCACAGCAACATCGGCAGAACCAGCAGCCAGGTGCCGCCACCCAGGGTTTGGCCGCGCCACATGACAAAGAGCAGGACGCCACCCATCGCCACCAGGCAGAAGGTCATCATCCAGCGGTGCAGGGTGCTGGAATGCTCGTCTTTATCCGACGTTTTATCCGGCTCGCTGTTTGGTTGTGCGACAGCATCTTTTGTTGGATCTTCTTGGGCACGCTGGTTGGGCAGGTGAGTTCGAGTCATGCGTGGTCTCCTGAGGGTTGTTCTCTCGCATAGCGCCGCTTGAGCAGCAGCGAGTTACCGATTACCGAAAGTGAACTGGCCGTCATGGCGATGACACCGATCATGGGGTGCAGCAGGCCAGTGGCGGCGATGGGGATGGCGGCCAGGTTGTAGCCGCTGGCCCAGACCAGGTTCTGTACGATCTTGCCGAAGGTCGCCTTGGAGAGATGCATGGCATCCACCACGGCTGTCAGTTCGCCGCGCACCAGGGTCACATCGGCAGCCTCGATAGCGACATCGGCACCGGCACCGATGGCAATACCCACGTTGGCCTGCTTCAGCGCGGGGGCATCGTTGATGCCGTCGCCGACCATGGCGACATGATCACCGTGCTTTTCTTGAAGCTTCTTGATGGCGTCCACCTTGCCATCGGGAAGCACCTCGGCTTGCACTTCGTCGATGCCCACTTCATCTGCCACGGCGCGGGCGGCGCGTTCGTTGTCGCCGGTGATCATCACCACATGCAGCCCAAGGTCATGCATCCCGCGAATGGCGTCCTTGGACTTCTCCTTCAGTGTGTCGGCTACGGCCACAAGACCCACCGCTTGGCCGTCGGCAGCCACGATGACAACCGTGCGCCCCTTCTCCTCGAGTTGCTGCTTGGTCTTTACCAGCGCCTCGAGGCCGCTTATGCCTTCTTCTTCCAGTAACTTTTGATTACCAATCAATACCTTTTCGTCACCCACCTTGCCGGATACGCCTCGTGCACCGGTGGACTTGAAGTCGCTGACCTGTTCGGGTGTTACATCGCGCTCCTTGGCCCCGTCCACGATGGCTCTCGCAATGGGGTGCTCCGAAGCGTCTTCAACGCTTGCCGCCAAGGTCAGGAGTCGCTTCTCTTCTACCCCTTCGACGGGAACGACATCGGTGAGCTTCGGTTCGCCGCGGGTGATGGTGCCGGTCTTGTCGAGCACGATCACCTTGATGTCCTTGAAGGTCTGGATCGCCTCACCCGAGCGGATCAGGATGCCGCGCTCGGCGCCGATGCCGGAGCCCACCATCAGCGCCGTGGGGGTGGCAAGGCCCAGGGCGCAGGGACAGGCGATGACCAGTACGGCAATGGCAGCCAAAATGGCGAGGATTGGCGTGGAGGCTGTCGGATCGACCCAGGGCAGGAAGTTGGCGCCCCATTCAAGGATCGGTCGCAGGGCATCGCCCGCGAGTAGCCAGGCCAGGAAACTGACCAAGGCGATCACCAGGACTGCCGGTACGAATCGGCCGGTCATGCGATCGGCGAACTCCTGGATCGGCACCCGGGAGCCCTGGGCCTCATCGATCAGCTTGACCACCTGAGACAGGAAGGTATCGCCGCCCACCCGGGTGGCCTCGACTCGCAATCGCCCCTCCTTGTTGATGGTGGCGCCGATGACGCTGTCGCCCTCGCTCTTGTAGACCGGCACCGATTCGCCGGTGGCGATGGATTCGTCGAGGTGACTCTCGCCTTCCACCACCTTGCCGTCGGTGGGAATCTTGTCGCCGGGGCGAACGATCATGATATCGCCGGCTTCCAGCTCTTTTACGGAGACTTCCACCTCTTCACCGTCGCGATCGACCCGGGCGGTCTTGGCGCTCATGTCCATCATGCGGCGAATCGCTTCGGAAGCCCGGCCTTTTGCCATTGCCTCCAGATAGCGACCCACGAGATGGAAGGTCATAATCGTGGCCGCCATCTCGATAAAGGAGGTCATGGGAAAGAAGAAGCCGAGCAGCCCCAGCAGGTAGGGGGGCAGGCTGCCCATGGAAATCAGCACGTCCATGTTGAAAGTGCCGTTTTTCAGCGAGCGCCACGAGGCCTTGTGGGTTGCCGCTCCGCCGTAGAGGAAGACCACTGGAAAGGCGAGCACGGCAATGATGGCCAGGTAACCGGGAATCGGCTGCCAGAACATGTGCGGCATCATCAGGATCATGATCAGGGTGGTGGGAACCGCCGCGATGATCAGCCGCTTGCGTGCTTCCTGAAGATAGTCCTTCTCGATCTGGCTATCGTCATCGCCCTCTACGTCGCTCTCGTCATGAACGCCCTTGACGTCATACCCGGCTCCCTCGATGGCCTGCTTCAGGGCGTCGCCACCGGGGCCGCCCTTGCCCAGCGTGACGGTGACCCGGTGACTGGCGATATTGGTCTGGACGTCTTCGACTCCTTCCAGGCGCTCCAGTGTCTTGCGTACGATGCCGGCGCAATGATCCGAGCCCATGCCCGGGACGTTGAGGCGGATCTTGCGTTGGGTGGCACCGCCGCGAATGGCCTTGACGTCGTAACCGGCGCCTTCGATTGCCTGCTTGAGCGCTTCGCCATCGGGGCCGTTGTCCTCGTCGACACTGACGCGTACCCGGTGGCTGGCAATATTGGTCTGGATCTCTTCCACGCCGTCCATTCGCTCGATCGTTTCGCGAACAATACCGGCGCAGTGATCGCTGCCCATGCCAGGCACCGTCAGGGTTATCTGTTTCATGCTCGTGTCCGTCATTGCATTACCTCTAGCGGGTGGCGTCGAGCGGGCAGCCCTATCTGGCCTCCCGCCATGGCGTCAACTCAGCAATGCCGGTCAGTGGTGGACGGCATGATCGTCCGGATCGTCGGCCTCGGGCGTGGTTTGCTGCAGCTGTTCCCGCTGCTCATCGGTCATGAGATCGTGCATGGCGTTACGCATACGCACCATCTCGGCCATCATTGCCCCATGCAATTCAGCCATCCGTCCATGTAGAGCCTGTACTTCATCGGGATCGGGCCGCTCCTCGTGCATTTCTGCCATCAGGTCATCGCGCAGGTTCATCAGGCGACCCATACGTTCGAACTGGGCAGGGCGGTGCTCCTGCATCAGCCCACGCATTTCGCTGCGCTGATCGGGATCAAGCATGCTCATCATGCCTTTACCGCTGCCCATCATCGGGCAGGGCATCATGCCGCCACCCATCATCATGCCTGGACCCATGCCGCTCTGACCGCCACCCATCATCATGCCTGGGCCCATGCCGCTCTGACCGCCACCGATCATCATGCCAGGGCCCATGCCGCCCTGGCCGCCACCCATCATCATGCCTGGGCCCATGCCACCCTGGCCGCTACCCATCATGGAGTCTTGGTTCTGGTCCATGCCTTGGGCGAGAGCCAGAGCGGGAACGGAAATACCGACGGCCAGGGCTAGGCCCATGGCAATAGCGTGCTTGCGAAGTGTCATGATCGTTCTCCTGAAGGCTTTTAGCCCTGCAACTGCTATTGAAAGGATGACTGTCCTAGGGGACATCACCGGGACCGCAAAGGGGGAGAGGAGGCGCTTGCCTCAGGCCTGAAAGCTCAGTGGCGCAGGCGCTGTGTCAGCAGATAGATAGGTAGGGCGTTGGAATCAGGTCGGCCATGCGGCGTACCCGAAATGATGAGGACAGCAGGAGGGGCCAACTGAGCCAAACTGCAAAGCGCCACGCCATGTTCGATATCCTGGCGTTCGGTGCGCAGGAGTGTATGGGTCACGAGGGGGGCATGGTCGGCATGACAGCGCGGTCCCCGATGAGGGTCGCCGACGAAGGCGGTAGTCGGTACCGCGTCATGTACATGGCCGGTAGCGCCATGGTGTGTCTCGGGAGAAAGAGTGACATGCGCCGCCGCTCCATAGGCGAAGAGCAGCAATGTCAGGCACAGGAGTACCAATAGTCCATGGCGCTGCCATGCCGCAACGGGCAGGGTCTGGCATGCTGTGGTCGCTTCCTGCTCAGCCATGAATGGGACTCCTGAGGTGTATCCTACTCACACCATAGAACATTAATGCGCCAGCACACTTGATGCATGTCAAATGAGCCAGATCAGGAAAATCTATCCGCCCCATGGGTTGCCGGCTGCCTTGGCTGCGTGAAATACTCCGTCCCAGGTTAGATCCTTACGGCAATAAAGCGACGCAAATGACCCGTTCCATCGCGACCTGGCTGCTTTTCCTGCTGGCTATCACTCTGGTGATACCCATGGGCGCCGTGGCGGGTGTTTCTCATTATGGTCATGATGAAGCCTGTTTCAGCATGAGCGCGCTAGAGCCGGCCCCAGCAAGCCATGTCGCCGAAGCGGCGACGGAGGATCATGAGCGCCAATCGCTGAGTTGTTCATCGGCCGGGTTCTGTGCCGCCCTGGTGCCTCAGGCCGCCGGCATGTCCGCTGCATCGGCGCCACCGCGACCGAGGTCTTTCCAATCTTGGCCCTCGTCCCCCAGCGATCGACTCGATCGCCCTCCTCGCGTTTGAACAGACTTCCCTGACCCAATCTCCCGCCCGAAGCGGGTGGTGGTCGCTGTTCAAATAATGAGGAAACCGATTCCATGAAGCGTCGTAACTTTCCGCTCCATTCCACACTGGGCGGGCTGGCTCTTTCGACTTCAGGCCTGTTCACCTATGCCATGGCGAGTCGCCATGGTGGTTACGCCAATCCTTCACTGCTCTCCCCCTCGGCCCTGCCCGACGGGCAGTCGCTTCAGCCATTGCCTCTAATCATCAACCTGAGCGATCGCTCCGGCCTGTTCCGCAGCGCTCTGACGGCAGCGCCCAGTGAGGTTGCGCTGGGCGAAGACCGGCAGGCCCTGCTGTGGCTGTACAATCACAAGGTGGCCCCCCTGATCGAAGTACGGGAAGGGGATGATTTCGACATCACGCTGATCCATGGTCGCACCTTCGTCATGGACGAGGTGCTCTTCGAAGGCCGGCTTGGTGACGTCGAGGAGTGGGAGATTTTCAATAACTCGCACATGGACCATCCTTTCCACGTGCACGGCACCCATTTCCAGATGATCGCCAGCCACCTGGGCGACGGGGAGTGGCAGGATTCGCCCTGGATGGCCTGGATGGCCTGGATGGCCTGGATGGCCTGGAAGGACACCGTCAATCTGGCACCCTACCAGCGACTGCGCCTGCGTATGGTCTTTCGGGAGCCCGGCGATTGGTTGTTCCACTGCCATATCAACGAGCATGAAGAGTTGGGCATGATGGCCACGGTTCGGATTCACTGATTTTTCAACTTATTCGCTGGCGGCCTGCACTCTTCAGGTCGCCGGTGAAGCAACGAGTCAATGCATATGACACACTATCGTTTTATCCTGCCCCTGCTGCTGGCACTGCCACTCACCGGCTGCTCCGGTGAGCCCGAAGGCGTCAGCCTCGAGGAGTTGCGCCAGAAGACTCATATTCATGGTGTGGCCTTCGACCGCTCCGACAGTCAGCGGATCCAACTGGCGACTCACCATGGCTTCCATGTCGTCGATGCTGACGGAAGGGCGCGCCAGGTCTCCAGCGAGTCCCATGATTTCATGGGCTTTTCACCCCACCCGCGGGAGACCGAGGTGCTCTTCGCCAGCGGACACCCGGCACGCGGTGGTAACCTCGGCGTCATGGTTTCCTTCGATGGCGGCAGTTCCTGGGAGCAGCGTTCCGCTGGCGCCAATGGGCCGGTCGACTTCCATCAGATGACGGTCAGCGAGGCTGACCCCGACGTACTCTACGGTACCTATGCCGGCCGGCTTCAGGTAAGTCGTGACGGGGGTCATGAATGGCAAGTGCAGACCGCGGTACCGGAAGGGCTGATCGACTTGGCGGCCTCGAGTCGAGACCCGGATCACCTGTATGCTGCTACCCAGACGGGGCTATTGATGAGCCCCAATGGCGGGCAGCGCTGGCGCCAGGTCCATCCCCAGCGCAACCCAGTCAGTGTCGTTGTTGCGAGTGGGGGCCAGCTGTATGCCTTCATGCTTGGCCTGGGGCTGATCAAGGCCGATGAAGCGACCCGGGAGTGGGAGCCGCTGAGCGACGGCTGGGGCGAGCGCTACTTTACCCACCTGGCGGTGGATTCCAAGGACCCGCAGCGTCTCGTGGCAGCCGACAACCAGGGCGTGCTGCTGCTCAGCGAGGATGGCGGCAGGGAGTGGTCAAGCCTATGACGCCCTCGCTTACACTGATTACCGACATGGATGACGCATGATGGACTATCCCCAGATCGACCCGGTGGCCATCGCCATCGGACCGCTTCAGATTCACTGGTATGGCCTGATGTACGTCGTCGGCTTCGTTGCCGCCTGGCTGCTGGGGCGCTACCGCGCCCATCGCCTGGGATTGAGCCACGACGATATCGGCGATCTGCTCTTCTATGCGGCCATCGGTGT
Organism: Halomonas sp. DQ26W; assembly: GCF_003339685.1. Lineage (GTDB taxonomy): Bacteria > Pseudomonadota > Gammaproteobacteria > Pseudomonadales > Halomonadaceae > Halomonas. The sequence goes on along the minus strand of NZ_QPKI01000005.1, from coordinate 85,644 downwards.
CGTTGCTGGTGGGCGCCTGGGTTATGTGCTGTTCTACGGCATGGATCAGTTTTTTGCCAATCCGCTGTGGTTGTTCAGCATCTGGGACGGCGGCATGAGCTTCCACGGTGGCTTGATCGGGGTGCTTCTGGCAGCGTTGCTGTTTGCTCGCAAGAAGCGCCTGGCCTTCTTCCAACTGACCGACTTTATTGCTCCTCTGGTGCCAATTGGCCTGGGAGCCGGACGTATTGGCAACTTTATCAATCACGAGCTGCCGGGCAGGGTCAGCGAACTGCCCTGGGCTATGCCGTTTCCCCACATGGGGCCGGAGCCGCGTCATCCGTCGGCACTCTACGAATTCGTGCTGGAGGGGGTCGTGCTGTTCGTGGTGCTCTGGTGGTTGTCGAGCCAGCCACGCCGCCGTGGCTTGATCTCCGGCATGTTTCTGTTGCTGTATGGGACGTTCCGCTTTGCCGTCGAGTTTGTGCGCCTGCCCGATCCGCATATCGGCTTTATCGCCTTCGACTGGGTGACCATGGGTATGCTGCTGACCATGCCGATGATCATTGGCGGTGTCGCACTGATACTATGGTCCCGACACCAGGCCCGAGACACGAAAGCGGTATTGATGTCGAGCCGAGAATCCTGACGGTGGGCGATATGGCCTGGCGTCGTGGGTCTAAGGAGTAGCAACGCCATTGAGGGAGAGCCACCCCATGCAGGGAAGCCGCGATGCCGGGCAGCCGGAGGAAAGGGCAGACGACACCAAGGAACACAGCGTGTCGACATCATCAAAGCGTGGCCCTGGCAGGCGCCGCCGCTGGAGCAAGCTCGTCGTCTTCATGGTTCTCGCCCACCTGGTGGGCCTGGCTTCATCGGTCGAAGCCCTGATGTCGAGCCGTACGTCAGAAGGGGCCATTGCCTGGATCGTGTCCCTCAATACCGTGCCCTATGTGGCAGTGCCTACCTATTGGGTATTCGGACGCAACAAGTTCGAGGGTTATGCGATGTCTCGTCGCGATGAGGATTCAGAGATCAGGCGGGCATTGTCCGACCAATTGTTGGAGCTGCAATCTCATCGCGTCGAGTCGGCGCGAAGTAACCACTATCTGGATGGCGTGGAGCGTCTGGCCAAGTTGCCGCTGATGGGCGGTAACGAGACGACACTGCTGATCGACGGTGAAGAGACATTCGCGAGCCTTTTCGCCGGAATAGAGGCTGCAGAGCGATATCTGCTGGTGCAGTTCTACATTGTCAGGGATGACGATATCGGCACCCAGCTTCAGCAGCGCCTGATCGAGAAGGCGCAGGAAGGGGTGGCAGTCTATTTCCTCTATGACGAGATTGGCAGCTACGCCTTGCCGAGTTCTTATGTGAAGGAGCTGGAGGAGGCGGGTGTCAATGTCCACCCTTTTCACTCGACTCGTGGGCCGGGGAACCGCTTCCAACTTAACTTCCGCAACCATCGCAAGGTCATGGTGGCCGACGGAGCCACGGCGTGGCTCGGCGGGTTTAATATCGGTGACGAGTATCTGGTAGGGGAAAAAGGTATCGGGCCCTGGAGAGACACCCATCTCAAGATCGAGGGACCTGCGGCATTGGCCATGCAGCTGGTGTTTCTCGAGGACTGGCACTGGGCCACGGAAGAGCTGCCCGAGCTGCCCTGGGAGCCTGTGGTGCGTTCTAGCCAGGGTGCGCCGGTACTGATTCTGCCCTCCGGCCCGGCGGATCGCTTCGAGACCGCCAGCCTGATGGTTCAGCAGGCCATCCATTCCGCCCAGGAGCGAATCTGGTTCTCGAGCCCCTATTTCGTGCCGGACGAAGGGGTGCAGTCGATGCTCAAGCTGGCGGCTATCAATGGGGTGGACGTACGGATACTGATCCCGGAACAGCCCGACAATATTCTGCTCTACTATGCGGCGTATGCCTTTCTGGGGCCGCTGCTGGATGCCGGCGTCGAGATCCATCGCTATCAGGAAGGTTTTTTGCACGGCAAGGCTTACCTGGTTGATGATGCCAGCGCTGCGGTGGGAACCGTCAACCTGGATAACCGTTCTTTCCGGCTGAATTTCGAAATCACTGCGCTGGTCATGGACCCGTCGTTTGCGGCTGATGTCGAAGCGATGTTCGAGGCGGATTTTGCGCGTTCTCGCCGAATGGAGCTCGACGAGGTCGAGCAGCAGCCGCTGTGGCATCGTGTGGCCGCTCGGGGTGCCTATCTGTTTTCCCCCGTACTCTAGATATTTTCCCAGGCAGTCGAAGCCTGGTCGATGATGCGTGTCAGGTATATTGCTGTAGAAGTGTAAGGTGGTCGATACGGTGACGACTAACGTTTCAATGACCTTGCACCCCTGTGGTGGAGGTTGCGCAAGAGGCAGCGAAGAATGAGACACAATGGCAGCAATAGCGCACGGCCATCGCCGGTTCACGCCCGTCCTGCGGTATGGGCTGCTTTACTGAGCCTGGTGTTCACAGGTGCCTTGTTGATATCGGTCGCTGCAGTGGCCGACGAAGCCGACGAGGAAGCGGCCTCTGAATGGCCCAAGGGGCACTACCCGTTGCCGGAGTCGGGTGATGTCATTGGAGAGAACTACATCGTCGAGGCGCGGGAGGAGGAGACGCTACTCGATATCGCCCGTGACCACAACGTGGGTTACGAGGAGATCCGCCTCGCCAATCCTGAGGTGAGCGTATGGCTACCTGGAGAAGGTACCGAAGTGGTCATCCCGGGGCGGCATATACTGCCCCATGTGGCTCGGGAAGGCATCGTGATCAATATTGCTGAACTGAGGCTCTATTACTATCCGCCGGTCTCCGGTGATGAGACGCCACGGGTCGAGACCTACCCGATCGGCATCGGGAGAGAGGGGTATAACACGCCCCTGGGCAAGACCGAGACCACCATGCGTCTGAAGGACCCAGCCTGGTATCCTCCTCGATCCATGCGTGAAGAGGCGGCCGAAAGAGGCGAACCGGCTCCTGCCGTAGTGCCGCCGGGGCCGGATAATCCGCTGGGTAGCCATGCCATCCTGCTGGACATCCCGGGCTACCTCATTCATGGGACCAACGATCCGGATGGCATCGGCATGCGTGCCAGCCGGGGCTGTATCCGCATGTTCCCCGAAGATATCGAGTCGATCTTCGATCGCGTGCCTGTGGGTATGCAGGTCAATATCGTCAACCAGCCGATCAAGGCCGGCTGGGATGGCGATATACCCTATGTTCAGGTCTTCGAGACACTGGAGGAGCAGGAGTACGGCATGGCGGCTCTGATGCAAACCTTGTCGCTTCTGGAACGCAACAGCGACGATGTCTCGGTGCCGTTGAACTACGAGAAGTTGCGCTTCCTGCTGGAAAACCCCAATGGCGCGGTTGTCGCACTGGAGCAGTCGCCGGAGCCGGAAGCGGATCCTGAAGCGAAGCCGGAAGAGCCGGACGCGGAAGGATTGTATGACGAGCTTGCCGCTCGATAGGGCTCAGGGCTGGAAAACATGATTGGGAAGATGGCGGGCGCCCCTGGCGCCCGTTTTTTTCGACATCGACTAATGCTGGTGGTCAACGTCCTGCCCGTCCGCCAGGGTATGGCAGATATAGAGCGCCACGGACCAGATCTGCTCGTCATCTAGCTTGTACTGTAAGCGGGGCAGGGCGATTGCCGCATTGGTGCCCATGGTGCTTAGCCAGGGCATCCAGCCCGCGCGCATGAAAGCCACTGGCAGGCGATGGTCCAGTAGAAACAGGTACGCCGGGCCGAGGCCAAACAGCACCAGTGGGTGCCGGTACAGGCGATAGCGGAGCTGCTGTCGTCTTGGCAAGTCCCGGAACTCGCGCACGGTCAGGGTATCGATGCCACCGATACGCGGGCGATCGAGGTTGCCGGAACTCGCATGATGAAGAGCATGACTGTGTCGCCGTAGATCGTGGGGTGTCAGGGTCAACACGCCGATGGCTAGGCCGACCCAGTTATTGGCTGAGCGAGAAGGGAAAATGCCCCGTGGCTGCAGTCATGCTGAATCATGAATAAGCGCACGAGAAAGCCCGAGGCCATAAGTTCCACCACGCTGCGCGCCAGGTACACTGTCTGTACGGCACCGTACACATATTGGGAAGATCGTCGGCGCGAGCCTGAGGCGACCTGCCTACCGCTGCCGAGGTTTCGTTGGCAGCGGCTCGACCAGCGCCAGCGCCACGCAGATGCGAACCAGTTCAGCCAGGTTGTGCGCACCCAGTGCCTTCATGGCCCGCAGCCGGTAGACCTCCACTGTCTTGGCGCTGACATCGAGATACTCGGCGATTTCGCGGCTGGTCATGCCCTCCGCCACATGCACCAGTATCTGTCTTTCCTTGGGGCGCAGGGCGGCGTAGCGGGCCTGTACGGCTTCGAGTCTGGCTCTGGCCTGGTGCAGTTGCTGGTGCTTCGCCAGGGCCTGCTGCACGGCATCGATCAACTGCTGATGATTGAAGGGTTTTTCGATGAAGTCGAAGGCACCGGCCTTGAGTGCCGTTACCGCCATGGGCACGTCGCCGTGTCCGGTCATGAAGATGATCGGCGTGCTGTCGCCGCGCTCGTTCAGGCGCTGCTGGACTTGCAGGCCGCTTAGGCCGGGCATGCGCACATCGAGCAGTACGGCAGTAAAGCTGTCGGGTTCTGCGCCGAGGAAGGCATCTCCGTCGGCGAAGGCGTGGGTAGTCAGGCCCACGGAATCGAGCAGCCAGGACAGGGAATCGCGCAGCGCCTCGTCGTCGTCTACCACGGCGACACAGGGGGCGGCAGTGGGCTTGGTCACGGCTGACTCCGGGGCGGCGTACTGCGGTGGATGGGATTCGGCTCCGCCTGCAGTGTACCGGTAAAAGTAGCGCCATCGGAACCGTCGATCAGCGCCAGGCTGCCGCCCATGGCTTCCATCAAAGAGCGGCTGATGGCGAGGCCCATGCCGAGTCCTTCCGGGCGGGTGGAATGGAAGGGGGTGAAGACAGTCGACGCCACGTCAACGGAGATGCCGGGCCCCTGGTCGCTGACACTGAAAGTGACTTCGCGGTGGCCGCTGCGTCGTGCACGGATCTCCACCCGCAGGGCAGCAGGCTGCTCTCGACTTGCCTCCAGGGCATTGAGCATCAGGTTGACCAGTACCTGTTCCAGTGCGATCGGGTCGGCCATGACACGGGGCAGCGTTTCCGGTAAATCGATACCGAGGGTGATGCTGGTCTGTTGGTACTGCCACTCGCACAGTTGGCAGGCAGCATCCACCACGTCGCCCAGGGACACCGGGCGCGGGCGGGTCTGGCCCTTGCGAACGAAGGTGCGAATATGTCGCAGCCGTTCGCCCAGCCGCTGTACCTGCTGGTCGATGCGCTCGAGGGGCAGGGCCAGTTCGCTTGCTGGGCGGCTGGGGTTTTCGCGTAGCTGAATCAGCGCGCCGCTGGCATAGTTAGCGATGGCGCCCAAGGGTTGGTTGAGTTCATGAGCGATGTTGGAGGCGAGCTCACCGGTAGTGGCCAGACGATTGGCATGGGCAATCTGCTCCTGGTGGCGCCTTGCCTGGGATTCGGCTGCCTTGCGTAGGCCAATATCGCGATTGAGCAGCGAAAGATGATCGGGTTCGGCGCCGGGGCCGTGGTGGGCCAGTACCACGCTGAGCACCGGTACCGGACCTTGCGGCCCCGGCATCTCAAGCTCACCGCTCCAGGAGCCGTAGCGCGTCACGGCCGGGAGTACGACGTCACGCAGGATGGCGACTGAGGGCGGCGTGTAGGCCTGGTCCAGCCGGGCGGCGAGCCCCTCTCGGGGAAGGCTCAGCAGCCGACGTGCGGCTTCGTTGGAGTAGAAGAGCCGCTCGCTCCCGTCGGCAAATAGTACATAGTCGGTGGTCGACTCCACCACGCGGGCCAAGCGCTCCCGGATGGCCTCGGCGCGAATGCGCCGGCCCACGTCCCGGGAGACGCAGAGGATATCGAGCAGTTCGCCGGTTGCCGGGTCGCGGCGGGTGCGGCTGGTGGTCTCGAACCAGACATAGCGACCATCCTTGGCCCGGAAGCGATAGGTCTGTTGGTAGAAGCCATCGTGGTAGTAGACCCGGGGTGACTTGTTGAGCAGGTCGGCCAGGTCGGCCGGATGAAAGTGGTCGTAGGCGGAGACGCCGATCAGCTCCACGGGCTCGAAGCCGATCAGCTCACGCGACGCTTGGGAGGCGTAGAGGAAGGTGCCGTCGCGGGCGTGGCGGGAGATAAGGTCGGTGGTGCTCTCCGCCAGCCATTGGTAGTGGCGCTTTTCTTCCTCGAGCTTGGCGTTGTGCGCCTCTAGCTCGGCGCAGTGGGCCTCCAGGGCGGCAAAGCGCTGGTGCAGGCGGGCAGCGTCATCGCCAGCCATCAGCGTGCCGGATCCACCAGGCCGTCCAGCGAGGTGTTGCGTCTAAACCACCCGGCAATGCTGGCGCGGGGCAGGCGGGTCGGCAGTACCTCGTGGGCAATGCTCTCGGAGAGAAAGCAGGCGAAATTGCCGGCGGCGGGCGGCACGCGGGCCACTTCACGCTGCGGGTCGTCGTCGGCGAAGATCACCATCTCGCCGCCGCCATCGACGGGCCAGGCGGGGTTGAGGTAGCCCACCGTGGAGATCACCCGATTGGCCCGCCCTTGGAAACTGTCCAGGTGCCTCTTGTAGAAGGCCCCGGGCGGGTAGTGGGCGAAATGGGCCTCGTACTCGAAGAGCCCCAGGAACAGCGCCTGATTGAGCTCACGTTGCAGTTCGGCCATGGCCTCTAGGTAGCGTCGCTGGGCTAGGCTGGCGCGGTCGAGCCAATGGATGGCATCGCCGCGGATATCGCGGCGCAACGTATGCTGCTGACCTCGGCCGATGCCGGCCGACTCGAGCGCTTCGCTTTCGGCCAGGGTCATCAGTTCCCGGTACAGGTCGTGACACAACTCGGTGTCGAGTATGCCCAGGCCAAGATACCAGCCCTGATCGACCAGGGCGTCGACCAGCTGGGGGAGGGCGCTGACATCGAGGACCGGTCGGGTGGCTGAGTGCATCGGGGCGTCTCTTCTTCGTGGCGGAAGCGGTGGTCAGGGCGTGTGTGTCTCGCTATGCAGCGTGCGTAGCAGTCGTTCGGGAAAATAGCACAGGCGGCCGGTCGGGGGCTCCTCCAGCAGGCTCACGTGGCGTCCGAAGCCCTCGGCCAGAAGCTCGACCAGCATCATCGACGACAGTCCCCAGATCACCTGGCCGGCGGCATGATAGCTGGGTACATAGTGAGGGCGCCCATCGACCGTGATGACATCGGTATGGTGCCGCCTGTCCTCGAGAAACAGTGATAGTTCCACCTCGAAGATGGCATCGAGCTCGCTGGGGTCTGGCACCAGCGGCAGGTCGGGAGGAATCAGGCCGACATAGGGCGTGACCAGGATGCCGTGCAGCGATATCACGTCCGAGAGCCGTCCCAGCAGTTCGACCCGCTCCGGAGGCAGGGCGATCTCCTCCCGGGATTCCCGCAGCGCGGTGAACAGCAGGTCGGGGTCGGCCTCCTCGCGCTTGCCGCCGGGGAAGGCGACCTGGCCGCTGTGGGTGCTGAGATGGGTGGCGCGGCGGGTGAAGAGCAGCGTCGGCTCGGGGCGGTCGACGATAGGCAACAGCACCGCCGCCTGCGGCATGTCGAGTCGCATGCGACACGGGGTATGTGCTTGCAGGCGTTTGCGGAGTTTCTCTAACATGGGGTTTCCATCGGGTTTGATTCGTTCTACCGGCCACCATTGCCACCGTCAAGCCCGAAGCCGGGCGGTATCGCACCGCTCGTCAGCCTGCCAGGGAGCCCCATGAACTTCTGCAGCCATTGTGGTCATACCGTGCGTTTCGCGATTCCGGAAGGGGATGACCGGCCAAGATACCTGTGCGATGCCTGCGGGGCCATCCATTACCAGAATCCGCGTATCGTTGCCGGCACACTGCCGGTGAGCGGTTCGCAGGTATTGCTGTGCCGACGTGCCATCTCCCCGCGCAAGGGCTTCTGGACCCTGCCCGCCGGCTTCATGGAGAACGCCGAGACCACCGTCGAGGCCGCCGTACGGGAGACCCTCGAGGAGGCCTGCGCCGACGTCAGCATTCACGGCCTGTATACCCTGATCAACCTACCCCATATCAATCAGGTCTACATGATCTTTCGGGCCGATCTGGCGGGCGGCTTTGCCGCCGGGCCCGAGAGCCTGGAAGTGGCGCTTTTCGAGGAGCACGAGATCCCCTGGGACGAGCTGGCCTTCCCCACCATCGAGCGTACGCTTCGCCATTTCTATGCCGACCGTGGCGGCAACGACTTTCCGCTGCATATCAGCGATATTACCGCCGAGGATCGCGAGCGTTACTTTGGCTCGGCCTGATGAGCAAGTGTGGTTACTAAGGTCATTGGTGATAGGCATATCGGCGTGATGATGTCCATGATCTGGATCAGTTTTTTGATGTGGGTGGTGCGCCGTTGGTGGCCCATATCCGGTTGCGACCTGCAGGCGTGTGCCGGCGACATCGGAGCCGGCAGCGTTGCTGATGGCTGTTTCGGTGCTTCGCCCCGTTCGTGGTGGTTCTCAAGTCGCATGCTGTATTGTGATAGAGATATTTCACGCTGATGGTTATCTTCTAGGTTTTTTTTACCAAATATACTGCCGAGATGGGTAAATTGACCGCTGTTCGGGCGGGATGTAAACAGGATCTCTCCAAACACAACAACCCAAGAGAGACTGTCATGACACTCGAGCACAAGGGCACCATCCTGCCCGTCGTCACCGCCCTGTCTGCCGCCATCTTCCTGATGGGAGCATCGATGAGTGCCGATGCCACCACCCTGCGCCTGGCCACCGATTCCGGCACCAGGGGCTCGCCTGCCGGCGATGCCCTGGATCGCTGGGGGCAGTTGATCGAGGAGAATTCCGACGGGGAGATCAAGGTCAATATCTTCTATCAGAATGAGCTGGGCGGGCAACAGGAGCTCTTCGACCTGCTGGTTTCAGGTGACGTACACATGATGCTCAACTGGCCGATGACCTCTTATGATCGCCGCATCGGGGTTATTTATACGCCCTACATGACGCTCTCCTGGGAGGAGGCCTTCAATGCCTACAGCCCCGGGGGCTGGGTCAACGAGCTTCTCGGTGATATCTATGCCGATATCGGCCTCAAGTTCTTTGGTCCCTGGCCGGAGGGCTTCAACGGTGTGGCTTCCCGCGGCAAGTACGCGCTGACCATGGAAGAGGCGGGTGACCTGGCAGTGCGAACCATGACCGTGTTCCCCGCCCCGCAGACCATGCAGGCGTTGGGCTACCAGACTGCGGCTATTGATTGGGGCGAAGTTTATACTGCACTGCAGACCGGAGTGGTCGATGGTGAGGCGGGCAACGTCATCTACTGGCCTTACGAGTACTTCCGCGACATTCTCGATTACTACGTTCACACCAAGCACTTCTTCATGACCGGCATCCTGACCATGAACATGGATGCCTTTGAATCGCTAAGCGAACCCCACCAGCAGGTAGTGACCGAGGCGGCCGAGGCGATCATGAACCAGCAGTTCGTAGCCGCTCAGGAGCAGGATGAGTATTACATCGCCAAGGCACAGGAAGACGGCATGCAGTACTTCGAACTCTCCGATGAACAGCTTCACGAATTCGCGCTGCGTGCTCGTGAGCAGGTGTGGCCGCTGATGGATCGTGAAATCGGCCAAGAGATCATGGATGTAATCCGCACCAATGCCACGCCGCTCTGAGCGGTGCTGGTGACTAGATGTCAACGCAGGTCGGCTCGGACCCGGGTCGGCCTGCCCGGTGTGGGGGCTTTACCATGACGATATTTCTGGCCGGGCTGGACCGGGCGGTCGGCGGACTGCTCAACTTTATTGCCTTTGTCGCAAGCTTGCTGGTCGTGGGCCTGATGATCTTCCTGATCCTGGCGCGCTATGTATTCGGTTGGTCGCTGGTCGGTACCCTGGAGCTGGTCATGCTGGCCGGAATGTGGCTGTACATGACCGGTGCATTGATCGCCAGTCGCAAGAATGAGCACCTAGTGGTGGACTTTCTCGAGTTGCAGATCCGTGATTCGCGCATTCGCGCGCTGCACAAGGTTCTGGTGTCGGTGATCGTGGCGGTGATCTGCGCCTGCTTCGTCTACTGGGCCTACCGGATGCTCGCCTGGGGGCTGGTTCGCCCGCAGCGCACCCCGGAGCTGGCCATTCCGCTGTGGATTTCTCAGGCGTCGATCATGGTCGCGAGCGTTGGCTGTTTTTGCTACGCGCTGCGCGATGTGCTCGTTGGTATTCGCGTGTTCCAAGACGTATCGCGCGGGCCCCGGTTGGAAGCGGAAGGAGAGCGGTAATGGAAGGTTTGTTTGCGATTCTTCTGCTGCTGGTGCTGATGGGGCTGGGTGTGCCCATCGCCTGGTCTTTTGCCGGGGTGCTGGCATACCTGGCGTTCGTCTACGACGCCAATTTCAATACCTTGATGATGCAGGGCTTCCGCTCGGTGGATTCGGTGATTTTGATCGCACTGCCGCTGTTCGTGCTGACTGGTTATCTAATGCAAAGTGGTGGCATCGCCGCGCGACTGGTGGTGTTCATCGAAACCCTGGTGGGCAAACGGCGTGGGGGGATGGGGGCCTCGCTGGTGCTGGCCTCGGGCATCTTCGGCGCCATTGCCGGGACTGCCACCGCGGCGGTTGCGTCGATCGGCACCATCATGATCGGGCCTCTGGAGCAGCGTGGCTATCCGCGCGGCTACTCTTCCGCGCTGCTGGGCATCTCGTCGCTGCTGGGCATCCTGATTCCGCCGTCGATCACCATGATTCTGTTTGCAGTGGTCACACGGCAATCGGTGGCAGCGCTGTTTGCCGCTACAGTGGGTCCGGCACTGCTGCTGATCATCGGGCTGATCTTGGTCAATCGCTTCGTTTGCGGGCGGTTGTTCAAGGAGGTGGCGGGTCAGAAGAGCCTCACCGGGGCCGAGCCTGTCACGCGCACCCGCGCCAGCCTCAACGCCTTTCCGGCGCTGTGTCTGCCGGTGATCATTCTCGGTGGCATCTACGGTGGGGTCTTCACGCCCACCGAGGCGGCGGCGGTGGCGGCCTTTGCAGCCATCGTCATCGGTTTTCTGGTCTACCGTGACCAGTCGCTGATGAGCTTCTATCGTAGCGTGATCGCCGCCTCGGAGACCACCGGCTCGATCATCCTGATCCTGCTATTCTCCTTCATGATCGGGCGAATACTGGCCGCCGAGCGGGTACCCCAAGAGCTCACCGAGATGATCACTCTGCTGATCAGCGACCCGCTGCTGATCCTGATCACGGTGAACATCTTCCTGATTCTCGCCGGGGCCATGCTCGACGACGTCTCGGTGACGGTGGTCATCGCGCCGCTGTTCCTGCCGCTGATGGTACAGACCGGCGTCGACCCGGTGCACTATGCCGCCATCGTCGCTTGTTCGGTGGTGATTGGTGCCAACAGCCCGCCGGTGGCGCCGATCCTCTACATGGCCTGTCGTATCGGTCGGGTGTCGATCCACAAGACCTTCTCGCCAGCGCTGATGCTGATTGCCGTGGTGGGTATTCCGGTGATGCTGATTACCACCTTTGTGCCTGAACTGTCGCTGTTCCTGCCGCGCCAGCTAGGCTTCATCCGCTGAACTGGAGGCCGCAAGTGCCGCAGTGGGTCTGTCCCCCGGTGGCGCTTGCGCTTCAGGGCGTTTCCAGCTTCCACACATCAAAGGCGGGTTCCTCATAGGGATGAGCAGCTCTCAGCGCATCTACCGCTTCCCCAATGAGGTCATCCTCGCAGACCAGCTCCACCTTTAGCTCCTCTACATGCTCAAGCTCGCCGATCCGGCCGAGATGTGGGTTGGCACCGTCCAGGGGGCGAAACTGCCCGGTGCCCGGCGTCTGGAAGCAGCACGCCTCGTAGTTGCCGATTCGACCGGCACCAGTCGCGAACACGGCTTCCTTGACGGCCTCGGCGTCCTCGACGGGGACGTAGAACGCTAATTTGTACATTGTGACCTCCTCTCTATCTTTTGTGCTCATTAGCCTATCGATGCGTTTAGGAGCCTGTCGAGATTCGCAGTCGATGAGCATCAAGTCCGGCTGGTGTCGAGGTCTGGTTCGCCGGATTCCGCCACGATGAACGCGCGGGCCTCATTGCGTAGCCTGACCGCTTCGGACCAGTCCGGGCTGCGGGGCTGTAGCGGGATACCGACTACGACACTCACCTCCCCGGGGTGAGGCAGCCACTCCTTGCCGCGCAGCAGCATGCGGCTGCCTCGAATGGCCACCGGTACCACCGGCACCTGGGCCTTGGCCGCCGAGACGAAGGCGCCCATATGGAATTCTTGTACACCGGGTTCGGGGCGAAATGTCCCTTCGGGAAAGAATGCCGGTGAGGCGCCTTCCCGGGCGGTTTGAAGAACCTTCTCGGTGGTGTGGCTGGCCTCGCGGGTATTGTCGCGCTCGACGAACAGTACGCCCATGCGCTGGAGTAGGAATCGTGTCAGAAACGGCTGGCGGAGTTCTGCCTTGGCCAGGTAGCGAAAGCTGCAGGGGAACACTGCCGTAAGAATCAGCGCATCCAGGTAGCTGGCGTGATTGGCTACCAGCACGCAGGGCTCGCGGTGGGGAAAGCGGGCCAGGCCCTCTCCTCGGATACGGATAGCTGTCAACAGCGCAGTGCCGCGGGCAATATGGTGGGCCACTCGCCAGCGCCAGGCGAGCCGTGGCTGGGGCAGTGCGAGCAGGGCCACCAGGACCATGGCGATGGCGAAGATGCTCCAGGCATAGCCGGCATAGAGCCATTCGACGGCACGGGCGGTGCCATGGCGCCAGCGCTGGAAGGCCGAGCGTAGCGCCAGTTCGGTAACCTGGCGCCATACGGGCGCCTGGCCCTTTCCCAGATGCCCACTGCGATAGTGCTCTGCTGTGGCCCCACGACGAATCTTGCCGCTCGAGGTCTTCAGTACGCTATGGGGCGGTACCAGGCGTATGTCATCGGGTGGGAGATTGACGATATCCACCGTCACGCTGGCGATCTCGTGGGTGATGGCCTCGCGCTGCACCGCGACGTCGACATGGGTCTCGGCCACCACGACCAGTTCCTCGATGCCGCTTTCGGCATTGGGATTGCCGAATACCGCCACGCAGCCCTTTCTGACTCCCTCGAGACCGCCGATGGCCTCCTCGAGATCGTAGGGATAGATGTTGCGCCCACCGCGAACCAGGACATCCTTTCGCCGGCCACTGAGGTGGATGTCACCATCGGCGAGATAGCCCCTGTCCCCGGTGCGCAGCCACTCACCGTGGTACAGCTTGCGGCTCTCCTCGGCGTTATTGAAGTAGCCTTCCGTGGCCGATGGGCCGCGAAATTCGATGTCGCCTTCATGGCGCTCGGCCAGCGCCTCCCCCTGCGGGCCGACGATACGAACCGAGTAGCCGGGCAGGGGCGGGCCGCAGTTGACGAAGGTCTGGGCGGCTTCGGGATCCGGTTCCGGCCGGGCCTCCCCGGTGGTGGCGAAGACCTCGCGGTTGACGGCGTCGAGAACCACGCCGCGGCCGGGCGCGGCCACGCAGAGCCCGACGGCGGCCTCGGCCAGCCCGTATACCGGCATCAGGGCCTCCTGGCGCAGCCCGCAGGGCGCCAGCGCCTCGGCAAAACGCTCGAAGGTGCGAGCGCTGACCGGCTCGGCACCGTTGAAGGCGATGCGCCAACTGCTCAGGTCCAGCGCCTCCAGCTGTTCCGGGCGTGCTGCCCGAAGGCAGAGTTCGTAGCCGAAATTGGGCGACCCGGCGATCGTGCCCCGGTGGCGCTGGATCAGCTCGAGCCAGCGCAGCGGATGCGACAGGAACGAGAGCGGCGACATCACCACCAGCGGGATGGCGTAATAGAGGCTGGCGAGCCAGGCCGCGATCAGCCCCATGTCATGGTAGAGCGGCAACCAGCTGACGAACACGTCCTCGGGCGTGGCTTCCAGCCGCTTGCCCATGGCGCGGATGTTGGCCAGCAGCTGCGCATGGGTCAGCATGACCCCCTTGGGATCGCCGGTACTGCCTGAGGTGTACTGCAGTAACGCAAGGTTCTCCCCTTGAGGAGTCGCCGCGGCCGCGGTGTCCACTCCGTCGCAGAGCTCCGCCACCGTCACGATGGCTTCGAGATGCGGCGCGTCTGCGCGCAGCAGGTGGGCGACACGTCGCGCCTCGGGGACGGTGACAAGAATCTCGGCCCCGGCGTTGGTCAGGATTCGACCATGGCGCCGCAGGTGCTCCTCGAGCTGTGCCGGCCGTGCCGGCGGGTAGATGGGTACGGGTACCGCACCGACGCGAAGGATCCCCAGGAAGGCGATGAAGTAATCCGGTGACGTCGGCAGCATCAGGGCGACCCGGTCGCCGGCCTCGACGCCCCGGGCCAGCAGCGCCGCGGCGATGTCTCGGCCGCCCCGGTCGAGTTCACCGTAGCTCAGCGTCCGGGGGTGGTCATCATCGCCGTAGATGAACAAATGTGGACGCTCGGGGTGGCGCTCCAGGTGCCAGTCCATGGCCGCATTCAGCGTCTCGGCGCTTTCCGGCTCGCCCTCCACCGGTGCCAGCGGGGTGGCAGGGGTGGTATTGGCTGCTGCTTGCGTTATCTCCGCTGCTGGATCGACGGGGGAGACACGCGCGGTGGTTACGGTACCCCTGGCTCTTTGCAGCGCCTCGAGCAGTGCGGCGGGTGTCTCCGCCATCAGGGTCTCTTCGGGTAGCTTGACGTCGAAGGCGTGTTCGATGCGCAGCAGCAGCTCTGAGCGGGCCAGGCTATCCAGGCCGAGATCCCGGTCCAGCCGCGACTGCAATGACGGGGAGCGTGGTGCAGTCCGGTCCGGCTGCAATTCGCGGGCCATCTCTTCAACGATGGCGAGCAGCCGCTGCGAAGGCTCGGTGTCTGGCGTCTCGCGGTTAGAATGCTCCGTCATTAGGTACCTCTCATCATGCCTCTCATGCCTCCCGGGTGTACTGTGCGGCAGGGGTAACTTCACTGTAGGCGTTCAGGCGGCGGGTTGTATAACGCGTATCTCTAGTGGCATGGCCTGGAGCAGACCGAATGGCTGTGCGGGACAGGCTTTGACAGTCGACGCGTTGCCGATGAGGCTGTAGGCAATCGTGAAACAGGCGAGAAGCAAAGCCGATAAACAAGGCTTAAACATAGGCACTGGAAAGAGCACCGCAACATCAACTGCGGGAGAGAAGGGTCATGGAAGCTGCACTGTCGTTGCTGTTGCAAAACGTCGGGCTTGAACCCCGGGGATGGCCCTTGGGAGAGCCCCGCCCCCTGGGTGGAGGCGATATCGCCGCCGTCTACTGGCTGGAAACTCATCAGGGCTCCGTGGTGATCAAGCGTGACGACCCCGCCCGGCTGGCCGGCGAGGCCGATGGGTTGCAAGCCTTGCACGAGGCGGGTACGTCGTTGGTCGTGCCCTGGGTGCTCGGGCTTGCCGAGGGCTGGTTGGTGATGGAGGCGCTGGAGGGTACATCGCGTTTGACGGCCAGTGCCGCAGCCCTGGGAGAGGGGCTGCGCCAATTGCATGCCCATACCGCCGCCGAGCACGGTTGGCCGCGGGACAATGCCTGCGGCCGCACGCCCCAGCCCAACGCCCCCCCCCCTGGCCGACGGCCGTGTCTTTCAGCGTGAGCGGCGCCTGCTGCCGTTGGTGGCGGCCTGTCATGAGCGCGGGCTGCTGGATGCCAGCCTGCGCGAACGGATCGAGCGTATTGCCCATGAACTGGAGGCGTGGCTACCCGATGTGCCGGCGAGCCTGGTGCATGGCGACCTCTGGTCGGGCAATGTGCTGTACACCCCGCGGGGGCCGGCGATCATCGACCCGGCGGTCTATTGCCACTATTCCGAAGTGGATCTGGCCATGCTGACGCTGTTCGGCTCGCCTCCTGACGCCTTCTACGAGGCCTACTGGGATGCCTCGCCTCCCGACGACTGGCCGCGGCGCGAGGCGTTGTTTCAGCTCTACCCGCTACTCAACCACCTGTTGCTGTTCGGCGGGGGGTATCGCAATGCGGTAAACGCCGCCGTGGCGACGGATTACGGTCTATGGGCTATAGGGCTACCCGCTACCAGGCCTTGTAGGGCAGAAACTTGCCGTTGAGGGTCAGCAGTACTCGGTCGCCCTTCGGGTTCTCGATCTTGTCGACTTCCATGGTGAAGTCGATGGCGCTCATGATGCCGTCGCCGAACTTCTCCTGGACCACGTCCTTGAGGGTCTCTCCATAGACGCCGACGACCTCATATAGGCGATAGATGAAGGGGTCCTGGGGAATGGCCTCGTCCCAGGCCTTGGTCGGGAAAGCAACCAGCGCCTCGGCGACATCGGTGTCAACCGCGAGGGCATCGCAGAGCTTGTGGGCGACCTCGGCGCTGGCACTGTTCATGCCGTAGCAGGTCGAGGCGACCCATACCGGTGACATGCCGACGGCCTTGCCGATCTCGTCCCAGCTCATCTTCTTGCGTGCCTTGGCGGCGAGCAGGGTATGGCGCATTTCGAGCTTATCCATGGTGGGTCTCCTTGGGAGTGAATCTGACCAGCTTCTGGTCTGTATCGATGGCGGCGGGGTCGCCTGCCACCGGGGTATCTAGCGCATCGTCCTCGGCCGCCTTCAGGGCGACCGGGTCGACCGGCCTGGGGTAGTGCAGTCCGTTTCCGTCCAGTTCGCTGGTGGTCATGATGGCTGAACGGGTCACCAGGAAATCCACCAGGTAGTTGCGGATGGTGTAGAAGTGGCGGTGCTTGACGATCTCGGCACGGTTGCGTGGCCGGGGCAGGTCGATCTCCACCGCCTCGGCGATGCGGGCCTCCGGGCCGTTGGTCATCAGGAAGATGCGGTCGGCGAGCAGGATCGCCTCGTCGACGTCATGGGTGATCATGAATACCGTCTGGCGGTCCTGACTCCAGATCTTGATCAACTCGTCCTGGATCACGCCGCGGGTCAGCGCATCCAGTGCCCCGAAGGGTTCATCGAGCAGCAGCAGCATAGGCTTGGTGGCGAAGGCGCGGGCGATGCTGACCCGCTGGCGCATGCCGCCAGAGAGCTGGGCCGGCCTGCGGTCGACCACATCCTTGAGGCCCACCATCTCCAGGTATTTCAGGCTGTGCGCGGTTACCTTGGCCTCGTCCCATGCCTTCCAGCGGGCGCGCACGCCGAAGCGCACGTTCTCCAGCGCCGACAGCCATGGCAGCAGGCTGTAGTTCTGGAACACCACGCCACGCTCCAGGCCGGGGCCGTCGATCTCCTTGCCCTCCATGATCATGGCCCCGTCGCTGAACCGGTCCAGTCCGGCCAGGGCATTCATGATGGTCGACTTGCCGCAGCCGGAGTGGCCGATGATGCAGACGAACTCGCCCTTACCCAGTTGAAAGCTGACATTCTCGAATACGGTCAGGTCGTCGGTGCCCTTGGCGCCGGGGAAGCGCTTGGCCGCCTGTTGGACTTCCACGAAGGCATGACTCATGGGGTTCTCCTCGGATTATTCTTCATAGGTGACCAGGCGGGCGATCATCGACAGCGCCATGTCCAGCAACATTCCCACCACGCCGATCATCAGGATCGAAAAGATCACGCTGGTCAGGTCGAGGTTGTTCCACTCGTTCCACACGTAGTAGCCGATGCCGGTACCGCCCACGAGCATCTCGGCGGCGACGATCACCAGCCAGGCGATTCCGATGGAAATGCGCATGCCGGTGAGGATGGTCGGCGCCGCGGCGGGCAGAATCACCTTGAATGCGGTTGCAAGCGGCGACAGTTCGTGGGTGCGGGCCACGTTGACCCAGTCCTCCCTGACGCCGGCCACACCGAACGCCGTATTCAGCAGCATCGGCCAGATCGAGCAGATGAAGATGACGAAGATCGCCGAGGCCTCGGAGTCCTGGATGATGAACAGCGCCAGTGGCATCCAGGCCAGTGGCGAGATCGGGCGTAGCACCTGAATGAAGGGATTGAGCGCCTTGTACATCAGTGGCGACATGCCTATCAGAAAGCCCAGCGGAATCGCGATCGCCGCCGCCAGCAGGTAGCCTGTGAGCACGCGATACAGCGAATATCCCAACTGGATGGCGATGCCCTTGTCGTTGGGACCGGCATCATAGAAGGGGTTGGACAGTTCCTCCCAGGCGCGCACCAGAACCTCCGACGGTGGCGGCACCTTGGCGGTCTGGTCGGCACCGGCCATCAGCTGTTCGTACTCGCTCAGCTCGCCCCCGCCGCCGCCCAATATCGGCACCTGATTGAGCCCCTCCCAGAGCCCCAGACCGATGACCAGGAGTACCACGGCCAGCAGGCTGGCGCGTACGTTGAGGCTGAAGTTCCACTCGGTCGTCGTGCGGTCCATGGTTTAGCTCCTGCGGATATCGAAGCTTTCGAGGTAGGCTTCCGGCTGGGTGTAGTCGAAGGTCTTGCCCATGATCTCGTAGTTGCGTGAGTTCTCCTCCGGCGCCTCGTAGCCCAGTTCGCGCATCACCTCACGGGCATCGCTGGCGAGATAGACGTCTCGCGCGACTTGCTGGTAGTCCACATGGCCGTCGATGTAGCCCCAGCGCTTCATCTGGGTAAGGATCCACACCGCCATGGAGTGCCAGGGGAAGGGGTCGAAGTCGATGCGATCGGGCACCCGTTGGACTTCACCCAGGCCGTCGGCAAAGGTGCCTGTCAGGACCTGCTCGATGACCGTGACCGGCTGGTTGAGGTAATTGGTCGGGGCGATGGCCTCGGCGATCTCCGAGCGATTCTCGGGATTCGAGGAGTACTGGGTGGCATCGATGATCGCCCGCAGCAGGGCGCCATAGGTGTTGGGATTCTCCCGGGCGAATTGGGCGCTGGTGGCGAAGGCACAGCATGGGTGGCCCTCCCAGATTTCCTTGGTCAGCAGGTGGATGAAGCCGATACGCTCGTAGACGGCTCGCTGGTTGAAGGGGTCCGGCGAGAGGAAGCCGTCGATATTGCCGGCGCGCAGGTTGGCGACCATCTCGGGCGGCGGGATCACCCGGATCTGAATGTCCTGGTCGGGGTCGAGACCATGCTCGGCGACGTAGTAGCGCAGCAGGAAGTTGTGCATCGAGTACTCGAAAGGCACGCCGAAGGTGAAGCCCTTCCACTGCTGAGGGTCGCGCTTGTCCTGATGGTCGTTGTGCAGGACGATCGCCTGGCCGTTGATGTTCTCTACGGCGGGCATGATGAAGTGCTCGGGGTTGGAGCCCGCGCCGAGTGTCATGGCCAGCGGCATCGGGGTCAGCATATGGGCGGCGTCGTACTCGCGGTTGAGCGACTTGTCCCGGGCCACTGCCCAGCCGGCGGTCTTGATCAGCGAGACGTCCAGGCCGTAGCGCTCATAGAAGCCCATGGGGTGGGCCATGATGATCGGCGTGGCGCAGGTGATCGGCACGAAGCCGATATCCAGCCGGGTCTTCTCCAGCGGGCCCAGGTCCTCCTTGACGGCCGCCTTGATGGCATCCATGGGGAACAGGCTCGCCAGCACGGCGGCCGCGGTACCGCCACCCACCAGCTTCATGAACTGGCGGCGATGGATATCGCTATGGCCGAAGATGCCGCGTACCAGGGCACTTTCGACCACACGATCCATCATGTCATCGCTGTTGACCTGGGTGCTGGGCCGCTCGCCGGGCTGTGCCGCCGAGTGGGCCGGCATGGTGCGTGGAGCGTCGTCGGCCAGGCAGGTCTGGCAGTCGCAGTGGCGTCCATGGACCAGCGACTGCCTGTGATCGAAGGGGTTGCCCAGGCTGTTGTGATCGTTGTGGTTGGTCATGTTGTTATTCACCTCGCGGGAGCATTGGGACGATGCGCTGTGCCGGTTTGGTGCATCCACGGAAGAAGCCAGCCCGACTTCTTATATCTATACGAATCCCGTGCCAATCGGAGGTATGGGAGGAATAAGCCTTTATCCTCAATAGTCTGCGGCTAATCGTGGCGGGTTCTATTGGAGGCTGGATGAGTGACGGGATTTCGTATTCGACGATATTTCGTTGAATAAATGGCGGATTTTCGTATATGGCGCGGGTCTTGTATGGAAAGGGAGGAGAAGAGGTTCCATTGAGGATGTGCCACGATGAACACTGACTCACGCGCGTTGCCCAGGGCGGATGGCTTCCGAGCATCGCCTGCGCTCTCCGACCGGATATTTACTCTGTCGCCCCAGGCCATGCTGGTCGTCGATCCATTTAGCGACAGGCTGATCGATGCCAACGCGGCAGCCTGTGAACTGCTGGGCGGTGAACCGCATCTGCTGTCGGCACGACCCTTCAGCCATTTCCTGGGCGCCTCGCTTCCGCTATGGGTCAGCTTTACCGATGAGGCGCTGCACCGGTCGCCGGCCTGGTCCGACGACCTGGTGCTGCTCGACCTGACCCGCCAGCCACACCATGTCGAGAGCTTCGCCCAGGTGCTGGATGGTCATAGCGAACTGCTGCTGACCCTGGTCGATCGCGACAAGGCCGAGCAGCGGCGCGCCAAGGCCGATCTGGGGCGTCAGCATCGTCGCGGCCATGTGGGCTGGCAGCGTGTCGAGCAGGTCTTCGAGCGTATCGAGCGCCAGAATCAGTTGATCCTGGGGGCCGCGGGAGAGGGCATCTATGGCCTTGATGCAGAAGGCAGGACCACCTTCGTCAATCCGGCGGCCGAGCGCATCCTGGGCTGGAGCAGTGATGACATGGTAGGGCATGACGCGCACCTCCTGTTTCACCATACCCGCGGCGACGGCAGCCACTTTCCCGTTCAACAGTGTTCGATTCATGCTTCATTCAGCGATGGCCAGGTACACCGGGTCGATGATGAAGTCTTCTGGCACAAGAACGGCGAGGCGATACCGGTGGAATATACCAGCACTCCTATATTCGAAATGGGGCGGCTGGTGGGTGCGGTGGTGCTGTTTCGTGATATTCGTGAGCGCAAGCGGGCCGAGCAGCAGCTGCGCGATGCGCTCACCGAAGTGGAGTCTCTCAAGCAGCGCCTCGAACTCGAGAACCAGTATCTGCAGGAAGAGATCAAGGCCGAACTCAATCACCGGGAGATCGTCGGCGAGAGCCCGGCTGTCGCCCAGTTGATCCGCCAGATCGCACTGGTTGCCCCCACGGACGCCAACGTGCTGATCAGCGGTGAGTCGGGCACCGGCAAGGAGCTGATTGCCCGTGCGATCCATGTCGGTAGCGAACGCAGTGACCGGCCGCTGATACGGGTGAACTGTGCGGCGATTCCCCGCGACCTGTTCGAAAGCGAGTTCTTCGGTCACGTGAAGGGGGCCTTCACCGGGGCGGTGAACGACCGTCCCGGCCGCTTCGAACTGGCCGATGGCGGTACCCTCTTCCTCGATGAGGTGGGGGAAATTCCGCTGGAGCTGCAAAGCAAGCTGCTCCGAGTGCTCCAGGATCAGCAGTTCGAGCGGGTGGGCGACAATCTCACGCGGGAAGTGGATGTGCGGGTCATCGCCGCGACCAATCGCGAGTTGCGCGAGATGATCGAAGAGGGCAGCTTTCGTGAGGACCTGTACTTCCGCCTCAATGTCTTTCCCATCGACTCCGTGCCACTGCGCAGTCGTATCGGCGACGTGCCGCTGCTGGCGCATCATTTCCTGCAGCGTGCCTGCCAGAAATTCAACAAGCCGGGGGTGCGTATCCCCCCGGCTCAGCTCGAGATCCTCCAGCGTTATAGCTGGCCGGGGAACATTCGCGAGTTGGAGAACGTCATCGAGCGCCAGGTGATCGTCACCCAGGACCGGCGTCTGATGTTCGACGATCTTCTGGCCGGGAAGTCGCCCTCGCCTCGGGGCGAGATGAGCACTGAGCCCGAAGAACAGGGGCCGCTTCCCGAGCAGGAGCTTTGCCGACGCCAGCGCGACAACGCCATAGCGGCGCTGAGGCAGTGTGCGGGCAAGGTGTCGGGGGAGGGCGGGGCCGCCGAGCTGCTGGGGCTGAAGCCGACCACCCTTTTCTCCCGGCTGAAGGGCTGGGGGGTGATGCCGCGGGATTTTCGCCGCTAGTCGGTCTCCCTTAGGCGGCTTTCCCGCCTCACCCAACTGAGCATGCGCTGCCACCAGGAGCTCCCGAGGCGCTGTGGCTGGAGCGGCAGTCGTTGCCGGTGGGGGCGGGCGAGAAACTCGGCGATGGGGGCGACCTGGCTGTCACGGTCGAGCATCGGGGCATGGCCGCAGCCGGGCACCTCCAGGGTGACCAGACCGGGCTGTGCCTCGGCCATGCTCAGGACGCTGTCGGCGTCCAGAAGGGGCGATTCCGCGCCACGTATCACCATCAGCGGGCAGCGGATCGCCCGCCAGTCGGCCCAGCTGTTGCGGGGCGTGTCATGGATGAATTGTTCGCCGATTCGTGGATCGTAGTGGTAGGTCCAGCTGCCGTCGGGCAGGCGTCGGGCGCTGCCCAGTGCCAGCCGGCGCCAGGCGTCGTCGCTTTCGATGCCGAAGCCGCCATAGTGGCTGCGCAGCTCCGTCTCCAACTGGCTGAAGGTGGCGAAGCGATGCGGCCTGCCGAAATAGAGGGCCAGTTGCGTCAGGCCGTCGGTATTCAGCTCGGGACCCACGTCGTTGAGCACCAGGCGTTCGATGCGATGGGCGCTGTCGGCCTCGGCCGCCAGCAGCATTCCCAATAGCCCGCCCATGGAAGTGCCCACCCAGGGAACCTGTTCCAGCGAGAAGTGATCCAGCACGGATAGGGCCACTGTCTTGTAGCGGCGATAGAGATAGTCCTGAGCCGGAATGGGCGACCAGCTCGAGAGTCCGCGTCCCGGGGTGTCCGGCGCCAGGACTCGCCATTCGGGACCAAGCGCACGGGCGAAGCCTTCGAAATCGCCTCCGTGGCGTGCCAGACCATGCCAGGCGACCACGGTTTTCGGTGCGTCGGGGTGCCAGATGCGTACCGCTACTTCCAGTCCTCGCAGCGGAACCAGTTCCAGTGCATCCATGGGTGTCTCCGTGAAATCAGCTATGCTGCTATGCAGCATAGCCTGTTTCCCCTTCACTTACCTCACTTGAGGCGAGGCACCGGAGTATTTCGCCAAGTCACGGGAGAACTTGTGCAAGGCTAGTATACATACAAGGTTGTAGCTATAATCCGTTGCACGCTAACAACCCGCCATGCGACCCCCTGCTGTTGGGCGTGTTGCCCCTGACGAACCACGATATGCAGCGGAGACTCTATATGCTTCTGTCACCTCCGAGAGGGCAGCTTGCCGTGAAATGGATTCTGGCGCTTGGCTTTCTGGCTACTCTGCTGGCGGGCTGTGAGCCGGACGACAACGCCGGTAGCGCCGCCATGGGAGGCGGCGAACGTCCCCCGTCCCAGGTCAGCGTGCTGGGAGTCGAGCCACGCTCGGTCGATGTGGTCGAGGAGTATGCCGCCCGTGTGCGTGGCTCCCGGGAGGTGGAAGTGCGGGCGCGGGTGCAGGGCATCCTCGAGGAGCGCCTCTATACGGAGGGTCAGATGGTCGAGGAGGGCGAGCCGCTGTTTCACATCGACCGCGAGCCCTATGAGATCGAGCTTCAGCGGGCACAGGCGGAGCGGGCCAATGCCCAGGCGGAGCTGAACCAGGCCCGGCGCGAGTGGCAGCGTATCTCGACGCTCTACAACCAGAATGCGGTCAGCGAGCGGGAGCGTGACACGGCGCTGTCGGCTCGCGAACTGGCCGAGGCGCGCTTCGCACTCACCGAGACGGGGGTGGCAAATGCCGAGCTCAACCTCGATTACACCGAGGTGCGGGCCCCCCTGGCTGGAATGACCGGACTCGAGAGCTTCCCGGAAGGTAGCCTGATCGAGCGGGGCACGCTGTTGACTACCGTGACCCAGCAGGACCCCATCCATGTACGCTTCTCGCTGCCCGAGGGCGACGCCGCCCTGCAGCGCACCGCCCGCCGGGCCATGGCCGCCAATGGCGAATCGCATCAACGTGAGGCGCTGTTGATCCTTCCCGATGGCAGCGAGTATACCGAGACCGGCATCGTCGATTTCACCGCCAGCACCATCGACCCCCGCACCGGCAGCGTCTCGGCCCGGGCCGTGTTTCCCAACGCCGACGGGGACGTGGTGCCCGGGCAGTTCGTGCGTATCAAACTGAAGGCCCAGACCCTCGACGATGTCTTCCTGATTCCTCAGGAGGCGGTGGGTCAGGGGCCCGAAGGGGCGCGTGTCTTCGTGGTGGTCGACAATACCGCCGAATCGCGCACCGTCAAACTGGGTCCCATCGTCGACAGCCATCAGGTGGTGTTGGCGGGGCTCGAAGCGGGCGATCGGCTCGTGGTCAACGGCCAGGTTGCCCTGCACAACGGCATGCCGGTCCAGGCCCATGAGGTAGAGAGCCGCGAAGCGTCCTTGGAAGAAGCGGCGAACCCTGAGGCTTCTGCCGCCCAAATTGAGCCTGACACCGCCGCGGCCAATCTCCAGGCCGACGAGGAGGGATGATGTTAAGGCTATTCATCGATCGGCCGATCTTTGCCTCGGTCATCTCGCTGGTCATCGTGCTGGCTGGCCTCGCCGCCCTGAGGGCGCTTCCGGTGGAGCAGTATCCTGACGTGGTGCCGCCCCAGGTGGTGGTCCAGGCCCAGTACCCCGGTGCCAGCGCAGAGGTGCTGGCCGAGGCCGTGGCCGCGCCGTTGGAGCAGGAGATCAATGGCGTCGACAACATGCTCTACATGGAGTCGAGCGCCACCGACGCTGGCAGCCTGCAGATCACCGTCTCCTTCGAGATGGGCACCGACCCCGACCAGGCGGCGATCAACGTCAATAATCGCGTACAGGCCGCGACTGCCCGGCTGCCCCAGCAGGTGCGCAATCAAGGGGTAAGGGTCGAGGCGCGCTCCACCAATCTTCTGATGGTGCCGGTGATGTACTCGCCGGATGGCAGCCAGGACCCGCTGTTCATCTCCAACTATGCACTGCTCAACGTACTCGATGAGCTGGTTCGGATCCCGGGCGTGGGCGACGCCTCGCTGTTCGGCGCCCAGGACTATTCGATGCGCATCTGGCTCTCTCCGGACAAGCTGGCCCAGTATGATCTGACGCCTTCCGAGGTGGCCGGTGCGATTCGCGAGCAGAACGCCCAGTTCGCCGCCGGCCGGCTGGGGGCCGAGCCGTCGCCCGAGAATCAGGCCTTCACCTTCACGGTGACCACGCGTGGCCAGCTTTCCCACCCCGAGGAGTTCGAGCGCATCATCCTGCGCGCCGATGAGGAGGGTGGCACCTTGCGCCTTGGTGACGTGGCGCGTGCTGAACTGGGGGCCCAGAACTACGCCTTTACCGCCACCTACAATGGCCAGGCGGCGGTGCCTATGGGTGTCTACCTGCAGCCGGGCGCCAATGCCCTGGAAACCGCCACTGCGGTGCGCCAGGCGCTGGACAACGTGGCCGAGCGCTTCCCCGAGGGCGTCGAGTACACCGTGCCTTACGACACCACCGAGTTCGTCGAAATCTCCATCCGCGAGGTGTTCATCACCCTGCTGATGGCCGTCGGGCTGGTGGTACTGGTCACCTTCCTGTTTCTGCAGCACCTGCGTGCCACCTTGATCCCCGTAGTGGCCATCCCGGTGTCGCTGATCGGCACATTCGCCGGCATGCTGGCCTTTGGTTTCTCGGTCAATCTCCTGACCCTGTTCGGCCTGGTGCTGGCCATCGGAATCGTGGTCGACAATTCCATCATCGTGCTGGAAAACGTCGATCGCCTGATCAACGAAAAGGGCATGCGGGCCCGTGAAGCCTCCATCGAGACCATGAAGCAGGTGGCCGGTGCGGTGGTGTCCTCGACGCTGGTGCTGGTGGCGGTGTTTGCACCGGTCACTTTCCTGGGTGGCCTGACCGGTGAACTCTATCGCCAGTTTGCGGTGACCATCGCCATTTCGGTGGTGTTGTCCGGCGTGGTGGCACTGACGTTGACACCTGCCATGTGTGCCATGCTGCTCGACAAGCAATCGCACACGGTGGCCAAGCCGTTTCAGTGGTTCAACGCCGGCTTCGACCACTTGACCCGTGGCTTCAGCTGGCTCGTTGCCAAGCTGCTGCGCCATGCGGTGATCGGCATGCTGCTGTTCGTCGGTGTGCTTGCCCTGACGCTGTTTTCGCTGACCCGCCTGCCGCCGGGCCTGGTGCCCCAGGAGGATCAGGGCGTAGCGCTGGTGGTCTATCAGCTGCCGGCCGTCTCGGCACTGGGCCGCACGGAGGCGGTGCGTGACCGGATATCGGCCATGCTCACCGACATGGACGAAGTCGATGAATTCACCAGCTTCGCCGGCTTCGACATCATCGCGGGCTCGCTGCGCAGCAATACCGGGGTGGGCTTCGCCAACCTGGCGGACTGGGATGACCGCCGCGGACCGGGGCAGGACGCGCAGTCGCTCACCGGGCGAATCATGGGCATGGGTGCCGGTATTTCGGAAGCCAATGTGTTCGCATTCACCCCACCGCCGATCATGGGGCTGTCGTTGACCGGGGGCGTGGAGGGCTACCTGCAGGTTCGCGGTGATGCCACGCCCCAGGAGATCCAGGCGATGGCCGGCGAGCTGGCAGCAGCAGCCAACGAGCGGCCGGAGCTTGCCAATGCGCGTACCACCCTGGATACCAGCATTCCCCGCTTCACTGCCGAGGTGGATCGCGAGAAGGCGCGGGCCATGGGCGTGCCGATCAACCAGATATTCGAGACCATGCAGAGCACCTTCGGTGCGCTCTACGTCAACGACTTCACCCTGGCCGGTCGCAACTGGCAGGTGAACCTGCAGTCGGAGGGTGAGTTCCGCAGCAAGCCGGAGGACCTCAACAAGGTCTTCGTGCGCTCGGAATATGGCGAGATGCTGCCGCTGAGTTCGCTGGTCACCCTCGAGCGCGCGCCGGGGCCGGATATCATCAACCGTTTCAATGTCTATGCGGCGGCCAAGTTCATGGCCGATGCCGCACCGGGCTACACCACTGGCCAGGCCAAGGCGGCCATGGATGAGGTGGCGGCCCAGGTGCTAACTGATGCCAACACTCAACTGGGTTGGATCGGTGAGGCTTTCCAGCTCGATGATGCAGCAGGTGCCGGCGGATTGGCCTTTGGCCTCGGCATGATCATGGTGCTGCTGATCCTGGCAGCCCAGTACGAGCGTCTGAGCCTGCCGCTGGCGGTGGTGACGGCGGTGCCCTTCGGGGTGCTGGGGGCGGCACTGGCGGCAATGCTGCGTGGCTTTCCCAACGACATCTATTTCCAGGTCGGCCTGCTGGTGCTGATCGGCCTGGCCGCCAAGAACGCCATCCTTATCGTTGAGTTTGCCGCCCAGAACCGGCGTGCCGGGATGAGCTCGACCGATGCGGCCCTGGCCGCGGCCCAGCAGCGTTTTCGCGCGATCCTGATGACCGCCTTGACCTTCATTATCGGCTCGCTGCCACTGGTCTTCGCCACCGGGGCGGGGGCCGCCAGCCGACAGGAAATCGGCACCGTGGTGGTAGGGGGCATGCTGATGGCAAGCTCCCTGGCCCTGATATTCGTGCCGCTGGCCTACAAGCTGCTGGAAGACCTGGCCACCTGGCGTAGCGATCGCAAGGCGAGCCGTCAAGACGAGGAGCCGACCCATGCGTAACCGCTCACTGCTTCGCTCCGGTCTGGATGGCGGTTGGGAAGCCGGGGCCTGAAAGCTGCTAAGGCGTGAAAGGTAGCGTGCCGGATCCTGTAGGGGGCCAGTACGTTGTCGGCCCAGCGCCGCCAAGGTCAGCGTTCGCGCGCGAGCAGTTTCACGTCCTTGCCTACCGTTCTGGCAATGTCATCGTGCCAAGGTCAGCGTTCGCGCGCGAGCAGTTTCAGCAGCGTATCGACCAGTTCCATGCCACGTTCGCGGATCGAGAAGTGTTCGTGGTTGCGCAGCCAGTCGTGAAAAAGCCCACCCAGGCTTGACTGCAGCAGTCTCGCTGCCAGTTCCGGGGTGATGTCGGGGCGCAGCAGACGATACTCGCAGGCGACCGTGAAGTATTCGATGAGCGCGCCACAGGATTCCGAGGCAATCTCGTTCTGCATGGCCAGGGGGTCGATCTCGCCGAATACTTCGCAGTGGTGGATCAAGATGGCATGGACCCGGCGATAGCGGGGCTGCTCGAGTCGTGTTAAACCCTGGCGGCAGGCCAGGCGAATCGCTTCCAGTGGCGCATCGTCGAGGGCCGGATCGTCGATTTCGTCAATTAGTTCCTGAAAAGGCATGCGAACCCGATCGAGCATGGCGCGGAACAGGTCGGCCTTGTTGCGGAAATGCCAGTACACCGCGCCGCGGGTCATGCCGGCCTGGCGTGCAATCTGCTCCAGTGAGGTGCGAGCAACGCCACGTTCGAGGAAGATATCCTCGGCGGCATCGAGCAGGGCTTCACGGGTGGCAGCGGCTTCCGCCTTGGTGCGTCGGGCCATGATGGGGTGCGTCTCTCCTCGGGCGTGGCGTGGTCGCTATTCTACCTGAGCGATGCCTTTTTTACATTCAACTCTGTATGGATGTGGTTTGGGATCCATCCTCGTCATTTTGCTGGCATCGCGGTATAAGAGAGTAAACACTGTTCTATTACAGGAAGCCGCATCATGGCTCGCGCCCCCTTCGAACTCGCTGGCATCAAGGTGATGCCGGGAAACCGAATCCAGATCGATGTGCCGGTGGCACGTCTCTACACGCATGCACCGCTGCACATTCCCGTGGAAGTGGTTCACGGTCGTCAGCAGGGGCCAATATTGCTGGTATGTGGCGGGATTCACGGCGATGAGATCAATGGCGTCGAGATCGTGCGCCGGCTGCTTCGCTCGAAACAGATTCAGGGGCTGCGCGGTACCCTGGTGGCGGTGCCGATCGTCAACGTGTTTGGCTTCATGCAGCACACGCGCTACTTGCCGGACCGCCGTGACCTCAACCGCTGTTTCCCCGGCAGTGAATCGGGCTCGCTGGGAGGTCGTGTCGCGGCGCTGTTTCGCGAGCAGATCGTCGACCATGCCACCCACATCATCGACCTGCACACCGGCGCCATTCACCGTACCAACCTGCCGCAGATTCGCGCCCAGCTCAGCCCCGGCAGCGAGACCGAGCGCATGGCCAACGCCTTCGGGGCCCCGGTGATTCTCAACGCCGAGCTGCGCGAAGGCAGCCTGCGCCACTATGCCCAGAACCGCGGGATTCCCGTGCTGACGTATGAGGCCGGGGAGGCGCTAAGATTCGACGAGTGGGCAATTACCCCGGGTGTGCGCGGGGTGCTGCGGGTCATGCGGCGGCTGGGCATGCTCACCGGTGAGCATCGGCGTCGGCTTCCGCCTGCGGCCGAGCTGGCCAATGGCTCAAGCTGGGCTCGGGCACCCATCGACGGCATCCTGCGGCCCAAGGTACGCCTCGGAGCTCGGGTGGCGAAGGGAGAAGTGCTGGGTAAGGTGGCCGATCCCTTCGGTAACGCCGAAGAAGCCATCATGTCCATGGCTGATGGCATCGTCATCGGCATGAGTCGTCTGCCACTGGCCAACGAAGGCGAAGCGCTGTTCCACATTGCTCGTTTCGATGAGATCGAAGAGGCCGAAAATGCCGTGGAGGGTTTTCAGTCCAGCCTTGAGCCTCCCCCCGATTCGCTCTACTGAACGTCTCAGGCAGTCTCTGACGCTGGGGCTGTCTCTGGCACCAGGCTGAGGGCGTCGTCAAAGACCCTCAGGCAGGCGCCGTCCAAGTGGCCGTTCTCGGAAAGGTGCCGGCGGAAGCGGCGCCCGCCCGGCTGGCCCTGGAACAGGCCCAGCAGGTGGCGTGTGATGTGATTGAGCTTGGCACCCTCATCGAGGCGCCGGTCGATATAGGGACGGAAGGCCCGGGCGGCGGCATGGCGGCTGGTTGCCGGCCCCGCCACGCCGTAGAACGCCTGGTCCACGCCGGCCAGCAGCCAAGGGTTTTGATAGGCCTCGCGGCCGACCATCACGCTGTCCACGTGCTGCAGTTGCTCGCGGCACTCGTTCAGGCTCTTGATCCCGCCGTTGATACCGATGTGCAGCTCTGGCCGACTCGCCTTGAGGCGGTGCACTCGCGGATAGTTGAGCGGTGGCACGTCACGGTTTTGCTTGGGCGAGAGCCCCTGTAGCCACGCCTTGCGCGCGTGCACGAAAAACACTTCGCAGCCGGCATCCGCGACCTGGGTGATGAAACGCTCGAGGTCGGCATCCTCGTCCTGATCGTCGATACCGATGCGGCACTTGACCGTCACCGGAATCGAGACCGCCTCGTGCATCGCACGTACCGCCGCCGCCACCTTCTCCGGATGCGCCATCAAGCAGGCGCCGATCAGGTTGTTCTGCACCCTGTCGCTGGGGCAGCCCACGTTGAGGTTCACCTCGTCGTAGCCCCACGCCTCGGCGATGGCCGCACACTCGGCCAGCTCGCCGGCATCGCTGCCACCCAGCTGCAGTGCCAGGGGATGCTCCACGCCGTCGTAACCGAGGAAGCGCTCCCGCGGGCTGCCGTGGAGGATGGCGCCAGTGGTCACCATCTCGGTATACAGCAGGGCGTGCCGAGTCAGCGTGCGCGCGAACGCTCTCTGGTCCCGGGTAGTCCAGTCCATCATGGGGGCAACAGAAAAGGTGCGGTCGAGCTCAGGCATCGTCATCACTGGGTCGGGTGGAAGAAGGGGCATAGTATATCAGCCTTGGTCAATCCTTGACTGATCTTGCCCAGCAATTGTGGACACCGATCCAAGCGATCATTCGGGCCTCGAAGTCCACTGGAACTGGGTAAGATCACACAACCATAATAAAATCTATTTTCCATGCGATTGAATACGAAAAGCCAAGTCATTCGGGACGCTAAAAACATCTTTTTTTCTGTCTTTTCTTTTTCTCAGAAGTTCAAGTTTGTCTGACAGTTTCAAAAGATCTGTCCTGGCTGTTTGGTAAGATATTTCATATTCTTTTTTGTGCTGATTAATTGTATATTCTTCACCGGGGTTCTTTAATGCTCTTTCAATTAATTGAATTTGCCGGTAGTTTAGTTTGTCAACTAGATTGGTGCTGCGTAATAGTTCTTTTGTATCTTGGATCTGTTTGTTTTTCTCTCTTAGGTAGTCGTGAAGCTCTTGTATGCTCATTTGTATTACTTTCATCTGATGGTCGATGAAGTATGTAAGGTCGGCATCATCTGTTTCTGTGTATAGATATGATTTTATATAGCGAGCCAGTGATCTTTTTAATATTCTTGATATTGAAATATACTCAATAAGCCAGTATTTATTTTTGGCAAGGTACCAATAAAAAAGTGCTCTAGCAGTTCTTCCATTACCATCTACAAAAGGATGATCATATCCAATCATAAAATGCAATATTATTGCTTTTATTACTGGAGGGCAGTTGCTGTCATTTTCCGAATTTGCAAAGTTGCATATTTCTTGCAGTCTATTTTCTAATGTTTTTGCACTAGGCGGTATGTGCAGCAGCGTATCATCCGGCGCGAAGACACAGATGTCATCACTTGCTTTCCTGAGCTTACCTTCGTTTCCCTCATCTTGGGGATCGAAGGTGCCGTCGGTTAACATTCTGTGTAATTCAAAAATTATGGGCGGAGTAAGATCCTCATTTTCGATTTCTTTTATAAAATTCATTGCATAATAATTGTTAAAAATCATTTTTTCATGTTTGTCTTTAGGCTTCCTGTTCTTCTGAATCATTTCTTTTGCAACTCTCCTCGTTGTAGAGGCCCCCTCCAGCTGGCTAGAGCTGATTGCCTCCTCAATCAAAGAGTTGTAAATATAGCTTTTGCCAATTCTTGAGTTTGCGTCCTCATTCTCCATGAGAATCGAGCCAGAAGAGTTTTTTTCGATCCAAAGAAGCTCTTTTAAAAGTTTGTCAGTTATTATATATTTAAACGGCTGGTCATGCTTATCTTTCAAATGGGTGTGGCGATACTGGCTACTCCTTGCCGACTTTAATGCAAGCCAGTACTCTTCATGGCTAAGGTCTGAAGGTGGAGTAATATGCCTTAGCTTGTCCCAGTGAATATATTCATCATCCTTATGCAGCGGTCCAATGTTTTTTTGCAAGATATATATATATCTTTGATGATTTTTGCCTTCTATTAACTTGAGCATTATTTCCATGTGATCTGGGGGGGTTAAGGGAATTTTCATTTGCTCACCTTGATTGGCTGGCTGGAAATGATGGCTGTATAAATTCTACTAAAAATTTGAAAATTAGTACATTGTACAAATAATCTTTTGAAAAGCATTCAAAAACAATAGGTTGAAAGTTTTTTAGTCTTAACATGGTGCGTATGCCGCGATGCAACCAAGGGCTCTAGCTTTTGTTGTCAATGGGTAGGGTCAGGATTCTTGCTGGAGGGCGAGTTCATCAAGGAACTATGCAAGGAACTATGCAAGGAACTATGCAAGGAACTATGCAAGAAAGATCATTACCTGAAAGCCTGAAAGATCGGCCAGTTAACAGGCAGTGCACCATTACCGTGCGAGGCGCCCCGTAAAGCCTGTCATCTCGGGGCATGTCGTCCAGTCCATCATGGGCGCGACAGAAAAGGTGCGGTCGAGCTCAGGCATCGGCATCACTGGGTAGGGCGGAGGAAGGGGCGTAGTCTATCAATCCTGGTCAATCCTTGACCATCTCAGACACTAACCATCGCCGAGGAAGCCTCATGCAGTGAACACCGCATACACCATCTGCAGCGCCAGCCCCATCAGCATCACGGCGAAGACTCGCTTAAGCAGGGCGACGGGCAGCCGGTGGGCCAGCCTGGCGCCGATAGGGGCAGTGAGGATGCTGAACGGCGCCATCAGTAGCAGGGCGGGCAGGTAGACGTAACCCAGGGCGGCATCCGGTAGGCCCGGCGTAGCCCGGCCATTGAGGATGTAGCCCAGCGCTCCCGCCACGGCGATGGGTAGACCCACGGCCGCCGAGGTGCCGATGGCGCGGGGCAACTTGACGTTGCACCAGGTCAGAAATGGCACCGTCAGTGAGCCACCGCCAATGGCCACCAGCGCCGAAATACCGCCAATGCCGAGGCCAGCTCCACTTAGCCCGACTGGCCCGGGCAGGCTGCGGTTCGGCTTGGGCTTCAGGTTGGCCAGCATCTGAAGCGACATCAGCACCATGAAGCAGGCGAAGAATATGGCCAGGCCGCGGGTCGGCATCAGGGCGGCGATGAAGGTCGCCATGAAGGTGCCGGCCAGTATGCCCGGGGTAATGAAGCGTACGGTTTTCCAGTGCACGGCACCGTGGCGATGGTGGGATAGCAGGCTGGCGATGGAGGCGGGAATTATGGCAGCCATGGCGGTGCCCAGGGCCAGATGGGCGAGGTGCTCGTGGGGTACTCCTTGCAGCACAAACAGTGAGGTTAGAATTGGCACCATGATACCGCCGCCACCGATGCCGAGCAGGCCGGCCATGATGCCGACCGTGCCGCCCAGCGCAACGTAGGCCAGCCACCAGATGAGTTCCAAGGTCGCATCTCCTGAAAGTGCTTCACCAGAGTTGGCGGGCCATTGTACTGGAAGTTGCAAGGCGTTTTCTCTCCCGCACGATCTGTTAGAAGGTTGTTGCATAACGGCAGCCCGATGATGGCGTCGCCTACACCTGGCATGCGCTTGAGGCCCTACGGTGGGGTGGGCGGGAATAAAGTCACCGCTAGGTGCACAGGACGCGCTTGGAGCAGGCCAGTACCGGGTGCGAGTCAATTTATATCGTCGTTGGGACGAACCGTACAGGCCGATGGTAGTCTAGAAGATCACTGTTCGGTCTGGAGGGGTTCATGAAGGTACGGCGTCGACTGTCCTGCGTCGGATTGGTGGCTTTGCTGGCGCTGTCCGGCTGCGGTAACGACACTGGGCCGGAACACACCGGGCCGGAAGAAGAGGTGTCGAATGACGCGCCGGAAGTTCTCGCGACCGACGAGCGGCGTGCGGAACCTGCCGAGGAGGTGCCGGAAGCGGAGCCGTTGGCGGTGGATTTTGATGTCGCTGCGACGTTGCGTAACGACCGGCGGCTGATGGTCGAAGGAGAAACCAATTTGCCAGAAGGAGCGCGTCTTTTGATTGTGGTGGAGCGTGAGTTGAGCGGCGTGCGTTGGCAGTCGCGCACCGAAGTCCAGGGCAGCCGTTTTGAAGCGGGGCCATTCGGACCGGGAAGCGGATTGCCGGATGGTGGCTATACTATTACCGTCAATTTGCCTGAGGCCAGCGTGCAGCCCCAGGCGATACAGGAGCGAATCGGAGGGCAGGGCGAGCATCTAACTGGCCCGTTGGTGAGAAGCTCGCGGCACGGCTTGGGGCAAGTGGCGAGTTATTCACGGCGCTATCTGATTGGCAATGAACCGCGCCGGACCACCGATGAGGTGGTGGTGCTGGGTGTTGATTGAGGTCCTGGATGCTCAGCACCCCTCCTGGCGCCAGCGTGCCAAGAGCCTGCCGACCGGGCGATCGTTTTTCTGTAGTGGCCTGGCCTGGGCCGCTGCTACTTTCTCGCTGGTGTAGAGCAACTCTCCACTGTGTCCACGCTCCAGCTGTCCTATGAACAGGCCTATATCGCCTTCTATCAAGTAGCGGCCGGCTTGGTCGTAGGTGCCGATTGGACCAAAGGCGGCCAAGTCGCCCGTGGCCAGGTAGTCGAAACGCTCGCCGGGGGCCGGCGTTACCAAAAAGCATTCTCCCCGCCAGTTGGCACCCGCCAGAAAGCCTTCGGGAAGCGCGATACGGTTGGCATTGGGGTCATGCCAGGGAGCTGGCGGTTGGCTACGCAGATAGAGCGGTGTAAGTGGCGCGTCGACACTTTCATCCTCGAGCAGGCGGCGCAAGGGGCAGCCCAGGGCATCGGCCAGGGAGACTAGTCGTTCGTGGCCGATTTGCTTGATGGCGCCGGACTCCCAGTAGGAAATTGTGACATCGGAAACGCCGACTTTCCTTGCCAGTGCTGCCTTGTTGAGGCTTGCTTCTTGCCGAAGCTGCTTGATGCGTGGGCCCAATGCATGCATCTCTTCATTCCTGCCAACGATGAATAAAAGAAAGGGATAGTCGATGATCTGAAATAACTGTGCAAATTTAATGCTTCAACGATAATAAGACGTCGTGGCTCAGCATTAAATGGCTTCACTAGCTGTATGGAGCTGAAGTCACCTGCATATTGTGTGCAGCAAGCTTCAGTATTCTTTGTATGTATATGATAATGTATTGTTTTAATATGCTTTTTTATTGTAAGGAACTGCCTTGCGTGCCGCGAGGGAAAAGGATTCAGGGGCGGTCGAAGCGCGTAGGTTGTGAGAAAGCATTCGTGGTCGGCTGCCCGTGACTAGGCAGGTGCGTATAATGGCGCCATGCTAATTCCTCAACGGATAAGGACGACATGACCGTACGTACTCGCATTGCCCCGTCACCTACCGGTGATCCTCATGTGGGCACCGCCTACATCGCCTTGTTCAATCTCTGCTTCGCGCGCCAGCATGGCGGGCAGTTCATCTTGCGCATCGAGGATACCGACCGAGTTCGTTCCACCCCTGAATCTGAGCAGATGATCCTCGATTCGCTGCGCTGGCTGGGATTGGAATGGGACGAGGGGCCGGATGTGGGCGGCCCTCATGGCCCTTACCGTCAAAGCGAGCGGGGAGATATCTACGCCGAATACGCCCGGCAACTGGTTGCCGCCGGCCATGCCTTCAAGTGCTACCGTACCAGCGAGGAGCTGGATGAGTTGCGTTTGGCTCGCAAGACGGCCGGCATGCACCTGGCATTGAAGCCTGCCGACCTGGCCTTGCCCGGCGATGAGCAGGCGCTCCGCGAGCGAGAAGGGTGGCCCCACGTAGTGCGCATGAATGTGCCCACCACAGGAACCTGTCTCATACAGGACATGCTGCGTGACACCATTGAAGTCGATTGGGCACAGGTTGACGCGCAGATTCTGCTCAAGTCCGATGGCATGCCTACATACCACCTGGCCAATGTGGTGGATGACCACCTGATGGGCATCACTCATGTGCTGCGCGGCGAAGAGTGGATCAACTCGGCCCCCAAGCATCAATTGCTCTATGAGTATTTCGGTTGGCAGATGCCGGTGCTTTGCCATATGCCGCTGCTGCGCAACCCCGACAAGTCGAAGCTCTCCAAGCGCAAGAACCCCACCTCGATCAATTACTACCGCAGGATGGGCTTCCTGCCTCAGGCGGTCACCAACTACCTGGGCCGCATGGGCTGGTCGATGCCCGACGAGCGAGAGAAGTTCCGTCTTGACGAGATGATGGCTCATTTCGATATCCAGCGTGTCTCGCTTGGCGGACCAGTCTTCGATCTCGAGAAACTGACCTGGCTCAACGGTCTCTATATTCGTGAGGACCTAGATGACACGGCGTTCCTCAAGGCCTTGATGGAGTGGGCGTTTAACGACGAGTACGTTGGCCGGATCCTGCCCCAGGTACGCACACGAGTGGAAACGCTCTCCCAGGTCGCGCCTTTGGCCGGCCACTTCTTCTCCGGCCTTCCGGAGATCGAGGAGGGCAGTTTCGACAGCGTCAAACTGGGACGGGAGGAACTGATCAAGCTGCTGCAGTTCCTGGTTTGGCGCTTTGAAGTCGTGCCGGCCTGGCACAAGGAGGTGTTGCTCGGCGAGGTCAAGTCGCTGGCGGCCTATTTCGATCTGAAGATGAAGGATTTACTGGCGCCGGTCTTCATCGCCATTACCGGTTCGGCAGCGAGCACTTCGGTTATGGATGCCATGGGCATACTAGGCTCTGACATGACGCGGGCGCGGCTGCGTCACGCTATCGAGGTGCTAGGAGGGGTCTCCAAGAAGCAGGCCAAGCGCTTCGAGAAGGAGTACCGCGAACTGTAATAAAAGGACGGGAAAGCGCCATAATACCGTTGCGAGCGAAGATAGGCTGGTCGCCGCCGGAGCGCAGCTCCCGGAGTGTAGCCTGCTACATGAGGAGACGACCGGGCCGGTGCACCGGCACCGCCGGCGGCCAGGTTTTCACAAAGTGCGCGAGTGCAGCAGGTAATTGGTGTTTTTCTTGTTGACGAAGTCGAGATTAATCAGTACTATACGCCTCGTCTTCACGAGACGTATGGGGCCTTAGCTCAGCTGGGAGAGCGCGACACTGGCAGTGTCGAGGTCAGCGGTTCGATCCCGCTAGGCTCCACCAATCCTTTGCTCGTGTGCGGCGTTGCGTCCCATTCGTCTAGTGGTCCAGGACACCGCCCTTTCACGGCGGGAACAGGGGTTCGAACCCCCTATGGGACGCCACTTCATTCTACAAGTCAGTATTCTGCAGTCGAGATCTCCGAGACGCCTGGTGCGTCTTTTTTGTTGTCCTGCCCCCTTTGGTCGGTGACGGCTTCTGCTTGCGTGTAAAGTGCATTGAAGCGCCGGTTTTTGGCTATTTAGGGCTTGACTTGTCCACTCGTGCAAGTCTGTCGACGTGCACCTGTGTGTAGTTTTCTTATCCCTCCGTATCCCAGATGTTTCTACTAAAAGCCTTTTATTTCAACGTCTTATAATTGGTCAAAAAATGATCAATCTAACGGCAACCCTGTGGTCATGCCGATTCGATGGCGTTTTATGGTGGTTGTGAACAGGGTTATCCACAGAATGTGTGGAAAACGTTCCGAGGCGGAGGAAGACGGCGTTTCGTGCCTGATGAGTGAGTTTTGTCAAGCGCCGGGTTTCAGTTTCTTCATACTTGTAGAGTAGGGCACGGTCTCGGGCGTCACGTCCGGGACCGAGCCCGAGTCGGTTCAGTCGCGCCTGGGTAAGCGCAGGCGACGAAGCAGCGACGAAGTATCCCAGCGGCCGCCTCCCATGACTTGAACATCACCATAGAATTGGTCCACCAGTGCGGTCACCGGCAAGCGAGCTTGAAGCCGGCGGGCCTGCTCCAGGCATATTCCCAGGTCCTTGCGCATCCAGTTCACCGCGAAGCCGTGCTCATACTCATCCTCGATCATGGTCCTGTGGCGATTTTCCATCTGCCAGGACCCGGCCGCCCCCTTGGCGATCACATCGATGACGCGCTGCTGGTCGAGCCCGGCCTGCTCGGCGAAGTGAAGACCTTCGGCAAGGCCTTGCACCAGGCCGGCAATGCAGATCTGGTTGACCATCTTGGTCAGTTGGCCACAGCCGGCAGGCCCCATCAGGCTGACGGCGCGGGCGTAATGGGCGAGGGTGGGCTCGGCCCGGGAGAACTCGCTTTTTTCGCCGCCGCACATGATGGTCAGGGCGCCGTTGATTGCGCCCTGCTGGCCGCCTGATACAGGAGCATCGATAAAGCCGATGCCTTGCTCGTGACAGGCGGCGGCGAGCTCTTCGGCCAGGTCGGATGAGGCGGTGGTATGGTCGATCAGCAGGCTGCCGGCGGCCATGCCCTGCAGGACGCCCTGTGAGCCGGTTGTGACCTGGCGCACGTCATCGTCGTTACCCACGCACACCAGCACCATATCGGCCCCCTGGGCGGCTTCCTGGGCGGTTGAGTGATGGCTGCCGCCATATTCGTCGACCCAGGCTTCAGCCGTGGCGCTGGTCCGATTGTAGACACGCACCGTCAGACCTTGCCTGGCGAGGTGGCCAGCCATGGGATAGCCCATCACGCCCAAGCCGATGAAGGCGACAGTCGAGATAGTATGGCTCATTGATGATTCCTTCTTGATGATGGCGAGGGTGCTAAGAGTGATGAGTTCCAGCTGTATCAGGATCAGCTACGCAAAAGGCCGCCCCGTTGGGCGGCCTTTCGGTACCGAGCGGCCTGGGGCCGCTTCCTGTCGGGTAATGACAGGATAGATTACTTGACCGGATAGTTGCGTTGAGGATGGCCGATATAGAGCTGGCGTGGACGGCCGATCTTGTAGTCTCCGGTGATCATCTCGTGCCAGTGGGAGATCCAGCCAATGGTGCGCGACACGGCAAAGATCACCGTGAACATGTTGGTTGGAATGCCCATTGCCTTGAGGATGATGCCGGAATAGAAGTCAACATTGGGGTAGAGCTTGCGCTCGATGAAGTATTCGTCCTCGAGGGCGATTTGCTCCAGGCGCTTGGCAATCTTGAGCTGTGGGTCATCGGCCATGCCCAACTCGAGCAACACCTCGTCACAGGTCTCCTTCATGACCTTGGCGCGTGGGTCGAAGTTACGATAGACGCGGTGGCCGAAGCCCATCAAACGGAAGGGGTCATCCTTGTCCTTGGCCTTGTCGACGAAGCGCTGGATGTTTTCCTCGGAGTCGTCGCCGATCTCGTCGAGCATGGTCAGTACCGCCTCGTTGGCGCCACCGTGAGCCGGACCCCAGAGCGCAGCGATACCGGCACTGATGCAGGCGAAGGGATTGGCGCCGGTGGAGCCGGCCAGGCGTACCGTGGAAGTGGAGGCGTTCTGCTCGTGGTCGGCGTGGAGCATGAAGATACGATCCATCGCCTTGGCGAACACCGGGTTGATCGTGTACTCCTCGCAAGGGTTGCTGAACATCATGTAGAGGAAGTTCTCTGCATAGTTCAGGTCGTTGCGCGGGTAATTGAATGGTTGGCCGACGTTGTACTTGTAGGACATTGCGGCGATGGTAGGCATCTTGGCGATCAGGCGGACGGCGCTGATCTCACGATCCTCGGCCTTGGTGATGTCCATATGATCATGATAAAAAGCCGCCAGGCCACCGACTACGCCACACAAGATTGACATCGGATGCGCGTCGCGGCGAAATCCCTTGAAGAAATTGTTGATCTGGTCGTGGACCATGGTGTGGTTGCTGATGCGCTTCTCGAAATCAGCGTATTGCGCATCGTCGGGCAGTTCGCCGAACATCAGCAGGTAGCACATCTCGACAAAATTGGATTCCTTGGCCAACTGCTCGATGGGGTAGCCGCGGTGGAGTAGAACGCCTTCGCCACCATCGATATAGGTGATGGCCGACTGGCACGAGGAGGTGGCCATGAAGCCCGGGTCATAGGTGAACAGGCCTTCTGCGCCGAGGCCGCGCACATCGACCACGTCAGGCCCCAGGGTGCCCGAGTAGATCGGCAGGTCGACGGGTTTATCCAGACCGTCTACTGTCAGTGTCGCTTTCCTGTCAGCCATATAGGCCTCCTCTCAAAGTCGAATTGAAGCGTTAAGTCGTTATTTCGCAAACAGTGTTTTCTTATGCTGGGCCGCGAAAAAGGTTCGCCCACTATAGAAGCGTTCCTGGGATTGTCAATCCGCCTTAAGTGATCCCTATATTGTACATAACCATTGTTGTGTATCGTATTCTGTACAACAATTGATGCTATGCATCATGAATGCGGCTCGGGGCGGCTGGTTGGCACGCTGCCATCTCGTCGGGCACAACCCATGAGCTTGAACCATGGTCGAGTTCGGTGGGTGTTCATTTGTCACTAGGGGTTCATATCCCTATAATCCACTGCGCGCGACTGGCAGGTACTCGTTGTCATGCCCGTCCCGGCAACGGCGAGCCCCCTACCTCAAACCACCGCCCGTATTCCTGCCAAGCCAGATCGGCCAGGAGCGAGCCAAGAGAGTGTGTATAGAGCCGTGAATAGCAAACGACCCGTCAACCTCGACCTCACCACGATAGAGTTTCCACTTCCCGCTTTGACGTCGATCGCCCACCGGATCACCGGCGTCATCCTTTTCATCGGTCTGATCTTCGCCTTCTGGGCGCTCGACAAGTCGCTGTCGTCCCCGGCTGGCTTCGTCGCCGTCAGTGACACTCTGGCCAACAATGTCCTGGCGAAACTGGTGGCCTGGGGTCTGCTGTCGGCCTTGGCCTTCCACTTCGTGGCTGGCATCAAGCACATGCTAATGGATGCCGATTTCGGAGTGACCCTGGAGGGGGGCATCAAGAAGGCACAGATCACCGTAGTGGTGAGTGCCGTTCTGATCATTCTGGCGGGAGTCTGGGTATGGTAACCAATATCACCAATCTGGGCCGCAGTGGCCTGTCCGACTGGCTTATCCAGCGTGTGTCGGCGGTCATCCTGGCGCTTTATACACTGTTCATCGTCGGCTACCTGCTGTTCAACCCAGGACTCGACTACTACACCTGGAGCGGCTTGTTCGCCCAGGCTTGGATGCGCATCTTTTCACTGCTGGCCTTTATCTCTCTTGCCGCTCACGCCTGGGTCGGCCTGTGGACAGTGACCACCGATTACATGAAGTCGACGGGAGCCCGTGTCGGCACCCAGCTCGTCATCATCCTGGCCATCTTCGTGTTCCTGGTCTGGGGCATTCTAGTTCTGTGGGGAGCCTGATTCATGTCAACCATGCGTAGTCTGACATTTGACGCCATTATCATCGGCGGCGGCGGCGCCGGCATGCGGGCCGCCCTCGAGCTGGCCAAGTCCGGCAAGAAAACAGCCGTGCTGTCCAAGGTCTTCCCGACCCGTTCACATACTGTTTCCGCCCAGGGTGGCATCACCTGTGCTATCGCTTCTGCCGACCCCAACGATGATTGGCGTTGGCACATGTACGACACGGTCAAGGGCGGTGATTACATCACCGACCAGGACGCCGCCGAGTACATGTGCTCCGAGGGCCCCAAGGCGGTCTTCGAGCTCGAGCACATGGGTCTGCCGTTTTCACGCTTCGAGAATGGTCGAATCTATCAGCGCCCATTTGGTGGCCAGTCCAAGAATTTCGGCGAGGGTGGCCAGGCGGCGCGCACCTGTGCTGCGGCCGACCGTACCGGCCACGCCCTGCTGCACACCTTGTATCAGAATAACCTGAAGAACAACACCACCTTCCTAAACGAGTGGTTTGCCGTCGACCTGGTCAAGAATGCCGATGGCGACGTGGTGGGCTGTATCGCCATGTGCATCGAGACCGGCGAAGTGGTGCACGTCAAGTCCAAGGCCACTGTGTTGGCCACCGGCGGCGCTGGGCGTATCTACGCCTCCACCACCAACGCCCTGATCAATACCGGCGATGGCATCGGCATGGCGCTGCGTGCCGGCTTCCCCATGCAGGACATGGAGATGTGGCAGTTCCACCCCACCGGCATCTATGGCGCCGGGGTGCTGGTCACCGAAGGCTGCCGCGGCGAGGGTGGCTACCTGGTCAACAAGGATGGTGAGCGCTTCATGGAGCGCTATGCACCCAACGCCAAGGACCTGGCCGGTCGTGACGTGGTAGCCCGCTCCATGGTCATGGAGATACTCGAGGGCCGTGGCTGCGGCGAGAATGGCGATCACGTCTATCTCAAGCTGGACCACCTCGGCGAAGAGGTACTCAACAAGCGCCTGCCAGGCATCAGCGAACTCTCCAAGATCTTCGCCCATGCCGATCCGACCAAGGCGCCGATTCCGGTGGTGCCGACCTGCCACTACATGATGGGTGGCATACCCACCAACGTTCACGGTCAGGCAATCATGCAGGATGCCGACGGCAACGACCAGATCGTGGGCGGTCTGTTCGCCTGCGGCGAGGCGGCCTGCGTCTCGGTACACGGCGCCAACCGCCTGGGTGGCAACTCGCTGCTCGACCTGGTGGTGTTCGGCCGTGCTGCCGGCATGTTCATCGAGAGCGCGCTCAATGAAGGTATCGAGTATCTCGACGCCAGCGAGTCCGACATCGAAAGCGCCATGAAGCGCATCAACCGCTGGAATGAGTCCAGTGGCGGCGAGTCGGTTGCCGACCTCAAGGTCGAGCTGCAGAGCATCATGCAGAATGCCTTCGGCGTGTTCCGCCAGGAAGACAACATGCAAGAGGGCGTCAAGAAGCTCGCCGAGCTGCGCGGTCGCATCGCCGAAGCGCACCTGGTCGACAAGTCCGGCGCTTTCAACACGGCGCGTATAGAGGCCCTGGAGCTGGACAACCTGATGGAAGTAGCGGAAGCCACCGCCATTGCCGCACTGGAGCGCAAGGAGAGCCGTGGTGCGCACTCTCGCTACGACTATCCGGATCGCGACGATGTCAACTGGCTGAAGCACTCCATGTACTTCCCGCTTGAAAAGAAGGTGGGCAAGCGCGACGTCAACTTCAAGCCGAAGACCCTTGACACCTTCGAGCCCAAAATCCGCACCTATTAAGGGGGAGTCACGATGTCCATGCTTCAGGTATCCATTTACCGCTACAATCCGGAAACCGACTCCGCACCCTACATGCAGGAGTATCGGGTGGACACCCAGGGTCGCGACCTGATGGTCTTGAATATTCTCGAGATGCTCAAGGCCGAAGACACCACCCTGGCCTATCGCCGTAGCTGCCGCGAAGGCGTGTGTGGCTCCGACGGTATGAACATGAACGGCAAGAACGGCCTGGCCTGCATCACCTCGCTTTCCGATGTGGTCAAGAACAACAAGCTGGTGCTGCGGCCGCTGCCCGGCCTGCCCGTGGTGCGCGACCTGGCGGTCGACATGGGGTTGTTCTACAAGCAGTACGAGCGTATCCAGCCGTACCTGCAAAACGACGAGCCGGCGCCCGCCATCGAGCGCCTGCAGTCGCCGGAAGAGCGCGACAAGCTGGACGGGCTCTACGAGTGCATCCTGTGTGCCTGCTGCTCGACCTCCTGCCCATCGTTCTGGTGGAATCCGGACAAGTTCGTCGGCCCGGCCGGCCTGCTGCAGTCCTATCGTTTCCTGGCCGATTCGCGGGACACCGCCACCCAGGCGCGCCTCACCGACCTGCAGGATCCGTTCAGCGTATTCCGTTGCCGCGGCATCATGAACTGTGTCGCCGTGTGCCCCAAGGGGCTCAACCCGACACGTGCCATCGGCAAGATCCGTGACATGCTGCTCGCGAATGCCACTTAAAACGTGGCCAAGGGCTTGCTATCATGGCAGCCGGAATCAGCCCGCGGCGAGTTGCCGCGGTCGTTTCCCGTGCAGCAGGACAAGAGCCGGTGCCATAGGCGCCGGCTCTTGACCATGAAATTCAAGGATTCCGGCCTGGCGGCCGGAAGTGCCGGGTAAGGAAGACGCCCTTCCGGCAGGGCACCAGCCAAGCCGTCGCGGCTGGCCCGTGACGGCGCCGACAACACCCCATCAGTGTAGGGTGACCGAGAGATGCAACAAGGCATAATGGAGTTGATGTGGAACAGCTCCCACGTGAGCGGCAGCAACGTTCACTATGTGGAAGCGCTCTACGAGCAATACCTCGCCGACCCAGGTTCCGTCCCCGAAGAGTGGCGAACCTACTTCGATCAGCTGCCCACTGCGGAAGGCGGCGCTACCTACGATGTCCCGCTCAGTCCCATCCGCGATCAGTTCGAGCAGCTGGGGCGTGCGCGCCGAACGGCAGCGGTCGCCGCCGCCGACAGTGACGAAGGCAAGAAGCAGGTCAAGGTCCTTCAACTGATCAACGCCTACCGCTTCCGGGGACACCAGAAGGCCGATATCGACCCGCTTGACCTGCGAAGCCCAGTACCGGTTCCCGACCTGGACCTCTCCTTTCATCAGCTCTCCAAGGCCGATCTGGATACCGAGTTCCAGACCGGCTCCTTCTTTCTGGGAATCGACAAGGCACCGCTGCGCGAAATTGTCGAGGCGCTGGAGCAGACCTACTGTCGCTCCATCGGCTGCGAGGTCATGCATATCGTCGATACCGAGGAGAAGCGCTGGCTTCAACAGCGATTCGAATCGGTGCGTTCGT
Source organism: Halomonas sp. DQ26W (assembly GCF_003339685.1). Classification (GTDB taxonomy): domain Bacteria; phylum Pseudomonadota; class Gammaproteobacteria; order Pseudomonadales; family Halomonadaceae; genus Halomonas. The sequence continues at coordinate 41,098 of NZ_QPKI01000005.1, read as the reverse complement.
CACCCAAGTACAGCGACGAGGTACGCAAGCATCTGCTGGAACGGCTCACCGCTGCCGAGGGGCTGGAGAACTACTTGGCGTCGAAGTACCCAGGCACCAAGCGCTTTGGCCTGGAAGGTGGCGAAGCCTTCATTCCGATGATGGACGAGCTGATCCAGCGGGGCGGTGGCTATGGTGTCAAGGAAGTGGTCATCGGCATGGCCCACCGGGGACGGCTCAACCTGCTGGTCAATATACTTGGCAAGAATCCGTCCGAGCTGATTGACGAGTTCGACGGCAAGAAGATCATCGAGCGTGGCTCCGGTGACGTCAAGTACCACCAGGGCTTCAGCTCCAACGTGATGACACCTGGTGGCGAAGTCCACCTGGCGCTGGCCTTCAATCCCTCCCACCTGGAGATCGTGTCTCCTGTGGTCGAAGGCTCGGTGCGGGCGCGCCAGGATCGTCGTGACGACCTGGAAGGCACCAAGGTGCTGCCGATCAACATCCATGGCGATGCGGCCTTCGCCGGCCAAGGCGTGGTCATGGAGACGTTCCAGATGTCCCAGACCCGTGCCTACAAGACCGGCGGGACGATTCATATCGTCATCAACAACCAAGTCGGTTTCACCACCTCGCATCCGCAGGACACGCGCTCCACCGAGTACTGCACCGACATTGCCAAGATGGTCCAGGCACCGATCTTCCACGTCAATGGCGACGACCCGGATGCCGTGCTGCATGCGACACAGGTGGCACTGGATTACCGACAGCAGTTCAAGAAGGACGTGGTCATCGACTTGGTCTGCTATCGCCGCCGCGGTCACAACGAGGCCGACGAGCCCTCCGGCACCCAGCCGATGATGTATCGCAAGATCAAGGAGCATCCTTCGTCGCGGATCCTCTATGCCCAGCGCCTGGTGGAGCAGGGCGTGCTCTCCGAGGATGACGCCAAGGCGATGATCGAGACCTATCGCGAGGATCTGATGGCCGGTAACCATGTGGCCAACGCCCTGGTACAGCAGCCCAACACCTCGCTGTTCGTCGACTGGCAGCCTTACCTGGGTCATGAGTGGAGCGGTCATGCCGACACCGGTGTCGAGATGAAGCGCCTCCAGCGCCTGGCTGCCAGGATGTGCGAGATACCCGACGGCGTCGAGGTGCAGCGTCAGGTGGCCAAGATCTACGAGGACCGCCGGAAGATGCAGGCCGGTGGGCTGGGTCTCAACTGGGGCTTCGCTGAGACCCTGGCCTACGCCACGCTGCTCGATGAAGGACACGCGGTACGTATTACCGGCCAGGATGTGGGTCGCGGCACCTTCTCGCACCGCCACGCAGTAGTGCATAACCAGAAGGACGGCAGCGTGCATGTGCCGCTGCAGCACATGTCCGATGTCCAGCCGCGCTTCACTATCCATGACTCCTTCCTCTCCGAAGAGGCAGTGCTGGCGTTCGAGTATGGCTATGCAACGACGGCGCCCAACGACCTGGTCATCTGGGAAGCGCAGTTCGGCGATTTTTTCAATGGCGCCCAGGTGGTGGTCGATCAGTTCATCTCCTCCGGCGAAACCAAGTGGGGGCGCCTGTGTGGCTTGACCATGTTGCTGCCCCATGGCTATGAGGGGCAGGGGCCGGAACACTCATCCGCGCGACTCGAACGCTTCCTGCAGATGTGTGCCGAGCACAACATGCAGGTCTGCGTTCCGACTACGCCGGCGCAGATCTTCCATCTGCTGCGCCGTCAGGTAATCCGCAAGCTGAGAAAGCCGCTGGTGGTGATGACCCCCAAGAGCCTGCTGCGCCACAAGGAAGCCACATCAAGCCTGGATGATCTGGCCAACGGCCACTTTCATATGGTGCTGCCCGATCAGGGCAACCTCGATGCCGAACAGGTCAAGCGCGTCATCATGTGCGCGGGCAAGGTCTACTACGACCTGGCGGCTTGGCGTGAAGAGAACCAGCGTGACGATACGGCGGTCCTGCGTATCGAGCAGCTCTATCCCTTCCCCAAGGAGGAGCTTTTCGAGGCGCTCAAGGATTATGTCAATCTCGAGTCGGTAGTGTGGTGTCAGGAAGAGCCGCTCAACCAGGGAGCCTGGTACTCGAGTCAGCATCATATGCGGGCCGTGGCTGACATGCTCAAGAATGGCCTGGGCGGCGAGCTCATGTTCGCTGGTCGCCCCGCATCGGCGGCACCCGCCGCGGGCTACATGTCCGTGCACACAGAACAGCAGCGCCAGTTGGTGGAAGACGCTTTTAACCTCTAAGCGACGCCACCGGGACGAGAGAGAACATACAAGGGAAACGACATGGCTACCGAGATCAAAGCGCCCACCTTTCCGGAATCCGTTGCCGAAGGCAGCGTGGCTGCCTGGCACAAGAAGCAGGGGGATAGCGTCGAGCGCGATGAACTGATCGTCGAGATAGAAACGGACAAGGTGGTGCTCGAGGTCCTGGCACCCGAGGCCGGCACGTTAAGCGAAGTAATGGCCGAAGAGGGCGATACCGTCCAGTCCGAGCAAGTGCTTGGCAGGATCGGTGAAGGCAAGGCCTCGGGCGGAGAAAATAAGGGCGGCAACAAGAGCGAGAAGAAAGCCGACGCCAAGGCCGACCAGAAAGCAGCCACCAATAGCGATGCCAAGGCGGAAAAGTCGACCGGTGGTGGCAAGCAGCACCAAGTGAAGGCACCCACCTTCCCCGAGTCGATTCAGGAAGGTACCGTGGCCACCTGGCACAAGCAGGTCGGTGAGGCGGTCAAGCGCGATGACGTGCTGGCTGATATCGAGACCGACAAGGTGGTGCTCGAGGTCGTGGCACCAGCCGATGGCGCGCTCGCCGAAATCAAGGCCGAAGAAGGAAGCCAGGTCGAGTCGCAGGCGGTGCTGGCAATCTTCGCCGAAGGTGCGGGCAGTGCCGCTACGGCGGCTGACAAGACGCCGGCAGCTTCCTCCGATGACGGTGCCGGCGATGAGAAGGTGGGCGACAAGATACTCGCCCCGGCGGCTCGCAAGATGGTCGCCGAACATGATCTCGACGTCAGCAAGATCGACGGCACCGGCAAAGGCGGCCGCATCCTCAAAGAGGACGTCCAGAAGGCCGTCAATGAGGGCTCCGCCAAGAAGGCTGCCAAGCCGGCCAGTGCGCCTAAGCAGGCCGCCACCACGCCGGTCGTTGAAGGCGAGCGCCCCGAGAGGCGGGTTCCGATGAGTCGCCTGCGCAAAACCATCGCCAAGCGCCTGGTCGAGGCACAGCAAACTGCCGCCATGCTGACCACCTACAATGAGGTGGACATGGGCGCGATCATGGACTTGCGAGCCCAGTACAAGGACACCTTCGTAAAGACCCACGACGTCAAGCTGGGATTCATGGGCTTCTTCGTCAAGGCGGCTTCCGAGGCGCTCAAGCGCTTCCCGGACGTCAACGCCTCCATCGATGGCAGCGATATCGTCTATCACGGCTATCAGGATATCGGCGTGGCGGTTTCCACTGATCGTGGCTTGGTGGTGCCGGTGCTGCGCGACACCGACAGCATGAAGATCGCTGATGTCGAGAAGGGCATTGTCGACTTCGGCAAGCGGGCGCGTGACGGTAAGCTTGGTATCGACGAAATGCAGGGTGGCACCTTCACCATCACCAACGGAGGCATCTTCGGTTCACTGATGTCGACGCCGATCATCAACCCGCCACAGACCGCCATCCTCGGCATGCACAAGATTCAGGAACGCCCCATGGCGGTAAATGGCAAGGTTGAAATCCGACCGATGATGTATCTGGCAGTCTCCTATGATCACCGCATGATCGATGGCAAGGACGCGGTACAGTTCCTGGTCACCATCAAGGAGCTGCTGGAAGATCCGGCCCGCCTGCTGCTGGATGTCTGAGCGACGCCCGACTCAACGGACTCAAACGCGAACCGATCAAGGAAAACCACATGGCCGATAAATTTGATGTGATCGTCATCGGCGCGGGCCCCGGGGGCTACGTGGCCGCCATCCGTGCCGCCCAGTTGGGGCTGAAGACAGCCTGCGTCGAGAAGTGGATCGGCAAGGAAGGCAAGGTTGTCTTCGGCGGTACCTGCCTCAACGTGGGCTGCATTCCCTCCAAGGCGCTGCTCGAGGCTTCCCACAAGTTCGTCGAGGCCAAGCACGACTTCGCCGACATGGGCATCCAGGCCGGTGACGTCAGCATGGACGTCAAGAAGATGATGGCACGGAAGGACACGATCGTTAAAAACCTCACCGGCGGAATCGCCGGGCTGTTCAAGGCCAATGGCGTGACCGGCATTGAAGGCACCGGCAAGGTAGTCGGCGCGAAGCAGGTTGAGGTCACCGATCAGGATGGCAAGACTGCCACCTACGAGGCCGACAATATCGTCATCGCCGCCGGCTCTGTGCCCGTCGAGATTCCGCCGACCCCGCTGACCGAGGGTCTGATCGTCGACTCAACCGGTGCACTGGAATTCCAGGAGGCGCCGAAGCGTCTGGGGGTGATCGGTGCCGGCGTTATCGGCTTGGAGCTAGGTAGCGTTTGGAGTCGCCTGGGCAGTGAAGTCACGGTGCTCGAAGCCATGGAGAGTTTCCTGCCGATGGTGGATACCGCCATCGCCAAGGAGACTCAAAAGCTGCTCAAGAAGCAGGGCCTGGACATCAAGCTGGGTGCCAGGGTCACCGGCTCCGAGGTGAAGGGTGAGGAAGTCGTCGTGCACTACAGCGATGCCGGCGGCGACCAGGAGATGACCTTTGACAAGCTGATCGTCTGTGTCGGTCGTCGCCCCTATACCCAAGGCGTGGTGGCGGATGGCATTGGCGTTGGCCTGGACGAGCGTGGTTTCATCCACGTGGACGACCAGTGCCGTACCAGCGTACCGGGCGTCTATGCCATCGGCGACTGCGTTCGTGGGCAGATGCTGGCTCACAAGGCCTCAGAAGAGGGCATCATGGTTGCCGACATCATTGCCGGTCACAAGGCTGAGATGAACTATGACGCCATCCCCTGTGTCATCTACACCTTCCCTGAGGTGGCTTGGGTCGGCTTGACTGAGCAGGAAGCCAAGGCCAAGGGCATCGAGGTCAAGACCGGCTCCTTCCCATTCGCCGCCAGCGGTCGAGCCATGGCCAATAACGCAACGGAAGGTCAGGCCAAGATCATCGCCGACGCCGAGACCGATCGGATTCTGGGCATGCATATCGTTGGTCAGCATGCGGGCGAGATGATCGCCCAGGGCGTGATCGCTCTGGAGTTTGGCTCCAGCGCCGAGGATCTGGCGCTGACCTGCTATGCCCACCCGACCATGTCGGAAGCCGTGCACGAAGCCGCTCTGGCGGTGGAAGGGCATGCTATCCACATGGCCAACCGCAAGAAGCGCAAGTAAGCCAGTTAGCGCAGCTCAATAACTACGCGAATTAGGCAACAACAAGCGTCGCCCATTCGGGTGGCGCGTCGTACCCGGCCATGTATCGGGTGCGAACGGGGTAACCCGGGATAGACCGCATTTGGCGGTATTTCGTGGTTACCGTTCGAGTCACATGCAACCAATGGCATGAATCGATGAACCTTCACGAATATCAAGGCAAGCAGCTGTTTGCCGACTATGGCCTGCCGGTGTCCAAGGGCTTCGCAGTCGACACACCCGAAGAAGCTGCGGAAGCGTGCAAGAAGATCGGCGGCGAGATGTGGGTCGTCAAGGCCCAGGTCCACGCAGGTGGCCGCGGCAAGGCTGGCGGCGTCAAGCTGATCAAGAGCCCGGAGGAGGCCAAGGCCTTCGCCGAAAAATGGCTGGGCAAGAACCTGGTAACCTTCCAGACCGACGAGAAGGGTCAGCCGGTCGCCAAGATTCTGGTTGAGACCTGCACCGATATCGCCGATGAGCTCTATCTGGGTGCGGTTGTCGACCGTACTACCCGCCGGGTGGTCTTCATGGCCTCTACCGAAGGCGGTGTAGAGATCGAGAAAGTGGCAGAAGAAACGCCCGAGAAGATTCTCAAAGTCGAGATCGATCCGCTGGTCGGCGCACAGCCTTACCAGGCCCGTGAGTTGGCTTTTGCGCTGGGCCTGAAGGGCGACCAGACCAAGCAGTTCACCAAGATCTTCCTGGGCCTCTCACGCCTGTTCCATGAAAAGGATCTGGCACTGCTCGAGATCAACCCGCTGGTGATCACCGACGAAGGCAACCTGCACTGTCTGGACGCCAAGCTCGGCCTGGACAGCAACGCGCTGTACCGTCATCCGGACCTTCAGGCCATGCGCGACCCGTCTCAGGAAGACGAGCGCGAAGCCGAGGCCGCCGCCTGGGACCTCAACTACGTGGCTTTGGAAGGCAATATCGGTTGCATGGTCAACGGCGCTGGTCTGGCCATGGGCACCATGGACATCATCAAGCTCAACGGCGGCCAGCCAGCGAACTTCCTCGATGTGGGCGGCGGTGCGACCAAGGAGCGTGTGGCGGAAGCCTTCAAGCTCATCCTCTCCGACGATTCGGTGAAGGCCGTGCTGGTCAACATCTTCGGCGGCATCGTGCGCTGCGACATGATCGCCGAGGGCATCATCGGTGCCGTCGAGCAGGTTGGTGTCAACGTGCCGGTGGTGGTGCGCCTGGAAGGTAACAACGCCGAGCTGGGTGCCGAGAAACTGGCCTCCAGCGGTCTGAATATCATCGCTGCAACCAGCCTGACTGACGCGGCACAGCAGGTCGTCAACGCGGCGGGGGGAAAGTAATGAGCATCCTGATCGACAAGAACACCAAGGTCATCTGCCAAGGCTTCACCGGTGGCCAGGGGACCTTCCACTCCGAGCAGGCGCTTGCTTACGGTACCCAGATGGTCGGTGGCGTGACGCCGGGCAAGGGCGGCCAGGAGCACCTCGGTCTGCCGGTGTTCAATACCGTCAAGGAAGCGGTCGAGAAGACCGGCGCCGAGGCCAGCGTGATCTACGTGCCGGCCCCGTTCTGCAAGGACTCGATCCTGGAAGCCGCCAATGCCGGCATCAAGCTGATCGTCTGCATCACCGAGGGCATCCCGACGCTGGACATGCTCGACGTCAAGGTGAAATGCGACGAACTGGGCGTGCGGCTGATCGGCCCCAACTGCCCCGGCGTGATTACCCCGGGCGAGTGCAAGATCGGCATCATGCCGGGTCATATCCACCAGCCTGGCCGCGTCGGTATCGTATCGCGCTCCGGTACCCTGACCTATGAAGCCGTCAAGCAGACCACCGATCACGGCTTCGGCCAGTCCACCTGCGTGGGCATCGGCGGCGACCCGATTCCAGGCTCCAACTTCATCGACATCCTCGAGTTGTTCGAGAAGGACCCGAAGACCGAAGCCATCGTGATGATCGGCGAGATCGGCGGCACCGCCGAGGAAGAGGCGGCCGCCTACATCAAGGCCAACGTCTCCAAGCCGGTGGTTTCCTACATTGCCGGTGTCACCGCACCTCCGGGCAAGCGTATGGGGCATGCCGGCGCGATCATCTCCGGTGGCAAGGGCACTGCGGACGAGAAGTTTGCCGCCCTGGAAGATGCCGGTGTGCGCACCGTGCGCTCTCTGGCCGAGATCGGCGACGCGCTGAAGGAAGTGACCGGCTGGTAATAGCGGTCAAGGTTCGATGCATTCTCAAGCGGGGCGCCTTCGGGCGCCCTGCTTGCGTTTGGTCAGCAGTCTGATGGCGAAAATGCTCCTGGGAGGCTGGGCGGCCTGCATTGAGGAGGTGTTCGTGCAAAGGGCGGGCTATCCGTTATGCTCTGTTACAGTCGACTGCCCGACACTGCATCACGAGGAGGCCCGCATGGCCAAGGTTCCCGCCGCCTACCAGGCGACCCGCGGCTCGATTCTCGACGTTGATCATGGCTTCTATGCCCGCCTGACCGATCCCGTTGGCCGCAAGCAAATCGAGAAGCTGACCGTGCCGATTCGCGATGGCCTGGCGTGGAAGGTGCCGGCGGGACACGTGATACGGCTGTCTACCATGGAGGGGCCCCAGGTCGGCGATTTTAACCTCTGGAGCCTGCACAACCCCCGCGAGCGATTCTGGGCCTCGCGTACCCGACAACTACAACGTGCCCATGTTTCCACCTTCGACCGCCTCTGGTCGACGCTGCCCTACCTGCGTCCCATGGCGACCATCATCGACGACACTTTGGCCGGTTATGGTGTCGATGGCAGTGGCGTGGATGAGGAGGGTGGGCGTATCCATGACCTGCTGGGCACCCGCTGCGACCCGTATGTCAACCGGTTGCTTACTGGCGAAGACTTCGACCATCACTGCCATTCCAACCTGGTACGTGCCGTGGCGCCGTTTGGCCTGACCGAGTTCGACGTCCACGACGTGCTCAACGTCTTCCAGTGCACCGGGCTCAACGACGATGACCAGTACTTCATGAAGGCGTGTCCGGCGCAGGAGGGTGATTATCTCGAGTTGTTCGCCGAGATCGATCTGTTGTGCGCGCTCTCCTGTTGCCCAGGCGGCGACCTGTCGGTGGACTTGTGGGGCCCGAGCGCGCGTGATCCGCTGGCAACCTGCCACCCCATTGGCGTGGAGGTGTTCCGCCTCGATCCGGCCCTTCTCGAGGGCTGGCAGTCGCCGTTACCTTCCCCCTATGCCGGCGGGCATGGCCTGCGCGGCCCGGTCGTCGACTGGGCAGAGGAGAAACGTCAGCGCGGCTTCTGAGTCATACCCGTTTGCTCAACATGGCCCGCTATCACGCGGGTCCTTTTTTGGTTCTTCACACTTTGGCGTGAATCTGCTCTGCACAGACTGCATTGTGGAAGGACGCCTCGGCGATAGCGACGCAGGCGCTCCTTGTTGGAGCGCTCGGTTCGGCGCCCCGGCTCTGCATCGCGACTGGCGCCGTCAGGCGCCTTGGCGGAGGCCACAGCGTTGGCGATGGTCGCCGGCACTGGCAACCCCGCCGGGAGGCCTGCGGCCTATTCACGCCAGTCTGCGTAGAACCCTTTTTTTTACCTGCACGTTGACTATTCACTTGATAAGCCTATTATACCATCCATATGGATGGTATCTGGATTCCGCTGGGATGCTTCGATAGAGTGCTCTGTCCTTTTGACTAACGAGGTAAAGCGTATGAGCGTGCATGAACTGCGCCGCAAGACCGGCGACTCCAGTGAGAAGATCACCATCAACCTCGGGGTTATCGACCTGGGGCAGATCGATCTGCTGGTCCAGGAGGGGTTCTATTCCAATCGTACGGACCTGATCCGCACGGCCATCCGCAACCAGTTGGCGACTCATGCCGAGGTGGTCAAGGAAACCGTGACGCGCAAGGCCTTTGTGCTGGGGCTCGAGCATTACAGCCGCACGGATCTGGAAGCGCTGCAGTCGGCGGGAGAGACGTTGCAGATTCAGGTTCTGGGAATGGCCAGCATTGCCGAGGACGTATCACCGGAGCTTGCCCGCGCCACCATCGAATCGGTGGTCGTCCTGGGCGCTCTGCATGCCAGCAAGGCGGTCAAGGATGCCCTGGCGGATCGAATCCACTGAATGACTGAATAGGTGCATTGACGATGATCGACGCAACGATGACGCAACGAATGGAAGAAGCGACGCGGCTCACCCGTGCCGGGAAGCTACATGAGGCCATGGCCATCCTCCAGGGCGCCATGCCGAGCGGGAAGTGCAGGAAGAGAGGCGAGGACGTGCCGGTTAAGTCCTACTCCGCGGGAAATACCTTCGAGGGCACCTGCCAAGTCATGGATGAGGAGTCACCGGCGTCGAGGCCAGCATCTGCTGAGTCGGCATCGCACCGGGCAGACGAATCGTCAGCGGAAGCGGCGGCATCCTCGGCGTTTGAATATAACCGTCAGGCAACCTCTGGGAAAATTTCGGGCGGTGATATCGCGCTGCCTTCTGCATGGCGCGACAAATGGCGCCAGTTGCGTGACTCCATGGCCCAGCCCGAGCAGACGCGGGGCACCAACGAGGCAGTACAGCCTGGTGCGTTTACCGCTGGTTGCTTTACCAATCATTCCGGCACGCGCGATTACAAGCTGTATCTACCCAGCGGCTATCACGGCCAGGCACTACCGCTGGTGGTCATGCTGCATGGTTGCACGCAGAATCCCGATGACTTTGCGGCCGGGACCAGCATGAACCGGCTCGCTGAAGAGCAACAGTTTTGTGTTCTCTACCCGGCCCAACCGATGACTGCCAACAGTTCGAAGTGCTGGAACTGGTTCAAGGCCGAAGACCAGCAGCGCGAGAGGGGTGAGCCGTCGATCCTTGCAGGCATGACCCGCCGGGTAATCGATACGTATGAGCTCGATGCAAGCCGGGTTTATGTTGCAGGGCTGTCGGCCGGTGGCGCCATGGCAACAACGCTGGCGATGACCTATCCGGACCTCTATGCGGCGGTGGGCGTGCACTCCGGGCTGCCTCACGGCGTGGCCCAGAGTCTCCCTGATGCATTGGGGGCTATGCAGGGAGGCACAGGTCCCCTGGCTTCGTCGGCGCGTGTGTCTTCGTGGGAGTCGCGAGTGCCCGCCGTGGTATTCCACGGTGATCGCGACACCACGGTGCATCCCAGCAATGCGGATCGCGTTATCGCTCAGTATGCCGCCTCGCGTGAAGCTGGCGACTCGGCAAATGGCCGCGAGGGCAGTGTCGGTAAAACGGTGGAGCGGGGACAGGTCCCCAATGGCTACGCCTATACGCGGACCAGCCATCAGAATGCGAATGGGCGGACGCACCTTGAGCAGTGGGTGATCCACGGTGCCGGCCATGCCTGGTCAGGAGGCGATGCTCGCGGCTCCTACACCGATCCCAAGGGACCCGATGCGGCCAAGGAGATGCTGCGCTTCTTCCATTCGCATGCCAATAGCGCGTATCAGGCTGGCCGCATCGCGCCCTGAGGGGCAGCATCATGCGAAGCCGGCAGGAAGAAAAACGCCTCGACACTGGGTCGAGGCGTTCTGGTGTTGCAAGCAGCAAAGGGGCGGCTCAGATGGCGGGGCGGGCCACCAGCGAGCGAGTCTCCTCGCGGGCCTCGACCAGTTCCACGCGAACGACGTCACCAAGCTTGTAGCGCTCTTCGCCTTCCACCTGGATGCGGCCTTCCTTGTCGTCGATGACGACCTTGTCACGGTCGCTGTGCATCATCGGCGCGGGTACGAAGGCGGTGGCGCCGTTGGCTGTCAGGCGCACGCGCATGCCGCCGCGGTTGATGGCCATGACCTCCGCCTCGAAGGCTTCCTGGGCCTTGGCGGCCGGAGTCAGGTAGCGCACGTAGAGCCAGTCCTTGACGTCGCGCTCGGCCATGCGATTCAGGCGGCGACGCTCGGTCAGCTGCTCGGTCAGTGCCAGGGTGGCCTCCGCCGGCGCCTGTTCACCCTTGAGCACCCGCTTGATCAGGCGATGATTGACCATGTCGCCATACTTGCGGATCGGCGAGGTCCAGGTAGCGTAGGCGGCCAAGCCCAGGCCGAAGTGCGGGCCAGGGCGGGCGGACATGCTGGTGAAGCCCTGGAAACGGCGCAGGCGGGCATCCAGCCAGGCGTCGTCGCGGCTCTCCAGGGCACGCTTGAGCTCCTTGTAGCGTGGCAGCTCGGAGAGAGCCTCGATCTCGACCTCGACTTCCTGGGCGGTGAGGAACTCGTGGGCGGCTTCGGCCTTCTCCGGCTCGAAGGCGCGGTGGACGTTGAATATGCCATGGCCCACCTTCTCGGCAAGCAGGTCGGCGCAGCAGGCGTTTGCCGCGATCATCGACTCCTCGATCATGCGGTTGGCGATGCGTCGCTGCTCGGTTCGGACGTTGAGTACGTTGCCGGCCCGGTCCAGCTCGAAGACGAAATCGGGACGGTCCTTGAACACCAGGGCGTGCTCGGCGCGCCAAGCGCTACGAGCCTCGGTCATGTCACGTAGTGCCTTGAGCTGCGGGGCAATCTCTTCCGCGGGTGCCCAGTCTCCCTGGCCTTCGATCCAGTTCGAGACCCAGTCATAGGCCAGCTTGGCGTGAGAGCGTGCGGTGGCGGCGAAGAAGCGATAGTCGCCCAGGCTGCCGTCGGCTTCCACTTCCAGAGTGCAGGCCAGCACCGGGCGGTTCTGACCTTCCCACAGCGAGCAGAGATCGTCGGCCAGCTGCTCGGGTAGCATGGTGACATTCTGGCCAGGCAGGTAGACGGTGAAGGCGCGGGTGCGCGCCTCGAGGTCGGCAGCATGTCCCTCTTCGACGTAGGCGGTGGGGTCGGCGATGGCCACCGTCAGTCGCCAGCCGCCCTCGTCGCGGGGCTCAATGCGCAGGGCATCGTCCATGTCGCGGGTCTTCTCGCCGTCGATGGTGAAGAACGGCTCGGCGGTAAGATCCTTGCGCTCCAGGCCTTCGTCCAGCAATGGCCATTCGCTCCCGGCATCGGGACACTCCTGCTCCAGGGCGTGCCGGGCCAGGGTAACGCGCCACGGCACAGCCGGATCGTCGGTCTTGGCAACCAGTTCATCGATCTGGGCGAAGAAGCCGCGATCGTTTTCCTTGAGCGGGTGGCGAACCAGGCGCGATACAACCCAGTCGCCGTCGCCGATGCTCTCTTCGTCGAGGCTGTTCTTGATCCGCGACTTGAGGACATTCTTGATCGAGGGGTGGTCTGGGACCACCGCCAGGCGACCTTCGCGCTTCTGAACACGGGCAATGAAGCGTGTCAGCCCAGGTTCCAGCAGGGCGTCGGGCTCGACCGAAGTCTTGTCACCATTCTCGTGGATGGTGGCCTGGACGCGGTCGCCATGAAGCACGAGCTTCATGGCAGGCGGCGGCACGAAGTAGGACTGTCCGTCATCGGTTTCGAGAAAACCGAAGCCCTTGTCGGTGGCCTTGATCACGCCTTCGGCACGGGGCGTGGTCTTGCGAATATTTTGCTTGAGCTGAGCGAGCAGCGGATTGTTCTGCAGCATGGTCACGAACGTGTGGCGGGGTAGGAGAGCCACTATACGGATTCTCGCGGCCGGCGCCAAACGTCACTATGCTTGCCGTCGATGAATTTCATCGCGGCTTGCCATAGGGGCGGCCGGCGGGGTGGACGAACACAAGGATCTGCTTGAAGGGTTGCCCCGCGAACTCGCAGAGGAGTTCCGCCCCCACTACAAGCCCCAGTTCGAGCTGATGCACATGCACTCATTCTTCTATCATGCCGCGCAGAGCGCCAACTGGGCGAGACGCGTCTGAAAGACTACGAGTTGGCTGACGCCATGGAAGCACGCTGGGTCAACCTGTACCAGACGATCGAGCATAACCGTGCGGTCATGGCCGCCAAGGAAGCAGGCAGGGGCCTGTCGATACTGCGCGAGACAGGCATGCACCAGCCCTTTTCCCAGCACTTGCTATCGGCCCTGGCGACTGCCTGAAGGCAAGCCTGTCAGCGTACGGTAATGACCGTACATTCGGCGACGTGGCCCACTTTGTGGGAAACGCTGCCCACGACCAGTCCGCGCAGGTCGCTGAGTCCGCGGCTACCCATGATGATGGCCTCGACCCCGCGGGCCTTGGCTTCGCTGACGATGGTCCTTGCTGGATCGCCACGGCCGATGGCGGTCTCGATCTTGGTCACGCCCTTGTCGCGAGCCGCCTGGGCGGCTTTTTCCACCACCTGCTGCCCGATGTCGTCGCGCTCCTGACGGGAAGCCTCGACGGCGATGGCACCGATACCCCAGACCAGCGTCGTCTCGTGGGAGAGTTCTTCGGGGATATGCAGGATGTGTAGGGTAGCATCGGCTTGATTGGCCAGTTGGCAGGCAACGGAAAGGGCTTTCTTGGCGCTTTCAGAGCCATCGACGGGAACCAGTATGGTATTGAACATGGCAGTTTTCCTTCCCGATAGATAAGTGCTGATTCTTATGTTAGAGACTAGCGGCTTGGGGTCGAATTGTCATAATCGGGGTCAAGAAGCTCGTGGCTACGACGCTGATTCCTTCACCTCGAGACGGCGAAGTTGCTGCCAGAGTTCATTGCGCAGGTCGGCCATGCGTGGTGCCTCGCCGTCATCGAAGCCGATCGGCCGCGTCAGCCGCTGGGTTCGCAGGCCCAGCCGTGCGCTGAGCAGGCCCACCCCCATGCCCTGGCCGGCTCGGGTCGAGAGCCTACCGGCCAGGTTCAGCGAGAGTATCTCCATGCCCGCTTCGCTGGCCATCTCGGTTGCGCCGGCGAAGGCCATGTTGTAGAGCACGCTGCGTAGCAGACGTAGGCGACTGGCATAGCCGAGTTCCAGGCCGTAGAGGCGGCATATCCGGTCGATCATCGCCAGGTTGCGCCAGGCCACAAGGGCCATGTCCACCAGGGTCAGCGGGCTCACCGCCACCATAATTGCCGTCTCGCCTGACATGCGGGAGATCAGGCGTCGCGCTTCTCGGTCGCGGGGTGCCAGCAGGTGATGGGCCAGCAGCTGGCGCACATCGCCTCCGCTGTGGTGGGTCTGGTGGGCGGCGAGGAAGGCCTGCCAGTGAGGGTGATCATCATCGAGCTTCAACTGCGTCTTGAGCAATCTGGCCAGATCCATGGCTTCGCCGTTGTCGACTCCCTGGAACTTGCCCAGCCGGGCGCGCAGGGTGTCGTGTCGGCGCAGGCGACGCAGCCGCCAGGCCTCACGCAGCAGCGCCCCGGCGCCCAAGCCGATGGCGCTCAGGCCCAGCAGCGCCCAGCCACCGCTGAGCCAGTCGCCACCGATGAGGGCCGCCGGCAGGCGCAGGGCAAGCTCCGCCGTGCCCAGGCCCAGGCCACCGCCCAGCAGGGCCAGCAGGCCCCAGCGGCGTTTGCGTGGCCGGCTGAGGCTGGCAGCGAGAGCCTGCTCGGCGGGGCCATCGATGGGTTCCACAATGGGGCGTGTTGGCAGTTCGGCGGCGAAATCCTGGCGTGGCCGTGGTGTTTCGTCCCCGGTGGATGGAGTCGGCCCATCCAGGGTGAACCGGCGACCGGGGCGGGGATCGGTGGGACCGGATCCTTTGCTGTCCTGGCGGGGGTGACGGTCATCGCTCATCGTAGTTTGTCTCCGATCAGCCAGTCCAAAGCGGCGTCCAGGCGAATGTGGGGCAGGGCGCCGCCTTCCCGGGGAGCGGGGCGAAAGGCACGGAAGTCGAAGCCCTGCCTTGACCAGAACCCCGCCTCCGGCAGCTGGGAGGGCACCTCGCCGGGAAATACCAGTACTTCCTCGCCTTCCAGGGTGGTGCCACGTAGCGCCGGTGTGTGCTGTTTCTGGTGCACCACGGCATGGGTCTCGGTGGCACGAATTGCTGCGAGCGATAGCGCCTTGACGGGCACGTTGGCGTAGCGCAGGTCCTGCAGGGGTTCGGCGAGCAGCGCATCCAGCAGTGCAGTCAGGTTACCGTGCTGCTCGGGGGTCACGTGGTCTGCCTTGGTGGCGGCAATGGCCAGGCGGTCGATGCGCGGGGCGAACAGGCGTGATAACAGGCTGCGGTTGCCGTAATCGAAGCTCTGCATCAGCGTGGTGAGTGCCTGGGAGAGGTCCTCGAAGCGTTCCGGGCCGGCATTGAGCGCGCCCAGCACGTCCACCAGCACGATCTGGCGGTCGAACCGGCGGAAGTGATCGCGGTAGAAAGGCCGCACGATGTGCTGCTGATAATGGCGAAAGCGGGCGGCGAGGGTGGCGTAGACGCTATCGGCCGGCAGCTTGGTCAGCCGGGTATCGTCGTAGTCCTTCAGTGTGGGCAGGGGGAAGAACTGCAATACCGGCGCCCCCTCGAGATCGCCCGGGAGCAGGAAGCGGCCCGGTTGCAGGTTGGCGAAGCCGGCTTCCCTGGCGGTTTGCAGGCTGCGTGCGTAGAGGCTGGCGATCTCGGCCAGCTCTGCTTCGTTGGCTTCTGCGGCGGGGTCCAGCCCAGCGGCAACGCTTTCCCACTCGGCGAGCAGGGCGCGGCGTTGCTCGCCAGCCTTGGCCAGCATTGCCCGGCTCCAACTGGCATAGTCATGGCCCAGCAGCGGCAGGTCGAGCAGCCACTCGCCGGGGTAGTCGAACAGGTCCAGGCTCAGCTCGGCTGTCTCGCTGCGTAGCAGGCCGCGTCGCCCCGGACGGTAACGGATCGACAGGCGCAGCTCGCTGATGCCACGGGTGGGTTCCGGCCAGGCCGGCGGATCGGCGTCGAGGGATGCCATGGCCTGGTCGTAGGGAAAGCGCGGCACACCCAGGTCCGGCTGGCTGACACGGCGGGCTCCGAGCAAACGGCCTTCTCGGGCCACCGACATCAGGTCCAGCCTGGCTTCCAGGCCGGCATGGCGAAGCTGGTTGACCAGAGATGTAAGAAAGGCGGTCTTGCCGGCGCGCGATAGGCCGGTGACCGCCAGACGCAGCTGGCGATCGCGACCGCGTTCGATCAGGTTAGTCAGTTCCCGTGCCAAAGGCTGGCGCATCTATTGTGATTCCCTTCGCAGCAAGCTCAGCCGCTAATGTGAGGGCGTTGGCTGCGTCTGGCAAGGCGTTGCCACCCCAACAAGGCGATGGGCACCAGTGACAGGGGGATCAGCAGGGCGTTGAGCAGCGACCAGCCCAGCAGGCTGGCCAGCGGGCCGGCGAGCAAGGCAGTGAAGGCCACGGTGGAGAACACCAGGAACTCGTTGGCAGCCTGGGTGCGTGCCTTCTCGACCGGACGATAGGTCTCGGTAAGTAGACCGGTGGCCGGCAGGAACGTGAAGTTCCAGCCCAGCCCGAGCAGGATCAGTGCAGCATGAAAGCCCGTTACGCCCGCATCGAACTGGGCCACCAGGCCGCACGCGACCAGTAGCAGGCATCCGGTGACAATCATGCGGTGAGGGCCGAAACGGGCGGTCAAGTGACCGATAACGAACGATGGAAGGAACATGGCCAGTACATGCCATTGAATGGTGGTGGCAACGTGATCGAAATGATGGCCGGCGCCGGCCATGGCCAGCGGCGTCGCCGTCATTGCCAGATTCATGACCCCGTAACCGACCAGTGCCGAGACCACGGCGACGAGGAATACCGGCTGGCGCATGATCTCACCCAGCGGACGCGCTTCGCCTTCGCCGTGGGTGACCACGGGTGGTGGAAGTCGTATCAGCAACAGGATGACAAGGGCAACCAGATAGAGCACCCCGAGGCCGAGGAAACTGCCGAGGAAGGGCGTTTCAGCGAGTTCGCGGCTGACGCGGGCCAGCCAGGGGCCAAAGAATGCGGCCAGCACGCCGCCGCCCATGACCAGGCCAATGGCGCGGTCGCGCAGTGCCAGGGGGGCGGCTTCCACGGCGGCGAAGCGATAGAGCTGGCCGAAACCGATGCCGATACCGATCAGCCAGGTACCCAGCATGAACAGTGCGAAGTGCTCTCCTGTCAGCGCCTGGACGACAACGCCCACGCCAATCAGTCCCATGAGGTTGCCCAGCATGAAGCCCCGTTTGCGCCCCAGCCGGGCCATGATCAGCGAGGCGGGGATGGTGGCGCACATCAGGCCTAGCCACTGGGTCGCCACCGGCGCGGTAGACCAGGCCGGCGCGGGTGCCAGACTGGCACCTATCAGCGGCGAAACGGCGATCAACAAGATATTGCCGCTGATCAGCAGCGCCTGGCAGAGGGAGAGTAGCGTGACGCTGAGTGGCATGGTGTTGTGTCCTTTTTTGTTCAAATGCTTTCGTCACAGGCAGCCGAGGCGCTACCAAGGCCTAAGCGCTGGTCATGCAGCGCGGGGGGATACGCTTTAGTGGCGGTGATAGAGTCCGATAGGGACCGACCTCGAACGGGCTTTTCATGTGACGGTGCCTTGTGCTGCCATGCCCAGCCACATCTTATAGAAGAGCGGCAGGGCGGCGACCAGGAAGCCGGCGACCGCCATGGCATAGCCTGGCCAGCGATGGCGCATGCGCTGGGCCAGGGTCAGGCCGGCAAGGCAGATCACCAGGCCGATCAGGTTGAAGAACAAGGTGAACATTTCGATCAGTTGCTGGGCTGACATGCCGGCTCCTGAGTGTTGATGGCGGCCTGCTGGGGAGAATCGCCCCCAAGGTGCTACTGTCATCTTATCAGGCTGCTGAAACCGAACCGAATGCGGCCAGGATGAGCGTTACCTGAACAGCGAGGATGTGACATGGGCGATACGCTACCCAGCGCCGACGACGTCGTCGGCTACTGGTTCGATGAACTGACACCCAGGCAGTGGTTTCGCAAGGACATCGAACTCGATGCACAGATTGGCCAGCGCTTCTTCGGCTTGCATCGGGCGGCCGCGGCCGGCGAGCTGTGGACGTGGCGCCGATCTGCCACTGGAAGGCTGGCCGAGATCTTGGTGCTTGACCAGTTCTCACGCAACTTGTTTCGCGACCTGCCAGGCGCCTTTGTCCAGGACCCCATGGCACTGGTGTTGGCCCAGGAGGCAGTGGCGCAGGAGCTGGACCAGGAGCTCGACGTGACCGAGCGCGTTTTTCTCTACATGCCCTATATGCACAGCGAGTCGCTCAGGGTTCACGACGAAGCCCTGCGCCTGTTCGATCAAGCGGGTCTTGAAGACAACCTGAACTTCGAGCAGCGCCACCGGGATATTCTTCTGCGCTTCGGCCGCTACCCCCACCGCAACGCCATCCTCGGGCGCGAATCCACCGGTGAGGAGCTGGCCTTTCTGCTGGAGCCCGGCTCCTCGTTCTGAGCGACGCTTCCCCGTGGCACCGTACTGAGGCACCATGGGGCTTGTCCGAGCATTCGGACTCACCACCCCTGGAATCATCACCTCTGGCATCACAACAAGGAAGGAGAGACGATATGGGTTTGATCGCTTGGCTGATTATCGGTGGTCTCGCCGGCTGGATTGCCGGCAACATCATGCGTGGCGGTGGCTTCGGCATTCTGGCCAATATCGGCGTGGGTATCGTGGGTGCGGTGATCGGGGGGTTCCTGTTCAGCTTGTTGGGACTGCAGGCCGGGGGATTCATCGGTTCGCTGGTGACTGCGACCGTGGGTGCCGTGTTGCTGTTATGGATCATCTCGAAGGTCAGGGAGGCGTAGCTCGATAAATACCCCTGACTGGACGCAATACGGCCCGGTAATTACCGGGCCGTATTGCGTCTGGTCGTGACGTTACTCACCGTGACGTGCCGTCGTATACCGGGCTCTGGTCAAAGCCGAATGGGAAGGGCGGACTTTAATGCCATATACGTTATCTTTTGTACGCATAGCCTGGGCTGATTGGCAGCCAGTCGATGCCGGACTACCTTTCAAGCGAAGCAGGTAGATACCGATGGAACGACACTGCCACAGGAGCGTGACATGCCGAAAAATCCACATACCACATCCAACAGCGGCGAAGCCAACGATACTGACTTCAAGACCGACGAACACAGCAAGTCGGAGAACTTGGAAAAGTACCGTAGTGATGCCACAGGGCATGACCTGCGCACCAATCACGGCACGCGGATTGCGGACAACCACAACTCGCTGAAGGCCGGCGAGCGCGGCCCCACACTGATGGAAGATTTCGCCTTCCGCGAAAAAGTCAACCATTTCGATAACGAGCGTATACCCGAGCGTATCGTGCATGCCCGGGGTGCGGCGGCCCACGGCTACTTTCAGCCCTATGACAACGCCGCCCAGTACTCCAAGGCGGGGCTATTCCAGGATACGGGCAAGAAGACTCCGGTCTTCGTGCGCTTCTCCACGGTGCAGGGTGCGCGTGGCTCCAACGACACTGTGCGTGACGTGCGCGGCTTTGCCACCAAGTTCTACACCGACGAGGGTGTCTGGGATCTGGTCGGCAACGATATACCAGTATTCTTCATCCAGGATGCGGTCAAGTTCCCCGACTTTGTCCATGCGGTGAAACCCGAGCCTCACAACGAGATACCCCAGGGCCAATCAGCTCACGACACCTTCTGGGACTTCGTTTCGCTGATGCCGGAGTCTACCCATGCTGTGCTGTGGACCATGTCGGACCGGGGCTTCCCGCGGCACTACCGCAACATGGAAGGGTTCGGGGTGCACACCTTTCGCCTGATCGATAAGCAGGGCACGTCGCGCTTCGTCAAGTTTCACTGGAAGCCGCTGGCAGGCACCTGCTCGCTGATCTGGGATGAGGCCCAGAAGCTGTGGGGCCGCGACCCCGACTTCAACCGCCGCATGATGTGGGAAGACATCGAGAACGGCGATTTCCTCGAATTCGAACTGGGTGTCCAGATAGTGGAAGAGGAGGACGAGTACAATTTCGATTTCGATATCCTCGACCCAACCAAGCTCATCCCGGAAGAGGTGGTGCCGGTTACCCTGATCGGCAAGATGGTGCTCAACCGCAACCCGGACAACTACTTTGCCGAGACCGAGCAGGTGGCCTTCAACCCTGGCCATGTGCTGCCAGGCATTGATTTCTCCAACGACCCGCTGCTGCAGGGGCGGCTGTTCTCCTATCTCGATACTCAGATGCTGCGTCTCGGCGGGCCGAACTTCCACGAGATCCCCATCAATCAGCCGGTCTGTCCGTTTCACAACAATCAGCGCGACTCGATGCATCGTCAGATCATCAACAAGGGTCAGGCCTCCTACGAGCCCAATTCCATCGACGGTGGCTGGCCAAGCGAGACCCCGCCAGCGCCGGAGAACGGTGGCTTCGAGAGTTATCACGAGCGCATCGATGCCCACAAGATCCGTGCGCGCAGCGACTCCTTCGGCGATCATTACTCCCAGGCCACGCTGTTCTGGAACAGCCAGTCCGACGTGGAGAAGGAGCACATCATTGCCGCCTACGCCTTCGAACTTTCAAAGGTCCAGCGACCCTGGATTCGCAAGCGGGTGATTCAGGAGATCCTGCCCAATATCGATCTGGAGCTGGCGCGTCGGGTCGGCGAGATGCATGGCATAGAAACCCCCAGCAGCAAGCCCGCCCCGGCCGAGGAACTGGGCAAGAGTTCGCTTGCCGAATCTCCGGCCCTGAGCCTCATGGCGCGCCTGCCGGGCAATATCCGGTACCGCAAGGTTGCCATACTGGTGGCGGACGGTGTCGATGCCGAGCAGGTCGAGGCGGTCAAGCAGAAGCTCTCGGCCGAAGGGGCCTTGGGCCTCGTCATCGCGCCCAGCATGGCACCAGTCAAGGGGGCCAATGGCCAGACCGTGACGCCGGACGCCATGCTCAACGGCATGCCCTCGGTGGCGGTGGATGCAGTGATTGTCGCGGGTGGTAGCGAGAGCGTGGCGGCCCTGTCTGGCTCGGGGCTTGGCCGCTACTACGTGAAGGAGGCCTACAAGCACCTGAAGGTGATTGCCGCCGTGGGTGAAGGCAAGGAGTTGCTGGCAGCCGCCGATGTGCCCGCCGGGGAGGAGGGTATCGTGCTGGGTGGCACGGTTGACGATATCTTCACCCCGTTCAGCGAGGCCATGGGGCAGCACCGGGTATGGTCCCGCGATGGCAAGGCGAACGATATGCCGGCCTGACAGCCTATTGCGCTCGACGATACGGCGTTGAAATCTGCCTCGAGATGCTCATTTACTAACGTAAACTCCGCTCTCTCGTTAGATTTCGCCTTGTCTAGTCTTCGCTCATTACGGCTGTCTATGTGGGATGAAGCGCCTGCCAACGGCAGGCGCTTCTCGTTGGTCGAAGGTCAGGCGGTGGCCTTGCTGCCCACCAGCTCCTTGAGCGACGCCTCGACGATGGCCAGGCCTTCCTCGAGGATCTCGTCCTCGATGGTGACGGGCATCAGGAAGCGGATGGTGTTGCCGTACAGGCCGCAGGAGAGCAGGATCAGCCCCTTCTCGCGGGCCTTCTTGCACAGTGCGCCGGCGAGGTCGGCATCGGGCGTATGGTTGCCCTTGTTCGAAACCAGGTCGATGGCGGCCATGGCGCCCATGTTGCGGCCGTTGTCGACGCAGTCGAAGTCCTGCTGCCACTGGGCGAAGCGCTTGGCCAGCTTGTCGCCCAGCGCCTGGCTCTTGCCCAGGATATCTTCACTCTCGAAGACCTCGAGCACCGCCAGTGCCGCTGCACAGGCGGTGGGGCTGCCGGTATAGGTGCCGCCCAGAGAGTTGGGGCCGGAGGCATCCATGTGCTTGTCGGTGCCCACCACGGCGGAGATCGGCATGCCGTCGGCCATGCTCTTGGCCATGGTGATGATGTCCGGCTCGACGCCGCTGTGCTCGATGGCGAACATCTTGCCGGTGCGCCCGAAGCCGCTCTGGACCTCGTCGACGATCATCAGCATGCCGTGCTCGTCGCAGATCTCGCGGATCGCCTTGAGGAAGCTGGCCGGCGCCGGATAGAAGCCACCCTCGCCGAGTACCGGCTCCAGCACGATGGCGGCGGTGTCCTTGGGGTTGGCGTCGGTCTTGAGCGCCATCTTCAGACCGCGCAGGGCCTCATCCTCACTGACGCCATGGTAGGGCACCGGATAGGGAGCCCGGAAGACGTTGCCCGGCATGGTCCCGAAGTCGCTGGCGTAGGGGGCTACCTTGCCGTTCATTGCCATGGTCATGAAGGTGCGGCCGTGGTAGCCGCCGTCGAAGCAGATCACGTTATTCTTGCCGGTGGCGGCACGAGCGATCTTGACGGCGTTCTCCAGCGCTTCTGCGCCGGAGTTGGCCAGCATGACCTTGGCGTGACCGCGCACCGGAGTCACCTGGCTGAGCTTTTCGGCCACCTTCACGTAGCCTTCGTAGGGCATCACCGTCTGGCAGGTGTGCATGACCTTGTCCAACTGTGCCTTCACCGCCTCGACCACCTTGGGGTGGCGATGGCCGATATTGAGGACCCCGATGCCACCGGCGAAGTCGATGATGCGGTTGCCATCGGCATCCCAGATCAGCGCATTCTCGGCGCGGTCGGCGAACTGGGTCGCCGGACTGGCGGCGCCATTGGCAACATAGCGCTGCTTGAGTTCGTTGAGCTGTGCGTTATTCATCAAACCTGTCTCCTTGGAAAGACGTCGTGGGCGATCAAAGGCCGCCGACACAGACGTATTTTAGTTCAGTGAATTCATCCAGGCCGTGGTGTGAGCCTTCGCGGCCCAGCCCCGATTCCTTGACGCCGCCGAAGGGGGCCAGTTCGGTAGAGAGGATCCCCTCGTTCACCGCCACCATGCCATATTCCAGCGCCTCCATGACATGCCAGATACGCCGATAATCCCGGGCGTAAAAATAGGCCGCCAGGCCGAATTCGGTGGCGTTGGCCATGGCGATGGCCTCGTCGTCGCTGTGAAAGCGGAAGACCGGCGCCAGCGGGCCGAAAGTCTCCTCGGTCGCCACGCGCATCTCGGCGGTGACATCGGCGATCACGGTGGGCTCGAAGAAGGTGCCGCCCAGGCCATGGGGCTTGCCGCCGCAGACCAGCCGGCCGCCCTTTTCCATGGCATCGACGATGTGTGCCTGGACCTTCTCCACGGCGGCCCGGTTGATCAGCGGTCCCTGCACCACGCCGTCGTCCAGGCCATTGCCGACCTTCATCTGTGCCACCTTGGCAGCCAGCTTGTCGAGGAAGGCGTCATACACGCCATCCTGCACCAGCAGCCGGTTGGTACAGACGCAGGTCTGGCCTGAATTGCGGTACTTGGAGGCAATCGCACCCTCAACCGCGGCGTCCAGGTCGGCATCGTCGAAGACGATGAAGGGTGCATTGCCGCCGAGTTCCATGGAGGCTTTCTTGACGGTGCCGGCGCACTGGGCCAACAGAAGCTTGCCTACCGGGGTCGAGCCGGTAAAGGAAACCTTGCGCACGCGCGGATCGGTGGTCAGTACCTCGCCGATCTCGGCGGGGTGGCTTGCCGTGACCACGTTGAGCACACCGGCGGGGAAGCCTACGTCCTCGGCCAGTTTCGCCAGGGCCAGGGCGGTCAGCGGGGTAGCCTCGGCGGGCTTGATCACCACCGGGCAGCCGGCGGCGAGTGCCGGGGCGCACTTGCGCGTGATCATCGCCAGGGGGAAATTCCACGGCGTGATCGCCGCCACGACACCGATCGGCTCGCGAAACACCAGGATGCGCTTGTCGGCGCCGTGGCTGGGCAGTGTCTCGCCGGCCATGCGCTTGGCCTCCTCGGCGTAGAACTCCACGAAGGAGGCGCCGTAGGCGACCTCACCCATGGATTCGGCCAGCGGCTTGCCCTGCTCCAGGGTCATCAGTCGGGCCAGCGTCTCCTGGTTGGCCATGATCGCATCAAACCAGGCACGCAGCAGGGCGGCACGCTGCTTGGCGGTCTGCCGTCGCCAGGCGGGCCAGGCGGCATCGGCTGCGGCCACGGCATCTCGGGCGTCGCTTGCGTCGAGGTCCGCTACCTCGGCGAGCACCTCGCCGGTGGCGGGGTTAGTCACTGCAAAGCGGTTAGGGCCGTCGCGCCACCGTCCGGCGATATAGGCCTTATCGAGTATCAAGTCGTGGGGAAGAGGCATGGGGGCTCCTGAGCGTTGATTATTTTATCTGATGAGTGTGCATTATTTGAAACGGACCGCCAAGCTCTCCCACTGTGCCGTGCTTTTTTTCCTGTCTCTGGTCATCGGCGCGAGCGTCGCTTTCCGCTACACTAGGCGCCGATTTCCTGTTGGCGCGACATGACTGCGCCCTTTCCGTCGCGGCTGAATGTCGAGGTGAGCCTTGGTCGATCCCCTTTATGCCTGGTGGGCCCAACAGCTGGTGCTGTGTGAGTGGGCCTTCGAGCCCGAACCCGTCAAGGTCGAGGCCGATGTTGCGGCTTCGCGGCTGAAGGCACTGGGTGTCACAGGCCGCGGCGAACTCGGTTGGAGTCTGATCGAGGCGTTCGGTATCGACCGTCCCGATCCAGCGGGACTGTTGTCAGCGCTTGAGCTCACTGCCCTGGCCGGCTCTGCCGGCTGGTTGCAAGAGTCGCGAGTGCGAGACTGGGTCCTGCGTCTGGCTGACGAAATTACCAGCCAGTACGCCAGCCTGGATGCCTGGCACGAGGCGTTGCGCCATGCCAAGCGAGCCGAGGGTTGGGTTCGCGGTGACGATACGTTTGCAGAGGCCTGTGACGCCCTGGCGATTCTCGAGCACGACGACGAGGGCATTACCTGGGACAGGATTACCGAATGGCTCGTAGGGCGGTGCAAGGATTTGGCACTGTGGCCCGCTGCGCCGGGGGAACAGGCCTGGCGGCTGCGGGCTGCCTTTTCTCCGGTGCTGTCCACGCCGGCGAGTGTCGTCGACTGGCCCGAGGCCAAGGCGTGGCTGCTGGAATACTGGCAACTGGAGAGTCGCGAAGAGCTGGTGCAAAGCCTGTTGTGGTTGGCGGGGCAGGGGCACCGCCAGGGCTGGGACCTGGATGCCACGCGCCTGCTGGATTCTGATGCTGCCGCTCGCCAGGACTGGCTCGAGAGCCTGTCCGCCAGTGAGCGCGGTTATGGCAAGCTCTTGCTGACGCTGGTTGAGCAGGGGGAGCCGCTGGAATGGGCCGCCTGGGACTGGCTGCGACTGGTCGATCTGGCCTGGGCCGGGGTCTGTGTGGGCTGGCTCGACGAGATGGAGGCACGGGATTTCGCCACTCACGGCGCCGACCTGGTACAGCGCCGCTACAGCGACTGGTCGGCGGTGGCGCGCGCCTATCAGCGAGGCCGCAGCCTGTTCGAGGGGCATAATCGACTCATGGACATGCGAGCCGACTGGGAGCTGCTGCTACTATCGCCTGTCAGTCCCTGGCGTGTGGCGCTTCAGGAGCTGCTGGTCGAGGAGACGCGGCATGTATCGCGTCATGCCATGACCGCCTGGCGTCGCTCTCCGCGCCACTGGGTACTGGCGCTGGCTTCTGTGCGCGAGCCTGAGCTGGGAACCCGGCAGGGGCCGGCCACGGCGGTCACCGTCGAGCGGCGCAACGATGCTCTGCGCTACCTCGATGAGACGCTGGGGCTGCATCCCGACGAAGGTCCGGAAGCCCTGTCTCGCTATTGGCTGCCCGCCCAAGCGCATCACCTGAACCAGCTGGCCGCCGATGCGGCCCACGAGGCCTTGCCGGGTACTTCTACCCCTTTTGGCCGGCCCGAGGCCGCCGACCTAACAATCCTGGCGAGTCTTCGGCAGGGTAGTCGTCATGCTGCAACCATTCACATGGCCGAGAAATACGCCTTCTACTTGCAGATGGCCATGGACAGCGAGAGCTTTGAACCTGCCGCCCTGGAGGCGCTCGCCGAAGCGCTGCGTGGCACCCTATGTCACTTTTATCCCGATATCAGGCGCCTGCTCGAGGCCTGGGTGCAGTGGGAGTCATTGCTGCCAGAGGGCGAACACCCCCCGCTGGTGGCCGAAATCCGCTGGCACCTCGACGATCCCGGCAGCCCTTTTCACTGGCTGGATTGGCACGATTCTCAATGGCAGGAGCCGGGGCCGCGGCCTACGCTCCCGCGATTCACTGCCATGTCGCTGGTCGGTCCGCTCAATAGCGCAGCGTGGAGTGAACCCCATGTGGAGAGCACACGCGAAGCCGAGTCGATACGTGACTGGATCGACGGCCATTACGGCCTGCATGGCGAGGCGGAGATGACCGAGTTCCTCGATTTCCTGCTTGAGGCGGGCGATCGACTTGAGTACCAGATCAACTACGCACCCTATACGCTCAATCAGCAGCGGCTCGACTCCGAGATCGCCATGCTCGAGTCCGGCGAATGCGGCGATGAGGATCGCACTCACTTGCTACGCCTGCAGCGGGTGCGCGGCAATGAGGATGGCTGCAACGAGCTGGACATGACCGCTTGGGATCTGGCCCAGGTGGTGGACTTGGCCATTGCCGGGCGTCAGTTGGGCTGGCTGGATGCTGCCGCCTTCAGCATTGTCCTGGAGCGGGCCTACTCTCTGGCTGCCGCGCATTACAGTGGCTGGGAAGCCTACGCCGAGGGGCTCTATGCGGGGTTCTCTTTCTTCATGGGCGAGACCCCCGAGCGCGAGGCGTTCCTTGCTGGCTTTCGTCAGGCGCTGGTGGCGTGGCTCTCCGGCGCGCCTCCCCTGGCGGGGCCTTGGGCGAGTCTGGACTTCCCCGGGGCTCGGCCGCGGCACTGGGCCCCCCTGCATATCGATACATTGCCGGGTGATGGCAGAACATTACATTAGGCTCTGTCTGAAAAGTCGGCGAGCGATGGCCAGGCAAGGCAAAAATTGGCGAAAAGATGGAGTTTACGAGCTGTAAATGAGTACTTTGAGCCGATTTTTAACGCCGCATGGCCGAGCGCAGACATTTTTCGGACAGAGCCTGGGGGCTCGCCATATCAGGTTATGTGGCTTATAGTCGGAAAGTTTGTTGAAACGGCTCCTTATACAGGAGCCTATATCATGATCATAGCCAGCCGCCTCATAGGCCGCTCTGGCAGTGGTACAGGCAATGCGATGCCGACGCACCACTACCACAGCGATTCCTTCGGGTCTGTCAGGTAGAGCTCATGCTCGACCCGGGGAGGCGTGCGGCTCAGGGAACGAGGACGTTGCCAAGATGGTAGCCACGAGATCGAGTCGTATCCTGATGCTCGGTGTGTCGCTGGCCCTGCTGGCCCTGCTGGCCCTGCTGGCCGGTTGTGCCGGGAGCGCGAAACAGCCGCCGGGCGACGCCGACGACTACTTCGCGCGTAATCTTCCGGGCATGCCGGTTTCCTGGAACCCCATGATGTCCCCAGTGGATAACCCTATCCTGCAGACCCGTAGTTTGCACAACCCCCCGTCGGAACTGGTGGGTCAGGCACTGCTTGCCCAGTATGAGCGCTGGGCCGGCACACCCTATCGACTGGGCGGCACCAGCGAGCGGGGAATCGACTGTTCCGCCCTGGTTCAGAACGTCTTCAGCGAAACCTTCCGCCTCGAACTGCCGCGCTCCACCGGCGAGCAGGTGCATCAAGGGGCACTGGTGCCACGCGAGGAGCTACAGGTTGGCGACCTGGTCTTCTTCCGCCCACCCGGACCCTACGATCACGTGGGGATCTATGTGGGCGATGGATACTTCCTGCATGCCTCGACTTCTCAGGGTGTGATGCTTTCCGAGCTCGATAACGTCTACTGGCAGCGCCATTACTGGCAGGCTCGCCGAACTCTGGAGCCCAATATGCTTGCACAGCGTGTCGCCTCGGCAGGCGAAGGCTAGGCAGGCCTCGCCTAGAGCGGCTCGACGCTATCCGCCTGCTCATGTCGCTCTCGATGCTGGCTCTGATGCACGGCGTGGCCCTTGGCATCGTAGTCTCGCAATGATGCCGTGAGCGTGCGGTGCAGCCTATCGTCGTCGCTGGGTGAGCCAGGGGCTCAGGGCTGGCCGAGGCCGCCTGCTTCGTCGCCCCAGACATCTTCCAGACGTCGTTCACGGCCACAGGCCGCCTTGTAGTACTGGTAGCGTACCGGGTTTTTGCGATAGTAGCCCTGGTGGTACTCCTCGGCCGAATAGAACGCCTCGAAGGACGTGATCTCGGTGGCGATGTTGCGCTCGAACCGTTCGGCCAGCTCGTCGCGGGTGGCCTCGGCGAGCTCACGCTCCTCCTCGCTGCCATAGAAGATGGCACTGCGGTAGTGTTTCCCGCGGTCGCAGAACTGGCGTTCCACGGCAAAGGGGTCGACGTTGCGCCAGAACACATGCAGCAGGGTCGCGTAGTCGACCTGGTCGGGCTCATACTCCACCTTTACCACCTCGACGTGGCCGGTGCCACCGGCGACCACCTGATCGTAGCTGGGGTTTTCCACATGACCGCCGCTGAAGCCCGAGGTGGTCGCGACGACGCCGTCCACCTTGTCGAAGGCCTCCTCGACGCACCAGAAGCAGCCACCACCGAAGATGGCCGTGGCGGTTGCCTCGGCGTCATCGCCCAGGGCGGGGCTGGCCATTGCCAGCGGCAGTAGCGCGGGAATCAGCCAGGGGAACCGCAGAGGCATTTTCATTAAGGTGCACTCGCTGTTGCAGGGGATGTCAGTCTTAGAGGGTGCGCTCACGGTCGGGGTTCCGTCCACCGGGAGGTAACCGAGCCGATGCGATAGTGTAAGGATAGCGGACGGAGGCCGACGCAAGAGGACCGTACGACTCGATACGACGACTCGATGAATCAAGGGAGTGGAGTAGGTGGCAAAGCGACGTCTGATACTGGTGGCACTGATCATCCTGGTGGTGGGGTTTTTTTTTCTCAGTGGGGCAGCTGACTTCCTGACCCTGGAAAACCTCAAGGCCGAACAGGCCCGCTTCCATGCGTGGCTGGCCGATCAGCCTGTCACTGTCATCGGGGGCTTCTTTGTTCTCTATATCGTCATGGCAGGGCTATCACTGCCGGGCGCGACACTGTTGACGGTACTCGGCGGAGCGCTGTTCGGCCTCGGCTGGGGCCTGCTGATCATCTCTTTCGCTAGCACCATCGGCGCCGCCCTGGCAGCAGCGCTCGCCCGGACCCTGGCTCGCGGCCCGCTGGAAAAACGCTTCGCCCGGCAACTCGAGCGCATCAACGCAGGCATTCGACGCGAAGGAGCTTTCTATCTCTTTACGCTGCGCCTGATCCCGCTGTTTCCCTTCTTTGTCATCAACCTGGTGATGGGGCTGACGCGCATGCGGCTGTGGACCTTCTATTGGGTCAGCCAGCTGGGCATGCTGCCCGGGACGGCGCTATTCGTGAATGCCGGCCGGGAGCTGGGCAACCTGGAGAGTCTCTCCGGGATCCTGTCGCCGAGCCTGATTGGCTCCTTCGTGCTCATCGGCCTCTTCCCCTGGCTGGCGCGGGGGGTGGTGGCCGTTGCCAAGCGTCGCCGGCTGGCGAGCCGCTACGACCGTCCGGCGCGCTTCGATCATGACATCGTGGTCATCGGCGGCGGCTCCGCGGGCCTGGTGGCAAGCTATATCGCGGCGGCGGTCAAGGCGCGGGTCGTACTGGTGGAGCGCGACAGGCTTGGCGGCGACTGCTTGAATACCGGTTGCGTGCCCTCCAAGGCGTTGATCCGCGCGGCCCGTGTCGCCAGTGAAGTGCGTGAGTCCGCACGTTACGGTATTCATGCTGGAGAGCCACGGGTGGATTTCACGCAGGTGATGGGGCATGTCCAGCGTGTGATTCGCGAGGTGGAGCCACACGACAGTCGTGCGCGCTACGAGGGGCTGGGGGTCGAAGTGATCGCTGGCGAGGCCTGCTTGCTGGATCCGTGGCGCGTCAAAGTCACGGGCGAGGAAGGAGAGCGTGTGCTCACCACCCGCCATGTGATCATCGCCAGCGGGGCACGTCCACGCGTTCCCGACCTCCCTGGTCTTGACGATATCGAGGTGTTGACCTCGGACAACCTGTGGCAACTCGAGACCCTGCCTGGCCGACTCGTTGTATTGGGGGGCGGCCCTGTCGGCTGTGAGCTGGGACAGAGTTTCGCCCGGCTGGGCAGCCAGGTGAGCCTGGTCGAGATGGGTGGCCAGCTGCTGCCGAGGGAAGACGGCGATACCGCTGCGGCGCTAAGTCAGCGTCTCGAGGCTGAGGGCCTGTCACTGTGGCTGGATACCCGGGCGATCCGAGTGGAGGCGTGTGCTGGCCGGCAGGGTGCGCATATTCTGGTGGTCGAGCGCGTGAGCCCGACAGGTGAAACGCTAATCGAGCGAATGGATTTCGACCAACTACTGGTGGCGGTGGGGCGTGTGGCCAATGTGACCGGTATGGGCCTTGATGCACTGGGGGTAGAGACCTGCGCCGACGGTACCTTGGCGGTGGATGGAACCCTGCAGAGTGTACTGCCCAATGTCTGGGCCTGCGGCGACGTGGCCGGTCCCTTTCAACTGACCCATGCCGGCGCACATCAGGCCTGGCACGCCACGGTCAACGCCTTATTCGGTGAGTTCAAGCGTTTCCGGGTCAGCTATCGAGCGCTGCCGGCGGTCACCTATACCGATCCGGAAGTGGCCCGTGTGGGGCTGAGCGAGAAGGAGGCGAGGGCACAGGGCACCGACTTCGAGGTGACGCGCTATGCGCTCTCCGAACTGGATCGGGCCATTACCGAAGGGCTCACGGAAGGCTTCGTCAAGGTGCTGACGGAGCCGGGCAAGGACCGTATCCTCGGCGCCTTGGTGGTTGGGCATGGTGCCGGTGAATTGCTTGCGGAGTTCACCCTGGCGATGACCCACGGCATCGGACTCAACAAGTTGTTGGGAACGGTGCATCCCTATCCCACCTGGTCGGAGGCGGCCAAGGCCAGCGCAGGAGTGTGGAAAAATGCCCACAAGCCGGAGCGGGTGCTGGGCTGGCTTGAGCGTTATTTCGCCTGGCGGCGTGGCGGGTCGGCAAAGGTGAGAACGCCATTGGCACCGCCTCAGGCTGGGGCTGAGACTCGGGACATGGGCAACTGAGGTACTGGATCGTGGCGGCGCTCGGCCAATCACCCGGCCTGGAATGACGAAGGGGCAGCCGTATGGCTGCCCCTTCGATACCAGCAAAGCTGCGTTCGATATCAGCGTGCGCCGACGTGGTCGGCTCAGTGCTCGACGCCGCCTTCGCCATGCACGTGTCCGTGCTCGATCTCTTCCTGGCTTGCTTCGCGGACGTCGGCAATCTCGACATCGAAGTTCAGCTTCTGGCCAGCCAGCGGATGATTGCCGTCGACGGTGACGGTGTCGCCCTCGATCTTGGTCACGGTGACCATCAGCGGGCCACCCTGGGTCTGGGCCTGGAACTGCATGCCCGGCTCCACGGCCTCGACGCCCTGGAATGAGTCACGCGGGACTTCCTGAACCAGCTGAGGCTGCACTTCGCCATAGCCCTCCTCCGGAGCGACGGTGACATTGAGCTTCTCGCCGCTCTCACGACCCTCCAGCCCCTTCTCCAGGCCGGGAATGATATTGCCCGCGCCATGGAGGTAAGACAGCGGCTCGCGACCTTCCGAGCTGTCTAGTACCTCACC
Organism: Halomonas sp. DQ26W; assembly: GCF_003339685.1. GTDB lineage: Bacteria > Pseudomonadota > Gammaproteobacteria > Pseudomonadales > Halomonadaceae > Halomonas. The sequence goes on along the minus strand of NZ_QPKI01000005.1, from coordinate 9,382 downwards.
TGCATCATTGGTCAAGGTGTAGTGGAACGCGACAACAGAATTTTGAGCAATCTGCATTGATTAGCCTTTCGATGAGAGCATGTAGAGGCCATGGTAACGCGCCATATCCAGGCTGTCAGGGGGGTGGGGCAATTTTCAGGATCTTGCTCTCGATCCTGAACGCCATTCACGCCTATTAGCGTGGTTGCGTACCCGGAACTGCACAGCTACTCTACCCGCATTCCACTTTTCTGACCCCATCCCAACCTTACACATGGAGCAAGTCCCATGACCGAACTCGTGATCTGGCTGATCGCCTTCGCCCTTATCCTGTTTTTCAGTATCAAGCAGTGGGATGCCTCCGTCAGTGCCGGCCTGAACAAAGTGCTGCCACGTATCATCAAGACCAATGACGATAACCGCTGGGTATGGAGTGTGGCGCTTGGCATCTTGGGTGCCACCACCCTGGTCCGCCCGGTAGACATGCTGCTGACCTTGATCGTGATCGCAATCCTGGCGCTGATCGCCAAGAAAGTGGTCTGTTGGGCGATGGGCAGGGCCAATTTCCACTGAGCTGAGCCTGGTCGAGTGTCCAAGACAGAATGACAGAAGGCCCGCGACACATGCCGCGGGCCTTCTGTTTGCTGACTGCTTCAGCGACTGTTCGCTTGTTGATTTAGCGCGTTGTCTTGCGCTGAACTCGCTCTTGCACGGTCCGTTACCCGTGTAACGGTAGCCGCAAGACCAGGCATCGGGAACCGATACGGAGATCGGCTCCCGGCCTGACTCGCTCAGTAGGGTGCTACGCTGACGTTGGCACCGCTGCCGATCATGCGCACACGCTGACCGGCCTGGAACTGGCGGTCGGCTTTTTGCACCACGACGACATTCTGGCCATCGTCACGGCGAATCTCCATCTCCCAGGCGCGTACCCGGTTGGCCGATTCCTCGACAGCGGTACCGGCAACGGCGCCACCTAGCACGCCGGCAACGGTGGCAAGCTGTCGGCCTGAGCCGCCACCCACCTGGCTGCCCAGCAGGCCACCGACCACAGCGCCGCCACCGGTGCCGATGGCGCCGCCCAAGCGGCTGTCAGCTTGAATCTGGACCTGTCGCAGGGCGGTTATGGTTCCGAAGGTTACGGTCTGGCTGGTCTGTGCCTGGCTACCCCGGTAGACATCGCCACCCATGGGAGCTGTGTTGGCACAGCCGGCCAGGCTCAACACGCCAATGGCCAGTACGGTAAGAAGACGCTTCATGAAAAACCTCCTGGGTGCAGTTTCGATGGCGGGTTGTCCTTTCCGCGGTCGATACCGCAATGTTATGGAAACGCTGTTTGCTAACTAGCTTAACCAGTCATCGTCCGTTTGACCAGCATGAGCCGTTCTTGTGCCTTGTAGTATAGAGGGGAAGCAGTCAAGCAATGTGCAAGTTTGCCTGATGTAATGAAGGGTAAGCCGCTACGGGGGCGCAAGCCACCCACAAAAAAGGGAGGCTCAAGGCCTCCCAAGGGTTCCAGTCGTTCTACCGCAAAAGGGTGATCAGCCGAACTGATTCATGGTGTTGTCCTTGCCACCGGCCTTGAGCGCAGCCTCGCCGTGGAAGAACTCCTTGTGGTCGTCGCCGATGTTGGAGCCAGCCATGTCCTGGTGCCTGACGGTGGCAATACCCTCGCGTATCTCGCGGCGCTGGACGCCTTCCACGTAGGCCAGCATGCCCTCATCACCGAAGTAGCCCTTGGCCAGGTTGTCGGTAGACAGGGCCGCAGTGTGGTAGGTCGGCAGCGTGATCAGGTGGTGGAAGATACCGGCTTCCCGCGCGGCGTCGCGCTGGAAGTTGCGAGTCCACTCGTCGGCCAGCTTGCCAAGCTCGGTGTCGTCGTAATCGGCACTCATCAGGCCGGCGCGGTCGTAGGCCGAAAGGTCCTTGCCTTCCTTCTCCCAGGCATCGAACACCTGCTGGCGGAAGTTCAGGGTCCAGTTGAACGAGGGCGAGTTGTTGTAAACCAGCTTGGCATCCGGCACTTCTGCACGGATACGGTTGACCATGGCAGCAATTTGGCCGACGTGGGGTTTCTCGGTCTCGATCCACAGCAGGTCGGCGCCGTTCTGCAGGCTGGTAATACAATCCAGCACCACGCGGTCCTCGCCGGTGCCCGGCTTGAACTGAAACAGTCCGGATGCGAGGCGCTTGACCTTGACCAGCTTGCCGTTTTGCTTGATGACCACGTCGCCATTGTTGATATCGGAGGCGCTTTCGATCTCGTCGCCATCCAGGAAGCTGTTGTACTGGTCACCCAGGTCGCCCGGCTCGTTGGTGACGGCGATTTTCTGGGTCAGCCCGGCACCCAGGGAGTCGGTGCGAGCGACGATGACGCCGTCCTCGACCCCGAGCTCCAGGAAGGCATAACGCACGGCGTTGATCTTGGCCAGGAAGTCTTCATGGGGCACGGTGACCTTGCCATCCTGGTGGCCGCACTGCTTCTCGTCGGAGACCTGGTTCTCGATCTGGATGCAGCAGGCACCGGCTTCGATCATCTGCTTGGCCAGCAGGTAGGTCGCCTCGGCGTTGCCGAAACCGGCATCGATGTCGGCAATGATCGGCACCACATGGGTCTCGTGGTTGTCGATTTTGGCGATTAGCTCGTCGGCGCGGGCGTTGTCACCGGCCTTGTGGGCTTCTTCCAGGTCGCGGAATAGGTGGTTCAGCTCCCACGCATCGGCCTGACGCAGGAAGGTGTAGAGCTCGCCAATCAGACCCGATACGGTGGTCTTCTCGTGCATGGACTGGTCAGGCAGCGGGCCGAACTCGCTGCGCAGGGCGGCGACCATCCAGCCGGAGAGATAGAGGTAGCGGCGCTTGGTGGTGCCGAAGTGCTTCTTGATGGAAATCAACTTCTGCTGGCCGATGAAGCCGTGCCAGCAGCCCAGGGACTGGGTGTACTGGGCGGTGTCGGCATCATAGGCGGCCATGTCCTCGCGCATGATCTTGGCGGTGTAGCGGGCGATGTCCAGGCCTGTCTTGAAACGGTTCTGGGCACGCATACGCGCAACATTCTCGGGGCTGATGCTCGCCCACTTGCCTTGCTGGGCTTCGCGTAGTTGAGCCAGGGCCTTGATGTCGTCTTTATAGGACATGGGTACCATCCTTCCGATCAGAGGTGTAGTGACCGGCCTCGACTGCCGTGTGAGGCGTATCGCTGCCTTGTCGATCGCTCGCTTGCGGCATCTCGCCGGGGAAACCGGGTCATGCTGCAACTGCGAAGTAATGCCAGATTCCACCAGGCGGGGAGAGAAGTCTCTACGGCCTTGGTCGAACCGATCACGAAATGAAAACGCCTGTTGGTCTAGCCATGATTCGGCGAGCACCGAACGTTCGTTTTAATTTCGTCTTCGTACCACTATGCGCCATGGGGCGGGGCCATAGCAATTGACACTTGTGGGGAGGGAGGGTTGTAACTCGACTACAAGAGCGGCAGGAAGAGTGCGATTCTTGTAGTCGAATTTCGACTTCCTGAGTGGATTGGCATACATGGATCAACGTAGTGACAGGTGCATGTTGCGGTGCGGAATGCCAGCGTCCATGAACTCATCGCCGTAGGCGGTAAAGCCGAGGCGCTCGTAGAAATCGAGTGCGTGGGTCTGGGCGGCAAGTTCTACCTGACCATGGCCCAGGTGGCGAGCCGTATCGATGGCGGCTTCCATCAGCGCCACGCCGATGCCGAGCCCGCGCGCCTCGCTCAGCACGGCGACGCGACCAATATGGCCGTCGGGCAGCAGCCTGGCGGTGCCCAGGGGAATGTCGTGGCGCAGGGCGAGGAAGTGGCGACAGTCGCCGTCACGCCCGTCCCACTCCTCTTCCAGCGGGACCTGCTGCTCCTCGATGAACACCACACGGCGTATCTCGGAGGCGACCTCGCCCAACTGGCCCCAATTGCCATGCAGTATCTGGATATCGGCCATGCTAGCGTTCCTCCTCGTATTCTTCCGCCCAACCGAGACTGCCGGCATCTAGCAGGGTGACGAGCAGGGCTGCTGCACCTTCATGCTCAAGCAGGTCGGCATCGAGGGGCGTACCGTGGGCCAGGGCACGTGCCAGAGGCAGGGGGCAGTCGATCCCGTCGCCATCGACGAAGAGCGTTGCCTGGTCCACGTCCATCGGCCGCCAGGCAAAGCGTGAGCCGGAACTGCGAACCAGCTCCTCGCCTTCTTGTAGTGCAGCAACAAGCTCCTTGACCTCGGTGGGTTCTTCGTTGGGCACGAGCTGGTCGACGTACTTGGGCTGCGTCATGACACGACCGAACCATTGGGCCAGCTGAGTCGGATCGTCAAGGGTGGATAGAATCAGTGCGCGCATGCGGGCGACGGCGGCATCGTCGAGTTCCGCCGGGTCGGCGGAAGGGACCATCCCCGCATCGGAATAGCGCAGCGAGGCAGGCAGCTGTTCGCCCAGATAGTCGGCAAAGGAGGTAATGGCCTCGTCCGCCGAGGGGGCGCGAAAGCCCACCGAAAAGGTCATGCAGTCGTCAGACTCGCTGACCCCATGATGGGCCCAGGTCGGGGGTAGGTAGAGCATGTCGCCGGGCTCCAGCACCCAGTCGGCCCCGGCTTCCATCGAGAAACGTTCGAGAATGCGCAGGTCAATGCCGTCGAGGATGGGGGCGTCGTCGGCGACCTTGCCACCCAGTTGCCAACGACGTTGCCCGCTGCCCTGGATCAGGAAAACGTCGTACTGGTCGACATGGGGGCCGACGCTGCCGCCCGGCGGGGCGTAGCTGATCATGATGTCGTCGAGTCGCCAGCGCGGCAGGAAGTCGAAGTGCTCGAGCAGTTCGGCCACTTCGGGGACGAAGTGGTCCACCGCCTGTACCAGCAGCGTCCAGTTGCGCTCGGGCAGCCGCGAGAAGGCGGCCTCGTCGAAGGGGCCGTGGCTCACCTGCCAGGGGCCGTCGGCGCCGTGCTCCTCCACCAGGCGGGCCTCGACGCCCTCCTCGCAGGCGAGCCCGGCGAGTTCGTCGGGCTCCAACGGGCATTCAAGGTCGGGAAAGGCACCGCGGATCAGCAGCGGCCTGCGCTGCCAGTAGTCGCGCAGGAACTCGGCGGCGGAAAGGCCACCAAGCAGGGTTCGGGGCGTATCACTCGCCATGGTGTTTTCCTCGATAAAGCTCATCGGTTGGCGCCGGGCACCCACAGCACATCACCTGCCCCATTGTCGTTGGCCTTGCGTGCGGCGACGAACAGCAGGTCGGAAAGCCGGTTCATGTAGCGCAGCACCTCGGGGTTCACCGTTTGGTCGACCATCAGTAGCGTTACCAGGCGCTCGGCTCGCCGGGCGATGGTGCGGGCCATATGGAGGTGGGCAGCCAGCGGTGTTCCCCCGGGCAGAATGAAAGAGCGCAGGCTGGCGAGATCCCCATTCATGGCATCGATCTGTTGCTCCAGAAATTCCACCTGGGATGCCGTGACCCTCAGAGGCGGATACTTCGGGTCGTCCTGTTCAGGCGTGCAGAGGTCGGCGCCCACGTCGAACAGGTCGTTTTGTACGGTGGCCAGCACCTGCTGCAGTTCGCCTTCGGCATGCAGTTGTGCCACGCCAATGATGGCGTTGGTCTCGTCCACGGTGCCGAAGGCTTCCACGCGGCGGTCGTGCTTGGCCACGCGGCTGCCGTCGCCAAGCCCGGTATCGCCCTTGTCGCCGGTACGGGTGTAGATCTTGTTGAGTTTTACCACCACTCGCCTCCGCTGAAATGTTGCAACTGCCTCAGAGCCTTCTGGCCTGCCCCTCGGCGTTACCGATGTAGGTGCCTGGTGTCAGCGCCTTGAGCTCGCTCTTGACCTCGGCCGGCAGTTCCAGCGTATCGATGAAGGCGGCAAAGCCGGCCTGGTCGATGCGCTTGCCGCGGGTCAGCTCCTTGAGCTTCTCGTAGGGCTTCTCGATGCCGTAGCGGCGCATCACCGTCTGGATCGGCTCGGCGAGCACTTCCCAGCTGGCGTCGAGATCCTCGGCCAGGCGAGCCGGATTGGCCTCGAGCTTGGAGATGCCCTTGAGTGCCGCCTGGTAGGCGATCAGGCCGTAGGCCAGGCCCACCCCCAGGTTGCGCAGCACCGTGGAGTCGGTGAGGTCGCGCTGCCAGCGCGAGATCGGCAGCTTCTGCGCCAGGTGGCCGAGCACCGCGTTGGCCAGGCCCAGGTTGCCCTCGGAGTTCTCGAAGTCGATGGGGTTGACCTTGTGGGGCATGGTCGAGGAGCCGATCTCGCCCTCGACGGTACGCTGCTTGAAGTAGCCCAGCGAGATGTAGCCCCAGACGTCGCGATCGAAGTCGATCAGGATGGTGTTGAAGCGGCACACGGCATCGAACAGCTCAGCGATGTAGTCGTGGGGCTCGATCTGGGTGGTGTAGGGGTTGAAGGTCAGCCCCAGCCCCTCGACGAAGGTACGGGCGTTGGCCTCCCAGTCCACCTCCGGGTAGGTGGTGAGATGGGCATTGTAGTTGCCCACTGCACCGTTGATCTTGCCCAGAATCTCGACGCTCTCGATCTGCTTGAGCTGGCGGCGCAGGCGATAGGCAACATTGGCCATCTCCTTGCCCAGCGTGGTGGGACTCGCCGTCTGACCGTGGGTGCGTGACAGCATGGGCTGTGCGGCGTGATCGAAGGCCAGGCGTGCCACCTCGTCAGCCACCTGGCGCATCGCCGGTAGCAGGGTCTTCAGACCATCGGTGAGCATCACTCCATAGGAGAGGTTGTTGATGTCCTCGCTGGTGCAGGCGAAGTGCACGAACTCGGTAATCGCATGCAGCTCCGGCTGATCCTCGATCTTCTCCTTGAGGAAGTACTCCACCGCCTTGACGTCGTGATTGGTGGTGCGCTCGATGGTCTTGATGCGCTCGGCGTCCTCCAGGGAGAAGTCGCGCAGCAGGGCGTCGAGAAAGGCGGTTGCTTCGGCGGAGAGCGGTGGCACCTCGGTGATTCCGGGTTGCTCGGCCAGGCGCTGGAGCCAGCGGACCTCGACGATGACCCGGGCGCGGATCAGGCCGAATTCGCTGAAGTGTTCGCGCAGTGCCTCGGCCTTGCTGCCATAACGGCCATCGACGGGGGAGAGGGCGGTGAGTGCGGAGAGGGGCAGGGGTGCGGCTTGCATGGTCGGGTTTCCGGTACGGTGGTAAAGGATGGGGGAAGCGGGCGGTCAGCCCAGCTGATCCAGGGTGTTCTTCAGGGCGCCACGCTGGAAGACCAGCTTCCAGCGCCGCCCGCCCTGCTGGTGCCAGAGCAGGGCAAAACGGATGCCGGCGAGCAGGATGGCGCGCACCCGTTCGGGCATCATGCGGGTCTGCAGCAGGGAGGGGTCGCCCTGCACCACGATGCGGGTCTTCAGCGTCGACAGCGTTTCCTGATAGGCCTCGCCGAGGCTGGCGATGACATTCTCGTGGGTGGCACCGAAGTGCTCGGCCTGGCCCTGGATGCGGGTCAGGCGCTGGCCCAGTCCCGCCATCATGTCGTCATCCTGGCGCAGCTTGTTCATCAGCAACAGCAAGGTGAAGCCGTAGCGCAGCACCACCGGATTGGACTGTTTGCGACCCACTACCGCTTCCAGCACATCGAGGCCGCGCCGCAGGTTGTTGGGGTGGCCGCCATAGATGGCTTCGAAGCTGTCGGGGTTGGTATCCAGCGTGGCGCGAATCAGGGTTTCCCAGGCGCGCGGTTCGACCTGGCCGGTGCGTGCCAGCTCGTCGACCAGGCTGGCGGACTGGAACACGCCGGCCAGGGCCAGGGCCTGACGGGCGGTGGGTGAGTCCGGGATTCGGTGAATCGGGGTTGCAGTCATGCGGCTGGCTCCGTGGCTTTCCAGGTGGCGCGGATCACGCCGCCGCCGAGGCAGATATCACCGTCGTAGAGTACCAGCGATTGCCCCGGGGTGACGGCACGCTGCGGGTCGTCGAAGTGCACCTCCACGCCGCCATCGGCGAGGGTCTGCATCCTGCAAGGCACGTCGGCCTGCCGGTAGCGGGTCTTGGCGGTAAAGCGTCCTTCTCTCGCCGGGGGCTCGCCGGCCACCCAGTCCATCGCTTCGGTCGCCAGGTTGTCGCTGTACAGCAGCGGATGGTGCTTGCCCTGCACGGCGACCAGTACGTTTCGCTCCAGATCCTTGGCGGCCACGTACCAGGGCTCCTCGGGGAAGTCGGCGAGCCCGCCGATGCCGAGCCCCTGGCGCTGCCCGAGGGTGTAGTACATGAGGCCCATGTGCTCGCCGATGACGTCGCCCTCGGGGGTCTCGATCACCCCTGGCTGGGCCGGCAGGTACTGCTGCAGGAAGTCGCGGAAGCGGCGCTCACCGATGAAGCAGATCCCGGTGGAGTCCTTCTTCTTCGCCGTGGCGAGCCCGTGGCGCTCGGCGACGGCGCGCACCTCGGGTTTTTCCAGTTCGCCCACCGGAAACAGGGTGCGGGCGATCGCGGCCTCGGGCACGGCATGCAGGAAATAGCTCTGGTCCTTGTTGACGTCAATGCCCTTGAGCAGGCGAGGACGGCCTCCCCGGACCCCTTGACGAACATAGTGGCCGGTGGCGATCTTATCGGCACCGAGCATCTCGGCGTACTCGAGGAATACCTTGAACTTGATTTCCCGGTTGCACAGGATGTCCGGGTTGGGGGTGCGTCCGGCCCTGTATTCGGCCAAGAAGTGCTCGAACACGTTGTCCCAGTACTCGGCGGCGAAATTGGCGGTGTGCAGCCGGATGCCGAGCTTCTCGCAGACGGCTTCGGCATCCGCCAGGTCGTCCTTGGCGGTGCAATACTCGGTGCCATCGTCCTCGTCCCAGTTCTTCATGAACAGGCCTTCGACCTGATACCCCTGCTCCAGCAGCAGCAGGGCGGAAACGGAGGAGTCGACGCCGCCGGACATGCCGACGATCACCTTGCCTGGGGTGGCGGTCATGGGCGCTCTCGGATTGAATGGGTCGCAAATGGGCGGGGATTATACCTTATCTTGCCGGGAGGCTTCGACCATCGCCGCCACGGACCGCAGTAGCCACGCCACAAGACGAATTGACCGGTCGGCCAGTTCGTTAAAGAGGAAGACAACAGCATGAGGCAGAGTCGAAGAGTGGGCCTGGCAATGGCGGCGCTGGGGCCGCCCATGGCCTGGGCGATCATCTCGGGGCTTCTCGCCTCCACGCTGCTCACGCTACTGGTGATCCCGGCGCTCTATCGGCTGCTAATGAAATGGTAAGCAGCAACTACCGGCCTTGTTGGAGCGCCGCTTTGCGTCGCGACTGGCGCCGTCAGGCGCCCCGGCGGAGGCCGTGGCGTTGGCGGTGATCGCCAACATGGGCAACACCGCCGGGAGGCTAGCGCCTCCAGTCGTGAGCTGAAGCTTCCTCCAACAGCGGTGTGGCGCCGTTGGTG
>NZ_QPKI01000049.1 GCF_003339685.1 Halomonas sp. DQ26W | reverse complement strand
GGACGCCTATCGGCACCGTGTCACTCAACCCGGAACGGGAGCTCCAGATCACCGTCGCTGAACCAGAAAAACAGGCGGCCTGAATGACCTCAGAGGCGACAGATTCCTTGACAACTACCGTTCAGGGCATAGAAGTAGCACTCACCGTCCTCGGTACCGATTCGCCGGATGATACGGCCCAGCACCTGCCGGAAATGCTGCTCGGTGCGGATGTGGCTCAGGTAGCAGCACACCTGTAGGCGGGGGATATCGACCCCTTCACTGACCATGCCCACCGAGACAATCCACTGGATAGTGTCATCCCGGAAGGCCTCCAGACGCGCATGGGCATCCGGCGCCTTGCTGGTGACCAGGCACACTGATGCACCCTGATCCTCCAGGCGCTGTGCAACCTCTTCGGCATGCTCAATATCCGATGCCACCACCAGTCCAGCAGCGGCCGGATCACGGTGGCGCAGCATGTTCAATTGGTCGCCGCCTCGGTCCAGGATGCGTTGCAGGGGCGCATCGAGCCGCACCAGCGCGCGGTAATCGATGGCCGGATGTTTCAGAAGGTGCGGAATGCTCTGGTAGTGACGCGTCTCCCGCCGGCCGGTACTCGGGTGAAAGCGTGTCATCTCAATCGAGCGGTTGTCCACCAGCTGCAAGCGGGGATAACGGCAGATGCCATCCCGGATGGCCTCCTGGAGGGTGTAGACATAATCCGGCTGCAGCTGCCTCGACGGGGAGGCTGTGCTCCCATCCCCCGGCACCTTCCCATCGGGCTGACTGATTTCCACATAGCGCAGTAGCGGCAGGCAGCTGCCATCGGTGCGCCAGGGCGTTCCCGACAGTGCGAGTGTATAGCGAACATGTCGCTCGAGTGCCAGCAGGGCCATGCCCCACTGATTTGCCCCATTTAATGCGCCATCCTGGCCAGAAGCGTGGTGACTCTCGTCCCAGATCAATAGAACGCGCGCCTGCTGGCACAGCCGCTTGAGCTCCTCCAGCCGATGCTGGAGGGCATGGTAGGTGAAGCCAGCGCCGGTAGCGCCGAGCCGGCCATGCATAGCCTGACCGGTGACCTGGCTGAGCGTGTCGATGGCACGCTCGACCACGGATCGGATCGGGTCGGGCCGAGGTAGAGGACATACTCGATATCACCTCGGCCGATCAGTTCATCGGCCAGCACCGCGGCCATCAGCATCTTGCCCGCGCCTGGAGTGGCTTGACACAGGAAGTGAGGCCGCTTGTCCGACAAGGCCTGCAGCGCCTGCTGGAGGCAGGCCGCTTGCCAGGGGCGTAACGGGGGCAGGGCGCTCCCGGGGAACTGGGGTCCATCCCATTTCCCACACTCATCCTAAATGCGCTGGCTCCTACGCAGGGCTGGGCACCTCACCGAGAATATCGAGGCTGTTGCCTAGCTTGGCCTCGATAGCCTGGCCGATGGCGAGCAGCCTGGCATCCTGCCAGGGGCCGGCCATCACTTGCAGGCCCACGGGCATGTTGGCGGCGTCTCGGCCGACCGGCAAGGTAAGTGCGCAGAGGCCCATGAAATTGGCCATGACGGTATTGCGCAGCGCCTTCATGTTGGCTTTGGGGTAGGCGCCTTCTGGCTCGAGGCTCTCGAGCGTCGGCGGTGTGATAGCGACGGTGGGTGTCAGCACGGCATCCACCTGGCTTAACCGCGCGGCGGCGGCGCGGGTGAGGTCGTCGATAACCTGGCGCCGGCGCACGTATTCCCACCCTGGCATGCCGTCGGCTGCCTCGATCCTCGCGGCAACGTTGGGATCCAGTGCCTCGATGGCGTCCGGCAGCGAGGTGTGCAAAAAAGCGGCGAGTTCGGCGGCTGCCACGCCACCTTTCTGGAACAGCGTGAAGGCGTCGTCGGTGTTGGGCAGTTCCAGTGTGATGATGCGCGCGCCGGCGGCCTCGAGCTGCTTGATGGCCTGGATGACCGCTTCAGCGATGCCGGGGCTGCAGTCGTCCCAGAAGAAGGTATCGGGTACGCCGAAGGTGAGGTCGGCAAGGTCGGGCGTGGCGGGCAAGCCGCCACCACCGGGGTTCAGGCCTGGGTCGAGCGCGTCGAAGGCGAATGCCAGGTCATCCACGCGTCGGGCCAGCAACCCCGGCGTGTCCAAAGTGGTGGAGAGCGGCACGATCTGGGCGGTGGACCAGCGCCCCACGGTGGTCTTGAGGCCGGCCACGCCGGTCATGCTGGCGGGCACCCGCACCGAGCCAGCGGTATCAGTGCCAAAGGCCAGGCCTGCGGTGCCGCTGACCAGCGAAACGCCGGCACCGGAACTCGAACCCCCCGGGGTGCGATGGGCGACGGGATCCCAGGGGTTGCGCGGCGCGCCGAAATGGGCATTGGTGCCAAGGCCGCCAAAGGCGAACTCGACGGTTTGTGTCTTGCCCATGACGACAGGCAGTTGGCTCAGCAGGGTGCTGACCACCGGCCCCGGCGACTCCCACTGGGCGGGTAGGCGGCGCGATGAACCGGCATAGGTAGGCAGCCCGGGAACGGCGTAGATATCCTTGATCGACACGGGCAGACCCATCAGCGGGCCGGCGTTGCCACCTTGCTCTAGTAGGGCGTCGGTAGCCTTGGCGAACTTTAGCGCGGCGTCGCCGTTCCAGGTCTTGTAGGCGTGGTCGTGCTGGCCGCGTGCGTTATAGGCCTGGATGGCGCTTTCGGCGAGCTGAACGGCGCTCACGCTGCGGTCTCGCAGGGCGCGGTTCAGGGCGCGTAGCGGCTGCTGGAGCGGTGGTGTTGTCATATTCGGGCTCCTGATAAATTAGCGAATTTCAAAGATCGATTCGACTTCGACGGCGGCATTACCCGGTAGGGTGGCCACGCCGATGGCGGTTCGTGCATGGCGGCTGGCATCACCAAACAGGGCGATGAACAGCTCGGAGGCGCCGTTGATCACCAACGGTACATCGTGAAACCCCGGCGCGACATTGACGAAACCGTTCATCCTGACGCAGCGCACCACACGGTCCATGTCGCCATCCACCGCATCATGCAGCGCCGCCAGCAGGTTGAGCGCGCAGGCCTGGGCAGCGAGCTTGCCGGTTTCTAGATCAAACTCGGCGCCTACCTTGCCGGGGTAGAGCACCTTGCCATCCCGCTCGCAGATCTGGCCGGCCAGAAATAGCTGATTGTCGAGGCGCGACCATGGCAGAAAAGCGCCGCGTGGTTCCGGGATGGGGGGCAGGGTAAGGCCGTGGTCGGCCAAGGCATCGGTGAGTTGCATGGCAGGTCTCCTGGTGGTTGAGAAACGGTTTAACGGGCTAGCAGGCTGCCCGCGGTGTCGGCCATGGCTCGCACGGCGACCTCGGCATCCTCGCGCTCGATATGCTCATCGGGATGATGGCTGATCCCCGCGCGGCATGGCATGAACATCATGGCGGTCGGGCAGCGATGAGCCAGGTGAATGGCGTCATGGAAGGCGCCGGACACCAGCTGCGGAGCGTGGGGGGCATACCTCTTGACGCTACTATCCAGCGTTTCGACCAGGTGGCTATCGAATTCCACCGGCGCCACCCGCGAGCTGGCGGTCAGCTCGACACTACAGCCGGACCACTGCTCAGCGCCGAGCCGTTGGAATCGCTCATCCAGAGATGCCAGCACCGCGGCGCTGGGGTGACGCAGGTCGATGCTGAACGTGGCCTGCTGGGGGATGGTGTTGGTAGCGTTGGGTTCCAGGGCGAATTTGCCGATAGTGAAACGCACGGCCTCGTCGTGCTCGGCGACCGCGCCGCGAAGCGCGGTGATCAATGCATGCGCGCCAGTGAAGGCATCGCGCCGGGCGTGTTCGGGGGTGGTGCCGGCGTGGTTGGCCTGGCCCTCCACCGTGACGCTGTACCAGTTGACGCCCTGGATGCCTTTGACCGCGCACGCCGGCACGCCCATCGACTCGAGTACCGGCCCCTGCTCGATGTGAAGCTCGAGAAAGGCGTAGGGGGTGAACGGCTCGGGGCGATAGTGCACTTGATGGGCTTCGAGCTGTTCGTTACAGGTCGCCAGGGCATCGGCAAAGCGTGAACCGTCATCGTCCTGGGCCTCGAGAATGCTGGCCGCCTCGCGCTGGCCGGCGAACCAGGCCGATCCGGACGCCCCGGGCGCAAAGCGGGCACCTTCTTCGTTGGTCCAAGAGACGACCTCGACAGGCCGCTGGTGGCTGATTTCGCCCTTGTGTAGCGCGCGTAGCACTGCCAGGCCGGCTAGCACGCCTAGGGTGCCGTCGTAGCTGCCGGCGCTGGGCTGGCTGTCGAGATGGCTGCCGATCAGCAGCGGTGCCAAGCTGGGGTCCTGGCCTTCCCGGCGCAGGAAGACGTTGCCCATGGCGTCGTAATACGCCTCGCAACCAAGCTCGCGACCGCGGTCAACCAGCCAGAGCCGGGCACGGTTGTCGTTGTCATCCAGGGCCAGGCGGCGCAGGCCGCGGGGCGACAATGCCCCGATCTTGGCCTGGTCGAGCATGTCGTCCCAGAAGCGCTGGCCATCGACGCTCGCGCCGAGTGATGTGAGGTCATTCATAAGCCGTTATCTCCTCTCAAAGCCTGTTCAGTAGATCAGTGACGGCAACCAGGTGCTGAGCACGGGCACATAGGTGAGAATGATCAGCGCGATGAACATCAGCACGATCAGCGGTAGGCAGGCCTTGAAGACCTCTACTAGCGACATCCGCGAGATCGCCATGGCAACGAACAGGTTGAGGCCTACTGGCGGTGTGATCATGCCCACTGAGAAGTTCACCAGGGTGATGACACCGAAGTGCACGGGGTCGACGCCGACGCGGCTGGCAATCGGCTCAAGCAGCGGCGAAAGCACGATGATGGCCGAGGCGCTATCGAGGAAGAAGCCCGCCACGATCATGACCACGTTGAACAGGGCCATCACCTGCACGGGTTGGTCGGTTAGGGAGAGCACATGATTGGCCAACTGGGTGGGGGTGCCGGTGATCGCCAGCAGCCAGGAGAAGGCCGAGGCACCCGCAGTGATCAGTAGCAGGGTAGCCGATGTCAGTCCCGAGCTGCGCAGCGTGCCGAGCAGATCCCGCCAGCCGATGGTGCGGTAGATCACCATCCCGACGAACAGGCCGTACATGCAGGCGACGGCAGCGGACTCGGTGGGCGTAAAAATCCCGCTGTAAATGCCGCCCAGCAGGATAAAGGGCAGCCCCAGGCCCCAGGCCGCCGACCTGAAGGCGCTAATGACCTCCTTCAGCGTGGGGAAGGGGGCTCGCGCGTAGCCCTTGATTGATGCATAGATGATGCAGTACGAAATCAGCAGCGAGGCGATCAGGATGGCGGGGATCAGCCCGGCGGCGAATAGCCGGCCAACCGATGTGCCGGTGACGGAGCCATAAATGATCAGCGCGATACTCGGTGGGACGATGGGCCCCAGGGTACCAGCAGTGGCAATGAGACCGATGGCGAAGCGCTTGTCGTAGCCTGCTGCAACCAGTGCGGGGAACATGATCGTGCCGATTGCGACGACCGTTGCCGGGCTGGAGCCGGAGATGGCCCCGAATAGCAGACAGGAAAGTACCGTGGCGGCAGCCAGGCCGCCGGGCACCCAGCCGACCAGGGCCTTGGCCAGCTCGATGAGCCTGCCTGATAGTCCGCCTATACGCATCAGTTCCGCGGCCAGGATGAAGAACGGGATCGCCATCAACGAGAAGTTGTTCATCCCGGTGAACATGCGCATGGGCACGATGACCGGATCCGTGGTACCGAAGAACTGAATGGAGAGAATGACCGCGAATGCCAGGGCGGCGAAGATCGGCAGCCCTAATAGCAGCACTGCGAAGAAAATAGGCAGAAGTGCCGTAATCATAACGAACTCCAGGCGTCAGACGAGCTTGTCTTTTCCGGCAGCAAGCTCTTCAGCGAGGCTCACTGGCGGTTTGGTCCAGGCTTGATGGATGACCCACAGGTAGCGAAGGACCAACATCACCCCCGCAATGGCAATCGGCAGGTAGAACCAGGCCATCGGCAATCGCAGCGCAGCCGTTCTCTGGCCTCTTCCAAGGGTGTTGAAGAAGAGCTGAAACCCGTAGTAGGCAAGAAAGCAGGCAAAGGCGATGCCCAGTGCGGCAGCGATGATATGTAGCCAGCGATTGACGGCCGGGGGGACGAATGCATTAAGCACGTCGACCGATATATGCACGCCATGACGAACGCCCATACTGGCGCCAATGAAGCTCATGCAGATGATGGAGTAGATGACGACTTCCTCGACCCAGAACAGCGAGCTGTTGAAGCCGTAGCGATAGATCACCTGGAGGGCAGTGAGAAGGGTGGCAATCGACATGAACACCACCATCGCCACGCTTTCCACGTGATCGAGAATCCGGTTGAGTGCTGTGAACATGGTAAGACCATTTCGTGCAGGAACGCGTGATTTAGAACGGGCGCCACGAGGGCGCCCGTCAGGATCAGTAGTCGATGCCGACTACGTCATAGACCTTGTGGAGCAGGTCGGTCGTCACGACGTCCTCATACTCGGCGTGCACCGGCAAGCTGGCCTCGACAAAGGCTTCTCGGGCTTCGGCTGAAATCTCGTTGATTTCAATCTGACCTTCCAGTGAGGCCATGATCTTTTCTTCATCCTCGAGAGTCAGCTGGCGAGATGCGGTGCGGCCATTATCAAAGGCGTCGCGCATGACTTGCTGGAGATCGTCGGGCAGTGAATTCCAGGAGTCGGTATTAATCACCGCCGCATAGGCGTGATAGGCGTGATTGGTCAACGACAGGTAGTCCTGCACTTCGTGAAAACGCATGGTGTAGATGTTGGCCAGCGGGTTTTCCTGACCGGACACCACCCCTTGCTGCATTTCTCACGGTGGCGGCGAGAACGTCGCCGATGCCATACCGGTTCCTGAAGATGGCTGAGCCTTATGCGTAATCAGGATATGTTTTGATACCGGTGCATTGCCCTTTCCTCTTGAGAAAGAAACCTTGGTTTTCTTTACATGATGAACTTCATGTTGGCGGCGAGGCCAGAGGGTGGATATCTGGCGAATCAGGGGGAGCACAGGATAGAGGTAGGGACGCCACTTCAGCAGGGCAGCGGTCTTGGCGCTCTGGTCGCCGGCTGGAAGACGCATCGCCCCGGCCTGGCGGCCGGGACGACGTGGATCTTGCCCGGGGTCACAGCTTGCGCTTGAGCTCGCCATAGTCGCCGCTGATACGCAGCACCACGGTCACATCACTACCGTTACGGTTTCGGAAGAACCAGCCGTGGTTGCCGGTGAAGGCCGCTTTCAGCTCACCCTCGTCGTCGGGTACGCCGCGCCCCTTTTCATAGCTGATCGAGTTACCATTTCCGTCACCGTGGGTGTCGAAATTGAGCGGTCCCCCATCGGATGCCCAGGCGAACGTCACTACGGCACCTTCCTCCATCGTCAGCTTGTACTCGGTACCCTCGCCCGGCGCCAGGATGAAGCTCACCTCGTCGCGCCAGGTGGTTGTCTCTTCGGCCGGCGGGGGGGGCGCCTCTTGGGGAGACGAGGCATCGGCTAGTGTCTGGCTGTGCTCGCTCTGCTCCATCACTTGAACAGGCGCAGTGGTAACCACCGGGGTCGCCTCGTCATTGGCCTGGTCGAGCGCGGCTTCCTCGGCCAACTGGTTCTTGATTTCTCCCATCTGGGTCAGCCCTAACAGGCGGCCTGCCCCGGTGGGGTCGATGGCGTACTCTGACGGTAGCACCACGGTGACCAGCAGGGCGGCGGCCACGACGGCGGCCACCAGGGTCGAGCGGATCAGCTTCCTGGTAGAGGGAAGCTCGGCACGGGTGGGTAGATCGGTGTTGTACATCGGGGACTCCCTGAATCAGGCGATGAAATAGCCGGTGAGCTGATAACCGACCAGCATGAAACCGGCGCACATCATGGCGACATTGGCGGTGTAGGCGTGGCGCAGGAAACCGGTGGTGCGTCGCCAGAATCCCATGACGATGAGGATGGCGCTCAAGGCCAGCAGCTGGCCGACTTCTACCCCGACGTTGAACGCCAGCAGGTTGGGGACCAGCCCGTCAGGCGAGATCTCGTACTCGATGATCTTGCTCGACAACCCGAAGCCGTGAAACAGGCCAAAGATCAGCGTCGCCGCCTTGGTATCCCCCAGTGTCAGGATGAGTGTCGTACCCTCTGATAGCCTGTTCTTATAAACCGATCAGGGGGCGAAAGGAGACACTCATGCCTCGTTACTCCGAGGAGCGCCGACAAGCCGTGGTGGCCA
>NZ_QPKI01000048.1 GCF_003339685.1 Halomonas sp. DQ26W | reverse complement strand
TCTACCACCAAGTCCAGGCCAGCGGTCATGACTGCGAGGTAGTGGCTCCGTCCTTGATCCCCCAGCGTGCCGGGGATCGCGTCAAGACCGACTGGCGAGACGCGAAGATGTTGGCACGCCTGTCTCGCTCCGGTGAACTCACGCCGAAGGGTGTCGACGCTGTCGGTGAACAGCGAGACGCCGACCAGCGCCGCCGCTTCGAAGTAGGTACCGATGGCCACTTTGGGAGATCCTTTGGCAACCTGCCGGATCGTGACCACGCCGACGCCCACTCGCTCGGCGAGTTCGTCTCGGGTCCATCCCTTGCGTAGCCGACCCTCCTCGATCAAGCCGGCAAACAGGTGCAATGAGAGGGAAGCTTGGGGGCAGAGGGTGACGCGTCTGGTTTTCATTCCGACATTATAGTATCGGTTTGTGGCGTTATCGATAATTTAATGCCACTCCGCTTATCCGGGACCAGCTGTGCTGCTCTTGCAATACAGTCGCACTGATTCTGCGAGCCCTCAGGGGGTCAACTGGCCTTCGACTGCCGCCTCCACCGGGCCAACGCCGGTGATGAGCGGCGTAAAGCGCTGCTTGAGATGCGGGCCGTATTCGGCGTCGGCCGCCATGACGAAGAGGATTGAGCGGCCGCCCAGTACTGTCAGCTTGAGCTCCACGGTTGTATCGGCTTGGGAGTACGCAGTAGTGGAATCATTCATCAACGCTGATTGCCTTGTGATGGGTGAAAGCCGACTTCTTTCTGATGACGAATGGCCAGAACTACCACCGTGTCCCCATCGAGGCGGTAGCGTGCGACGTAACCGCTATCACCAAAATCAATCAGCCAATCCCGATATGCGTCTGTTAGAGCGTCAATGGGGCGGCCGATATGCGGGAACCTTCCAAGCTCTTTGATCCCCTGCATGATCGCCTTGGCGGCGCGCTCGGCGGCTGCTGGACTCTTCGGCCGCAGGAACTCACGCAGTCGCTCCAGATCCCGGACGGCTGCTGGGGCAAATATCACTTGTGGCATCTGGGGGCCGACACCTCATCATCCTTTCCCCAGCTGGCCAGCCACTTCTCCATTTCTTCAGCGGTCGCATGCAAGCCTGTCGCTTGGTAATCCTCCCAAGCGTTGAGCGTCTCCTGCCTGAAAGCCTCTTGTCTCTCCTCACGCTCCACATACTGCTCAATGGCCTCACGCATGAGCCAGTGTGCCGAGCGCTGACGAGCATCGGCCAGATGTTGGATCCGTCCTTTCAGGTCGTCGTCGAGCTTGATGGATGTTGGTCTGGTCATGCTGACCTCCATAGTCAAAGGTAATACCTATTATTACCATAGGCCACATCAGCTAGGGTGTCGATGGGCGAAGGCCCGGTTGACGAGGTGGTGACTGTCCCGCTATGCATGGGGATAGATACCGGTTAGGGGCTATATCGTAAGCTCGCGCTCGAGGAGGCCAATATGCTCGGCGCCATCGCCGGCGATATCATCGGCTCGGTGCACGAAGGGCGGGGCACCAAGCACCGCGACTTTCCGCTGTTCACGCCGCACAGCACCTTCACCGACGACAGCGTGCTCTGCGTGGCGGTCGCCGAGGTGCTGCTGCACGGCGGCGACTTCGTCGATGCCTTCCATGACTACTTCCATCGCTATCCGAACGCCGGCTTCGGCGGTGGCTTCATGCGCTGGGCGGCAAGCCGGGACAGGCAGCCCTACTACAGCTGGGGTAACGGTTCGGCCATGCGGGTGCCCCCGGTGGGCTTCGCCGCCACGTCGCTGGAGGCGGCGCTAAGCCTGGCCAAGCGCAGCGCCGAGGTCACCCATGACCACCCCGAAGGCATTCGCGGCGCGCAGGCGGTGGCGGCGGTGATCTTCCTGGCGCGACAGGGCGCCGACAAGGCGAGCCTGCGTGCCGAGGTGGAGGGGCGGTTCGGCTATGACCTCTCCCAAACCCTGGACGAGATCCGACCGAACTATCGCTTCGACGTCTCCTGCCAGGGCTCGGTGCCGCCGGCGATCCTCGCCTTTCTGGAGGCCGATAGCGTCGAGTCGGCCATCCGCAATGCGGTATCGCTTGGCGGCGATGCCGACACCCAGGCATGCATGGCGGGCGCCATGGCCGAAGCCTTCCATGGTGGCCTGCCCGAGTCGCTGCGAAGCGAGACACTGGCGCGGCTGACGCCGGAATTGCGCGGGGTGGTGGAAGCCTTCGAGGCCAAATCCCCGTCATCCTGATGCCTGGCTGAGGTGCTGCCTTTCAACTCCTGCCGGCCGCCTCGAGAATCGCCTGGCGCAGTGCCTCGGGCGGTTGGGCGCCCGACAGGCCGGTGGTGCCGTTGAAGATGAAGGTGGGCACACCGTTCACTCCCAGGCGCCGAGCCTCGTCGAGGCCGGCTCTTACCTCGGCCCGGCCCTGGTCGCTGGCGAGAAAGGCGGGGATGTCGATATCCGCTAGCCCGCCGTCTCGGGCGGCGTTGGCCAGTACCGTGCTGTCACCGATGTCCTCACCGTCGACGAAGTAGCACCGGAAGAGCGCGCTGACCACCGCCGACTGGACGCCATGTTCCCCGGCGAGCCAGATCAGCCGGTGGGCGTCGAAGGTATTGGGCGTTCGCGTCATGCGCTCGTGGTGGATCGTGATGCCGGCCTGTTCGGCGGCAGCCTCCACCTGGGCGTCGAGCGCCCGGGAGCGCTCCCAGGAGCCGAACTTGGCGGTGCGATAGTCACGCCGCGACAGGCCCTCGGCGGGCATGTCGGGGTTGAGCTCGAAGGGGTGCCAGGCCACCGATACGCTGATTTCCTCGGGCAGTTCCGCCAGGGCGAGATCGAGGTGGCGTTTGCCGATGAAGCACCATGGGCAGATGGCATCGGAGATCACGGTGATGTCGACGTGGGGCATGGTCGCTGAGCCATTGGGTAGGGTTCTCTCGAACCCTACCATCTCCAGGTCGTGATTGACGCCTCCTTAACGCAGCCGGGCACCTGACGCAGGATCGACCATCGGGCAGCGAAGGCAGTGATTCAACCGAGCACAGACAGGTCGGTATGTTGCCCCAGTGGTGCGAGTATCTCCTGCACCATGCCTCGCAACCAGACATGCGCCGGGTCTCTGCTCCGGCGTCGATGCCAGATCATGCTCAATTGCACGGGTAGAATCGCCATCGGAGGCGCATACAGCGTGATCCCGGCAGAGGGGCCGCGGTGTTCGGCAAGCCCTCTGGGAAAGAGTGCGATCAGGTCGGTTGCCGCCACTACCTGCAGCACACCTTCGAAGACGGGAACCGACATCACCACCCGGCGGCTGTGTCCCGCCCGCGCCAGTGCCTCATCGCCAAGTCCATGGAATCGGCCATCGGGGGAGCACAGGACATGTCCAAGGGCGCAGAACAGATCCATCGGAATCATCTCGCCCGGCGCGAGACCCGCTGCGGCCAGCGCCGGATGGCCATTGCGTGCGATCACGATAAATTCAGCGTGAAACAGCCGCGCATGGGCGGTCCAGGCAGGAAAGTCGCGCTCCGGCAACAGCGCAAGATCCACATCTTGGCGTTCCAGTGCCTCGACATGGTGATCGGGCACCAGATCGAGCAGTTGCAACCGCAGTCCAGGCGCTGCGTGCTGGACGCGCGCGCCCAGCTCAGGCATCAGCATCGTGGCAAAGAAATCCGTGCCGGAAATGTGGAAGTCGAACTGCGCCTCGGCGGGGTCGAATGTTTCCGGGCCGACAAGAACGCTTTCAAGCTCTTCCAGAGCGGCTCGAAGTGGCCCCTCAAGACTTGTTGCATAACTGGTCGGGACCAGCCCTTGCCCCTGCCGGACAAATAACGGATCGCCCAGCGCATGGCGCAACCGCCCGAGCGCCGCTGAAACAGCGGGTTGCGAAAGCGCCAGCCTGCGTCCGGCACCCACCGTCGAGCCTTCGCGCAGCAAGGCGTCCAGAACCCGAAGAAGGTTCAGGTCCAAATTCGATATATTTGCCATGTAAATAATATATATACAATCAATCGATTTCACAAATTCGTAGTCAGTACACAAACTGTCTGGTAAGCACCGCACGCCACCCGCCCGTGGGTTTACGTCACTCATCGGAACGGAGGAGACACCGATGAAACCTGTGCCTGTCACGCTTGCCGCCGCTGCTTTTGCCGTTACCTCATCAGTGGCGGCAGATGGCCTGTCGCATCTGCCGCTGCTATCCGACATCGTCCCGGATGCCGTTGCGATCAGTCCCCGTGTGCCGCATATGGGCACACACTGGGCCGAACCTGCGAATCTGCCGCTCGGACCGATCTATTGCGAGATCGAGGGCCGCATTGTCTGTGTCGAATACATGTTCCTGGCCAGTGATCTTGCATCCGGTGTTAACTGGAAGCAGATCCCCACCGGAATGCAGACCCCGCCCCTGACCCACATCGACATGGAATACAAGCCTGATGGTGTCGGCCCCTTCCAGGAGCCGCTCTACCAGATCCATTTCTATTTCGCGGATACCGAAGTGCTTGCCGTCCATTGAGGCGGCAGGGTCAAGACTGCGTATATCCCTCCAGCGCGAAGGGGTTAAGAAACTGCCTGCCCCAGAGGAAAGCGCGACCGACCGGGCTAAATTCGGCTTCATCGCATACGCTGTCCCACTGGCCGCGGATCGTGGCGAGCTGATGATCGATGATCGCTTTGGCTTGCGTTTGGGTCAGGCCAAGTTGCTCTGCCGCTGCCAGGCAGTGGACAAGCTGGCTGCGCCTCTCCTGCCCGTGCAGCAACATCGCTTGCGAGGCTTCGCCGCCGGTTCGTGATTGCGGGCAAATGTCATAAGCCGGTGTCAGTCGAAAGGTTTCGCCATCCCAGAAGGCGGCATGGTTGCGCGCGTGATCATCGGTATTGCCGCACAGCACGTTGAAGGTGATGCGTCCGAATAGCTCGCGTAGCGATTGATCGGGCGCGTCGAACTCCGCGCGAATGCGATGGGCGAGGTCTTCGTAACTGGCATAGCGAGCCGCCATCTCATCTAGCCCCAGCAGCGTGAGGGCCGACAGCACGATCCTTCTGGACCATCCGCCAGCTGCTCTCTTCCTGTCGAAGCGCTCCACCAGCAGTACGTCCTTACCCAGCGAACGGGTCATTTCCACGGGGGCTACGTCGAGCCCCACCAGCTTGGCAAGTCGCATGGCAACGAATTCCGCCTTAACCACGCTATAGAGGTCGGTGCTGGATGAGAACTTAGCCACCAGCTTGCGATCCCGGTCATTCAGCAGGGCCTTGGGGCGGGCGCCGCCGATGCTGCTGCCGTGCTGGATTGCCTGCTCCAGAGCGGGAGGTAGAGGTTCTCCTGCATCGACACAGGCGGAGGCTTCCTGCAATTCCGCCAAGGTGGCGTCCTGATGCTCCCGTGGCCGGTATTCGGTGGGTGAGAGCTGGAAGTCGAGCGCGCCTATCCGATCCGACCCGGACTCAAGCAAGTACACCATCTCGTTGAAGTCGACCTCAGCGGCGCTATTGCCCGACATGCCCGTCAGCCGGTTGATAATGACACGGCGCCCCCAGGCGTCTGGTGAGGCGTCGCGCAGGCAGGAAGGCAGCGTGCCGTCGGCTTGTTCCTGGCTACCTGGCCGCAGGGGAAGCTCGCGGGGAAAAAGGCCGATGGCGTCGTCGCGTGCGAGATAGCGTCGGCCATAGGCAAAGCGATAACGGTCCTGGTCGTCGCGTTCCACGAGACCGGCAGCGACTGGCGTCGTCTGGCCGGGCAGCCAGACCCACACATAGGCGCGTTGGCTAGAAGTCATCGTCGATGGGCTCTTGCTGCTGTCGGTTGACGCGCTTGGGCAGCAACGTCAGCCGTTCCAACTGGGTGGCGTGTTCGCGCCGTAGGGTGTCGATGTTGTCGGTGAAAAGCGAGACACCTACCAGCGCCGCTGCTTCGAAGTAGGTACCGATAGCCACCCGGGGAGATCCTTTGGCAACTTGCCGGATCGTGACCACGCCGACGCCCACCCGCTCGGCGAGTTCGTCTCGGGTCCAACCCTTGCGTAGCCGCCCCTCCTCGATCAAGCCGGCGAACAGGCGCAACGAGAGGGAAGCTTGGGGGCAGAGGGTGACGTGTCTGGTTTTCATTTCGACAGTATAGTGTCGGTTTGTGGCATTATCGATAATTTAGTGCCACTTGTCTCACCCGGCACCAGCTTTGTTGCTTCCCGCTATTCAGTCGTCCTGATTCAGCTAGCGCTCAGCGCCCAACAGGCCCTCGGCTATCGCCTCGCCGAGGCGGTCGACGGCGGCGGCCAGCTTCTCGTCGATGACATGCAGATACTCCGTCCAGTCATCCACGTGGTACAGGCGCTGCCAGCGCAGGACGTCAGCCACCGAACGTCTCATTTTCGCCAAGGTTCGGTGTGGCGTCTTTCTTGACGTTGGCCTTGGCAAACTCGCAGAGCTAGCCAAATCTAAATATAATTAGGCAACTTCTTGCCCTCCGGGCAAGATCTTGCTCG
Source organism: Halomonas sp. DQ26W (assembly GCF_003339685.1). Classification (GTDB taxonomy): domain Bacteria; phylum Pseudomonadota; class Gammaproteobacteria; order Pseudomonadales; family Halomonadaceae; genus Halomonas. The sequence continues at coordinate 1,938 of NZ_QPKI01000048.1, read as the reverse complement.
ATTCAGGCAACATATTACCTAATCTTGATTAGGTATGATTGTCGAATTCATGGCAACCATCTGTTTTTATTTTGTTTATCCAATGTCGGCACGCTTACTGCCTCTACAGTACCGTCCATCGGACATTCACTCACATCGTCAAGGAGCAGACTCATGCCGACACCTTGTTATATCAGCATCGAAGGCCAGACCCAGGGCAACATCACCGCTGGCGCCTTCACCCCGGATTCCGTGGGCAACATCTACGTGGAAGGCCACGAAGACGAAATGCTGGTTCAGGAATTCAAGCACGTCGTCACCGTGCCCACCGACCCGCAGTCCGGCCAGCCTTCCGGCCAGCGCGCTCACAAGCCGTTCATCTTCACCGTGGCCCTGAACAAGGCCGTGCCGCTGATGTACAACGCCCTGGCCTCCGGCGAAATGCTGCCCAATGTCGAGCTGAAGTGGTACCGCACCTCAGTGGAAGGCAAGCAGGAGCACTTCTTCACCACCAGCCTGACCGACGCCACCATCGTCGACATCAACCTGCGCATGCCGCACGCCCAGGACATGAACACGTCTGAATTCACTCAACTGATGGACGTCTCCCTGGCCTACCGCAAGATCGATTGGGAACACACCGTGGCCGGCACCTCCGGTTCCGACGACTGGCGCGCCCCGATCGAAGGCTAAGGAAGCCCTAAGTCCTTCGATAGCGTCCCGCCCGCCTGGGCGGGGCGTTACGCAGCCGGCGTCGTGATGCCAGCGCTTGTTATCGAGCGCTGGCATCACGGCGTGTACGACATCGCTGACACGTCCTGTCAGCCATTGCCCTTAGCGACCGATTCGCCCTTGCCATACCCAGGGCCTCGCGTAATCTGCTGATGCAATGGATTGCCGCGCATTCGTCTTCCAGGAGGGGAGCCATCACCATGGCCAATCAGACCGGCCTTCAGTTCACACTTGCCCTCGCCGGGGCCGATGACCTCGACCTGGCCGTGGTCGACTTCACGCTGACCGAGGCGCTCTCCCGGCCCTTCCATCTGGCGGTCAATCTCGCCAGCCGCGACCCGGACCTCGCTCCCGAGGCCTTCCTCGACCGCGAGCTCGGCCTGACGATCTGGCAGGACGGCGCGGTGCTGCGCCGGGTCCACGGCATCGCCACCGCCTTCGGCCGCGGCGACAGCGGGCACCGCCGCACCTTCTATTCGCTGACCATCCAGCCAGCACTGTGGCGTCTGTCGCTGCGCCACAACTCGCGCATCTTCCAGAACGTCTCGCCGCTGACCATCATCAATACCCTGTGCGACGAGCGCGGCATCACCGACGTGGCCTTCGCCGCCACCCGCGAACCCGCCAGGCGCGAATACTGCGTGCAGTACCGTGAGACCGACCTGGCCTTTATCCAGCGCCTGGCCGCCGAAGAGGGGCTGTTCTACTTTCACGAGTTCGAGGATGCCCCCGGTGGCGCCCACCGCCTGGTCTTCGCCGACGACCCCCAGGTGCTGGCCAGCCTGGGCGAGCGCACCTATCACGGCCGGGCCGGCGGCACGCCGCCGCTGCGCCACCTGCGCAAGCTCAGCCAAGTCTCCCGAGTCCGCCCCGCCTCGGCCATGCTCAAGGACTACTCCTTCAAGCAGCCGGGCTATTCACAGTTACATCAGGCCCAGCTGCACGAACATATGGCCGAAGGACTGGAGGCGCAGCGGGGCGTCGTTGATAAAGGGTATGAACACTACGACTACCCCGGCCGCTACAAGGCCGACGCCTCCGGCGAGGCTTTCACCCGCATCCGCCTGGAACACCTGCGCCACGATGCGCTGACCGCCGAGGCCGAAAGCGACCTGCCCGAGCTCGCCCCCGGCAATCGCTTTACCCTTACCGACCACGATGCCGAACGCCTCAACCGCGACTGGCAGGTGGTCTCGGTGGTGCATCACGGCAGGCAGCCCCAGGCGC
>NZ_QPKI01000047.1 GCF_003339685.1 Halomonas sp. DQ26W | reverse complement strand
AAGATACTCCAACAGCGGTGTGGTTTGCCTTAATGGAAAAAACAGCTGTTGGAGCGCTGGTCCCCATCGCGACTGGCGCCGTCAGGAGCCTCGGCGGAGGCCACGGCGTTGGCGATGGTCGCTGGCACGGGCAACACCGCCGGGAGGCCTGCGGCCTCCAGTCGTGATCTGAAGATACTCCAACAGCGGTGTGGCAGCGTCGGTGGAGAGGATCGCTGTTGGAGCGCTGCTCCGCATCGCGACTGGCGCCGTCAGGCGCCCGGCGGCGGCTGCCGACGTTGGCAATAACCGCGACCATGGCAACCCCACCGGGAGTCCTTCGGCCTCCAGTCGCGATCTGAAGATACTCCAACAGCGGTGTGGCGCCGTTGGTGGAGAGGATCGTTGTTGGAGCGCTGGTCCCCATCGCGACTGGCGCCGGCAGGCGCCTCGGCGGAGGCCACGGCGTAGGCCACGGCGTAGGCGATGGTCGCCGGCACCGGTAACACCGCCGGGAGGCCTGCGGCCTCCAGTCGTGATCTGAAGATGCTCCAACAGCGGTGTGGTTTGCCTTAATGGAAAAAACAGCTGTTGGAGCGCTGGTTCCCATCGCGACTGGCGCCGTCAGGCGCCTCGGCGGAGGCTGCCGCGCTGGCAATAACCGCGACCATGGCAACCCCGCCGGGAGGCCTGTGGCCTTTAGTCGTGATCTGAAGATACTCCAACAGCGGTGTGGCAGCGTCGGTGGAGAGGATCGCTGTTGGAGCGCTGCTCCGCATCGCGACTGGCGCCGTCAGGCGCCTCGGCGGAGGCCACGGCGTTGTCGATGGTCGCCGGCACGGGCAACCCCGCCGGGAGTCCTTCGGCCTCCAGTCGTGATCTGAAGATACTCCAACAGCGGTGTGGTTTGCCTTAATGGAAAAAACAGCTGTTGGAGCGCTGGTCCCCATCGCGACTGGCGCCGGCATGCGCCCGGCGGCGGCTGCCGACGTTGGCTATTCGCCAAACGCCGGGGCTTCCACCGCCAGTAATTGCAGGTGTATGTCCGGCAGCTGACGCAGGTGCTCCACCATCCAGGCCGTCAGCAGGGGCTCGAGGACCAGGCGCAATTCGGCCAGGCTTTCGGCCTGCAACGCCTCCAGGCGTTCATCCAGCCAGTCGGCGAGCGCGTCTTCATCGAGTGCACTAACGCGATGTGCATCCAGCATCAATCTCCCGATACGAGTCCAGCCTGGGCCGGTCGATGCGATAGGCAAGGCGAGATACAGGATGCCGTGACGGGACGAGCCGCGCTCTGCCGCCAGCCCCGGCAGAGGGGTGACGGCATTCTGGCTGACGATGCAGGGGCGCTGAGGGTGCCGGGCTTCCAGGGTCAGGCCGTCGCCATCCAGACGTATCAGGTCGCCATTGACGGGGGCCAGTGGGGCCTGGATACCAAGGCTCTCGGCGAGTGCCCGGTGGGCGCGTTGATGCTGGGGTTCCCCATGTACCGGCAGTAGATGCTTCGGTTTGATCCAGCCATAGAAAATTCGCAGCTCCTCCTGTGCAGGATGACCGGAGGCGTGTAGCTCCGGATGGTTGAACTCATCCCAGATAGCCACATCCAGGCGCCTGAGGCCATGCTTCAGCCGCTCGATAGGTGGCTCGTTGCCTGGAATCGCCTTGGCCGAGAAAATCACTGTATCGCCCGATCCCAGTTCTAGACTGTGATGCCTCCCACTGGCCAGGCGGCTCAGGGCCGCGCGAGGCTCTCCCTGGCTTCCGGTGGCGATGACCAGTACCTCTTTTGCAGGCAAATAGCCCAGGTCGCTGGCCGGAACCAGCGGTGGCATGTCATCGAGATAGCCCAGTCCGCGGGCGACGCCTACCATGCGCTCCATGGCCCGCCCCATCAGACTTACACGGCGGCCGCTGCGCTCGGCGGCCAACGCGATCGCCAGCACCCTGGCCAGGTTGCTGGCGAAGCAGGAGACCACCACCCGGCCAGCACATTGGCTCAGTCGATGTTCCAGGGCACGTGCCACTTCGCCTTCGCTGCGAGAGTGGCCGGGGAGGGGTGCATTGGTGGAATCCCCCACCACCAGGTCTACCGGTGCCAGGGCCCGGAATAGGGCGCCCTTCATCGGTGGGCCGATCAACGGCTCGGGGTCGAGTTTCCAGTCGCCGGTATGCAGCACGCGATAGTCACCCGCTGCGATCAACAACGCACAACTCTCGGGTATGGAGTGGGTCAGGGGTAGATAGCGCACGGTGAAGGGACCCGTTTCCAGGGCCTCCCCCGGCTCGATCACCTGGATGGCATCGGTGGCAAGCCCGCGTTCAGTGAACTTGGCCCGCAGCAACCCGGCTGCCAAGGGAGTGGCATGCACCGGGCACTGCCATCTCGGCCAGAGCCAGGCGGCGGCACCGATGTGATCTTCATGGCCATGTGTGATGAGCAGTGCGCAAGGCGCTATTCCAAGGGCGTCGGCGGTGTCCAGGCTGGGAACCTGCAGCGGGCTGTCGGGGAGATCTTGACGAATCAGCATGCCGCAATCGACGGCGATCCATTCGTCATCATGACCATACAGTCCAAGGTTCATGCCTATCTCGCCACAGCCCCCCAGCGGCAGGAAATGAAGCGGCTTTCTACGGCGTGGGCGAATGGTGGCACTGGATGAAATCATCGGCACATCATGGTCAGGCAATGGAAGCGTTACTATACGGGATCGTCGCGGCCCTCCACAATGCGAGCCCCGGAGCGGCAACACAGGTTCCGACGTGTCTTGCCCTCCTGAGTTCGCTACAATGCGCGCTCTTCGATCCACGTTCAGCAAGTCGATGGTTACCCATGTCCCACTACTACCGTCTGGTCGTTTCCTGCCCTGATCGTCGCGGCATCGTGGCACGCGTTTCCGGTTTCATTTCTGGCCATGGCGGCTCTATCACCGAGGCCAGTCAGCACTCCGACCTGGCGTCGGGTCGCTTTTTCATGCGCTATGAAATCCTCGCCGATTCCATCGATATGACGGGTGGCGAGTTGAAGCAAGCCTTTGAGCCGGTGGCGCGAGAATTTGAGATGGAATGGGCCCTGCGCGACACGCGCCAGCGCCCGCGGGTAGTGGTTATGGTATCGCGTGAATCACACTGCTTGGTGGACCTTCTCTATCGTTGGACCGCGGGAGAAATGGAAGGCGATATCGTCGGCGTGATATCCAACCACCCCGATATGCGGGGCATGGTGGAGTGGCATGGCCTGCCCTATTTTCATGTGCCTGTCGATGCCGCCGACAAGGCCTCAGCGTTTGCCGAAATGGAGGCGCAAGTGGAAGCGCTGAAAGCTGATACGGTGGTGCTGGCACGCTACATGCAAATTCTGCCGCCCAATTTGTGCCAGCGATACGCCGGACGCGTGATCAATATCCATCACAGCTTCCTGCCTTCGTTTGCCGGTGCGCGTCCTTATCATCAGGCCCACACCAGGGGGGTAAAGCTGATCGGTGCCACGTGCCACTACGTGACCGAGGAACTGGATGCCGGCCCCATTATCGAGCAGGACATCCACCGGGTCAGTCACTGCCATACTCCTGGTGATCTGGTGCGTTTCGGTCGTGATGTAGAGAAGGCAGTACTGGCGCGGGGGCTGCGCTGGCACCTCGAAGATCGTGTGCTGATTCACAGCAACAAGACAGTCGTTTTTGCCTGAGCCTGTTTCCTGGAAGCGGTCATGTCATTTTCCGAGCCCATGCTGGCTGGGTGGCGACCCTCAGCGACCATCGTTGTATTGATACCAAGTAGGGCATGCTAAAGAGGGAGAATCAGCTGTCGCCTTGCGTCTTCCGGTACCAGCCTTGCCCCGACACCCAGCAGGCGAACCGGACGTTTCTTCCGCGCCCAGGCCTGTTCCATCAAGGTTGAGAAGGTCTCGCTACAGAATGCGCCACCGCGTCCCTCCATGGTTGTCAGGCTGAAGTCGTCGAAGCGAACCTTGACGAACAATCCCGCCAGCGGCGGATGGCCATGTCGCGCCATGCGGGACTCCAACCGATCGCACAGTGCTGCCAGCTCCCTGTAGCAGTCGGGCAGGCCCGGAAGGTCGCTGGCGAAGGTGGCCTCCACGCTGACAGACTTGCGCTCGCGCTCCACCCTAACTGGGCGGACATCGATGCCGCGGGCGAGCTCGAACAGGCGATGGCCGAACTTGCCGAACTCCTGAATCAAGCGGTCCTGGGGCAAACGCTGCAGATCGTGACAGGTATCGATATCCAGTGACTTCAATCGCCTGGCGGTGGCTGGGCCGACACCATGCAGCTTGGTCACCGGCAGTGTCTCGATGAAGGCATCGACCCGGTCCGGGGAGATCACCGTCAGGCCATCGGGTTTCTCCCAGTCACTGGCGATCTTGGCCAGGAACTTGGAGGGGGCGGCTCCCACTGAAACGGTTATCCCCACGCGCCGCTGGCACTCCTCCTTCAGCCAGCGTGCCATCCAGGTGGCGCTGCCCGAGAAGCGGGTCACAGCGGTGACATCGAGGAAGGCCTCGTCCAGCGACAGCGGCTCCACGAGTGGGGTCAGTTCATGGAAAATCGCCTGGATCCGGCTCGACGCCTCGCGGTAGCGTTCGAAGTCACCGGAGAGCAGGGTTAGGTGAGGACAAAGCCTCAAGGCGCGCACGGTGGGCATGGCAGAGTGGATGCCATAGGTACGCGCCGGGTAGTTGCATGTGGCGATGACACCACGCCCCTCGGCGCTGCCGCCGATGGCAAGCGGAATCTCACGTAGTGCCGGGTTGTCGCGCATTTCCACCGCCGCATAGAAGCAGTCGCAATCGGCATGCAGGATCTTGCGAGCGGGGTTCATGAGCCTAGCCGAGCGCTACCGGCTTCAACACAATGCCTGTCCGCTACCACCGCGGATCACGCCCACGCCTATGCCTTCGATCTCAAGCAGCTGGTGTCGCAGGTCCACTTCTATGGGGGCGAAGTCGGCATTCTCCGCTTCGAGCACGACCCGGTGGCCGTTGCGATGGAAGCGTTTGACGGTGACTTCGTCCTCGAGCCGGGCGACGACGATCTGGCCGTCACGAACGCGATCCGTGCGGTGCACGGCGAGCAGGTCACCCTCGAGAATGCCGGCATCCTTCATGGACAGGCCGCGGACCTTCAGCAGGTAGTCGGCACGGGGAGTGAAGAATTCTGGCGGCAGAGGGCAGTAACGGTCGATGTGCTCGGCGGCAAGAATAGGGCTGCCGGCGGCCACCTCGCCGATGATCGGCAGGCCTTCCACGGCGGGTTCGCCCCCAACCGGTTCGGCATCCTGCGCTGGCAGGCGAATACCCCGCGAGGTACCACGGATCACTCGGATGACGCCCTTGCGCTCCAGTGCCCGCAGGTGTTCCTCGGCCGCATTGGGAGAGCGAAATCCCAGCGCGCGGGCAATTTCGGCACGGGTCGGCGGATAGCCGAACTCGCTCATCGTCTTGACGATGAAGTCGAAGACGTTCTGCTGGCGTGAGGTAAGGGGGCGTGCCATGCGACCTCCGGGTAGCGATGTCTTGAGTATTGTTCAAGTATACAGCATGGAAGTCTATCCAGTAAAAAAGCGGCTGCATGTCCTGGGGCGAACGGCGTTTAAAACAGCAGGCTGTCAAATAATTTGAGCGACTGGTTGAAACCACGTAGACTTTTGTTATGTTTTAAACACTCGTTTCCAGCCGGACCAGGATCATGGCACAAACTGATACCGTCACACGTATACTCGATACCGCCGAAGTATTATTCGCCGAACGTGGCTTTGCGGAAACCTCGCTGCGGACCATAACCAGCAAGGCGCGGGTCAATCTTGCCGCAGTGAACTACCACTTTGGCTCGAAGAAGTCGCTGATCCAGGCGGTATTTGCCCGCTATCTGGATCCGTTCACCGTGCGCTTCCATCATGCCCTCGACGAGTTGGAAGCACAGCATGCCGATGGTGTCATACCGCTGGAAGTGCTACTGGAAACCATGGCGCGCACCGTGCTGGATGTGCCTGCCGAACGTCACAGCCTCAAGGTGTTCATGAAGCTGCTGGGGCTTGCCTACAGTCAGGCTCAGGGACATCTGCGGCGTTATATTCAGGACGAGTACGGCAGCGTATTCTCCCGTTTCACCGATCTGGTTCGACTGGCAACGCCTGATTTGCCCGACTCCGAGCGTTTCTGGCGGCTACACTTCGTGCTGGGCACTGTCATCTTCACCCTTTCCGGGTTGGATGCGTTGCGAGATATCGCCGATAAGGAATATCAGGAGCATGTCACCGTGCGTGATCTCATCCGACGCTTGCGGCCGGTCGTGGTGGCTGCCATGAACGCACCGCTTCCACCGCCGCCCATGCCGAAGGCCGAGGCAAGCTGAAATGCGTACCCCATGCCTGACCGACCTGCCTCCGGCAGCGGACACTTGGTTGGAAGTCGACGTTGCAAATCAGTGTCTGGTCCACTGGCAGGGATCGAGGCCCCAGTCCGAGTGGAGCATCTCTACTGCCCTGGCAGGAACCGGCCAGCAGGAGGGTAGCGGCTGTACTCCGCTGGGGTGGCACTACGTGCGCGCCGCCATCGGTGACGGGCTGCCAATGGGCACGGTATTTCGTGGCCGCCGGCCCACCGGCGAACGGTATACGCCGCAACTCGCCAAAGCGCATCCACATCGCGACTGGATACTCAGCCGTATTGTCTGGCTCTGCGGGCTGGAACGCGGTGTCAATCGCGGCGGAGAGGTCGACAGTCAGCGGCGCTATATCTATTTCCATGGCACCCCTCACGACCAGCCCATGGGAGAGCCGCTTTCCCACGGCTGCATTCGCCTGAGTGCCCCGTCGCTGCTCCAAGTGTTCGCCGTGGCCACGCCTGGTACTCCCGTGTGGTTGCATGACTGAAGGGTAGGGAAGCAGGGCCTTGCGGATGGCTGTCACCTAGGCCAACTTTGGTCTAGAATCTGCCTCCTTCAAGGCCCAAGGAACCCGATCATGACGCAGACCCTAGGCCCAGTGATGCTTGATCTGGAAGGCACGCGGCTGACCGACGACGAACGCAGGCTATTGCTCCGTCCCGAGGTCGGCGGGGTGATACTCTTCTCCCGCAACATAGAAGATGCCCGCCAGGTTCGCTCGCTTTGTGATGCCATGCGTCGCCTGCGCCCCGAGCTGCTGTTGACGGTCGACCAGGAGGGCGGTCGGGTACAGCGGCTGCGTCAGGGCGTTACTCGGATACCCTCCATGGGACGCATCGGTCGCGACTATGGTATTGCTCCGGAAGTCACCCTGCGGCTTTGCCTGGACACCGGCTGGTTGCTGGGCATGGAAATGGCCGGCTGTGGGTTTGATTTCAGCTTTGCACCGGTGCTCGACGTCGATAGCGGCCTCTCCAGCGTGATCGGCGATCGCAGCTTTTCCAGCGATCCCACTGAGGTTTCCGCCATGGCTGCGGCCTTCGTGGCCGGCCTGCATGAGGCTGGCATGGCGGCAGTGGGCAAGCACTTTCCCGGTCACGGTGGCGTCGCCGCCGACTCGCACCTGGAACTACCCGTCGACGACCGGCCCCTCGATGTCATCCGTGGCCATGACCTGCTGCCCTTTGCCGAACTGGCCGGCCGCCTCGACGGTGTCATGCCCGGCCATGTCATCTACAGCGCCTTCGATCACCGTCCAGCCGGATTCTCCAACAGCTGGCTCGGATTGCTGCGCGAATCGCTCGGCTTCAAGGGAACGATCTTTTCCGACGACCTCGGCATGGCAGGTGCCGGATACGCCGGCGGCCCGCGTGAGCGTGCCCAGGCCGCGCTGGAGGCCGGCTGCGACATGGTGCTGGTATGCAACGACCGCCCCGCCGCCCTTGAGGTCGTGGATGCCTGCCAGGGCCGTACGCTGCGCCCGGCGACCCGGCTGCGCTATGGCCGGGCTCGTCCGGAGCTAGACGCCCTGGAAGCGCTGGGGCGATGGCGCCGCGTTCACGCGCGCCTCGAAGCCATGGCCCAGTGCTGAATGCCGCTGTTTCGCCTGAAAGACATCGCCACGTTCCAATTACCCTGATAGCAAGATGAGCTCTCAATGCCCAAACTAGATCCCGATTTTCATCAGTCCCTGGCCACAATGCGTGATGTCATGGAGAGTGCCGACTGCCTGATTACGCAAGAGGAGGTCGAAGTGGCTCTCGACCACATGGCCGAGCAAATCACTACTGACCTGGGCGATAAGCTGCCGGTCTTCTACTGCGTAATGAATGGTGGGTTGATCACTACTGGCCATCTGCTGACCCGCCTGGGTTTCCCGCTGGAAGTCGACTACCTGCATGCCACGCGCTATCGCGGCGGTATCCGTGGTGGCAGCCTGTTTTGGCGTGTCTCGCCGGAAGTGCCCATGGCCGACCGTCACGTGGTTATCGTCGACGACATTCTCGATGAAGGCACCACGCTCGCCGCCATTCTCGATTACTGCCACAAGGCCGGTGCCAAGAGCATTTCGACGGCGGTACTGGTCGACAAGCGTCACGACCGCAAGGCCGTCCCCGACCTGCGTGCCGACTACTGCGGCCTTGAAGTCGTCGACCGCTACGTCTTCGGCTTCGGCATGGACTACAAGGGGTACTGGCGCAACGCCCCGGGAATCTTCGCACCCAAGGGGTTGTAGGGAAGGGGGCCGTTGATAGAGAGAATCGTTGTTGGAGCGCTGGTCCCCATCGCGACTGGCGCCGCCAGGCGCCTCGGCGGCGGCTGCCGCGCTGGCAATAACCGCGACCATCGGTAACACCGCCGGGAGGCCTGCGGCCTCCAGTCGTGAGCTGAAGCTTCCTCCTACAAAATGGCGTGGCACCGTCGGTAGAAAGAATCATTGTTGGAGCGCTGCTCCGTATCGCGACTGGCGCCGTCAGGCGCCTCGGCGGAGGCTGAAACGCCGGTGATGGCCGCGAACGTTGGCAACACCGCCGGGAGTCCTTCGGCCTCCAGTCGCGATCTGAAGATGCTCCTACAGCGGCGTGGCACCGTCGGTAGAAAGAATCGCTGTTGGAGCGCTGCTCCGCATCGCGACTGGCGCCGCCAGGCGCCTCGGCGGAGGCCACGGCGTAGGCGAGGTCGCCGGCACTGGCAACACCGCCGGGAGGCCTGCGGCCTCCAGTCGCGATCTGAAGATGCTCCTACAGCGGCGTGGCACCGTCGGTAGAAAGAATCATTGTTGGAGCGCTGCTCCGCATCGCGACTGGCGCCGCCAGGCGCCTCGGCGGAGGCCACGGCGTAGGCGAGGTCGCCGGCCCTGGCAACACCGCCGGGAGGCCTGCGGCCTCCAGTCGCGATCTGAAGATGCTCCTACAGCGGCGTGGCACCGTCGGTAGAAAGAATCATTGTTGGAGCGCTGCTCCGCATCGCGACTGGCGCCGTCAGGCGCCCGGCGGCGGCTGCCGACGTTGGCAATAACCGCGACCATGGCAACACCGCCGGGAGTCCTTCAGCCTCCAGTCGCGATCTGAAGATGCTCCTACAGCGGCGTGGCACCGTCGGTAGAAAGAATCGCTGTTGGAGCGCTGCTCCGCATCGCGACTGGCGCCGGCAGGCGCCCTGGCGGAGGCTGCCGCAACGGCGATAATCGCAACCTAACCAACACCGCCGGGAGTCCTTCGGCCTCCAGTCGCGATCTGAAGATGCTCCTACAGCGGCGTGGCACCGTCGGTAGAAAGAATCATTGTTGGAGCGCTGCTCCGCATCGCGACTGGCGCCGGCAGGCGCCTTGGCGGAGGCCACAGCGTTGGCGATGGTCGCCGGCACCGGCAACCCCGCCGGGAGTCCTTCGGCCTCCAGTCGCGATCTGAAGATGCTCCTACAGCGGCGTGGCACCGTCGGTAGAAAGAATCATTGTTGGAGCGCTGGTCCCCATCGCGACTGGCGCCGTCAGGCGCCTCGGCGGAGGCCACGGCGTTGGCGATGGTCGCCGGCACCGGCAACACCGCCGGGAGTCCTTCGGCCTCCAGTCGCGATCTGAAGATGCTCCTACAAAATGGCGTGGCACCGTCGGTAGAAAGAATCATTGTTGGAGCGCCGCTCTGCGTCGCGACTGGCGCCGCCAGGCGCCTTGGCGGAGGCTGCCGCAACGGCGATAATCGCAACCTAACCAACACCGCCGGGAGTCCTTCGGCCTCCAGTCGCGATCTGAAGATGCTCCTACAAAATGGCGTGGCACCGTCGGTAGAAAGAATCGCTGTTGGAGCGCTGCTCCGCATCGCGACTGGCGCCGGCAGGCGCCCTGGCGGAGGCTGCCGCAACGGCGATAATCGCAACCTAACCAACACCG
>NZ_QPKI01000046.1 GCF_003339685.1 Halomonas sp. DQ26W | reverse complement strand
AGCGCTCCAACAGCGACCCTCTCCACCAAAGGAGAGGTAATCATCTGTTGGAGTATCTTTAGATCACGACTGGAGGCCGAAGGACTCCCGGCGGTGTTGCCAATGCCGGCGACCACTGCCAACCTCGGCCGCCTCCGCCGAGGCGCCTGACGGCGCCTGACGGCGCCAGTCGCGATGCGGAGCAGCGCTCCAACAAGGTCAGCAGTAACCGCGCTGTAGGAGTATCTTTAGATCACGACTGGAGGCCACAGGCCTCCCGGCGGGGTTGCCGGTGCCGGCGACCATCGCCAACGCCGTGGCCTCCGCCGAGGCGCCTGGCGGCGCCAATCGCGATGCGGAGCAGCGCTCCAACAGCTGTTTTTTCCATTAAGGCAAACCACACCGCTGTTGGAGTATCTTCAGATCACGACTGGAGGCCGAAGGACTCCCGGCGGTGTTGCCAGTGCCAGCGAACATCGCCAACGCTGTGGCCTCCGCCGAGGCGCCTGGCGGCGCCAGTCGCGATGCGGAGCAGCGCTCCAACAGCGACCCTCTCCACCAAAGGAGAGGTAATCATCTGTTGGAGTATCTTTAGATCACGACTGGAGGCCGAAGGACTCCCGGCGGCGTTACCGGTGCCGGCGACCATCGCCTACGCCGTGGCCTCCGCCAAGGCGCCTATCGGCGCCAGTCGCGATGCGGAGCAGCGCTCCAACAGCTGTTTTTTCCATTAAGGCAAACCACACCGCTGTTGGAGTATCTTCAGATCACGACTGGAGGCCGCAGGCCTCCCGGCGGTGTTGCCCGTGACGGCGACCTCGCCAACGCTGTGGCCTCCGCCAAGGCGCCTGGCGGCGCCAGTCGCGATGCGGAGCAGCGCTCCAACAGCGACCCTCTCCACCGACGGCGCCACGCCGCTGTTGGAGTATCTTTAGATCACGACTGGAGGCCGCAGGCCTCCCGGCGGGGTTGCCAGTGCCGGCGACCATCGCCAACGCCGTGGCCTCCGCCGAGGCGCCTGACGGCGCCTGACGGCGCCAGTCGCGATGGGAACCAGCGCTCCAACAATGATTCTTTCTACCGACGTTGCCACGCCGCTGTCGGAGTAGCTTCAGCTCACGACTGGAGGCCGCAGGACTCCCGGCGGTGTTGCCAACGTTCGCGGCCATCACCGGCGTTTCAGCCTCCGCCAAGGCGCCTGGCGGCGCCAGTCGCGATGCGGAGCAGCGCTCCTACAGCTGCTTTTTCCTGCCATAACAGGCGACTACCACCCTGTAGGAGAATCTTTAGATCACGACTGGAGGCCGCAGGCCTCCCGGCGGTGTTGCCAACGTTCGCGGCCATCACCGGCGTTTCAGCCTCCGCCAAGGCGCCTGACGGCGCCAGTCGCGATGCGGAGCAGCGCTCCTACAGCTGCTTTTTCCTGCCATAACAGGCGACTACCACCCTGTAGGAGAATCTTTAGATCACGACTGGAGGCCGCAGGACTCCCGGCGGTGTTGCCAACGTTCGCGGCCATCACCGGCGTTTCAGCCTCCGCCAAGGCGCCTGGCGGCGCCAGTCGCGATGCGGAGCAGCGCTCCAACAGCGACCCTCTCCACCAAAGGAGAGGTAATCATCTGTTGGAGTATCTTTAGATCACGACTGGAGGCCGCAGGACTCCCGGCGGGGTTGCCAGTGCCGGCGACCATCGCCAACGCCGTGGCCTCCGCCGTGGCCTCCGCCGTGGCCTCCGCCGAGGCGCCTGACGGCGCCTGACGGCGCCAGTCGCGATGCGGAGCAGCGCTCCTACAGCTGCTTTTTCCTGCCATAACAGGCGACTACCACCCTGTAGGAGAATCTTTAGATCACGACTGGAGGCCGCAGGACTCCCGGCGGGGTTGCCAGTGCCGGCGACCATCGCCAACGCCGTGGCCTCCGCCGAGGCGCCGAACCGAGCGCTCCAACAAGGAGCGCCTGCGTCGCTATCGCCGAGGCGTCCTTCCACAATGCAGTCTGTGCAGAGCAGATTCACGCCAAAGTGTGAAGAACCATAAAAAAGCGCCCCCGAACGGGGGCGCTTTGGTCATCGGCTCCAGCCGTCACCCTCGGGTGGCGGCCTTCGATGTTGCGAGCATCGGAGTCGAAATGTTGTTTCCGGTGTCGTAGCCTATCAGGCTTCCTGGGCCACGGGAATCACATTCGAGGCGGCTTTTTGATACTCCTCGATTTCATGGAAGTTCATGTAACGATAGATCTCGCCGGCCATCGCATCGAACTCTCCCATGTAACGCTGGTACTCCTCGACCGTCGGCAGGCGGCCCTCGACGGCGGCGACCGCGGCCAGCTCGGCAGATGCCAGGTAGACGTTGGCGCCATCGCCCAGGCGGTTGGGGAAGTTGCGGGTAGAAGTGGAAACCACGGTGCTCTTGGCGGCAACACGGGCCTGGTTGCCCATGCACAGCGAGCAGCCCGGCATTTCCATGCGCGCCCCGGCACGACCGTAGATACCGTAGTAGCCCTCTTCGGTCAGCTGGTGCTGGTCCATCTTGGTAGGCGGGGCCAGCCATAGGCGGGTCTTCAAGCTGCCTGCCGGCTGCTTCTCGAGCAGCTTGCCCGCGGCCCGGAAGTGGCCGATGTTGGTCATGCACGAACCGATGAATACTTCGTCGATCTTCTCGCCGGCCACCTCGGAGAGCAGGCGGGCGTCGTCCGGATCGTTCGGCGCGCAGAGGATCGGCTCCTTGATCTCATCCAGGTCGATCTCGACGACCTCGGCGTATTCGGCGTCCTTGTCGGCGCGCATCAGGCTGGGGTTGGCCAGCCACTCTTCCATTGCCGCGATGCGGCGGCCAATGGTGCGCTCCTCGCCGTAACCGTTACTCAACATCCACTTCAGCAGGGTGATGTTGGAGTTCAGGTACTGGGCGACGCTTTCTTCGGAGAGGGTGATGGTGCAGCCGGCAGCTGAACGCTCGGCGGAGGCATCGGAGAGCTCGAAGGCCTGCTCGACGGTGAGGTCATCGAGGCCTTCGATCTCCAGCACGCGGCCGGAGAAGGCGTTCTTCTTGCCCGCCTTGGCCACGGTCAACAGGCCATTCTTGATCCCGTAGTAAGGGATGGCGTGGACCAGATCGCGCAGGGTGACGCCGGGCTGACGCTTGCCCTTGAAGCGCACCAGCACCGATTCCGGCATATCCAGCGGCATCACGCCGGTGGCGGCGGCGAAGGCCACCAGGCCGGAGCCCGCCGGGAAGGAGATGCCCATCGGGAAGCGGGTATGGGAGTCGCCGCCGGTGCCCACGGTATCGGGCAGCAGCATGCGGTTCAGCCAGCTATGGATGATGCCGTCGCCCGGGCGCAGCGAGACGCCACCGCGGTTCATGATGAAGTCGGGCAGGGTGTGGTGAGTATCCACGTCGACCGGCTTCGGGTAGGCCGCGGTGTGACAGAAGGACTGCATCACCAGGTCGGCCTGGAAGCCCAGGCAAGCCAGGTCCTTGAGCTCGTCGCGAGTCATCGGGCCGGTAGTATCCTGGGAGCCCACGGTGGTCATCTTCGGCTCGCAGTACATGCCCGGGCGCACGCCATCGAGACCACAGGCCTTGCCGACCATCTTCTGGGCCAGGGTGAAGCCCTTGCCGGTGTCCTTGGGCTGCTCGGGCAGCCGGAAGACATCGGAAGGCGCCAGGCCCAGCGACTCACGCGCCTTGCCGGTCAGGCCACGACCGATGATCAGCGGGATGCGGCCGCCGGCACGCACCTCGTCGAGGATCAGCTGTGTCTTGAGTTCGAAAGTGGTGACGACCTCGTTGGTGCCGTGCTTGCACACCTTGCCTTCATAGGGGTAGACGTCGATGACGTCGCCCATTTCCATCTTGGCAACGTCCATCTCGACCGGCAGGGCACCGGAGTCTTCCATGGTGTTGAAGAAGATTGGCGCGATCTTGCCGCCGAAGCAGAAGCCTCCGGCACGCTTGTTGGGCACGTTGGGAATGTCGTCGCCGAAGAACCACAGCACCGAGTTGGTGGCGGACTTGCGCGACGAGCCGGTGCCGACCACGTCGCCGACGTAGGCGACCGGGAAGCCCTTGGCCTTTACTTCCTCGATCTGCTTGAGTGGGCCGGTGGTGCCCGCCACTTCTGGATTGATCCCCTCACGCTCATTCTTGAGCATGGCGTTGGCATGCAACGGAATATCAGGGCGTGACCAGGCATCCGGGGCGGGGGAGAGGTCGTCGGTGTTGGTTTCGCCGGGCACCTTGAAAACGGTCAGGGTGATCTTCTCGGCCAGAGCCGGCTTGGAGAGGTACCACTCGGCCTCGGCCCAGGACTGCATTACATCCTTGGCCACGGCGTTGCCGGCACGGGCACGCTCTTCCACGTCGTGGAAGGCATCGAACATCAGCAGGGTGTGCTTGAGCTGCTCGCCCGTCTCCTTGGCCAGCTCGGCATCGTCGAGCAATTCGACCAGCGAGACAATGTTATAGCCGCCCTGCATGGTGCCCAGCAGCTTGACGGCGTGTACCTTGTCGATCAACGGAGAGCTGGCCTCACCCTTGGCGATGGCAGTCAGGAAGCCGGCCTTGACGTAGGCTGCCTCATCCACGCCCGGCGGGACGCGATTGGTCAGCAGGTCGAGAACGAATTCCTCTTCACCGGCTGGCGGATTCTTCAGCAGTTCGACCAGAGCGGCGACCTGCTCGGCATTCAGCGGCTTCGGCGGGACGCCTTCGGCGGCGCGTTCCTCGACATGTTGGCGATAGGCTTCAAGCACGTTGGGGCCCTCTTCTATAGTGGTGGCCAAAGCACGCCGATACAGCGCCTGAACCGGCGAAATGGCGGCATTGGCTAGTGAAACAATCGGGTCACTGGGTGCGGCGATTCTACGCCAAACTGTCGACAATGTTAAGGTAACCCCTTGCGCAGCAACCTTGAACTTTGGTCGGCGCAATGTTTGCCCGGTTACAAAATTCGTCACGCGAGGCCTCCTCGACAGGTGCCTGTCCTGGCCGGCCACGTTACCATGGGCGCCCAATGGAAGAGGCAATCGATCAAGGTGGGAAGCGACATGGTAGGCAGCATCACGTCCCCCTGCGTAGGGCTCTGTTCCACTACTCTCGGCGATCCGGTCTGCCGCGGTTGCCAGCGTGGCGATGGTGAAATACTCGATTGGTTCGGCCTGTCCGACGAGCAGCGCAACGCCCGCATGGCGGAACTGGATGCACTGCGGGTAACCGTGGCCGGTCGTTTCCTTAAGGTGGTGGATGCCGAGTGCCTCGAAGCACAGTTGCTGCGTCACCGTATCCGCTTTCGCTCCGATCAGCCGGCGCTCTCGCGAGCGGTTGAGCTGCTGCGGGTGGGTCGTACGCGCATTCAATCGCTATCGCGCTATGGCCTGGTTGCAAGCGAATCTGCCCAGGGCATTGATGTCGCAGAACTACACTTACGGCTGAACCAGGCACTGACCGAGGCCGCTAAATACCGCCAGGCGCAGCAGTAGGGTGCGCACAGCAACCGCACCTTTTGGACAGTCACGTAATACCAACATAACGACCGCACCACATTCGAGCCAATGCCATGCCAGAGACCATGCCAGAGACCATGCCAGAGACCATGGAAGCACCAAGTGACGAGACCCTGCTGCCGCCGGATATGCACGACTTCCTGGCCTGTGAGACACCCGATGCCTGGATTGCCTGGGCACTCGAAAACCCCGAGCTACTGCTGATCGATCATGCACAGTGTGAAAAGAAGGCCGCCTCGACTGCCATGAGCCTGCTTTATCGCTACGTTCACGAGCCGTTGCTGCTGACCAAGATGTCGCAGCTCGCCCGGGAGGAGTTGCTGCACTTCGAGCAGGTAGTGAAACTGATGGAGAGTCGGGGTATCGTCTATCGGCATCTCAGCGCCTCCCGCTATGCCGAAGGGTTACGCCGACATGTGACACCTCAAGATCCGGCACGACTGGTCGATATCCTGATTATCGGTGCCTATATCGAGGCACGCAGCTGTGAACGGTTCGCTCGACTGATTCCGTATCTGGACCCCGAGCTTGCCAAGTTCTACCGCTCTCTGGTTAAGTCGGAAGGTCGTCACTACGAGGATTATCTAATGTTGGCGCGGCATCTCGCTCCAGGCCCCATCGACGGCCGGGTTGCCTTCTTCGCCCTACGCGAAGCAGAGCTGATAGCCACGCCAGACAAGGCGTTTCGTTTTCATAGCGGTGTGCCGGGCTGAGCCCACCGCTTTCGCCATGCAGGGTTCCCAACATGCAGGACGCTCGACAAGACGTTCATAATAACGGATGGGATCAGCTAGCGCTGTTTGGACAGTTTTCTCTGACACTGGGGGACGACGTTCTCACCCAGTTCAGTTACGACAAGGTCAAGGCGCTGCTGGTCTATCTGCTGCTGCACCAGCAACCCGTCAACCGGGCCAGCCTGGCCGAGTTGCTGTGGCCCGACCAAGGCCTCTCCTCAGGGCGCACCAACCTGCGCCATGCCTTGCACTGTCTGCGACAGTCGCTGGGAGAAGAGGCAGAGCGGGTGCTGGTGGTATCTCGCCAGACCATAGCCTTCCGGCTGCCTCAATCCTGGCACTTCGATCTACATGAACTTCAGAATCTCCTCGACGGACCCAAGGATATCGCGACACTGGAGCGGCTGCTTCAACGCTACCGCGGCGACCTGGTCGAAGAGTTGCAATTGCCGTCCTGCACCGAATTCCAGCGCTGGCTGGTGCAACTTCGCAACGAGTGGCGTCAGCGGGTTATTCGCTTTGCCGAGTCCATACTCGAGAGCAACGAAGAGGTCCCCGATCAGTTGCTGCAAGCCCTGGTCAGTCGCTTCTCCGGCTACGGCCCCTTCCATGAGCGCCTGGTGCGCCAGCTCGCCGAACAGGGCCAATTGGCGGCCGCCCACGAACAGTACAGCGCCTACCTGCAGCTGTTGGCCCTTTCCGGACAGCAGCCCGAACCCAGCTTCCTGCAGCTGGCACGCTACTGGTCCGACGGCAACCCCGACCTGCAGGGGCTCTCCCCGCAGGGCGCCTTCTCGCGCACCCTTGCCGCCGGCAGCTCACCGCTGCGCGAGGACGAGATCGAGCAGCGCCAGCTCTCGGTCATGGCCATTCGCCTGCGGGTGAAAGGGGAGTTCTCGGCCCGTGACGAGACCCGCGCCTGCCTGGCGCTGCAGTTCGAGCTGATGCGCTGGCTAGAGCAGCAGTGCCATCACCTGGGTGGTTTCTGGCTGCCCGGTGCCACCGGTGGCCTCGGCCTCGCCTGCTTCGGTACCCATGGTCCGGCTCACCAGCTGGCCGAACTGGTCGCCCTGTACGAACACTGCCGCCGGGTGCTGCCCGACGAAATCACGCGCCACTGGAGCGGCGAAGGCGAACCGCCGCGCATCGAACTGGCCGCCGGCCTCAACAGCGGCCGCGTGGTCTACCTGCCCGAACGTCAACTGGTCGACCCGCTGGGCCAGGTGACCCAGAATGCTCTCGAGCTGATGACTGCCGCGGAAGGCAGCGAGCTGGTCATTTCCCAGGAGGCCAGCCAGCACATGCCGCCCGCGCTGGACTTGCAGCCGCGTCTCTCCTCGCGGCTGGTGGCAAGCGATGGCCGCGTGCGCCTGCGTGCTCTGGTACTGGGTCACAACGAAGGCGGGCGCGACGCCATGCCACCCAGCCTGGTCGGGCGCGAAACGCCGTTGCGTACCCTACGCGATGCTCTGGCCCGCGCCGGCATCGGCCTGCGTCAGAGCGTGCTGGTGCGGGGCGCCTCGGGCATGGGCAAGTCGGCATTGATGGTCGGCTTCCGTCAATTGGAACTGAGTCGCGACGCGGCGATCTGCTGGCAGCCCACGACGCGTCTCTCGGTCCTGGAACCCTATGGTGTCGCGCGTACCCTGCTGCGCTGGCGCCTGGATGGCGAACTCGATAGTGAAACCCTGGCCGCACTGCTCGAAGGTCACCCGGATCTGGTCCTGAGCAGCAACCAGCTGGACCTGCTGGAAGAAGCGCTGGGCGTTCGTGAATCCCCCCAAGTGGCACAGCTGGCCAAGAGCGGCGAGGCAGCCGATCTGGTCGTCGCCGTGCTGTGCCGTGTCATAGAGCGTCATGCCAGCGAGCGCACCCAGGTACTGATGATCGATGACCTGCAATGGCTCGACGAACCCTCCTTCCGGGTGCTGGCCGGCCTTCAGGCACGACTGCCGATCAACTGCGCTTTCCTGCTAGTGGCCAGTCATCACGGCCGTGAGGCGTTGCCCACGCGGCTGCATTGGGACCAGCAGGTCACGCTTGGCCACCTCGATGCCATGCAGTCGTCGCGCCTGCTAACCCAGCTGGCACGACGCTACCGGCTGCACCTCAGCCCGCGGCTGCGTGGCCAGATCATCGAACGCTGCGATGGTGTGCCGCTCTACATGCAGGAGATCTGCCGTCGTCTGGAAATCGATCGTCGGGAGGGGCGCAGCGTCCATCTCGATGAACTCCCGCGTGGCCTGCTTGGCCTGCTGGCGGGACGTATCGACCAGCTCGATGGCGACCGAGAAGTCGCCCACGTGGCTGCCGTGCTCGGCCGGCGCTTTCGCCTGGACTTCCTGGCCGAATGCAGCGGCTGGGAAATGCCGCAGCTCAACCGCGCCCTGGATCAGATGCGCCGGCTGGAGATCATCGAATCCGCCGGCGGCGAGGGCGGCTGCCGTGAATTCCAGTTCAGCCATCAATTGCTGCAGGAAGCCGCCTATCTCTCCTGCCCGCGGGACGTTCGCGTACGCATCCATCGTCAGGTGGTGAGCCTGATCGAAGAGCGGTTCCCGATGTGGATCGGCCGGCACCCGGGAGACTTCGCCACCCATCTGCGCCGTAGCGGTCACTATGCCCGCGGGGCACGCTATTTCGAACTGGCGGCTCGTGAGGCGCTCAAGGTCAGTGCCAACCGTACGGCCCTGAAAATGGCCGACTTCGGCCTCGCCAGCCTGCGTCACGTCGAGGAACCGACCGAACGAGAGATCAGCCTGCTTACCGTACGCGGCCAGGCCGCCTTTGCCCTTGAAGGGCACGGTTCGCCCACGGCCCACGAAAGTTTCGTCCGGGCCCGAGAACTGCTGATCAAGTGCGAAGGTTGCAGCGGCGACGACACCGAAGACCTTGAGCAGGCCTTCCTGGTCAAGTGGGGGCTCTGGGTGGGTTGCAGCCAGCGCCACGCCCACGCCGACGCCTTCTCGCTGGCCGCCAGCCTGGCGTCCATCGCCAGCCGGCTGGAAGACCCGCGCTACCGCCGCCTGGCCGACTATTCGCGTGCCAACTGCGAATACTGGGCCGGCCGCGTCAGCCAAGCCTACGACCACCTCGACGAGATCGCCCCCCTCGAACAGCCGATGATGATCGAGTGGCTGCCGTTCTCCGAGCACCCACAGGTGGCCGCCGCCTGCTTCCAGGGCTGGGCGATCTGCCTGCGCGGCGACTATCGTCGCGCCGAGCAGCAGGTCGAATCCGCCATCCGCCTGGCCGAGCGAATCGGTCACCCCGGCTCGCTGGCCATGGCGCTGCTGTTCGCCGCGGCGCTCTATCGTCAACTAGGCCACGTCCATCTAGCGGCGCAGCGCGCCGAGCAAGCGGTTGCCCTGACCGAAACCCCCGATCTTCACCTATGGCAGGTATCGGCGCAGGGCGTGCTGGGCTGGCGCCGAGCGCTCTCCGGCGATCGCGATGGCCTGCGAATCATGGATGGCGCCCAGGAAGAGTTCGGCGCAATCACCGGACGCGACCGCTATCATCGCCCCAACCTCTGGTACAGCGACGCCTGTATTGCCCTCGACGAGCTGACCAGCGCCGAGGACTATCTCGACCAGTGCCTGCTGATCGCCCGCGAGCGCAGCACCCTGTTCGTGCCCGAACTGGCCGTACAGCTGGCCTTCGTTCGCCACCGCCTCGCTCGCCCGCAGTCCGAGGTGCGCCTGCTTGTAGTGCAAGCGTTGGAATATGCGCGTCTGCACGAGAACCTGCATCAGGAACTCTGCGCCCTGGAAGCCTGGTTGACCCTGGTCGACATCTGCGACGAAGCCGCCCGTGAGCTGTTTCGTGAACTGCTTAACCACGTCACCCACAGCGACGCGCCAGTACTCGTACGCTGGCGCACCCTGCTGGATCGCCGCCTGCCCCATGCAGCGAACGCTGAATCACAACTGTAAGGAAGCGATGTATCTCGATCGGAAAAAACCGCTGTTGGAGCGCTCGGTTCGGCGCTCCGACTCCCATCGCGCCTGGCGCCGCCAGGCGCCTTGGTAGGCACCACCACGGCAGGAAAATACAGCTGTTGGAGCGCTGGTTCCCATCGCGACTGGCGCCGCCAGGCGCCTTGG
>NZ_QPKI01000045.1 GCF_003339685.1 Halomonas sp. DQ26W | reverse complement strand
CGCACCTCTATCTGCTCGGCGGGGAGAGCTACCGGCTGAAGCAGAAAACGCTCAGCTGACGATCACGGGTGGGTCAAAACTAATGACCGCTGGTGGGTCACTTCTGATGGCCATTGACACCACGGGTGTTAGCCAGCTTGAAGGCCTTCTCACGGCCATCCGGCCAGCGGATCAGCACATCGTGGTAGCGCTTGGCGATGTCAATCGCAACCCATAGCGTGTCTGACGTAAGCTCAAGAGGGGCAGTCATCGTTGGTCTCCTTGTGATGATGAGGGTCTCACAAGGAACTCTTAGGCCACGATGGCTGCCCTCCACAAAAGGTTCCGGAGGTACTATGGCTCTGAGTTCGCCGGCCATGTAGCCGTATCGGAGGCGGTGACTGCAGCCACCTTCTATGCTCCCTAATGCTCCGGTCAGCATGGAACCAACGCGAAAACCAATGGCCTGTTTCGGCAGTACTTTCCCAAGGGAACGGACTACTGACAGGTCACCGATACCGAGTTGCGCAAGGTGGTGAGAAAGTTGAATGACCGCCCCCGAAAGCGTCTCGGCTATCGGACACCAACACAGGTGTTCCTGGGAGAATACTCCGGAGCCTTGGATACCGCAGGTGCTGCGCTTACTGTTTGAATTCAGGTTTTAAAGAGCCAGAGCCATTGCATATGCCAACTATGTTGACAGGCTCCGTATATTAGGCTGCGTTTGGTGGTCCAGCGTTTAACAGTAGGCTTGTTGCAAATCTCGTATTCCTGATCGTTGCTATATACCTTGTGTACCTGTGGAGTGGCGGTCTCAAGTTCCAAGCGCAACACTATTGAATAGCGCACTGGCCAGTGGCCGACTTCTTGAGTACCTCGGCGTAGACTACCAACGGTGTTCGCCAGTCCAGTGTCATGCGCGGTCGTTTATTCAGTGAATCGGCAATGTCATCGAGTTCTTCTTGGCTGTAGACCGACAGGTCCGTGCCCTTCTGCAGGTACTTTCGCAAAAGGCCATTGGTGTTCTCGTTGGAACCCCGCTGCCATGGGCTATGCGGGTCAGCAAAGTAGATCGCTGTACCGGTCTTCTGTGTGATCTCGGCATGTTTCACAATCTCTCTGCCTTGGTCGTAGGTCATGGACAGGCGCAGGGACCGCGGTACCTCATTGAGCTTGTCGCTGAACCCGACGGCCGCCGCCGTGGCCGTAGTGTCATCGACTTTCGCCAGGATCACCAATCGCGTGGTACCCTCCGCCAGCGTACCGACGGCAGAGCGATTGTTAGCGCCGATGATGAGATCGTCCTCCCAGTGGCCAGGCATCACGCGGTCCTCGATCTCAGGCGGCCGAAGGTGGATGCTGACCAGCTCGGGAATCTGCTGGCGTCGATCTTTGCCACGATGTCGTGGCCGGCGCTTGCCATTGCCCTGCCGCAGGCAGGCGATGAGCTCCTTCTTGAGGCTACCGCGGGGCATGACATAGAGCGCGTTGTAGATGGCCTCATGCGAAATTTGGCGATGTGAATCGTTGGGAGACATGCGCTTCAGTGTGCGGGCTATCTGTTGCGGTGACCAGTACATGCGCAGCAGATAAACCACCACCTCGAAGAGCTCTCCACCAGGATGCAACTTGGGGCGCCGACGAGGCCGATGACGCGTCAAGCGGGCTCGATAGCCCGCCAGGTTGGCATCGTAGCCCTTGATGGGGTCGACCGTATGCCGAGCCAGTTCCCGTGACACGGTACTCGGTGCACGGCCCAGATGAGTGGCGATAGCCCGGATCGAGTGAGTAGCTCGCATCATCATGACGGCGGCTCGATCTTCAGCAGTGAGATGGCGATAGCAATGGGACATGGCAATACCTTACCTGACGGGCTAGGTGTTGCACTTGCTCATTGAGACCGCCATTGTTCAATTCAGGTATATGTCGTGCGGCGGGTATGAAAGTGCCATTTACTGATACCGTTAATTATCGCCTCGGGTCGCAATTGAATTAACAGAGGCAGCCACAGGCAGCTTATTACAGTGATTGTGTGAATGAGAGCCCATGAAGCTACTCAGGCATATTTCGTGAGGCGAATAGCAGGAGGTAAGACGAGACGTGACTTCATCAGGTTTTAAACGCTAAATCATCCGAGAGATTTAGCGGCTTCTCATGCAGGTCCGGATTTATTTTGAATGCACGACTTGACATATATAGAGGCATCAAGGTTGACGTCATTAGCTTTACCACAGCCTTAATGTCGACGCCATCCAAGGCGGGTAATCCGTGATGCTATGCGGGGACAGGTGACTGAGTACCTTGTTTAATTAGGATGTTCAGCCCAGAGGCTCTTGAGGCTCCAACTAGCCTAACATTGGTGGGTTCTGCAAATGGTGGTTAGGATAACAAATTGTTGCCGATGCTTTAATGGCTACAGAAGCTAGCTAAACCAAATATGTGATGTTCTACGCAGACTGGTTTGAAAGCGACGTGATTTTTCAGGAGTGATTGGGATAGAGAAACGGCGGTAAATCCAATTAAGCTGAAGTTCACCACAAACGTTTGCTTACTGATACTACCCCGCTACCTGTTCTGGAAAGTTTTCACCGTCGCTCACGACGAGTTTTTGGACCCTCAGCCGTTTCGTCTCCAGTTGGAGCCCGATTACACGGTTCCCCCGCCTTTAGCGGCTGCCATCACGCGTGTTTCCTGATGCGCGGAGTCCACCGGCGGCTGGTCCGGGAAGCGCCGTTGCTGATTTGCCGAGTCGAGCTGGAAGTACAGGTGAGGCGCCTGCGTTGCCCTATGTGATCAGTTAATTCTATGAGGTATTCTCTTTTATGGACAAATCAGGTGCCTATAGGGTAAATCTTGCGATTATTCTTTCAATATTCATATCTTTATTGGCATTAGCATTTTATTTCATAATCGGAAAAGCTGTATTGGAAGGCGAGTCTAATTTTCAATTTTATGCTGATTCCTTGACTTATGAAAAATTGTATTTTTCAAATTATTTTAGCAGTATTCATGAGATGGTGGGTTTTGGAGGGAATTATCTTGGACCGTTGTTAATATTAGAGCTGTTTAATGGGAATCGATTGGCAATACTTTTTTTAAATTGTTGTATTTTTTTGGTTTCCGTAAGGATTATTGTATATTCTAGTAATGTGCGCCCGGCTGTTTTTATTTTACTCCTTATTCTAAATCCATTGACTTTTTTTAGTTTAATATCTGTAAATAAAGAAATAATATCCTTGCTCGTTTGTGCTTGTTTTACAAGATGGCTTTTCTCAAGGTGGGTCGGGTGGATATTGCTTGCATTTCTAATTTCCTTTTTAGTTAGATGGCAGCTTGCTTTTTTTATTTTGTTTGCGTACTTGTCTTTTTCAAATTTTAACCTACTAAGAAACTACCGGTTATTGTTTTTGGCCTTTGTTCTGTTATCTATTTCGATGGTATACTATAGCATATTTGGGGTTTTCGAAAACGTTAACGCTGTTGCTCTGGCTGGAGCTGAGTCAAATGACGGTATTGGGCTTTATTCCTTTTTCAATCAGCTTCAGTCTCAAGGTTTTTACTTTATCGTGTTTATACCAAAAACATTGCAAGCAATGTTTGGCTTGGCGCCAAATATAGTTGGTGTGCTAAGTCCTGAAAATATATATAATGATGTGATAATAACATTAAACGCATTCATATCTTTTGTTGTGTTTTGTTTTCTAATTATATCCGGTCGATTTATTTTAAAAAATGATATGGTATTTGTTTTTTTGTTGTATTGCGTTATTTTTACATTAAGTCCAATTTATTCTCCTAGATATTTTTTTTCTGCATATGTATTCATGGCCATTGCTTTGGCTAGCCGCTCAAAATCCAGATCAGAATTGAGGTAAATAAATTGAGAGTGCTTGTGATTCATCCAGTTGGTACTTTCGGCGGTGCTTCAAAAAGTATTATTGAATTCCATAACCATCTGCGTAATTATTCCGTCGACATGGAAGTCCTATGTGCTTCTGGAAGCGTGGTCGAGCAGTTTGGTAATAATGGGTACCTTTCTTTTTCAGTCAAACACATTTCTCAATTTGATAATACCGGCTACGGATACTATCGTGGTATTAGATGGTTGCTTTTGTTAAGAGAAATAGCATTTTTGTTACCTTCTTTTATATCTATCAGGAAAAATTTAAAAAACAAAAACTATGATATAATCCACATTAACGAGGTGACTTTGATTCCATGGGCCGCGTTGATGCGCCGTTGGGCCGATGCCCCAATTGTTGTCCATGTTCGGTCATTACAACGTAAAGAAACTGCCGGCCTTCGTTCACGCTGGCTTAAGTATATCATGAAGAAACATGTTGCAAGAATTATTGCGATTGATAATTCTGTAAGGCGAACTCTTCCACAAGAGTTTTGTGTGAATGTTATTCATAATAGTATGAAGGTAGACGTCAATAAAAAACATAGCTTGAATACACGCACTCGCTTTAGGGTCGCCATCGTTGGTGTTCTTCTTAAACTAAAGGGAGTATACGAGTTCCTAGAAGCGGCTCGCATCCTCGTGCACGACAGAGGGTTAGATATCGAGTTCTACGTTGTTGGCGAGAATACAAGGGAGCTGTCTGGGTGGAAGGCGTCAATCTTAAAGCGTTTGGATCTGGCCCATGATGTGCGCAGAGATATCGAAGAATTCGTAGCCAAGAATTCTTTGCAGGACCATATTGTTTTGATGGGTTTTATTGAGGACGTGCAAAGTATCTATGCTGATCTGGACGTGCTCTGTTTCCCCTCGCACCTTAATGCAGCTGGGAGGCCGGTATTTGAAGCAGCTTTCTACGGTGTGCCCAGTATAGTGGCTGTCAAAGATCCTCCTCCTGACACTATTATCCATGGCGAGACTGGTATTTGCATAGATAAACCAGATGGACGTCTGCTTGCTGATGCGATAGAGCGGTTGTTCAACAACAGCGATGAGCTCAAAATTCTTGGAAAAAATGCCAAAGAACTTGCTAACCGCAATTTTGATATTAAAAAAAACGCGGAAGCTCTTTTGAAATTATATAATAATGTCATTGCTCAGCAATAGTGTATCATTTTACGGCTATTTCAAGTTCTTCGAAGGTGGGCGGTCTCTTGGATTCTAGCAATAAGCGCAGCACCTGCGGTTATTCTATGAATCTAGGGGTGTAACGTTCCGGATAATCAAATGAGCGATAGAAGTTATCCTCTGAACACATCGAAACAGCTTTTCAGCAATTTATCCGGGAGCGGGTTCACGGATATCAAGCTACATAAGCAGGCGACGACGACACCGAAGATCCGTGCTGAGATTCAGGCAGCGCCCTCCAGTATCAGTGACAGTGAGCTGGCTAGCAGTATGGCGTGACTGACTCTACCATGCGTCGTTCGCGTTATCGGAATGATGTTCAAGACCATTCTCATCCGCGCGCCAACTTCTTGGCCACGCTCACCATGGAGGAGGAAGGCGTGTTGATTTCTGCCCGGGAGTTCCTGCGCCTGGGCATGGATGACCTGTTGGTGGTGGCCCCGGGAGTTCCTGAACCCTCGGCTGTAACGGTCTCCCCTCCATAGTATGCTCAAGCGGCGCGAGGTGCCCATTCGGGCGTAGCTGGCTTGGCAGGACGCCGGCGGTGACGAGAAGCCCCGATACAAGGCCTTCAACGACTACGAGCCGGGAACGTGCATATCGACATCAAGCACCTGCCCGGATGCTTGACGTGCAGCAGAAGAGCTACCTGTATGTGGCCATCGATCGGGCAACGCGCTGGGTGTATCTGGTAGTCAGAAGCAGCCAATCTACGAAGGATGCTTATATGGACCCGCCCCGTTGTGCAAGCCCGAAACGTATCGGCCGGGGGCCCTATCCGTCAACGTAGTTGTCACCTAAACGGATTGAGAGGTGATCAACGTGCGTTACCCCGCAGAGCGTAAGGAAGCCATCCTCAAGAAAATGGCGCCGCCCATGAGCTTGACCATCCCGGAACTGGCCGAGCAGGAAGGCATCTCAGCGACAACCCTCTACAATTGGCGGAAACAGGCCAGATCACGAGGACAGGTTTTGACATCACGTTCGACTAAGCCCGACCAGTGGACCAGCCTGGAGAAGTTCCAGATCGTTCTGGAGACGGCCCCGATGAACGAGGCTGAAATCAGTGCCTACTGCCACGAGCGTGGGCTCTATCCCGAGCAGGTGGAGGCCTGGCGGGATGCCGGCTTGAACGCCAACGAGGACTCGGCAGTGCAGTCCAAGCAGCTCTGGCAGGCACGCAAGGATGAACAGAAGCGGCTCCGCCAGTCCTGGAAAGTGCAGCATCAGCTGACGGATATCCTGTTTCTGACCGTCTGTGCAGTGATCTGTGGTGCTGAAGGTTGGGATGAAATCGAGGATATTGGCCACGCGAAGCTGGATTTTCTCCGCCAGCACGGCGAATTCGGCGCTGGAATCCCCAGCCATGACACCTTGGCCAGGGTGATGGCTCTAGTGAATGCCGAGCAGCTGCAGACAGCGCTTGCCGAGTGGATGAAGGCCTGCCATGACGTCACGGCTGGTTCGGCGGTGGCGATTGATGACAAGACGCTGCGTGGCTCGTACTGTCGAGGCAAGGGCAAAGGCGCGATTCACATGGTCAGTGCCTTCAGCGCGGCGAATGGGGTGGTGCTGGGCCAGGTCAAGACGGCGGAGTAATCCAACGAAATAACGGCGATTCCCGAGCTGCTCAAGCTGCTGTACCTCCAAGGCTGCCTGGTGACCATTGATGCCATGGGCTGCCAGACAAACATTTCCACTCAGATCCTGCAGAAGGGAACCGATTACCTGCTGTCGGTGAAGGAAAATCAGCCAGCCTGGCAAACGCCTTTGAAGCAGCCTTTCCCATGGCCAAGGTGTTCAACTTCGAAGGGGATGACTATGTCACAGATGAGAAAACCGCGGGCGCCAAGAGACTCGTTACCATATTGTTAGCGATTTTACGTCTGAGTTTCAAGATGTTTGCTACGAGTGGCTGGGCTTGAAAACTGTGGGTGTGGTGATGAGCTTCCATCAGGAAGATGACTAAGCCCCAGAGACACCCATGATCCGTTACTACATCAGCTCAGCCGTGCTAAGTGCCAAAAAGCTCGCAGAAGCGGCCCGCCAGCATTGGTTTGTCGAGAATAAGCTCCACTGGTCCCTGGACGTAGCGCTGCGCGAAGATGCCTGCAAAATTCACTGCGGTCAGGCAGCAGAAAACCTCGCCAGGATTCGTCATATCGCCTTGAATTACCTGAAAGGGGAGACATCTTTCAAAGGCGTAAGCCCGAGCGAGACACCTTCTTGCTGAACACCTGGCGCCCTTTGGGATCGACCGCATGAAGTTGAAAGACATGCTTGGCGAGATCAATCCCGACGATGATAATGTGATTCATGGATGGACACCCCTTCAAGTGGCCGTATTAAACCAACGGGATTGTGGAGCGTTTCAATGGTCACATCAGCGACGTGTTCGCTATCCGGCGCTTTGAATCAAGTTAAGATCTGGAACAGACCCTCAAGCGCCTATTGCTAGCTGTATAATCACCATATTTCGCAGAGGGCAGTCACCGATTGCAGCGTTGAAATAATGGCAGGCCAAACGGCTTGAACTATTTATCACATGTGTAGCCACTCATTTGAGTCCCGACAGGTAGATTCGTTGC
Organism: Halomonas sp. DQ26W; assembly: GCF_003339685.1. Lineage (GTDB taxonomy): Bacteria > Pseudomonadota > Gammaproteobacteria > Pseudomonadales > Halomonadaceae > Halomonas. Next base: position 7,747 of record NZ_QPKI01000045.1, on the reverse strand, counting down.
TCATCTCGTCTATAGCCTGTGCAGCTTTGGAGGGGTCATTTCATTACCCGGATTCATTAAACAATATTCCGCATCTTTGTTATAAGTCCTGCCTCGCTAGTAAGGCAGGATTGCTAATGAATTTAAAATTGTAAACAAAAGGGGCTTGGTCTTGTTTAAAGATAAGGTTTTATTAATCACTGGTGGCACAGGGTCTTTTGGTAACGCTGTGCTTCGCCGTTTCGTCAGCTCACAAATTGGCGAGATTCGGATACTTAGTCGTGATGAAAAAAAACAAGATGACATGCGAAAACGCTATAATCACCCCAAGTTGAAGTTCTATATTGGGGATGTGCGAGACTACCAGTCTGTTCTCAATGCAGTGCGCGGAGTTGATTTTATATTTCATGCGTCAGCGTTGAAGCAGGTACCTTCTTGTGAGTTTCATCCACTTGAGGCTGTAAAGACAAATATCCTTGGAACGGAAAACGTTCTTGAGGCGGCGATCAATACAGGAGTGCATCGAGTTATTTGTTTGTCTACTGACAAAGCGGTTTATCCTATCAATGCCATGGGCATTTCAAAGGCAATGATGGAAAAAGTAGCAGTAGCCAAGTCAAGAAGTGCAAATAATACTGTTATATGCGCAACTCGCTATGGTAATGTAATGGCGTCACGTGGGTCTGTTATACCATTATTTGTTGATCAAATACGTTCTGGCAAGCCTATTACAGTAACTGATCCTAATATGACTCGCTTTATGATGACGCTAGAAGATGCGGTTGACTTAGTGTTATATGCGTTTGAAAAAGGCGATCCTGGTGATATTTTTGTTCAAAAAGCTCCTGCTTCGACTATTAAAACACTTGCTCACGCATTGACGAATTTACTAAATGTTCCTGAGCATGACGTTCGTGAAATTGGTACGCGGCACGGTGAAAAACTTTTCGAAGTACTGCTAAGTAGGGAAGAGATGGCAGCCGCAGAAGACTTAGGAGATTACTTTCGTGTTCCACCAGATTTGCGGGATCTAAACTATGAGAAGTTTATAGAGGAAGGTGAAACACGGATTTCTACATCAATCGATTATAATTCACACAATACGGTACGCCTAGATCAAGCTGCTATGCAAAAACTCCTAATGAAGCTTGATTTTATTCGGGAGGCTGTTAAAGGGAATTATATCCAGCCTCATGACTGATAACCATCTTTTTATTTCTCATGAGGGAGAGGATTTGGAATCTATGAGTAAAATAAAGTTGTTAATTATTGGTGCCAATGGCATGCTTGGTGGTAGTTTGCATCGTTACTTCAGCTCTGACGCTGGTTACCAGGTTATGGGTTCAGTACGCTCACTACAGGCTGCTGATAGGATTAAAATAATGGGGTTTAATAACATTTATTGCCAAGTAGAGGCTAGTAAACCTCCTTCGATTATAACGGCTTTATCTAGTTTTAAACCAGATTATGTCTTAAACTGCGTTGGAATCATTAAGCAGCTTTCAGTATCGGACTCTCCAGTCTCTTCCATAAAAATAAATAGCCTTTTTCCTCATGAATTGGCGGAAATTTGCTCTGAATATAAAGCAAAGCTTATTCACTTTTCTACTGATTGCGTATTTAGCGGAGAAACAGGTTACTATCAAGAGTCAGACATTCCTGATGCTAGAGATATATATGGTAAAAGCAAGCTTTTGGGGGAGGTTGATTATGGAGGTCACCTTACCTTAAGAACATCTATTATTGGACACGAAATTGATTCTCCTATAAGTTTAATCGGCTGGTTTTTAAGCCAAAAAAATAGTATTAATGGTTATGATAAAGCAATTTTTTCTGGTTTTCCTACCGTTTACGTTGCTGAGTTTTTAGATCGATACGTATTCAATGGCGAAAATATATCAGGATTGTATCATTTTAGTTCAGATCCAATAAGTAAGCATGAGTTGTTGAAAATTGTGAACGAAAAGTATTCTCTTGGAATCAACATCCAAAGAAATATTGAATTTAAAATTGATAGAAGCTTGAATTCGAATTTGTTGAGAAAAGAGCTGAGTTTTACGCCTCCTTCATGGAATGAATTGGTTGATAAAATGCATCGTGAGTTTTTGGAGTATTTCGTCTAAAATGAAAAAAATGAAGGTTATGACAGTTGTGGGGACTAGGCCTGAAATAATACGCTTGTCAAGAGTTATTGCTAAGCTTGATTTGCATTGCGAGCATTTTCTAGTTCACACTGGTCAAAATTATGATTATGAGCTTAACCAAGTATTTTTTGAAGATCTTTCTATACGTAAGCCTGATCGATTTTTGAATAGCGCTTGTGGCAGCAAGGGTGCAGCAAATACAATTGGTAATCTCATTTCAGCAGTGGATGAGGTGCTCAGCGAAGTTAAGCCGGATGCACTTTTGGTTTTAGGAGATACAAATAGTTGCCTGTCTGTTATTCCAGCAAAAAGGCGGCAGATACCTATTTTCCATATGGAAGCTGGTAATCGCTGCTTTGATCAGCGGGTACCTGAGGAGACCAACAGAAAGATTGTGGATCATACAGCGGACATTAACTTGACTTACAGCAGTATTGCCCGTGAATCTTTACTTAAGGAAGGGTTGCCATCTGACCAAGTCATCAAGACTGGTAGCCCAATGTTTGAGGTGTTGAATTATTATTCTGGTAATATCGAAACTTCCAGTGTGCTTAATCAACTTGGGGTTGAGTCCAATTGTTACTTTGTAGTTAGCGCTCACAGGGAGGAAAATATTGAAAATGAACACTCTTTCACAAGGCTTGTTTCTACTATAAATACAATAGCAGAAGATCACGGTTTGCCTATAATTGTATCCACTCATCCTAGGACTCAGAAGCGAATCAATGCAACGCGCTCTAGGTTCCATGATCTTGTGAAGCTTCTTAAACCATTAGGGTTTAATGACTACGTCAAATTGCAAATGTGTGCTCGGGCTGTTCTTTCAGACAGTGGGACAATCACTGAAGAATCTTCTATATTGAATTTTCCAGCACTCAATCTCCGTGAAGCACATGAACGGCCTGAAGGAATGGAAGAGGCCTCGGTGATGATGGTAGGGCTGGATGTCGATAGGATTCGGCAGGGGCTTAATATTCTTGAATCTCAGTCGCGTGGTGACCAGAGGAGCCTCAGATTAGTGGAGGATTACAGCATGCCAAATGTATCCGATAAGGTTGTTCGGATTATTCATAGCTATACCGATTATGTGAATCGGGTGGTTTGGAAGAAATATTGAACTCGGAAACCAGATGAATATAGCGTTAGTTGCCGATACCTTTCCTCCCTTGAGAACCTCAGGAGCTGTCCAACTACGGGATCTTTCACGTGAATTCGTAAAGCAAGGCCACTCAATTACTGTAATATTGCCTGCTAAAAGCATGAGCCACTCTTTTGTGATGGAAAACATGGAAGGTGTTCAAATATTGCGCCTAGGGGCGCCTAGAACCAAGGATATTGGTTATGTACGGCGCACGCTAAGCGAATTCATGATGCCGTATTTCATGTTGAAAAATCTTAGGAAAAGTCCGCTGGCTGATATTCGTTGGGATGGTGTTGTGTGGTATGCGCCGAGTATTTTTTTTGGCCCCATCGTGAACGTGCTGAAGCAAAAAAGTGGCTGCCGTAGTTATCTCATCATTAGAGATATTTTTCCTGAATGGGCAGTAGATATGGGTTTGATGAGACGTGGCCTACCTTATTTTTTCTTTAAGTCAATAGCCAATTCCCAGTATTCGATTGCAGATGTAATTGGTATTCAAACGCCGGGAAATTCCGTTTATTTTGAAGATTTGCGGAAAGATAATAACCGGCGGCTGGAGGTGTTGCATAATTGGCTGGCGGATGTAAAAGCAGGGCCATGTTCCATTGATCTATCAAAAACTTCTTTGGCCGGAAGGAAGATATTCGTCTATGCCGGAAATATGGGCGTGGCTCAAGGCATGGATATTTTGCTGGATCTGGCGGAGAGGCTTCGCGAACGTACGGACATAGGTTTTCTTTTTGTCGGCCGAGGTAGGAATGCCAGTGAGCTTTCCGCAGATGCTCGGAACCGAAACCTGGACAATGTCTTGTTCCATGATGAAATAGCTCCGGACGAGATTCCTGGATTATACGCTCAGTGTCATATAGGGCTAGTGGCTCTTCACCCCGCCCATAAAACCCACAATATCCCAGGAAAATTTCTGACGTATATGCAGAGTGGCTTGCCTGTTCTTGCCAACATCAATAAGGGTAATGATTTAATCGATTTGATTTTGGGCAACCAAGTTGGGGCTGTGGCGACTGATGGAAACGTGGATTCCTTGCAGAGCATGGCCGAAGCAATGGTTGATCAATGCGGTGTAGACGAGAGTTTAGCCGCGAGATGCCGAGCACTTTACCACAGCCTATTCACCCCTGAAACCGCTGTGGAACAGATTGTAAATGCTCTTCAAAGGTGATTTGCTTTATGTCTTACAAAATACTTTCAGAAAAATTAATTGACGATTTGGAGGTTAGAGCCGAGCAGTCACTTCGCGGCCGTCAACACCATAATATCCACGAGTCTTTCGAAGATCCATGTCAAAGGCTCTTTAATGCGATCAGCATGGAAAGCTACATACGGCCTCATCGTCATTCGCTGGATCCAAAAGATGAGTGCTTGGTTGCTGTCAAAGGGCTGTTTGGCTTGGTAGTATTTTCCGAAGAGGGAACAGTTGTTAAGGTGGAACGTTTTGGTACTGAGCTGTATTTTGGGGATGAATCTCAAGTCTCACTTGGTGTGGATCTATCTGCAGGTACTTGGCATACAGTAGTTGCACTTCGTCCCGGTGCGGTATTATTAGAGATTAAGGCTGGTCCCTTCAATCCTGATGCTGCGAAAGAGTTTGCCCCTTGGGCGCCCGAGGAGGGAACAAAAAAGGCTAAAAAATATCTTTCCTACTTAAAGTCATTTTTTTGAGGTCAAAGTAATATCTGTTTTTAATTTTACTTCTTCTATATGTTTAGGCTCATAATTATATGGACGTAAAACGCTACGAGCGCCGACACTCACGTTGGTATGAAACACTTTTGCTGGGGTGGTCATTCCAGATGTTTGTGGGAGCGCTAGTAGTGGTAGGGTTTCCAGCGTGGGAGCGTTGGGGTTGGGCTTTTTGGGAATATTTCCCTCCAGTGCGCAGCAATACGTTGTTAGCCTGTAGTCTGGCTTTCGTCGGTATCCTCTGGACACTCCGGCGAATCCACAGATTCCCCGGCGCACGCGTATCGGCGCTTATCGCCCCAACTATCTCTATTGCCTACCTGCTCGTGGTAGCCGTGCTGTTCTTCACCCGCGAGGAATACACACGCCAGGTGCTGTTTGGTAGCTACCTGATGAGCCTGGGCTGGTTTTACATGGCCTTCTTTCTGGGTAGACGCTATCGTCGCATGAAGCTGGGGGTCGTTCCGGTGGGACGAGTGAGAGAATTGAAACCCACGCCAGATATCGAACTGAGAAGCCTAGACGAGCCCGATTTGGCCGGCGTTCGCTATGACGGGGTCGTTGCCGACTTGCACGCCGATGATCTCACCCCCGAGTGGGAGAGGTTCCTGGCACGCTGCACGCTGCACCACATCCCCGTCTACCACGTGAGACAGATCCAAGAATCAATGACGGGCCGAGTTCGCATCGAGCATCTGACCGAGAACGAATATGGCAGCCTGCTGCCGTCACTAAGCTATCAAGGTGCCAAGCGCTTTATCGATCTGGTAGCAGCATTACTGCTGCTGCCGATCCTGGCACCCGTCATGCTGGCAACGGCTATGGCCATTCGCCTGGACAGCCCCGGGCCCGCGTTTTTTATTCAGCAGCGGATGGGCTTCAGGGGCGTGCCCTTCAAGGTTTACAAGTTTCGCAGCATGTATATCGACCAGCGCGGGAGCGGTTTTACAGAAGGAGATGACGATCCGCGTATCACCCGGGTAGGGCGCTTCATTCGCAAGTGTCGCCTTGATGAGCTGCCTCAGCTACTCAATGTGATCAAGGGCGAGATGAGCTTCATCGGTCCACGGCCGGAGTCCATGGAACTTTCCGACTGGTACGAACGGGACGTGGCCTTTTTCAGTTACCGCCACGTGGTGCGACCAGGCATTTCCGGTTGGGCGCAGGTGGAGCAGGGCTATGCCGCCGAGGTCGACGGCATGACCACCAAGCTGCAGTACGACTTCTACTACATCAAGCACTTCTCGCTGTGGCTGGATATCCTGATCGCCTTCAAAACATTGAAGACGATCGTGACGGGGTTTGGCGCTCGGTAGCGCTCATCCCTCCAGCGAGAAAAAGTCCCCGGCGTTCTGCTCGAAGGCATCGGCAAGACGGATGTAGTGCTCGAAGGTGCGTTGATCGCGATGTCCGCTGATGCGCTTGATCTGTAGGTCGCTCTTGCCGCGCAGATGTGCCTCGGTGATGAAGCCTGCCCGAAAGCTGTGTGGAGAAAAGCCCTGAGCGGTCAATCCGGCCTGCTCCAGGGCTTTTTTCATTCTGACGTACAGCGTATGTGCCGTCATGCGGCCCGCCCCCATGCGCCCCTTCGGGCTGATGCCACGAAAAATCGCACCCTGCGTAATGCCCGATGCCGCAAGCCACTGTTCCAGCATGCCAACCGGGCAGTAGACGCTGTCCGGTGGTGCCCGCATCAGGCTCTTGGTTTCAATGCGCCCAGAGCGGTTGGTCTTGCTGTAGTGCAGGGTGAGGGTGATGCCCTCCGGGCGCCACTCGATGTCCTCACACGCCAGCACCACCACCTCGCTGCGACGAAAGGCACCATAGAAGCTGAGCAGGAACAGGGCGCTGTCGCGCAGCCCGTGCAAGGTCTTCCGATCTAAATCGTCCAGAAGCACATGCAGTTCCTTGAGCCGCAGGGCAGGCGCCGAGGACTGGCGCGTATCGCGGCTGAACTTAATGCCACGCAGGATGCTGCGCACCGCCATGGTCTTCACCGGCGAGGGCAGATTCATGTAGCGGTGCCACATATGCAGCGAATTGGCGTAGCGCAAGATCGTTGCCGGTTTTTTCCCCAACGAATTCTGCGCGGAGAAGTAGTTGGCGATATTCGTTTCTGTGGCCGGTAACACCCCGCCGGCCTTTTGGTAGACCCGTAGATCAGCGCGCATGGCACGCACCGTGTTAGCCGACACACTCTGCGACAGTAAGCGGCGGGCTTCTCGCGAGAGCCCCTCGTGGTTGACGGCGATACCGGACTCATTGGCCTCTGCGCGCCGTGCCACTACCGACCGTCGTTGACGATGCTTGGTCATCCTTCATCTCCTCGACAAGAAAGCAATTAGCTTAGGCGCAGGGCCACGAGGCGCTCGAAGAACGCCTGAGAAAACGCAACGTCGTGTTCCGCGGATCCACGACTGTCCGACCCAAGCGCTACCTGCAGGCCTGTATCCTGACCTGTGCCGGTAGCCGGGGCAGGTGGAAGGCTTGTCTCTGACAGGCCTGCCGTGGTGGTATCACCATCCTCCTGGCGTGCAGGCGATTCAGTACTGCGGCCGGCGTGGGGAGACGGCGTTACACCTGGGGGCAAAACGGTTGCCAGGTCCTCCGGCAAGTCATCACTCAGCCGGCGTGCAAAGCGCCGCAGATATGGCTCGTTCACCCCCAGTGTCAGGATGAGTGTCGTACCCTCTGATAGCCTGTTCTTATAAACCGATCAGGGGGCGAAAGGAGACACTCATGCCTCGTTACTCCGAGGAGCGCCGACAAGCCGTGGTGGCCA
>NZ_QPKI01000044.1 GCF_003339685.1 Halomonas sp. DQ26W | reverse complement strand
CGCCAGTCGCGATGGGGACCAGCGCTCCAACAGCTGTTTTTTCCATTAAGGCAAACCACACCGCTGTTGGAGTATCTTCAGATCACGACTGGAGGCCGAAGGACTCCCGGCGGTGTTGCCAGTGCCAGCGACCATCGCCAACGCCGTGGCCGCCGCCGAGGCGCCTGGCGACGCCAGTCGCGATGGGAACCAGCGCTCCGACAGCGATCCTCTCCACCGACAGTGCCACGTCGTTGTTGGAGTATCTTCAGATCACGACTGGAGGCCGAAGGACTCCCGGCGGCGTTACCGATGGTCGCGGTTATTGCCAACGTCGGCAGCCGCCGCCGGGCGCCTGCTGAGTCGTATGCGTAATCAGGAAATGAAAAAGGCACGGGGGCCGAACCAATACTACCCCCGCACCCCAAGCGTAGAAACGAAAGGACAGCGGCTACTTTCCACTCATATATCCGCTCATATATCCGCTCATGTGCCCGATCATGAACTGCCAGCGTTCTTCGGTGGACGCCCACGCTTGCGGCGCGGCGGCTCCCCCACGAGATCTTCCACAGAGAGACCAGCATCGCTCATGGCCTCGCGGATCTCAGCCAGCTTCTTTTCCTTGTCCGCCTCCTCTTTTTCACGGAGCTTGTCTTCTTCTTTTTTCTGCTCGATTACCTCGCCAATGACATCGGAGAGCTTGTTCAGCTGCTCCATGCTCAGCTGGCGAGCTGCGGCACGAGCCACGTTCTTGTTACGGGCGATGCGCTCCAGGGTTTCGCTGGACATTGGCCTACTCCATACAGAAAACAACGAGAAAGCTGAATCGCTTACTCGTCAAAAGTATATGCCCTGTTGACCAATTGGCAAGAAATGCAGATGTAGAGTTGCGACTTTTATCTTTAAATAAGAAATAAAAATGAAAGGATGATCGGGTATTTATCCACCCGTCATGTTCATGAAGCGCACCACCTGTACATCGCCATCGGTCGTAAAATAGTGACGCTCGGGCTTGAGGGGCAAGGCTTCCACAATGGCCGCTTTCAAGGCATCGATGTCGCCGGGATGACGACGCAGCACGGCACGCAGGTCGACGGAGTGCTCATTGCCCAGGCAGAGCAGCAGGCGCCCCTCGACGGTCACCCTGACCCGGTTGCAGGTGGAACAGAAGTTGTGACTGTGCGGTGAAATGAAACCCACCCGCGAGTCACTGTCCCCCATGCGAAAATAGCGCGACGGGCCCAAGGTGGTTTCCGTGGTCGGAATCAGGGGATAGCGCTGCTCGATGAGCTCTTGCACTTCATCACTGGAACAGAAGGTTTCGGCCCGAGAATGGTCCGAAACGTCGCCAAGCGGCATCTCTTCGATAAAGCTGATGTCGAGACCTTCGGTACGCGCGAAACCCACCAGGTCGACAACTTCATCGTCATTGCGCCCTTTCAGTACCACGGCATTGAGCTTGATGCGCTCGAAACCAGCTGCCTTTGCGGCGCGGATGCCATCCAGCACACGCGCCAGATCGCCAGTACGAGTCAATTGACGAAAACGCTCGCCATCGAGCGTATCAAGGCTGATATTGAGACGTTTGAGACCCGCATCCCGCAGCTGCTGGGCCTGTTTTACCAGGCTTGCGCCGTTGGTGGTCATCGCGAAATCCTTGAGACCGGGAAGGCCACCAATGTCCTCAACGAGACGGCCGATATCGCGCCTGACCAAGGGTTCGCCGCCTGTCAGGCGAACCTTTTCGACCCCCATTTCAACGAAGGCCCGACCCACCATACCAAGTTCCTCCAGGGTGAGAATCTGGGCACGGGGCAGAAACGTCATCTCTTCGCTCATGCAATAGACACAACGGAAGTCACAGCGGTCGGTTACGGATATGCGGACATAGCTCACGCGCCTTCCGAAGTCGTCGATCAGCTCAGAGGATACTGTCATTATCGCTCTCCCAGCGGCTGGCATCATGATGGTCCGAATCGCGGTCTGCAACCCAGTAGTCGCCCGAGACACTATGTTCTTTTTTCCAGAAGGGGGCGCGGGTCTTGAGATAATCCATGATGAAATCACAGGCCTCGAAGGCCTCGCGACGATGCGCACTGGCCACGACTACCAGTACGATAGGATCTCCTGGGGTCATGCGACCAACGCGATGGATGACACGAACCCCCTGAAGCGGCCAGCGCGTCTCGGCTTCACTGACAATCCCGCCAAGCGCCGACTCTGTCATGCCTGGATAGTGCTCAAGTGTCAGTGCCATGATATCGGGCCGCTCGTTGAAGTCACGAACCAGCCCGATGAAGCTCACCACCGCGCCGATGTCGGAGCGTCCTGCCAGCAATAGCTGCTGCTCGACATCCGCATTGAAGGGCTCCTCGCGTATTTGGATCTTGGCTGCCTGAACCATATCAGCCCCCCGTGACCGGTGGGAAGAAGGCGATTTCGTCTTCATTGGTGATGGGTGTGCTGTCCACAGCCATCACCTGGTTGACCGCGCATAGCACGCGGCCCTCAGAGAGGCGCGCGAATCGCTTGTCGCGTTCGACCAGTGTCGCTTTCAAGCCACCCACGTCAGCGCTTGCGAGGCTATCCAGCGGCAGGGATAGTTCGCTGACACCGAGTTGTTCACGCAACTCGGCGAGGAACTTGATCCGCAGACAGGGGTTTTCGATATCGCAGCGCGTGCCTACGGAGACCTGCCCTGCCGCACCCTCACCGGTCACGATCGGAGCCGGTGCGGCGGTCATGTCACGGTGGGGGGTCATGTCACGATGGTAATCTCCCGACTTGCCCCCGGTCTTGATATCGAGATGGATACCGCCTATCTCCATATCCTTGTCTACCGCCTTGCACATGTCATAGAGCGTCAAGCAGGCAACGGACACCGCCGTCAAGGCCTCCATTTCGACACCGGTGCGGCCATTGAGCCGACATACGGCGTTCACCTCGACCCGGGCCGCCGTCTCGTCGAGACGAAACTCGATGGTGACCTTGGATAGCGCCAGTGCATGGCACAGGGGAATCAGCTCGTGGGTACGCTTGGCGGCCTGGATGCCGGCGATTCTTGCAGTTGCCAGCACATCCCCCTTGGGCAGCCCTCCTTTGCTGAGCAGTGCCAGCGTCTCGGGCTTCATCTGTATATAGCCGGATGCACTCGCCTCTCGGCGACTTTCCGGCTTGTCGGCGACATCTACCATATGGGCTTCGCCGCGTTGATTCAGGTGGGTCAGTGTCATCTAGGCATGCCTCGGCAGATATCAGCAAAGGGTTGTATGGTGACAGCCTCCCCCCGCGCCAGGTTCTCGCGATCGGCGGCAATCTCGATCAGACAGTTGGCGGCCACCATGGAGGAGAGTATCCCGGACCCCTGGTGACCGGTGCTGCGTACGCGAAGCTGTCCGCCAGCATCGCAGTGAAAGATGCCACGCAGGAAGTCGACGCGCCCCTTTCTGCTCGGCAGATCACTCTCCGCAAGGGCCGTGAGTCGCCATGGGTCTGGCGCCTGGCACCCCTGGAGCCGCCTGAGCGTCGGCGCAACGAATTGCAGAAAGGTGACCATGGCCGCCACCGGGTTACCGGGCAGGCCGAAAAATGGCGTCTGCTGCGGCCCAAGCCGCCCACAGGCCAACGGCCGCCCGGGACGGATGGCAATCTTCCAGAACCCCAGCTCGCCCACCTCCGCCAGTGCCGCTCGTACCTGATCGGCCTCGCCCACCGACACCCCGCCGCTGGTAATAACCAGATCGGCATCGCCCGCGGCATCGGCAAGGGCGGCGATCATGACATGACGATCATCGGGCAGGATGCCAAGATCGCACACTTCACCGCCATGCTCCACGATCAACCCTGCCAACGAAAAGCGATTGGCGTCGAATATGCCGGCCTCCGGCAGGAACTCGCCCGGCGCCGTCACCTCATCCCCCGTGGAGAATACCGCCACGCGCGGCCGACGCCGAACGAGAGCCTGCTCCATGCCCAGCGACGCCAACAATCCCAGTTCAGCAGCCCCCAGCCGGGTACCCGTGGCAAGCGCGACGACACCTTGGGCGATATCCTCACCGGCGAGGCGCACGTTCTGCCCCTTACGCACCGAGCCGGGATGCTGGACCCGGATACGCCCCGCGTGAAGCTTGACCTGTTCGTGCATGATGACCGTGTCGACGCATGCAGGTAGCGGTGCGCCCGTGGTGATACGCAGGCACTCGCCGGGCCCCAGCAAGCCCTCATGACGATGGCCGGCCAGCACCTCACCCGCGAGCACCCAGCTGTCGGGGCGCTCTGCGTCAGCTTCCGGCCAGGCCAGGGCAATCCCGTCCATGGCGCTGTTGGTGTTCTGGGGCACGTCGATGGGTGAAACGATGGACTGGGCGAGCACGCGGCCATGCAGGCTCTTCAGGGACTGCCACTCGTCGCCCAGCGGGCGCGGCACCAATTCGAGAGCCGCGGTTCTCGCCTCGCCCACCGTCAACATGCGCTCGCCGAAGTCGAAACAGGAGAGACTCATCAAGCAATTTCCTCTCGCGGCGTACGCTCAGCCGGCCAGCGCGCCGGCCAGGCCGCCACCCAGTCGACAAGCGAATCCAGATCATCGAGGGGCAGCGATTCGACCCCCTTCGGCAATGCCAGCGGCACGGTGCTGGCCACTGCCCTCACCCAGAGGTCCTCGGCAGCCCGAAGGGGCTTGCCGACCGCTTCGCGGTACAGCTCCAGTTTGGGCAGCGGCCAAGCCTTGAAGCCCTCCACCAGCACCAGATCGGGACGCTGGGGGCGCATCATCTCGATCAGCGTCGCCAGATCGGCTTCCTCCTGATGCGGTGTTTCCATCATCAGCGCCAGGCGAGCCCGAGAAGCCACCAGTATGGGCGATGCCCCCGCCATGCGCAGGCGGTGGCTATCTTTGCCCGGCTGGTCGACATCGAAGCCGTGATGGGCATGCTTGATCACGGCGACACGCAGGCCACGGGCAGTCAGTACCGGCAGGAGTCGCTCCAGCAGCGTGGTCTTGCCGGTACCGCTCCAGGCCGCAATACCCAGCAGGGGGAGGCTTTCATCGAGCGGCAGGGGGGCGTGGATCACGGCACTCATCCTGTACGGGTCTCCTCGTTCAGGCGCGTCTCAAGGCGCCGTTTATCGTCTTCAGTATTCAGGTTGGCGAAGCCTTCAGGGCAGTCGCTGAAGTCGACGCGATACCAGTCGTGACGAGCGTACCAGCGGTCGATCTTGCGCTCGCCAGTGGCCAGGGCCGTCTCGAGATCATCGGCCAGTGAAACTCGCATCAATGCCACGACCGGATGCAGGCGGTGCCCGTCATGTGCCACAGCGATATCGCCCTCTCCAATGCCTGCCACCAGACGCTCCACGAGACCCATGGGCAAGGCGGGAGTGTCGCAGGGCACGACGATCAGCCAGGGCGTCTCGGCGGCTCTCAAACCGCTGTAGATACCCATCAACGGCCCCTGATAGTCGCCCTCGATGTCGTGGACTACCCGATCGGCCAAGCTGCGGTAATCTTCGTGATGTCGATTGGCGTTGATCCATACGCTGGCCACCCTGCCCTCGAGACGCTCCCGGACATGCGCCACCAGCGGTCGACCGGCGAAGGGTTCCAATCCCTTGTCCCGCCCACCCATGCGCCGACCCTGCCCACCGGCCAGGATCAGGCCCGTCACATCATGCCTAGGGTTCATCATGGCTCCTGCTGCACTTTCCTGAATGCTTCCCATGATGCCCTAGCCAGCGCCACGGTGCCACGGCGGGCCGCCGCCATCGGTACTCACCATGTTGCGGATCACGCCCGATGTTTATGCAAAGCATCGTCAACAGGTATGATGTGTCAAACAAATCGAACGGACCCGACGGAAGCTGACGATGGAAGGATTGAATGTAGGAACTCGGCTACGCGAACTGCGCAAGGCGCGCAAGCTCTCCCAGCGAGAATTAGCCAAGCGGGCCGGCGTCACCAACAGCACCATCTCGCTTATCGAACAGAACAGCGTCAGCCCTTCGGTAAGCTCGCTCAAGAAAATCCTCGATGCCCTGCCGGTATCGATCAGCGCCTTCTTCGCCGGTGACGAACCCGCCCCGCCGCGCACCTTCTACGCCGCCGACGAACTCACCGAGATCGGCGACGGCAATCTCTCGTGGCGGCTCGTGGCGGCTCGACGTCCCGACCGCAGCATATCGATCATCCACGAGCGCTATCCCCCGGGGGCCGATACCGGCATGGACATGCTGGAGCACGAAGGCGAAGAAGGCGGCGTGGTGATCTCGGGTGAAATCGAGATCACCGTAGCTGGAGAAGCCCGGGTGCTAGCCGCCGGTGATGGCTACTACTTCGACTCCCGACTACCCCACCGCTTCCGTAATATCGGCACTGTGGAGTGTGTCATCGTCAGTGCCAACTCCCCACCTGGTTTCGCTGAAGGCGGCAGGGAGATTCATCACGCCTGATTCATGGTCGCGGTCTCGATCGGGGCCATGTGTGGCGCTGGCTGGCCTCACTCGTCTTCATCGGCACCCGGCAGTACCCAGTTCAGCACGATGCCGACCAGGGCGGCAAGACTGACGCCTTGAAGGGTGAACTGGCCGCCGCCGAACTGCATGCCGCCGATGCCGAAGACCAGGATCAGTGATACCACCACCAGGTTGCGAGGGGCGGTCAGCGAGTGGCCGGCGCGTACCAGCGTGTTCATGCCCACCACGGCGATGGAACCGAACAGCAGGGTCATGATGCCGCCCATGACCGGGCCGGGAATGGTCTGTAGCAAGGCTCCCAGCTTGGCGACGAAGGCCAGGACAATGGCAATACAGGCAGCGGCCACCATTATTCTCGGGTCAAAGGCACGGGTCAGCGTCACCGCCCCGGTCACCTCTGAATAGGTGGTGTTGGGTGGACCGCCGAAGAGCGCCGCCGTGGAGGTGGCCAAGCCATCACCCAGCAGAGTGCGATGCAGCCCAGGTTTTTCCAGGTAATTTTTCTTCGTTACCGAGCCGATGGCCACCATGTCGCCGATATGCTCGACGGCCGGCGCGATAGCCACGGGAATCATGAAAAGGATTGCCGCCCAGTGAAAGCTGGGTGCCGTGAAGCTGGGAATCGCCAGCCAGGCGGCATCACGCACCGGCGAGAAATCCACCACCCCCATCACTAGCGCCAGGGCGTAGCCACTGACGATACCGCCCATGATGGGAATCAGCCGCAGCAGGCCGCGACCGAACACCGCCAACACCAGGGTGATCAGCAGGCTAGCCATGGAGAGAAAGATCGCCGCGGCATAACCGATATTGTCACTGGTCTCGCCGGTGGCCATGCTAACCGCGACCGGGGCCAGCGCCAGGCCGATCACCATGATCACAGGCCCCACCACGACCGGCGGCAGCAGTCGATGCAACCACCCGGTGCCCTTCAGCCTTACCGCCTGGGAGATCACCACATAGACCAGGCCGGCCGCCATCAGCCCACCCAGGGTGGCCGAGACGCCAAAGCTGGCCACCGAGCCCTGGATCGGTGCGATGAAGGCAAACGAGGACGCCAGGAACACCGGCACCGTGACCCGGGTCACGCCATGGAAGATCAGCGTTCCGACACCGGCGGTGAACAGCGCCACGCTGGGGTCGAGCCCGGTCAATAGTGGCACCAGCACCAGAGCACCGAAGGCCACGAAGAGCATCTGGGCTCCGGTCAGCAGGGTCTTGGGCAGGGAATCGACCGGCGTCTGTGCGGCCGCCGCTTGTTCATTCATGGGACACTTCCTTCTTTGTATGTCGTTGCAGTAGGTCGAAGGCATCCTGCCAGAAAAACGCCCCTGGATAACGATCTCAGGGGCGGCTTTTATCCAGGGTCTCTTTGCCAAGCAACCTCGGCGAGCGCAGCCAGTTTTCGGGTAGTGTCTAGCGAGTGCCGAAGATCTTATCCCCTGCATCACCAAGACCAGGGACGATATAGCCGTTCTCGTCGAGATGATCGTCGACGCCCGCGGTGTAGATCTCGATGTCCGGATAGGCGTCCTGGACGCGCTTGATGCCCTCGGGCGCCGCCACCAGCACGATCACCTTCATGTGCTTGCAGCCACGATCCCGCAGCATGTCGAGGGTCGCTACCATGGTGCCGCCGGTGGCCAGCATCGGGTCGATGACCAGCGCCATGCGTTCGTCGAGGTCGCCGGCGAACTTGGCGAAGTAGGGTACCGGCTCGAGGGTCTCCTCATCGCGGTAGAGACCGACCACGCTGATACGGGCGCTGGGAATCAGGTCGGTCACGCCATCCAGCATGCCCAGGCCCGCGCGCAGGATCGGCACGATGGTGACCTTCTTGCCCTTGAGCAGCTTCACCGGAATCGGCTTGCCGCTCCAGCCGTCTATTTCTTGCTCCTGCAGCTCCAGATCCTGGGTTGCCTCGTAGGTGAGCAGCTTGGCCAGTTCCCCAGCCAGTTCACGAAAGCTCTTGGTGCTGATGCCCGCTTCGCGCATCAGTCCCAGCTTATGCTGGACCAGTGGGTGGTTGATGGCATGAACGCTCATGGGCAGACCTCTCAGGCGACGGGTGGGCGAGCGGAGGCATTCTACCGCCATCCGCCGTTGACGTTAAGGCGCGGATTCGGGTGACTCGGGCAACTGCCAGTCTATCGACTGCCGTCCGTGGTGCTCGAGGAAGGTATTGGCCTGCGAAAAATGGTGATTCCCGAAGAATCCGCGGTGGGCCGAAAGTGGCGAAGGATGGGGGGATTCCAAGACCAGGTGACGCGTGGTGTCGACCAGCGCCTTCTTCTGGCGGGCGTGACTCCCCCACAGCAGAAAGACGCACGGTTCGGCATGGGCGCTGACCGTAGCGATAGTACGGTCGGTGAAGATTTCCCAGCCCTTGCCACGGTGGGAGCCGGCACTGCCCTGCTCCACCGTCAGCGAGGTGTTGAGCAAGAGCACACCCTGCCTGGCCCACGACTCGAGCATACCATGGGCAACCGG
Source organism: Halomonas sp. DQ26W (assembly GCF_003339685.1). Taxonomy (GTDB): domain Bacteria; phylum Pseudomonadota; class Gammaproteobacteria; order Pseudomonadales; family Halomonadaceae; genus Halomonas. The sequence continues at coordinate 6,947 of NZ_QPKI01000044.1, read as the reverse complement.
GCGGAAATCGACATCGTCGGCCAGTTCCTTGTAAATGTTCTTCAACGAGGGCGGCACCGCCACGTCGGGCCGAACCGAGAAGCAGAGTCCATGGGCCTGGTCGGGGCCGTGATAGGGATCCTGCCCCAGGATCACCACCTTGACACGATCCAGCGGAGTCAGCTCGAAAGCGCGGAACCAGTTCGAGGAGTGTGGGTAGACGACCTTCCTGGCGGTCTTTTCCGCGGCCAGGAAAGCACGCAGCGACTGCATGTAGGAGGCCTGGAACTCATCACCGAGCCACCGGCACCAGCTGTCGGGCAACGGGCAGTTCATCGCTCAGCGTTTGACCTGATCAACCAAGGGCTCCACATAGGCGATGCCCATGTCCCAGGGAAACTGGATCCAGCAGTCCTGAGCCACTTCGGTGAGATACTGATCCACCAGCGGACGCCCTTCCGGCTTGGCGTAGACGGTGACGAAATGCGCCTTGGGCAGCAACTCGCGCACCTTGCGAGCCGTCTTGCCGGTATCGACCAGGTCGTCGACCAACAGCCAGCCATCGCCGTCATGGTCGACCCCCTTCAGCACCTCTAGGCCACCCTGGTTCATGTGGTCGTAGCTGCTGATACAGACGGTATCGATCAGCCTGACATTGAGTTCGCGGGCGATCAGCGCCGCCGGGATGAGCCCGCCGCGGGTGATGGCGACGATGCCCTTGAAGTCACGCTCGACCAGTCGATGGCTGAGCTCACGGACGTCGCGATGCAACTGGTCCCATGAGACGGTGAAGTGCTGGTGGTAGCGGTTGCTCATGACTGCCTCACTCGTCTTCATTGAAGGAGCAGACCGCGAAGACGCCATAGCCGGCCTCGCGGATTCTGCTCGACCCGCCGATCTCGGGCAGGTCGATGATGGTGGCAGTCTCGACCACCTGACCGCCGGAACGAGTGATCAGCTTGGCGGCGGCCAGCATGGTGCCGCCGGTGGCGATCAGGTCGTCCATGAGCAGGATCCGGTCACCGTGGCGGAATGCGTCGGAGTGAAGCTCCACCTCGCTCTTGCCGTATTCCAGCGTATAAGTCTCGCTGATGGTCCTGAAGGGCAGCTTACCCTTCTTACGCACCGGCACGAAGCTGCAGCCGAGCTCGTAGGCCACCGGCGCACCGATGATGAAGCCCCGAGCGTCAATGGCGGCGATCGCATCGAGCTCCATGTCTTGGTAGCGATGCACGAAGCTGTCGATCAGCTTGCGAAAGGCCGAGCTGTTCTGCAGCAGCGGGGTGATGTCGCGGAAGTTGATCCCCGGGTGAGGCCAGTCGGGGACGGTTCGGATCACGGACTTGATGTAGTCGCCGTAGATACTCATTGCAGCTCTCGGTGAGAAGGATGATCAGTCAAGAAACAGGAATTTCAGTACGAACAGGATCGCCAGCACGATCACCGCCGGATTGAGGTCGCGGAAGCGTCCTGACAGCGTTTTGATGGCCGCATAGCTGATGAAGCCCAGCGCAATCCCTTCGGCTATCGAGAACGTCAGCGGCATGGCCAGGGCTGCGATCAGCACCGGCGCCGCATCGGTGGGGTCTTCCCAGTTGGCGTGAGCTAGACTGCCGGCCATCAATACGGCCACATAGAGCAGCGCCCCGGCCGTGGCGTAGGCCGGGATTGACCCCGCAAGCGGTGCGAAAAACAGGCTGATCAGAAACAGCACCGCCACAACTACAGCGGTAAGCCCAGTGCGCCCGCCGGAAGCGATGCCTGCCGTGGATTCAATGTAGCTGGTGGTGGTCGAGGTGCCCAGTGCGGCACCGGCCATGGATGCGCCACTGTCGGCCATCATGGCGCGATTCAAGCGCGGCAGCTTGCCGTCCTTGTCGAGCAGGCCACCACGATGCGCCACACCCACCAGGGTACCCGACGTATCGAACAGGTCGACGAACAGGAAGGCGAAGATCACGCTGAGCATGGCGATATCCAGGGCACCCATCAGGTCCATGGCCATGAAGGTCGGCGCAATGGAGGGCGGCATGGACATCATCCCGGCGTACTCGTTGTGGCCCAGCACGATGGCAAGCACGGTGATGCCGAGGATACCGATCATCACCGCACCGGTGACCTTCAGGTAGGCCATTGCCGTGATGACGAAGAAACCCAGCAACGCATAGATGGCTGCTGGCTCGGATAGATCACCCAGGGCAACGTAGGTCGCCGGGTTGGAAACCACGATACCAGCGTTCTTCAGTGCGATCATCGCCAGGAACAGGCCGATACCGGCAGCGATACCCAGGCGCAGCGAAAGCGGTATGGCGTTGATGATCCACTCGCGGATCTTGAAAATGCTGAGCAGGAAGAAGCAGAAGCCCGAGAAGAACACAGCGCCCAACGCCGCTTCCCAGGTGTGGCCCATGCCCAGCACCACACCATAGGTGAAGAAGGCGTTGAGGCCCATACCGGGTGCCTGGGCGATGGGGTAGTTGGCCCAGAGCCCCATGATCAGACAGCCGACGGCCGCCGCCAGGCAGGTCGCCACGAAGACGGCGCCATAGTCCATGCCGGCTTCTGAGAGGATGCTGGGGTTGACGAATATGATATAGGCCATGGTCAGGAAGGTGGTGATCCCGGCAATGACCTCGGTCTTCACGCTGGTGTTGTGCTCTGTCAGCTTGAAGTGGTTATCGATCAGTTTTTTCAGCATTGGAGGCAGTCCTGCGCATTTTTTGGTTATCGTCCAGCGGGGCGAGAAAAGCCGCACATGGTACCCAAAGCCGACCCGCGATGCGAGGCGATCCTGGCATCCACAATGCAGCACGGTTTGCTCTTCGTTTTAAGCAAACGCCAGACCAAGCGCCAGCCGACCCACCAACGGAAACTTGACGAAACGGTCAAGCGAGCACGCCGTCAGGCCTCACGAGCGGCCAGTACACGCTCCACGGTTTCCACGATGGCCTGGGTCTGGGGGTCGACCTCGATATTGACCCGGTCGCCAGGCACCCGATCCACCAGAATGGTGCGTGCCAGCGTCTCGGGTATCAGGTCCACGCAGAATCGCGGCCCATGTTTCGGTTTCGCCGCCCGGACATCACCGATGGTCAGGCTGATACCATCGACGCCGATATAGCCCTTGGCGAACAGGAAGCGCCCCAGCACGCGGGGAACCTCGAACCATAGCCGGCGATTGTTGGGTGCCTCATCCAACTCCACCAACTCGGCCATGGCCATGACATGACCCGACATGGCATGCCCGCCGATCTCGTCACCGAAGCGGGCCGCCCGCTCGATATTGACCCGGTCCCCCACCACGAGAAACCCCAGGTTGGTCACCTTCAGTGTCTCGCGCATCAGGTCGAACCGGACCTGCTCGCCCTCGATGGCCGTAACGGTCAGGCAGACACCGTTGTGTGCGACGGAGGCACCGGACTCCAGCCCCTGGCGCAGCTCATCGGAGAGAACCACGACATGGGTGCGGAAGGCCTCGGCCTCCTCGATCGCCACGATTTCCGCCGTTCCCTGAACGATACCTGTGAACATGGAGTTTCCTCGTGCAGCTCCCGAGCGGGAGGTTGAGATAGGGATTGAGACAGGGCTGGCAGTGTAGAAAGTCGCGGGTCCCACGTCCATCGAACCATGGCCCTGCACCGGGACTGCCACCACAAAAAGGCAGACCAATTCGCCACCTTTCAGCATATTTTACTGCCGCATTGCAGGTCACCGCACAAGAAACACCGCCTCGATTGACAGCTTACATCTTTGGTCGTAGCATTGGCCGTCACATTTAAAGGCGCCGATTTGTACCCGGATTGCGGGCGCCCATGCCGAAAGTGCTTACGAGCGCTCTTCGGCGTGAAGTGCAGCTAAAAGGGTGTGTCCAGCGTTGATGGCCACCCGTCAGGGTGGCCTTTTTTTGACACCCACTGCTCGCCCCGCAATGAAACGGCCTGCTCAGTGGAAGCCAGATGATCACTTTACGCAACGTCTCCAAGACCTACCATATCAAGGGCAGCCACAAGGACGGCGCTCGAGGCCACGTCAAGGTCGTCGAAGCCCTGAAGAACGCCGATCTCCATGTGCCCCAGGGCAGCATTCACGGTGTGATCGGCCTTTCCGGGGCCGGCAAGTCGACCCTGATCCGCTGCGTCAACCTGCTCGAGCGCCCCACCAGCGGCAGCGTGACCGTGGACGGCCAGGAGATGACCCGCCTCTCCTCCTCGGCCCTGAACCAGGCTCGCCACCGTATTGGCATGATCTTTCAGCATTTCAACCTGCTGACCACGCGCAACGTATTCGACAACGTCGCCCTGCCCCTGGAACTGATGGGCATGAAGCGCACCGCCATCCGCGAGCGCGTGATGCCCCTGCTCGAACTCACCGGGCTGACGGACAAGATCAGCCAGTATCCCGCCCAGCTCTCCGGCGGCCAGAAGCAGCGTGTCGCCATCGCCAGGGCACTGGCCAGCGAGCCGCGGATATTGCTGTGTGACGAAGCGACCTCCGCCCTCGACCCCCAGACCACGGGCTCGATCCTGGAGCTGCTGCGCGATATCAATCAGAAACTTGGCCTGACCATCCTGCTGATCACCCACGAGATGGAGGTAGTGAAATCTATCTGCCATCGGGTCAGCCTGATTTCCGGCGGCGAGCTGGTGGAGGAAGCCGATGTCGGCGACTTCTTCACCGCCCCGGGCACGCAGCTGGGCCGCGAGTTCCTCAACGATTTCCTGCAGCTGGAACCACCCAAGGGGCTGGTCGAACGCCTGCAAGCCGAGCCCGGCGAGCATACCCACCCGGTGGTGCGCCTGGCGTTCTCCGGCGATGCCGTCTCCACCCCGCTGATCTCTCGACTGGCACGGGATTGCGAGGTCGATGTCAGCATTCTCCAGGCCAAGGTGGAATCGATCCAGGAGCGCACCCTGGGCCTGATGATCGCCGAGCTGCTGGGGCCGGCCGAAAAGACGCGCCAGGCCATCGACTATCTCGAATCCCATGATCTTCACGTGGAGGTGCTTGGCCATGTCCAGCGCGATGATTGACCTCATCATCAAGGCCACCCTGGATACACTCTATATGGTGGGTGTCTCCGGCATCCTCGCGGCGCTTCTCGGCGTACCGCTTGGGGTGATGCTGTACGTCACGCGGCCGCGTCAGATACTCGCCCGCCCTGCCCTGAACCAGGCGCTGGGCATGGTAACCAACATCGGCCGCTCCATCCCTTTCATCATCCTGATGGTGGCCATCATCCCCTTCACCCGCATGGTGGTCGGCACCTCCATCGGCACCAATGCCGCCATCGTGCCGCTGACCATCGCCGCCATACCCTTCGTGGCCAGGTTGGTGGAAGGCGCACTCAACGAGATACCGCCGGGCCTGGTCGAGGCCGCCCAGTCCATGGGCGCCACGCCGGGGCAAATCATCACCAAGGTGCTGCTGCCCGAGGCCCGTGGCGGTATCATCACCGGCCTGACGATCACCGTCGTGACCCTGGTGAGCTACTCGGCCATGGCCGGCGCCGTGGGCGGCGGCGGCCTGGGCGACCTGGGCATTCGATACGGCTACAACCGCTTCAACCCCACCGTCATGCTGATCACCGTGGCGATCCTGGTGGTGATGGTCCAGGGCTTCCAGAGCCTGGGCGACTACCTGGTACGCAAGAGTGATCGCAAGTAAGAGAAGTCCCCTACAAGTAAGGACAGTCCCTTAAAAGGAGAGGTACCATGCAAGTCACCCTGACCCGCCTGCTCGGCGCCGCGACACTGGCCGGCGCCACCCTGCTCGCCGGCTGCGGCGGAGACGACGCCGAGACACGCTCGATCAAGGTCGGCACCATGTCCGGCCCCGAATCCGAGGTGATGGAAGTGGCCGTCCAGATCGCCCGCGAGCGCTACGACCTCGAGGTGGAGATCATCGAGTTCACCGACTACGTGTCGCCCAACGCGGCCCTGGCCGACGGCAGCCTCGACGCCAACGCCTTCCAGCACGAGCCCTACCTGCAGGGCATGGTGGACGATCGTGGCTATGACCTGACGGTTGCCGGCTACACCTTCGTCTACCCCATCGGCGCCTATTCGGAGAAGCACACCGATATCGCAGACCTGCCGGAGCGGGCCATCATCGCCCTGCCCAACGACCCCACCAACGGCGGTCGTGCGATGATCTTGATGCACAACGCCGGCCTGATCGAGCTTGACGATCCGGCAAACCTGGAGGCGACGCCGGTCAACGTGGTCGACAACCCGAACGACTTCCGTTTCCGCGAGATCGAGGCCGCCCAGTTGCCGCGGGTACTGCCCGACGTGGACCTGGCCTTCATCAACAACACCTTCGCCCAGCCCGCCGGCCTGCACCTGGATGACGCCCTGCTCAGGGAAGGGCCCGAGTCGCCCTACGTCAACCTGATCGCCGTGCGCAGCGGTGACGAGGAGCGCGAAGAGATACAGCAGCTGGTATCGGCCTACCAGAGCGACGAAGTCGCCGCCAAGGCGCTGGAGCTGTTCGACGGTGGTGCCGTGCCCGGCTGGCAGTAACGGAAACACTCCTCCTATCGGATATTCAACTGACCAGTATCCACGGAGCCGGCCTTGCGCCGGCTCCGTCAATTCCAGGCATGGTATCCAGGAACATCTTCAGATCACGACTGGAGGCCGAAGAACTCCCGGCGGCGTTACCGGTGCCGGCGACCATCGCCTACGCCGTGGCCTCCGCCGAGGCGCCTGACGGCGCCAGTCGCGATGGGAACACGGAGCGCCGAACCGAGCGCTCCAACAGCTGTTTTTTCCATTAAGGCAAACCACACCGCTGTTGGAGTATCTTCAGATCACGACTGGAGGCCGAAGGACTCCCGGCGGGGTTGCCGGTGCCGGCGACCATCGCCTACGCCGTGGCCTCCGCCGAGGCGCCTGGCGGCGCCAGTCGCGATGGGGACCAGCGCTCCAACAGCTGTTTTTTCCATTAAGGCAAACCACACCGCTGTT
>NZ_QPKI01000043.1:13274-16889 GCF_003339685.1 Halomonas sp. DQ26W | reverse complement strand
GTAGGAGAATCTTTAGATCACGACTGGAGGCCGAAGGCCTCCCGGCGGTGTTGCCGATGGTAGCGACCACCGCCAACGCCGGCGGCCTCCACCAAGGCGCCTGCCGGCGCCAGTCGCGATGAAAACCAGCGCTCCAACAGCTGCCTTTTCCTGCCATAACAGGCGACTACCACCCTGTAGGAGAATCTTTAGATCACGACTGGAGGCTGAAAGCCTCCCGGCGGTGTTGCCGATGGTAGCGACCACCGCCAACGCCGGCGGCCTCCACCAAGGCGCCTGCTGAGTCTTATGCGTAATCAGGTGGTTTTTTTGACTCACCCAGAGTTGCTGGCTATTCTATAACATTGGTGATGCAGGAGATTTCCTTGTGCAACTTGAAGAGCTTATTCAACGTGTTAGCCGCCTGCCTCCGGATCGACAAGAAGAGGTTATGGATTTCATTGCCTTTCTCGAACATCGTTATGGACAATGCCGTAATCAAGGTCAGGAGGATTGGACCAACCATGAATTCCAGACCATGAGTCTGGATCAAGCCATGCGAGGACAGGAAGGCGAGCCGGATCTCTATACGGAAGCAGATCTGAAAGAGCGCTGGCAATGAAGCAATCAGGCCAGATTGCTCTCATGCCATTTCCCTACACCAATCTTGCTTCAAGCAAGAAACGTCCCGTTCTGTTGCTGCGCCAATTGGATCACGCCCACGATGATTGGCTAGTCTGCATGGTGTCATCGCAACTTCACCAAGCTCACCCGCAACTGGATTGGGTCTTGTCGCCTGGACATGATGAGTTTCTGGCTTCAGGCTTGAAAGTGGCCAGTGTCTTTCGCTTATCTCGGCTCGCCATACTGGACGGCTCGCTGCTATTGGGACAGCTTGGGTTGGTATCCGATGCTCGCCTCAACGAGCTGAGACGTCGTTTGGCATTATGGGTGCAAGGCGGTGCTGCTGGAATCGCCCAATAAGCGGAATTCCTGCAACTGCCAAACCCCATAATTCGAAAATTTCGTTGTCGGAACATCGTCAGATCACGACTGGAGGCTGAAAGCCTCCCGGCGGTGTTGCCATGGTCGCGGTTATTGCCAGCGCGGCAGCCTCCGCCAAGGCGCCTACCGGCGCCTGACGGCGCCAGTCGCGATGCGGAGCAGCGCTCCAACAGCGATCCTTTCCACCGACGGTGCCACGTCGTTGTTGGAGTATCTTCAGATCACGACTGGAGGCCGAAGGACTCCCGGCGGTGTTGCCGGTGCCGGCGGCCTCCGCCAACGTTGCGGCCTCCGCCGAGGCGCCTGACGGCGCCAGTCGCGATGGGAACCAGCGCTCCAACAATGATTCTTTCTACCGACGGTGCCACGCCGCTGCCGGAGTAGCTTCAGCTCACGACTGGAGGCCACAGGCCTCCCGGCGGGGTTGCCGGTGCCGGCGGCCTCCGCCAACGTTGCGGCCTCCGCCGAGGCGCCTACCGGCGCCAGTCGCGATGCGGAGCAGCGCTCCAACAATGATTCTTTCTACCGACGGTGCCACGCCATTTTGTAGGAGCATCTTCAGATCGCGACTGGAGGCCGCAGGACTCCCGGCGGGGTTGCCGATGGTGGCGATCACCGCCAACGCCGGCGGCCTCCGCCAACGTGGCGGTCTCCGCCGATGCGCCTACCGGCGCCTGACGGCGCCAGTCGCGATGCGGAGCAGCGCTCCAACAGCTGTTTTCTCCACCGACGGTGCCACGTAGTTGTTGGAGTATCTTCAGATCACGACTGGAGGCCGAAGGACTCCCGGCGGTGTTGCCGATGGTGGCGATAACAGCTGCCGTTGCGGCCTCCGCCAAGGCGCCTACCGGCGCCAGTCGCGATGCGGAGCAGCGCTCCAACAGCGATCCTTTCCACCGACGGTGCCACGTCGTTGTTGGAGTATCTTCAGATCACGACTGGAGGCCGAAGGACTCCCGGCGGTGTTGCCGATGGTCGCGGTCACCGCCAACGCCGGCGGCCTCCGCCAAGGCGCCTACCGGCGCCAGTCGCGATGGGGACCAGCGCTCCAACAGCGATTCGTTCCACCGACGGTGCCACGCCATTTTGTAGGAGCATCTTCAGATCGCGACTGGAGGCCGCAGGCCTCCCGGCGGTGTTGCCGATGGTGGCGATCACCGCCAACGCCGGCGGCCTCCGCCAAGGCGCCTACCGGCGCCAGTCGCGATGCGGAGCAGCGCTCCAACAGCGATCCTTTCCACCGACGGTGCCACGTCGTTGTTGGAGTATCTTCAGATCACGACTGGAGGCCGCAGGCCTCCCGGCGGTGTTGCCGATGGTGGCGGTCATTGCCACCAATGACGATCACGACTAGCAGGCTGCCACCTGGCCTATCCATACACGCTTTGACTCGGCCAGTACTGCAGATTACTCTTGAGTAGTGCATACAACGAGTCTTGGCAACCGGCAGAATCATGGAAACGACGCTGATCAATCGACACAGGTACCCTGAGCTTGATCTGATCCTTTGGGATCGGGCCGAGACATTTGTCGAGCCCGACGTCGCATTTCGTCTATACGAAGAGCGCTGGCGCTTCGTTGACCAGGACCGTCTCGAGGAGGAGGAAAAGCAGTTGATCCTCAAACTCAAGAAAGCCTATGGCCACGGACACATGCTGGTAGCATGACGTACCGCCGAGCGCACCATCGCGCCATTGGCCAGCTACTCACACATTTCGATGCCGATTTTCTTGCAGCTAACAACATCCTGTTTGGCGGTGGCACCAGAATCGCCCTTGAACTGCATGAATTCCGCGAATCGGTGGATATAGACCTGTTCTGTATCGGCCGATCTGCCTATCGAGCGGCCAGATCAGCTATCACGTCGCTAAGCTTTGGCCCCCTCTTGCTGCCAGGCCACACTTTGGCGCTGTTGAACGACCGAGAAATACGGGCGGATCGAGATGCCATTCGAGCGCTACTTGAAGGCCCAGGCCATCCCATCAAGCTTGAAATCATTCATTTCGACAACGAAGCGATCAAACCTGACCCCCGATCTCAACTCTTTCCCATCCCTTGCGTTGGGAAGGAAGGATGCTTTGCCACGAAGCTGACCGCCAATGCCGATCGTTACATGAATCACAGTAAGGATATTCTGGATCTGTGCATGATGCGCCGAGAGTGGGGAGAAATACCCGAGGCAGCATGGAAGATCGCCTGTGAGGAGTATGGGGAAGGCGTCATTCTGCGGGGATTGGGCGGCGCCCTCAGCCGCGTGGTAGCCAATCAACACGCTGCACTCGAGCACGCGACAATGTCTCTTCAGATGGAAGAGGTCTTGGCCAAAGAGCTAATCTCCACGCAAGCGCCGGAATGGCTCGGCAAGCTCGGCTTGCACTAGGCTTGGCCAGGGCAGTCCTCAGGTGGCGATCACCGCCAACGTTGCGGCCTCCGCCAAGGCGCCTACCGGCGCCAGTCGCGATGCGGAGCAGCGCTCCAACAAGGTCGGCAAATACTGCACTGTCGGAGTATCTTCAGATCACGACTGGAGGCCGAAGGACTCCCGGCGGTGTTGCCGGTGCCGGCGACCATCGCCTACGCCGTGGCCTCCGCCGAGGCGCCTACCGGCGCCAGTCGCGATGCGGAGCAGCG
>NZ_QPKI01000043.1:0-13269 GCF_003339685.1 Halomonas sp. DQ26W | reverse complement strand
GGCGCCAGTCGCGATGGGAACCAGCGCTCCAACAGCTGTTTTCTCCACCGACGGTGCCACGTCGTTGTTGGAGTATCTTCAGATCACGACTGGAGGCTGAAAGCCTCCCGGCCGTGTTGCCGATGGTCGCGGTTATTGCCAACGTGGCGGTCTCCGCCGATGCGCCTACCGGCGCCAGTCGCGATGGGGACCAGCGCTCCAACAATGATCCTCTCCACCGACGGTGCCACGTCGTTGTTGGAGTATCTTCAGATCACGACTGGAGGCTGAAAGCCTCCCGGCGGTGTTGCCGATGGTGGCGATAACAGCTGCCGTTGCGCCCTCCGCCGAGGCGCCTACCGGCGCCAGTCGCGATGGGAACCAGCGCTCCAACAGCTGTTTTCTCCACCGACGGTGCCACGTCGTTGTTGGAGTATCTTCAGATCACGACTGGAGGCTGAAAGCCTCCCGGCCGTGTTGCCGATGGTCGCGGTTATTGCCAACGTGGCGGGCTCCGCCAAGGCGCCTACCGGCGCCAGTCGCGATGGGGACCAGCGCTCCAACAGCTGTTTTTTCCATTAAGGCAAACCACACCGCTGTTGGAGTATCTTCAGATCACGACTGGAGGCTGAAAGCCTCCCGGCCGTGTTGCCGATGGTCGCGGTTATTGCCAACGTGGCGGGCTCCGCCAAGGCGCCTACCGGCGCCAGTCGCGATGGGGACCAGCGCTCCAACAATGATTCTTTCTACCGACGGTGCCACGTCGTTGTTGGAGTATCTTCAGATCACGACTGGAGGCTGAAAGCCTCCCGGCCGTGTTGCCGATGGTGACGATCACCGCCACCAACCTGAACCGTTTATCCTTCAAGTTTCCAGCCACAAAGCCGATAACTTCCTCTGTACTCCACACGATACTGGCCTGGTCGACAGGTAAGGCGCAGGCCGAACGTCAAGGGACATAAGGAAACGATCCATGAAAAAAATATTGGCCACCAGCCTTACCGGCGCCCTACTCACCCTGGGCGCAGCCCAGGCACAGGCTTTTGAAAGCCGCGTGACCGTAGGAGCCATTGGCGGCACCACCGGTTTAGGCGCCGACGTATCCTGGCGCTTTCACGAACGGCTGGGGCTATCCGCCCGCTATACCGGCGGGCTCGATTGGGATGGCGATTTCGACACCGACGAGGCCGAATACAATGGCGATGTCAGCCTGTCAGCCGGCGCACTCAAGCTGGATTACTACCCCTTCGCTGGTCGCTTTTTCCTCACCGTTGGCGCCATGTTACCGGACATGGAGGCCAACGTGACCGGCCGCCCCAAGGATAACGGCGAATACGAGTTCAACGGCAATACCTATACCGCCGATGATGTCGGCGCCCTGCACGGTAAGCTGACCATCGCCGACGGCGTACAACCCTATGCCGGTTTCGGCTGGCGCAGTTCAAACAAGCGCGGCTTCGGTCTCTTCTCGGAGCTCGGGATCATGGCCACCAATGTCGATGTTTCGCTCAACGCTTCCGGCCCCGCCGCCGACAAGGACGATTTCCAGCGCGACCTTCGCCGCGAAGAGCAGCGCCTGCAAGACGATGCCAAGAAGCTCGAGGTCTATCCCGTCGCCCTGATCGGGATCAGCTACACCTTCTGAATAGCTGTATTGAATGAGGCCGGGGCAGCTAGCGCCCTGGCCGATCCATCCACCCCACTCTGTTGGCACCCTACTCTATCGAGTCGCGCTTGCGCACTACATCCACCTTGTACTGCTCCTTCGTCCATTTTCCCTGAGGCTTATCAATGTACTGGAAGTACTCATTGGTGAAGTTGCCCTGGTTGCAGGTGTAGCGGTAGGACGCCGTAGGAATCTCGTCACGAGGTAGCACCTCGTTGAACACGGTGGGTCCGGTGAGATTAAATATTCCTTTCTTCTCGTCGCTTTCTATATTGGTGTAGATCGCCTCAATCACCTTCTGAAGATGAGGATTATCTGGCTTGCTGGCAATGAAATAGTTGCTGATATCGCCACGCCTGGTGGTGACGAACAGTTCATCCATCTCGGGCTTGACAATTCGCGCCAGCGGCCACACCGCATGACCGTCGATATCCATGTAGACCCCACCATGCTTTTGCAGCACCAGCACCCGCCAGAAGTCGGCCTGTGCTGCCCCCACCTGCAACCGCGAAAAGGCATCGTATATCGCAGGCGAAAAATTCTCTCTGATAAAGGCTGCCCTGGCCTCAGTGATCATGAAGCGATACTCGAAACTCGGCGCCATCAGGCGATTGAAAAGATAGTTCAGGTAGACCGGCAACGTGGCCTTGTCTGTGAAGTTGGTTTGCCAGATGATACGCGGCACCTTGGCCGGCCGGCTCGACTTCCACCACGGCGCAGCACGCTCCGGGATAGTGAAGCGCTTGCTAGGGAAGAAATAGTGAAAAGGATAAGCAGCCATCTTGGTCACATTGGCCAGCAGCTTCACGACCCTGGCAAAGGCCAGCACAACCAGCTTACTCATCGAATCCCCTTAAGAAACGTATCGCGCCAGCGATGCGCCAAACGTCACACGCTCTCAAGCCGTGCTGCGTATCGGAAAATGGCCCACTCAGAACCACCTGAGACAGGCTTTTGCGCACGCAGTTCAACCCGGGAACTGCCATCTCAACGCGTTCGTTGAATGAAAACATTCTCACGCCTGGGTGACATGAGGCCATTCTTTGTCTGCCTATGGTAGTCTCTCGCCTGTCCAGTACGAGTCAGAGGAAAATTAGTGGTCAACAAACGCTTTGCCTTCGTCATCGAAGATCTCTACGGTGGCGGCGCCCAGAAGTCGCTGCTCTATACCGCCAACCAGCTTCGTCAGCGCGGTCACAAGGTGATTGTATTCACCCTGCGTGAGCTGGTCGAGCATCGCATCCCCGACGGTCTAGAGATCCAGAACCTGGGGGTCGTCACTCAGTTCACAAAGGCGACTTCCACGGTGCTCACCGAAAAGTGGCAGGCAAGGCAGATCGGCAAGGCGCTAAAAGAATGGCAGCCCGACGTGGTGATCTCCTGCTCATGCGACAAGATCACCCGTCATCTCCGCCTACCCAATCTCTACTTTTGGGTGAAATCCGACGTTTCGGCCAAGTTCAGCGACCCTAAGAAGCGTGAACGCGCCTTCGAAAAGGTGCGGCGCTTCTACGGCGGACGCAAGGTAATCGCCGTCTCCAAAGGCGTCAAGGAGAACCTGGAAAACGTGGTCGGCCTGAAGGCCGAACTCATCATCCCGATCTACAATCCCTACGAACGCGAACCCTTCGTGGCGATGGCCTCCGAACCCGCTCAATTTCCCGAGGGGGAGTACTTCCTTTGCGTGGCGGCCTTGGAGCCGCGCAAACAACATGAGCGCCTTTTGCGCGCCTACGCCAGAAGCGGCGTCAACACACCTTTGGTCATCATGGGGAAGGGCAAGCCGGAACACGAGGCTGCCATACTAGAACAGATCGAAGCCCTCGGCCTAGAGAATCGCGTCATCATGGCCGGCTATCACCGCAATCCCTACCCTTGGATAGCCCAGGCCAAGGCTGTGATTCTCACCTCCGACACTGAGGGCTTGCCACGGGTGCTCATCGAGGCCCTGCTGTTGCATACGCCCGTGATCAGCACCGATTGCCCAAGCGGCCCACGGGAGATACTGACCGGATCGCTTGGCGACTTTCTGCTTGCCCTAGAAGATGAAAAGGGCCTGGCCGATGCGATCTCTCGCATGGACCAAGCCCCTATAGTGATTGAAGGAAACCACTATCAGCAGTTCCTCAAGGCAACGGTGCTGCCCCAGTTCGAGGCTCTATAGACGGCCGAACGCTTAAGAAATCATGCAGAACGATACCTTAGGATGCTATATCACACTCGCGTTGCAGCAGGCTAGCCGTCACGGTCGAGTAAATGAAGGTACTGGTCGACGATGTTGTCAGGTGTATATGCTGAATAATACGCAGGATCGATGGCGGGCGGATTATCGATTAGCTCTGCCATACGTCGGCTCAGCGCCTCACCATCATCAAGTGGCACCAAACAGGTTGAAAGCTTACCCTTTAGAATTTCTCTTGGCCCCGACGGGCAATCGGTGCTGACGACCGGCGTACCGCATACAAGAGATTCGGCAATCACCCGGCCGAAGCCTTCATAATCCGAAGACAGAACGAGCAACCGAGCGTGATAGATGTACGGGTAGGGATTCGACTGCTTACCCACAAATACCACCCGATCAGCGATACCGAGTGAGCCGGCAAGCACCTTGGCTTCATCAAGCTCGCCATCGCCAACGACCACCAAACACTGTGAAATACCACTCTGTTTGTATGCCTTGAAGAGCCTGTCATACCGCTTCTGCCGCCTATCCAGGCGCCCGACAAAGACTATGAAATCCTCATATGAAACAGGCTTTTGCATCGCCAGCTGTATGGCGCTCGCATCAATGATGTTATGAATCACCTGCGTTTCAGCAGGAACGATATCTAGCGCATGCAATGAATCCAATATACCTTTTGAAATACACAGCACCCGACGCCCATGATAAAGATGACGAAGGCGCGCAAGCCTTCCTGATCGCCGAGAGCCTGCCAACTCAGCGCCAGGATCGGTTCGAATGCAAAGCCACGCCCTATCTCTCAGGCAGGAACGAATCGCCACCTGATGGCTGTAATGCATGTTCGCAACGATCAGGTCGAAGGGATTGGCCTGGTTGTCGATCCAGTCATTCAGGCGAAGGGCATGAATATGATAGCGCCGGTATTTCTGCCAAGGACCACGGTAAGTAAAGCGCAATACCTGAATATTCACACCCTCAGGCGGATCGTGCCAGACCTTGTCCTGGAGGGAGACGATCGTCACCGAACATCCATATCCAGCAAGAGTTGAAGCTAAGGCAAGGATGGAAATCGGCGCACCGCCACCGCCAAGATGGTCTGTCAGGAAAAGGATGCGTTTCATGATATACGTACACCCCACGCAATCTCCTTCGGGCACGGCCCTGGCCACTTAGGCGGAAACACTCTCATCTCGTAAAACAAGCCCTCATGCGCCCTGCCGTGTCGACGAAGCAAAACGCTCTGCAACGGCTTCAGGTTTGAAGTCATCCAGCCAGGCTTCCTCGATATGCGGCTTTTCATTCTGAAGGGCTAGGTGGATACCGGCCGCCAGGTTCTTTTCGTCGTGCGGTACCACACTCGACTCTAGCTCTCCCTTCAGCACCGAGCGAATCCCACCCGGGCAATCCACGCTGAGAACCGGCGTACCGCAAGCCAGCGCCTCGAACAGCACGATCCCCATTCCCTCAAAACGCGAACTCAGCACGAACAATCGAGCATGATGCATCCAGGGGTAGGGGTTGTCCCGCTGGCCTGCGAACATTACACGATCGGTTATACCTAGTTCTTTCACCAAGGCCTCGAGCCGTCCGCGCTCCCGCCCCCCCCCCACCAGCACCAAGGGCATCGTGACGCCAGAGCGGGAGTAAGCGCGCAGCAGCAGCGCCTGATCCTTGGCCGGCACCAGCCGCGCGACATTCACGAGATAAGGGCCATCGGGTAGGTCTGGTTCGGGCGCCAGCATCTGCCGCCGGATACTCTCCACGGGGCAAGGGTTATAAATCACCCGCAGGGAAGCCGGCCTAAAATGCCAGATTTCCATGGCCTGGCGAACGCTCGTAGCCACACCATCGGAGACAGCCACCAGGTGGCGGCCCTGGTACAAACGCTGTGCAAAGAATCGCTGGCGCCAATTACTCATCCCAACATGAAAGATGTTCTCAAGCACGTAGCATGCTTTGTCATTACGGAACGTCCATACCATTTCGAAGGTGCCCACCCCGCGAAAGACGATACGATCAACCTTCCCATGGCGGTGTTCGAAGTTCCTGAGCCACACCCGAAACACCACTCCCCCCATAATTCCGGAGCCCAGGAATAGCGAACGCTTCAGCACGGGGTTCAGGAACAGCCGCGCCAGCAACTCGAGCAGCAGTCCCACCACTGTTGCCCTAGCCCACCAACGCAGCGCTAGATGATGCTGACGCACCTCCCCGTGTTCAGGAACCAAGGGCTTCTTCACGCGGCGGAAGCTAAGCAGGTGGCTCTCGTGTCCGGCCTGTGCAAACGCATCAGCAAGGTTCACAGCCACTCGCTCCATTCCGCCCATCTTGAGCGAGCGAACCACCACCAATGTACGCATCAAAGGACTGCCTTGCGTTTGAAGGAGGGAAAGACGTTCTGACCGGTTTCCCACTGCCAACGCCAGATGTGGGTGACCAGCCCACCGGCGATCAGATTCTGCACATATGCCCCCGTCCAGAAATTCGCATAGGATTCGAACTGATTGACGATCAAATAAAATATAAAGAAAGCCACCCCGAACAGCGCCATATCCCCCGGCATCGCCCCGGCCCGCCACGCTTTCCAGGCGCCAACACCGATCCATGCAATCAGCGCCATCACCACTGACAAGCCCAGCAGGCCGTAACTCACCAGGATTTCCAGGAAGGAATTGTGTAGATGACCATAGTTATCACGTGTTCTGTCAGGCAGCCACTCGGTATGCTCAATAACCAGGCTCCGCCCTTTCTCACCCCAACCGACTAGTGGACGTTCGACGATCCAGTCTACCGAGGCACGCCAAGTCAGTAGCCGATTGCCGATGCTGCTGTAGGGAATCGACTTCCAATCGCCCTCCATCGCCTGGACGATGATGCGTTCCTCAGAAGCTAGTCGATTGGTCACCGGCTCGTGCAGCACCGCTGCTCCTGCCAGTACCACCAACGCCACGATGGCAAGACCCCAACGGGACCAGCGCGATGTAGACCGGCCTCTCCACCAGACCAAGGCGGCTATCAGCGGCAACACCACAAGCACCGCAAGCCATACGGCTCGTGTCTGGGTAATCACAATGCCGACGATACAGACTATCAAAGCCAGCGACCACGACAATCTGCGCCCCCATGCTAGCGCACTACCCCCACGCCAGCATCGGCCAGCGAAGCACACCAGCCCGAGCAAGCCAACACCAAAGAGCATGGCATCATGTTGAGCATTGCGGATGGCGAACTCTGCTCGCCCTCCCTGTAGCCCGCGCTGCCATTGCTCAAGACTTCCCTCAGGCCAGAAGACAGCCACAATCAGGCCCGCCAGGCCTAAGCTCCAGATTAGCAAGGTGGTGCGGGTACTCCCCCCGATCCACCAGGCAAGGCCGATGAATAGAAACCACTTACCCAACCGGTCAAGACGAGGGTTATCGGACAGCCATTCAGGATGATGAAAGTAGCCAGTACTCCAGGATATGAGCTGCACGACCACCACGGCCAACAGCAGCCAGAGAGGACCACTATTTCTAACCCCCTGCCCCCAGCGAAGAACGGCAAATAGCCCTGTCAAGGCCATTAAGGTACCGGCAGTTTCACCGACTTCGTGTACGACCAGGCGCAACGCAGCGTAGAGAAAGACGCACAGCAGACCCAGCCAGCATAGCCAGACGGGGGAGCACCAAGCATGGGGGGTCGTGCCGGGCTCAAGAAAGGATAAAGGGTACTTCACTGCCGCTCACTCGTAATGGTGACAAAGAAGCGCGCATGGTAGCAGATTCCGGACAGCTATAACGACGTTGCCGCGCAGGGCGCGGCAACGAAGGCGGTTGTTGCATAATAGTTACCATCCGGCAATAGCGAAGCCCTGCTGGGTCCGACATCAACGAAAAGAAGTGGACACGCTCCCCGTTCATCACTCCGCTCTGTTCACCTCGCCCCGAACCCGGTCAGGATCGTCTTCAGGGTCTTGAACCCAATCAGCACGTCGATCCACAGCGAGAAGTGCTTGATGTAGTAGAAGTCGTACTGCAGCTTGGCGATCATGCCATCCACCTCGGCGGCGTAGCCCTGCTCCACCTGAGCCCAGCCGGAAATACCGGGCCGCACCACATGGCGATAGCTGAAGAACGGCACGTCCTGCTCGTACCACTCCGAGAGCTGAATGGACTCGGGGCGCGGGCCGATGAAGCTCATCTCTCCCCGAATCACATTGAGAATCTGCGGCAGCTCGTCGATGCGGTACTTGCGAATCACCCGGCCGACTCGGGTGATGCGCGGGTCGTCGTCACCTTCGGTAAAGCCCCGGCCCTGCTGGTCGCAGTGCATGCTACGAAACTTGTAGACCTTAAACGGTCGGCCGCGGTAGCCCATGCGGGTCTGCACGAAGAAAACTGGGCCGGGACTGTCGCGTTTGATCATCAAGGCTGTGACCAGCAACAGCGGTGACAGAAGCGGCAGTAGTATCAGCGCACCAGCCAGATCGACCAGCCGCTTGATGCCCTGATAGAGCCCGTTGGGTAACAACGCACCGTACTCGTTTTCCGACAAGTGCGTGACCTCTACCCGCCCGGTGATCGACTCGCGGATCTGCTTGGTGTGATAAACCGGAATATGCGCCAGGGTACAGCGCGCCAGGAAGCGTTCCCAATCGGGCGTCAGCTCGTCGCTGTGCAGGTCGGCCACCACGCCATCGTAGCGGACATGCTTCAGGTCTGGTGCCTGAAGCTGGCGCAACTCGATCTGCTGAGTGCCCTTGATCGAACTTGCCTGCCCCACCGGCACCACCGCCAACTTCAGGCGACGATAGCGCCTGCCGAGGAAATTACCGACGATGAACCACGCCAGGCAGGCGAGATAGCCAGTAAACAACACTTGGCGGGTATAGTTTTCGCGCAGAAAGAACAGTGCCGCCACCACCAGCAGGAACACCACCGTCACGGTAGGCAGCGTATAGGCCCCCAACTGAGCGCCGGGGAACCGATGCATTCGCCGCAGGGTGAACAGGATCAGCACGAAGGCCACCGCAATGGCGATCAGCGTATTGGCGCGATAGTCCGGAAGAAAGTTCCAGAAGGCCCAACCCCAGCGGTCCAGCCCGGGAATCAACAGTACCAGGGGCAAGCCTACCAACAGCTGGAAGGGAACCCCGAGCAGCAATTGTTCATACCAACGGGAATGTCGGCGCTCATACGTTTCCGTCACGAATCCACTCCTGGCGCTAGACATCATCCCCACCCCGTACCTGCAGCACCGCCGGTGCACGGCGCTGCAGTACCTGCCAGTAGCGCTCGATCACCAGCGTCTCGTCGAAGCACCGCTCCGTCATCTCGCACGATGCCCTGCTCAAGGAAGCTAGTTCCGTCTCGACCAGCTCGCGACAGCCCAACATCTCGGTAGTGACGATCACTTCCGGCGGCGGCAGCCTTGATCAGGCTGCGGGGTATGCCCTCAGGATAGTAACAGGGCAGCACCACACAATTTACAGTATCGAGCAGCGCCGGCATATCCTCGACATCACTAGATCAAGCGCGCGACCCGCGACACCGATTTCTCATCCAGATTGTCGCTGGCTTCTCATCCAGATTGACGCGCCACAAGTCATAGGCGTCATGCCGATACTAAGCCGTCCCGAAGCCCTGTCCGACAGGCAGGGCTTCGGGTGCTCCGAGCTCCGCCACCTTCGATGGCTTCGATGGCTTCGCGCTTGAGCGTGGCAGCCCCTTATCGCGCTATCGGGAGCTTCTTGATATGAGCCTCGATAGCCTCGCGGACTTGCTTTGTCATCGGGAGATTGTGCTTCTCGGCCTGCCAGTGCTGGTGGAAGCGTGCGACAGCCTCGCGAGCCGTATCCAGAACAAGCTTTTCGGGGATGGCGGCCTTGGCTGCCAAATGCTCAAGCTCGTCGTCGGTCAGTTCGGCGAAGACGCGAGTCCGGCTGATCCTGAGCCCCATATCGTCGTTGGAGATATAGGGGATGGTCGAGACAAGATCGTAGGCCGGAGCGAGCGCGGCGTTTCGCCGGTCGGGATAAATGAGCGACCAGTTCTTCAGGTGCATGTCGCCGTTTCCGGTCAGAACGCAGAACACCAGCCGCCGGATGAACTCGGCGATATCGGCGTCGCTGGTCTCGGCGGCGAGCACCTGCGCGATGTTGCGCAAGGTTGCCGT
Organism: Halomonas sp. DQ26W; assembly: GCF_003339685.1. Taxonomy (GTDB): domain Bacteria; phylum Pseudomonadota; class Gammaproteobacteria; order Pseudomonadales; family Halomonadaceae; genus Halomonas. The sequence continues at coordinate 3,289 of NZ_QPKI01000043.1, read as the reverse complement.
TTTGTATTTATGCTCGGCATAGACATCGAAGACCTGCGCGAAATCCTCGATATGAACGGCGCTGCCGTCAGACAACCTGTCGAACCGTTCGATAATGAAGGCGCTTTGGCCGATCTTGTCGATTCCTTCGGGCAGATTCTTGATGCTGCCGACATCGACAAGATCAATCGGCGGGACATCTATTCCGATGAGGCGCGCGAGCGTCATCATCGAAAACTCGTTTCCGGGAACGCCGTCGAACTCGCGCGACGGCAGTTTCACGATCCATGAGCCGCCAACACCGGATGCAGGAATCGTCAGGCCGCCCGTCGGCGCGAGAACCGCCGAGAATTTGAGCTCCACCCCTGCGAGCGAGAACCGCAAGGCGTTCTCGCGGCGATCATCTTCGGTGACACCGGCATCGGTGCTTTTACCGCCAATCGGCGGCCATGCCTCGCCATCGGCGGGTTTGATCGTGACCGCACCGGGCAGGTCGTGACCAAGCGCCCAAAGTAGATGAAACTCGCGCTCGGGATTTACGCCTGCATTCTCCGCGAGGTATTTGCGCAGATAGCCTTCAGGCAGAAGGTTCGAGAAAAACGGCATCACGCGCTTCTGATAGGCGCGGAAGTCCGTAAGCAGAGCGCCGAATTCGTCCTTGAAGGCCAACCCCAGGATCGGCCTGTCGGGGTTATCGATATAGGCTTCGTTGAAGGCGAAAATCGTCCGGTCACCGCCGACATGGATAAGAGTGCCGATAGGCTCCCCATAGAGCAGGACATCAAGGACCGAGACATCAGCCATCTTGATCCTCCTCCAGTCGATAGGCTGGCCTTGGGGCGCGCGGCGACTCATGGGACGCCGCGCGATGGGCGAGCTGGTTGCGCAAAGAGCGGATGTTTTCGACAGCCTGATTGACGGCCTCATTGCTGCCCGAGGACTCGATAGACTCGATGGTGCGCCGTACCTTTTGCAGAATTTCGGGGTCAATCTGGCTCTGGATTTGGGTGATCTCGCGGATGCGGCGCTGAAGATCATCGATGTTCGCGCCGGATACATGGGATGCGAGGGCATTGACCGTCTCGCGGATGCGGTCAAGTTCCCGCTGCGTTGCCGCGTTGATGATTGGCGCGCTGGCGACGCTGCGGGTGATTGACTGGACAGCCGGAAGCGCCTTGCGGGGTACGAGCATCAACTCCAGGTCCAGCGCGTGGGCGATGGAAGAAAGGCTTGAGACGCGCAGGTCAACGGCATTATTTTCTATCTTCGAGATATGCGACTGCGGCACGCCGGCAAGCGCACTCAGTTCCCGCTGACTGAGCCCTTTGGCTTCTCGTGCGGCCTTGAGTCGTGCGGCCAGTTGTTCCGTTCCATAGCTCATTTGATCTACTTTTCTATATCATATGTCAGCTTTGATCTACCAACCATATCGCGATCGTGTCATGCGCTGAAGCCAAAGATCATTGATCTACGATAATGCATCATATAACCATTTAGATCTATTATAACAGATCGATGATTGCCAGTAGGAGCATCTTCAGATCGCGACTGGAGGCCGCAGGCCTCCCGGCGGTGTTGCCAGTGCCGGCGACCATCGCCTACGCCGTGGCCTCCGCCAAGGCGCCTGGCGGCGCCAATCGCGATGGGGACCAGCGCTCCAACAGCGGCTTTCTCCACCAACGTTGCCACGCCGCTGTTGGAGTAGCTTCAGCTCACGACTGGAGGCCACAGGCCTCCCGGCGGTGTTGCCAGTGCCGGCGACCATCGCCTACGCCGTGGCCTCCGCCAAGGCGCCTGGCGGCGCCAGTCGCGATGCGGAGCAGCGCTCCAACAATGATTCTTTCTACCGACGGTGCCACGCCATTTTGTAGGAGCATCTTTAGATCGCGACTGGAGGCCGAAGGACTCCCGGCGGGGTTGCCGGTGCAAGCGACCATCGCCTACGCCGTGGCCTCCGCCAAGGCGCCTGGCGGCGCCAGTCGCGATGCGGAGCAGCGCTCCAACAATGATTCTTTCTACCGACGGTGCCACGCCATTTTGTAGGAGCATCTTCAGATCGCGACTGGAGGCCGCAGGCCTCCCGGCGGTGTTGCCAACGTTCGCGGCCATCACCGGCGTTTCAGCCTCCGCCAGGGCGCCTGCCGGCGCCAGTCGCGATGGGGACCAGCGCTCCAACAATGATTCTTTCTACCGACGGTGCCACGTCATTTTGTAGGAGCATCTTCAGATCGCGACTGGAGGCCGCAGGCCTCCCGGCGGGGTTGCCAGTGCCAGCGACCATCGCCTACGCCGTGGCCTCCGCCAAGGCGCCTGGCGGCGCCAGTCGCGATGGAAACCAGCGCTCCAACAATGATTCTTTCTACCGACGGTGCCACGCCATTTTGTAGGAGCATCTTTAGATCGCGACTGGAGGCCGAAGGACTCCCGGCGGGGTTGCCAGTGCCAGCGACCATCGCCTACGCCGTGGCCTCCGCCGAGGCGCCTGGCGGCGCCAGTCGCGATGCGGAGCAGCGCTCCAACAATGATTCTTTCTACCGACGGTGCCACGCCGCTGTCGGAGTAGCTTCAGCTCACGACTGGAGGCCGCAGGACTCCCGGCGGGGTTGCCAACGTTCGCGGCCATCACCGGCGTTTCAGCCTCCGCCGAGGCGCCTGGCGGCGCCAGTCGCGATGGAAACCAGCGCTCCAACAGCGGCTTTCTCCACCAACGTTGCCACGACGCTGTTGGAGAATTTTCAGCTCACGACTGGAGGCCGCAGGCCTCCCGGCGGGGTTGCCAACGTTCGCGGCCATCACCGGCGTTTCAGCCTCCGCCGAGGCGCCTGGCGGCGCCAGTCGCGATGGAAACCAGCGCTCCAACAGCGGCTTTCTCCACCAACGTTGCCACGACGCTGTTGGAGTATCTTCAGCTCACGACTGGAGGCCGCAGGCCTCCCGGCGGGGTTGCCAACGTTCGCGGCCATCACCGGCGTTTCAGCCTCCGCCGAGGCGCCTGGCGGCGCCAGTCGCGATGGGGACCAGCGCTCCAACAATGATTCTTTCTACCGACGGTGCCACGCCATTTTGTAGGAGCATCTTTAGATCGCGACTGGAGGCCGCAGGCCTCCCGGCGGGGTTGCCAGTGCCGGCGACCTCGACAACGCCGTGGCCTCCGCCGAGGCGCCTGACGGCGCCAGTCGCGATGGGGACCAGCGCTCCAACAATGATTCTTTCTACCGACGGTGCCACGCCGCTGTCGGAGTAGCTTCAGCTCACGACTGGAGGCCGCAGGACTCCCGGCGGGGTTGCCAACGTTCGCGGCCATCACCGG
>NZ_QPKI01000042.1:888-17325 GCF_003339685.1 Halomonas sp. DQ26W | reverse complement strand
CCGGTAGCTGGAAACGCGTGGTCAGCAGCGCATCTTGCGTAACGCCCTCGATACGCTGATGCGCTTCAGCCATTGCACCCAGGGGCAGCTCCGGAGCCTGAGCCCCCTGCCCACTCCCCGAGCCCGGGCTGCCGCCGGAGTTGATCTTGACCTGGGCGCCGACGATGGTAATGCCGCTGGGGTCGAGCTTGATGAAGTTGCCGCCGGCCTTGAGGGTGATCTCGGCACCGGCGTCGACGACTGTCTTGCTGCCGGCCTTGTGGTGGATCTCTTGCCCGGCTTCGGTGAGCTGGGCACGGGCGATCTTTTCGTGGCGGGTGGCGCCGACGATCAGGTGGTCGTCGCCGTCGACCTGGACGTGGCGCTGGCCGTGCACGGTGAGGTGGTCGTCGGCGTGGATCTCGCTGATGCGGTGGCGTTGCACCGTGAGGTGGCTGTCGTTGCCGATCTCTTCGGTGCGATTGTGATTCGTCAGCAGCTCCAGGTCCTTCTGGGCGTGCAGCCAGATCTGCTCGCCCTCGGCTTCGTCCTCGAAGCGCAGTTCATTGAAGCCTTCGCCCTGGTGGCTCTGGGTGCGGATCACGGTGCGGGTCTTGTGAGCCGGCAGTTCATAGGGTGGCGTGTTGACGGCGTGATAGGTGCGCCCGGTGATCAGCGGCTGATCCGGGTCGCCCTCCAGGTAGCTGACGATCACCTCGTGCCCGATCCGGGGGATGGCGATGCTACCGTAGCCGCCGCCGGCCCAGTCCTGGCTGACGCGAAGCCAAGCGCTGGCTCCGCTATTCACAGCGGCTTCGCCGCCAGCCCCAGCGGTTTCAGCGGCTTCGCCTTCAGCCCCGGCGGTATCAGGTTCGGCGTAGCGATCCCAGGGGAACTGCACCTTGACCCGGCCATGCTCGTCGCAGTGGATCTCCTCGCCCTCGGGCCCGACGACGAAGGCGACCTGCCGCCGGCACGGCCGTGGTAGCTGCGCTCGCCCAGGTGAGACAGCACCTGGGGCGCGTCGGCGAAGACCAGGCGGTGGGCGGCGCTTGGTATCTCACCGCCAGTCTCGAAGAACTCGTGAAAGTAGAACAACCCCTCTTCAGCGGCGAGGCGCTGGACGAAGGCGAGATCGGTTTCGCGGTACTGGGTCAGGTACTCCTGGGACTCGGGCTCGCGGGTGGCGGCGAAGGCCACGTCGCTCAGGCCGTGCTCGTCGCACAGGGTGTTGAGCACGGTAAGCGGCGAGACGTTCTGGAAGATACGCGAGTTCTGGCGCAGCCCAAGGCGCCACAGCGCCGGGCAAATCACCACATGGTAGAAGGTACGGCGGTGGCCGCTATCGCCGCAGCCGAATTCGCTCACCACGCCGTGAATGCGGCGCAGCGCCTCGCCATCCTGCCAGATCGTCAGCGTGGCCTCGCGGTCGAGGATAGCGTCGGCACCCAGGCTGGCGTCGCGGCTGGCGAAGCGTACCGTCAGCTCGAAGGGCGCGGAGAGCTGCTCGCGGTGGGTGAACTCGATGACCGCCACGTCCTCGGCCCCGGGCAGGGTCAAGGTGAATTGCAACCCGGTTGCCTTGGCCATTACGCCTCCCTGCGTCTGGAGATACCACGGTTATTCGTTTATTAGGCACTGTCTGAAAAGTCGACGAGCGATGGTCAGACAAGGCAAAAATCAGCGAAAAGACGGAGTTTACGGGGTGTAAATGAGTATTTTGAGCTGATTTTTAACGCAGTATGGCCGAGCGCAGACAGTTTTCGGACAATGCCTAGTCAATCGCACCGAACGCGGAGAGCATACCAGTGACAAGAGCCGGTATCTGTGGGGCTTCGCCGACAACGGTGTAGGAAATGGCTTACAAGATAGCCTTTAGAAACGCCACACCTTGTTGAAGCTGGCGTGCCGCGCAGGATACCCAGACGGATGAAAGCGGAGAATGAGGGCGCCGAAAAGTGACAGAAGAAAAACGCTAGAAAAAAAGAGCTAGAAACAGCCGCGCCGCCTCAAGGGCGGCGCGGCTGTGTCATGGGTTCCTGACGGGCGATCAGTGGGTGTCGCGAATCACATCGGTGCCGTCGGGAATCTCGAAGGTAAAGCGGCTGTCACCGATGGGCTGGTTCAAGCGCACATCACGAAACTCGATGGCGGTGCGCTGGCCGGTACTGTCGTTCATTTCCAGCCCACGCAACTGCTCGCCGCGGAACGTCATTTTCAGCTCTTCAAACAGGGTATCGGGTGACTTCGGTACCAACCGGAAGGACTCGTTGCTGCCCTGCTGCTGGCGCGTGACGTCGTAGTTCTCGGTCAGCTCGCTGGCACTGCCGGAAAGCAGCAGCGCTGGGGTGTGGGTAACCCGCTGGTCCAGCGCCTGCACGGTGACCTGTTCAAGGTCCGGATCGTAGAGATAGACCTCGCTGCCGTCAGAGATGACTTCCTGCTGATAGGGTGCATTGACCTCCCAACGGAACTTGCCGGGGCGCGACAGCCACATGGTGCCGCTCGCCTGCTGCAGGCGCTGGCCGCTACCGTCGAGAATCTGCTGCTCGAAGCTGGCCTGATAGGTCTGTAGAGGCTCCAGAATCGTGGCCAGGCGAGCCGCGCCTTCGCTGGCAAGGGCGGTTACCGGCAGCGCGAGCATCATGGTCAGTGCGGCAAGGGTCTTCTTTACAGTCATTATCGCTATCTCCATGGACAAGGTCCGTAATGTGAAATCCTGTCAATCGGACCCGGTGAGCGCCGGCAGGTTGCATGGTCGCCGGCGCTTTCACGTTTGATGCATGTTTGATGATGTGATGAGGTCGGCGTCAATTTCCCACCGGCGGCGGTGCCAGCACTTCGCGAGCGCCATTGGTGCCCATGGAAGACACCACGCCGGCCATTTCCATCGACTCCACCAGGCGCGCTGCCCGGTTGTAGCCGATCTTGAAGCGGCGCTGGACTGCAGAGATCGAGGCGCGCCGTGTCTCGGTCACGAACTGAACCGCTTCGTCATAAAGTGCGTCCTGCTCGGCATCGCCGCTATCGCCACCTTCAGCCTCCAGGCCGGTCAGTGCCTCCGCCGACACCCCGCCGGAGAGGATCTCCTCGATATACACGGGCTCACCGCGACGCTTCCAGTCCTCGACGATGCGGTGCACCTCGTCATCGTCGACGAAGGCGCCATGAACCCGGGTCGGCAGGCCGGAGCCGGCCGGCAGGTAGAGCATATCGCCGTGACCCAGCAGGTTCTCGGCACCGCCCTGGTCGAGAATGGTGCGAGAGTCGACCCGCGACGAGACCTGGAAGGCCATGCGGGTGGGGATGTTGGCCTTGATCAGGCCAGTGACCACGTCTACCGAGGGGCGCTGGGTTGCAAGAATCAGGTGGATACCGGCGGCTCTGGCTTTCTGCGCCAGGCGGGCGATCAGCTCCTCGACCTTCTTGCCGACGATCATGAACATGTCGGCAAACTCGTCGATGACCACAACGATGTAAGGCAGCTTCTCCAATACCGGAGGTGGCTCGTGCATTTCCCAGGGCTGTGGATCCCAAAGCGGATCGGCGACCTGGGCACCGGCCCGATCCGCCTCGTCCAGCTTGCCGTTGAAGCCGGCAATGTTGCGCACCCCCATGGCCGCCATCAGCTTGTAACGGCGTTCCATCTCGGCCACACACCAGCGAAGCGAGTTGGCGGCCTCCTTCATGTCGGTAACCACTGGCGCCAGCAGGTGCGGGATACCGTCATACACCGAGAGTTCGAGCATTTTGGGGTCGACCATGATCAACCGCAGCTCCTCGGGCGTGGCCTTGAGCAACATGGAGATCAACATGGCGTTGACCCCCACTGACTTGCCCGAACCGGTAGTGCCGGCCACCAGCAGGTGAGGCATCTTGCCCAGGTTGGCCACGACAGGGCCGCCGCCGATGTCCTGACCCAGCGCCATGGTCAACGGCGACGCTTCCTGCTGATAGCGATCAGAGTCAATCACCTCGCGCAGGCGAATCATAGCGCGATGAGGGTTGGGGATCTCGATGCCCACCGTGGGACGCCCCGGGATCACCTCCACCACGCGCACGCTCTTGACCATCAGCGAGCGAGCGAGGTCCTTGGCCAGGTTGCTGATCTTCGAGACCTTCACCCCGGCGGCCGGCTTGATCTCGAAGCGGGTGATCACCGGTCCGGGCCAGGTATTGACGACCTCGGCCTTGACACCGTACTCCCTCAGCCGAGTCTCGAGCAGTTCGGCCATGTCGGCCAACTGCTGCTCGGTATAGTTCTGCTGGTGCGGCTCCGCTGGCGTCAACAAACGCAGGCTCGGCAGTTCGCCATCCGGTTCCGACAACTCGTCAAATTGAGGGCGCTGGCTTTGCAGATGCTCTACCGTCCACAGCGTCGGACCCTCTGGCTGGGCCGCTGCAGCGCTGGCCTGCTCGGCGGTGGCGACACGCCCACCACCTTGCAACTCCTCGCTTGACGCGGCGTCGTCAGGTTCGCCGGCCGAAGGCTCCGGGGGGGCGATGTCCTGTCTTGACGCAGACGTTTCCTGCCAGGCTCGCAGGCCCGCCGCCTGATCGGGATATCCCCCGGACCGTTCGGGCTCGGTGGTGGCCTTTGTCAAGGGCACGGCCGGGCCACTCTCATACTGGTCTTCGACGAGACTGTCCCAACTGAGCCGAGGCTCCTTCGACTCGTGCTGCTCAGGCTGCCAGTCACTCAGCCCAGGCTCACGCCTTGAGGTGTCGTGCGCCTCCACTCCCGCCGACTCCGTCCTGGCACTCAGTCCGTCGCCGAGGGACGTCGTCTCGCCATGGGCATCTCGCGAGTCACTCGGCTTCGCATCACCATCGGCCACCGCCTCCCCCTCCGTGGCGCGCAGAGGCATGGAAACCGATGCCGGCTCGTCATGACGGTTGGCACTCAGAGGATAGGAACCTGCAACGGCTGCATCAGCCGCCGACACAGCCCCCAGGCTCGGCTCCGGGGGAGAAACAGAGGCAGGACCAGCGGCATGCGGGTGCGCCGCTTCACGAGCGGTATAGGCGGCTTCCGGGCGCTTCGCCGATGGCGTCCGCTCGGGCACTTCCCAAGGGATATCGGTTTCCCCATCGTCACCGAAGCCGGATGACAGGCTGGGCTCGCGGGATGCCGCGCCGTCGACGGTCGGCCCCACCCCACGGTCACGCCAGGGCAGGAGCAGCCGCCAGCCACGTCGGGCCGATGAAGCCGCCATACCGGCATCGTCCGGCACCGCTTCGTCGACCGGCTCCTCGTCGTCCTGACCATCGAGCTCGGCCCGCCGCGCCTCCTGGCGCTCCCGAACCAGGCCGAAGGGCGTAGCGGCCCAACGCCAGAGCTGCAGCCCACGATGCCCCAGTTCGTCCATCACCGTCAGCCATGACAGACCTGTGAAGAGGGGAAAACCGCAGAGTATCGCGGACAGGGCGAGCAGCCCCGTGCCGCCGGCATCGACCAGCGGCATCAAGGCCCCTACCAATCCCTCGCCGAGGATGCCACCGGACGCATAGGGTAGCTTGCTCTCGGGGCTATAGAAGTGCAGCGCGCCCAGCGTGGTCGTTCCCAACAGCAGCAGGACCAACCCACCCAGACGCACCGCCACTCCCGTGGCATCCCACTCGATGTGCACCCTGCGAGAGCGGATCAGCCACCAGCCGGCGAACCCCAGCATGCCGGGCCACCAGAGGGCACTCGCCCCAAAGAGGGAATAGAGCACGTCGGACAGCCAGGCCCCGATGGGCCCCATCCAGTTGTCGACATCCGTTTCCGGCCCGCGATGGGACCAGCCGGGGTCTGCCGGCTCATAGCTGAACAGCGCCAGCAGCAGGAACACGCAGCCCGCCAGGAGCACGATGATTGCACCTTCGCGGGCTGCGCCGTGCAGGTGGAGTCCCATGCGCTGTGCCGTCTGCCGGGCATTCTCCGCCGTCGCGCGCCGGGGCACGCTTTTTTCCTTTGCACTCAACTCGCCAACCCCCTCGCGCCGCACCTGGCGGCGCCTTTCAGAAGCATTCGTATTGCTCGTTTCAGACCTTCATCATACCGGGAGAGCAGGCCCCGGCACAGTAGCCCCGGCCGCTGCTTGAGCAAGAGTCGCTCTGGCGTCAAACTAGATGCACCCTCACGACAAGGAGCTGCGCACCATGCTGCCCTGGCTTCCCGAACGACCGGTGAGCTTTCCCCCTGTGTCGCAGGCACTGCGTGACCCGGATGGGCTGCTGGCAGCAGGCGGTGCACTGACACCCCAATGGCTGCTGACCGCCTATCAGCACGGCATCTTTCCCTGGTATAGCGACGATCAACCCATCCTGTGGTGGAGCCCGGACCCTCGCATGGCACTCTTTCCCGACTCACTGCGAATCAGCCGCAGCCTGGCAAAACGAGTGCGTAACGGTGATTTTCGGGTGACCTTCAACCGCGCCTTTGCCGAGACTGTCGATGCTTGCGCAGCCCCTAGACCAGGCCAGCCCAGCACCTGGATCACCCGGGAGATGCGTCACGCCTACATCGACCTGCACCGGCTGGGCTATGCCCGTTCCGTCGAGGTCTGGCTAGGCGAACGGCTGGTCGGCGGACTCTACGGCGTGGCCCTGGGCCGGATTTTCTTCGGCGAGTCGATGTTCTCGCAGGCAACCGATGCATCCAAAGTGGCACTGGTACACCTGGTTCGCGCCATGCAGCGAGGCAACGGCTGGATGATCGACTGCCAAATGCATACCCGGCATTTGGCCAGCCTTGGAGCTCGCGACATCGCCCGCGCCGAATTCATCGGCTATCTTGAAGAGTGCCTGGCCAACCCGCTTTCGACCGGCGGCGACCACCCGTTACCCGATTGGCCGATGCCCGAGGCCGACTCGTGCGCCGAGACCACATCCGCTTTCACATAGGGGGCGACCGAAGTGAGCAGCAACACGCCTCAGCACCCGGTAAGGGATCTGCGTTTCTTCCTGACCGTGCCTCATGCTTGCAGCTACCTCGGAGGCCAGGAGGCGACTACGCTTTTCCTAGACCCCCAGGAGTCCCATAGCCAAGGCGTCTACGATGCGCTTGCTCTGCTCGGTTTCCGGCGCAGCGGGCGACACCTCTATCGCCCCCACTGCGAGGGTTGCAGCGCCTGCCTCTCGGCTCGCATTCCGGTAAACGAATTCCAGCCCAGCCGCAGTCAGCGCCGCATCCGTCGACGCAACGCAGACCTGCGGCTGATCGAGCGACCCGCGCTGTTCAACGCTGAGCACTATGCGCTCTACGAGCGCTACATATACGCTCGCCACAGCAATGGGGACATGTTTCCGCCAAGCCACGAGCAGTACCGCACTTTCCTGACCCTGGACGAGCATTATTCACGACTGATGGAGTTCCGGCTCGACGACCGACTGCTGGCCGTGTCGGCCTTCGATCATCTGGAACATGGGCTATCGGCCATTTATACCTTCTTCGATCCCGACCCGCAGTGGGATCGCCGGTCGTTGGGTACCTATGCCGTTCTCAGCCTGGTGGAAGAGGCGTATTGTCGGGACCTGCCCCATGTCTACCTCGGCTACTGGATCCAGAACTGTCGCAAGATGGCCTACAAGGAGGCGTACCAACCCCTGGAGATTCTCGATGGCCGGCATTGGCGGCGCACACTCCCCACCGCAAATGCGTCATTCAGGTAAGGCGTTCTTTGCCTTGACGGCCAGCTTGCGGCACAATACCGCGCTATCCATCGGCGCAAAGACCGACTGCTGTCGCCGCATGAGGGCTTCGGACCGTCCACGCGGTCGCCACAGCTAGCCGTCGAGATCATCGTTACCATCAGCGAGGAACCGCCTATATGGCACGTGAAGACCATATCGAAATGGAAGGCGTCGTCGTCGATACCCTTCCCAACACCACCTTTCGCGTCGAGCTGGAAAACGGCCACGTCGTGACGGCCCATATCTCCGGCAAGATGCGCAAGAACTACATCCGCATTCTCACCGGTGACAAGGTCAAGGTCGAGCTGACCCCCTACGACCTAACCAAGGGACGTATCGTCTACCGCTCACGCTGATTGCGCTTCGCGCACGAGACCAGTCTTCTCACTCAACGGTCCTCCGCACACACGACAACGCCCCGTCCGAAGACAGGGCGCTGTGTCGAGCGGACGATTGTATTCTCCGTCAGGGCGCGTTGGCCAGCTCCGCCTCCGTGGACAGGTGCAGTTCGCCATCCTCCACATTGACATGCACCACCCCGCCATGCTCCGCCAGTTCGCCAAACAGGATCAGCTCGGCTAATGGCTTCTTCAGCCGTTCCTGGATGACACGGGCCATTGGGCGCGCACCCATGCTCGGATCGTAGCCCTTCTCGGCCAGCCAGTCGCGAGCTTCCATGTCCACATCCAGCTGAACCCGCTTCTCGTCGAGCTGCGCCTGTAGCTCCACCAGGAACTTGTCCACCACGCTGCGCACCACGGAAGTGGGCAGGGAGTGGAACTGGATGATGCCATCGAGCCGGTTACGAAACTCCGGGGAGAAGGTCTTGCGAATCACCTCCATGGCATCGGTGGAGTGATCCTGGGACTGGAAGCCGATGGAGCGACGCGCCTGCTGTTCAGCTCCGGCGTTGGAGGTCATGATCACGATCACATGGCGGAAATCGGCCTCGCGCCCGTTGTTATCGGTCAACCGACCGTGGTCCATGACCTGAAGCAACAGGTTGAAGACCTCCGGGTGTGCCTTCTCGACCTCGTCGAGCAAGAGCACGCAGTGCGGCTGCTTGGTGATCGCTTCGGTGAGCAAACCACCCTGGTCGTAACCGACATAGCCAGGCGGGGCACCGATCAGCCGGGATACGGTGTGTCGCTCCATGTACTCGGACATGTCGAAACGCACCAGCTCGATACCCATGATCCGCGACAGCTGACGCGCCACTTCGGTCTTGCCCACACCGGTGGGGCCGGCGAAGAGAAAACTGCCCACCGGCTTGTCGGGCGACTTGAGACCGGCACGAGAAAGCTTGATGGCGGCAGAAAGGCTGTCGATCGCCTCGTCCTGGCCAAACACCAGCATCTTGAGATCACGGTCCAGGTTCTCGAGCAGCTTGCGGTCGGAGCTGGATACACTTTTTGGCGGAATCCTCGCGATGGAAGCGACCACCGCCTCGACTTGATCGACATCGATGGTGTCGATGCGCACCTCCGGTGGCAGCAGCCGTTGGTGGGCGCCGGCCTCGTCGATCACATCGATGGCCTTGTCGGGCAGGTGCCGATCGTTGATATAGCGATCCGCGAGCCGTGCCGCACTCTCCAGTGCCGCGTCAGTGTACTTGAGCTGGTGATGCTCCTCGAAACGCGAGCGCAGCCCCTTGAGAATACGGATGGTGTCATCCACCGACGGAGCCATCACATCGACCTTCTGGAAGCGACGCGCCAGGGCACGATCTTTCTCGAAGATACCGCGGAACTCCTGAAAGGTGGTGGACCCGATGCAGCGCAGTTCACCGGACGAGAGCAGCGGCTTGAGCAGGTTTGAGGCGTCCATCACACCGCCGGATGCCGCCCCCGCGCCGATCACCGTGTGGATTTCGTCGATGAAGAGGATCGCGTTGGATTGCTTCTTGAGCTCAGCCAGCAGGCTCTTCAACCGTTTTTCGAAGTCGCCGCGATACTTGGTGCCGGCAAGCAGGGCACCCATGTCCAGCGAATAGACCACCGCGTCGCCGATCACCTCGGGAACGTCCTCCTCGACGATCCGCTTGGCCAGACCTTCGGCGATGGCGGTCTTGCCGACACCGGCCTCCCCCACCAGCAGCGGATTGTTCTTGCGCCGCCGCGCCAGGATCTGAATGACGCGCTCGAGCTCGTGTTCACGCCCGATCAGTGGATCGATCTTACCGATCCGGGCCTGCTCGTTGAGGTTGGTGGCATAGCCGGTCAGGGGATTGGTGCTGGTCTCCGCGCCACCCTCTTCCGCTTCCTCGGAGTCTGGGGGGGGGGAGGAGGGGCTATGGCCATGGCCCGCCACCTTGGAAATGCCGTGGGCGATGTAGTTGACGGCATCGACCCGCGCGACATTCTGTTGCTTGAGGAAGTAGACCGCCTGGCTCTCCTGTTCGGAGAAGATCGCCACCAACACGTTGGCACCGGTGACCTCGCTCTTGCCCGAGGACTGCACATGGAACACAGCCCGCTGCAGCACGCGCTGAAAGCCCAAGGTCGGCTGGGTTTCACGGTCGCTCTGATCCTCAGGGATCAGTGGCGTGGTGGAATTGATGAAGTCCTGCAGGTCGGACCGCAGCTTGTCGAGGTTGGCCCCACAGGCTCTCAGCACGTCGACTGCGGAGGCGTTGTCAAGCAGAGCCAGCAGCAGGTGCTCCACGGTCATGAACTCGTGCCGCTTGGAGCGGGCCACGGTAAACGCCGTGTTCAGGGTCAGTTCAAGTTCTTTGCTCAGCATGGCAGTCCCCTTCTCGCCGCGTAGGGCTTGCATCGGATCTTTCGTGGTCCGGCACCATCAACATCGGGCACAAATGCCGCCGTTGCAAGTCTCTTCCTCAACGACTGCCATTCAATTCCCGCTTCGACCATGTCCGGGAGTCAGTCCGCCGCCTCGATATCGCAGAGCAACGGGTGCTGACACTCTCTTGCATATTGATTGACTTGGTGACTTTTGGTTTCCGCAATATCGCGAGTAAATATGCCGCAGGTGGCCTTTCCCCGGGTGTGGACCGTCAACATCACCTGCACTGCGGTTTCACTGTCCATGTGGAAAAAGCTCTGCAGCACCTCCACCACGAATTCCATGGGGGTGAAGTCGTCGTTGTGCAACACGACCTTGAACATCGGTGGGCGCGCAACCTCGGGATCCGAGGCCTGGACGGCAAGCTCGTCGTCTCCCTCTTCATCAGGGCGGCCCTCGGGGCGCGGTGGCTTGGTCATGCCGGCGATATTACCAACCAGCCTCCACGCGTTCGGGTCTTCTGTCTTGAACATAAAAGCCACATACCATCTCGACAAGCCGACCACACAAGGCGTCTCGAAAAACATTGGACGCCCCAAGGCTGGCAGGGTTCATGGTTCTAACGCAAAAGACCCTCGCCCGCCGGGCGGCGGACGAGGGCCCCGGGTGCTCGCCGAGCCGTTTACATGTTGTCGGCGACGGCCTGGCCGAACTCGGAGCACTTCAGGAGTTTGGCATCGTCCATCAGGCGATGGAAGTCATAGGTGACCTCGCCCTTGGCAATCGCCTTTTCCATGCCCTTGAGAACCAGATCCGCAGCCTCGACCCAGCCCATGTGACGCAGCATCATCTCGGCGGAAAGAATCAGCGAACCCGGATTGACCTTGTCCTGACCGGCATACTTCGGCGCAGTGCCGTGGGTCGCCTCGAACATGGCCACGTTGTCGGAAAGATTGGCGCCCGGCGCAATGCCGATGCCGCCCACTTCTGCCGCAAGAGCATCAGATAGATAATCGCCGTTGAGGTTCAACGTGGCAATGACATCGTACTCGGCCGGACGCAGCAGGATCTGCTGCAGCATGGCGTCGGCGATGACATCCTTGACGACGATGTTCTTGCCGGTATTCGGATTCTTGAACTGCATCCAGGGGCCACCGTCGAGCAGTTCGGCGCCAAACTCTTCCTTGGCGATCTCGTAACCCCAGTCCTTGAAGGCACCTTCGGTGAACTTCATGATATTGCCCTTGTGCACCAGGGTCAGCGACTCGCGGTCGTTGTCCACAGTGTACTGCAGAGCCTTGCGCACCAGACGCTTGGTGCCTTCCACGGAGACCGGCTTGACGCCGATACCACAGTTTTCCGGGAAGCGGATGTTGGTGACACCCATCTCTTCGCGGAAGAACTTGATGACCTTGTCGGCTTCGGCGGAACCTGCCTTCCACTCGATACCGGCATAGATATCTTCGGAGTTCTCGCGGAAGATGACCATGTCGACATCGGCAGGCTTCTTCACCGGGCTCGGCACACCCTCGAACCAGCGCACCGGACGCAGGCAGGTGTAGAGATCGAGCTTCTGGCGCAGAGCCACGTTCAATGAACGAATACCACCGCCCACGGGCGTGGTCAGCGGGCCCTTGATGGAAACCACGTAGTCCTTGACGGCTTCCAGGGTCTCTTCCGGGAGCCAGGTGTCGGCATCGTAGACCTGAGTTGCCTTCTCACCGGCATAGACTTCCATCCAGTGAATCTTGCGTTCGCCGTTGTAGGCATGCTGTACGGCTGAATCGATGGCAATCTTCATTGCCGGCGTCACGTCGACACCGATGCCGTCACCCTCGATGAACGGGATGATCGGCTCGTTCGGCACGTTCAGGGTGTTGTCAGCGTTGACGGTAATCTTTTCGCCGCCTTCAGGTACGACAATTTTCTGGAACCCCATTGAGAACTCCCCTGTCTGGTCTATTCAGTGGAGCGCGGAGTATAGCATTGTCCACCCAGTCGGCCCATATGACCTAAGGAGCCCCATCTGCGCCTGAGCAGACGGGGGTCGAGGGGACCTACCGGGACTTCATCCCTGGGCAACCATCGCCAGGGCCTCGTTCAAGGTCTTGCTGGGACGCATGACCGCACGGGCCAACTCAGGTTCGGCACGGTAGTACCCCTTGATGTCCACCGGCTGGCCCTGAACGCCATTGAGCTCGTCGAGGATGGTCAGCTCGTTGGCCTGCAGAGTTTCGGCCAGGCGGGCGAACAGGGCCTTGAGCTTGGCGTCGTTATCCTGAGCGGCCAGCGCCTGAGCCCAGTACAAGGCCAGATAGTAGTGACTGCCCCGATTGTCCAGCTCACCCACCTTGCGCGAGGGTGACTTGTCGTTCTCCAGGAACTTACCGGTCGCCTTGTCCAGCGCGTCTGCCAGCAGCGTGGCGCGCTCGTTACCGAATTGCTTGGCGAGATGCTCCAGGGAGGCGGTCAACGCCAGGAACTCGCCGAGGCTGTCCCAGCGTAGGTGGTTCTCTTCCAGAAGCTGCTGCACGTGCTTGGGTGCTGAACCACCGGCCCCGGTCTCGAACATGCCGCCACCGGCCATCAGCGGCACGATGGAGAGCATCTTGGCGCTGGTGCCCAGCTCCATGATCGGGAACAGGTCGGTGAGATAGTCGCGCAGAATGTTGCCGGTCACCGAGATGGTGTCGAGGCCACGGATCACGCGCTCCAGGGTGTAGCGCATGGCCCGGACCTGGGACATGATCTGGATGTCCAGGCCGCTGGTATCATGATCCTGTAGGTAGGCCTTCACCTTCTTGATCAGTTCGTTCTCGTGCGGGCGGTAGGGGTCGAGCCAGAACACCGCCGGCATGCCGGAATCGCGGCAACGCTCCACCGCCAGCTTGACCCAGTCGCGGATCGGCGCGTCCTTGACCTGGCACATCCGCCAGATATCGCCCTGCTCCACGTTCTGGGACAGCAGCACCTCACCAGTCTCCAGGTCGGTGATGTTGGCGACACCGGCCTCCGGCACCTCGAAGGTCTTGTCGTGGGAGCCGTACTCCTCCGCCTTCTGCGCCATCAGGCCGACATTGGGCACGGTCCCCATGGTGGCCGGATCGAAGGCGCCGTGCCACTTGCAGAAGTTGATCATCTCCTGGTAGATGCGCGCGAAGGTGGACTCCGGAATCACCGCCTTGACGTCCTTGAGGCGGCCGTCGGCGCCGTACATCTTGCCGCCGGCGCGGATCATGGCCGGCATCGAGGCGTCGACGATCACATCGCTGGGCGAATGGAAATTGGTGATGCCCCGCGCCGAATCCACCATGGCCAGCTCCGGGCGCTGGTCGTGGCAGGCGTGCAGGTCGCGGATGATCTCCTCACGCTGGCTCTCGGGCAGGGTGGCGAGCTTGTCGTAGAGGTTGCCGATCCCGTTGTTGACGTCGACGCCCAGCTCCTCG
Organism: Halomonas sp. DQ26W; assembly: GCF_003339685.1. GTDB lineage: Bacteria > Pseudomonadota > Gammaproteobacteria > Pseudomonadales > Halomonadaceae > Halomonas. The sequence goes on along the minus strand of NZ_QPKI01000042.1, from coordinate 3,478 downwards.
AACAGCGCACCGTGCTTCTCGAAAGCCTCCTTGTAGAAGATCTTGACGCAGTGACCGAACACGATCGGGTGCGAGACCTTCATCATCGTCGCCTTGACGTGCAGGGAGAACATCACACCGGTCTGGCGGGCGTCCTCGATCTCCCGCTCGTAGAAGTCGCACAGCGCCTTCTTGCTCATGAACATGCTGTCGATGATCTCGCCTTCGAGCAGCGAGACCTTGGGCTTGAGCACCAGGGCCTGGCCGCTCTTGGTGATCAGCTCCATCTTGACGTCGCGGGCGCGATCCAGCGTCATCGATTTCTCGCCGTGGTAGAAGTCGCCACCGTGCATGTGCGATACATGGGTACGGGAGGCCTGGCTCCACTCCCCCATGTGGTGGGGATACTTGCGGGCGTACTCCTTGACGGCCCTGGGTGCGCGGCGGTCGGAGTTACCCTCGCGCAGCACCGGGTTGACGGCACTGCCCCTGGTCTTGTCGTAGCGCGCCTTGATCGCTTGCTCTTCGTCGCTGCTCGGCTCGTCCGGGTAATCCGGCAGCTTGTAGCCCTGCTCCTGCAGTTCCTTGATCGCCGCCCGAAGCTGCGGCATGGAGGCACTGATATTGGGCAGTTTGATGATGTTGGCTTCTGGCGCCTTGGCCAGTGCGCCCAGCTCAGCCAGATGATCCTCGACGCGCTGCTCTTCGGTCAGGTAATCGGGGAACTGTGAGAGGATCCGAGCCGCCAGGGAGATGTCCCGGGTTTCCACTTCGATACCGGCGGCGTCGGTATAGGCGTCGATGATCGGCAACAGCGAATGGGTCGCCAGCGCAGGCGCTTCGTCGGTGAACGTGTAGATAATCTTCGGCGTTTTTGACATGTTGACGTTGATCTCTCTGGTCGCTTGCGGTGGCAATAACTGGAACGGTTGCGCGCACTCACGGTGCCTGAAACGAGGTCCCGGCGTGCTCCACCTGCGGTTCTCATCTGGCTGGGGATGCGCTTGGCATCAGCCCGGTGGCAGTGTCACGGCAGGCCCCGTAACGACGAGGGCGCTCCCGGCGAGCGAGCGCATTATATCAGCCGCCCCGTCTCTGGGTATGGTCAATAAGGCTGACATGCCGCCCCTCTCCCATCCCGCCCCGCTTGCCGGTAAGCTTGCCCTATGAGCATCCTCTATCTGCTGCACAAGCCCTACCGCATGCTTTCCCAGTTCACCGACCGCTGCCACGCCGGTGAAACGCCGCGTGCCACCCTGACCGACGTCATCGACGTGCCGGGGGTCTACGCCGCCGGCCGACTCGATTACGACTCCGAAGGCCTGCTGCTGCTGACCGATGACGGTGCGCTGATACACCGCATCAGCGATCCTCGTCACAAGCAGCCCAAGACCTATCGGGTGCAGGTGGAGGGCCGGCCGAGCGATACCGCCCTGCAGGCGCTGTGCCATGGCGTAAAATTGAAGGATGGCATGACGCGACCGGCCAGGGTGCGACGGCTGGAGGAGAGTGGGCTGCCGCCACGCACGCCGCCGCTGGACCCCAAGCGCCACCCGGTGACCAGTTGGCTGGAGCTGACCCTCAGCGAGGGGCGCAACCGTCAGGTGCGGCGCATGACGGCCCATGTCGGCCACCCCACCCTGCGGCTGGTGCGCGTCGCCATCGGCCCATGGCAGCTCGACGGCCTGGCGCCGGGAGAGTGGCGTCGGGAGGTCCTGCACGCCCCACGCACCACATCGCGGCGCTCACCGCGCCGCAAAGGAGGTCACCGATGAGCCGCTGGCAACCGCATGTCACCGTGGCCACCGTGGTGGAGCGCGCCGGCTGCTTCCTGATGGTGGAGGAAGCCCCGGATGGCGGACAGACGCTCTTCAACCAGCCCGCCGGCCATCTCGAACCCGGCGAACGCATCCGCGAAGCCGCCCTGCGCGAACTGCGCGAGGAGAGCGCCTGGCAGGTCGGCATCACCGACTACCTGGGGCTTTATGTCTACGAAGCGCCCGGCGGCCAGACCTTTCACAGCCACGGCTTCTTCGGCATGGCCCTGGCCCACCTGGGCAATGAGCTGGACCCGGCGATCATTGCCGTGCACTGGCTCACCCTGGAGGAGATCGAAGCGCTGGATCGACAGGGCCGGCTGAGAAGCCCCCTGGTTCTGCGCCGCATACGCGACGCCCTGGCCAGCCGTTTTTATCCCATGGATGTGATCCACGAGCGCTGAGCCAGCGCTAACCAGAGCATCCTCCGCCAGGGCGCCTGACGGCGCCAGTCGCGACGCAAAGCGGCGCTCCAACAAGGTAGGCGGCTTCCGCGCTGTAGGAGCATCTTCAGATCGCGACTGGAGGCCGCAGGCCTCCCGGCGGGGTTGCCAGTGCCGGCGACCATCGCCAACGCTGTGGCCTCCGCCAGGGCGCCTGACGGCGCCAGTCGCGATGCAGAGCAGCGCTCCAACAAGGTAAGCGGCTTCCGCGCTGTAGGAGCATCTTCAGATCGCGACTGGAGGCTGAAAGTCTCCCGGCGGCGTTGCCAGTGCCGGCGACCATCGCCAACGCTGTGGCCTCCGCCAGGGCGCCTGACGGCGCCAGTCGCGATGCAGAGCAGCGCTCCAACA
>NZ_QPKI01000042.1:0-806 GCF_003339685.1 Halomonas sp. DQ26W | reverse complement strand
GCGCTCCAACAGCGATTCTCTTCACCAACGGCGCCACACCGCTGTTGGAGGAAGCTTCAGCTCACGACTGGAGGCGCTAGCCTCCCGGCGGTGTTGCCCATGTTGGCGATCACCGCCAACGCCACGGCCTCCGCCGGGGCGCCCGGCGGCGCCCGGCGGCGCCAGTCGCGATGCAAAGCGGCGCTCCAACAAGGTAGGCGGCTTCCGCGCTGTAGGAGCATCTTCAGATCGCGACTGGAGACCGCAGGCCTCCCGGCGGGGTTGCCCATGACAACGACCATCGCCAACGCTGTGGCCTCCGCCAGGGCGCCCGGCGGCGCCAGTCGCGATGCAAAGCGGCGCTCCAACAAGGTAGGCTGCTTCCGCGCTGTAGGAGCATCTTCAGATCGCGACTGGAGACCGCTGGCCTCCCGGCGGGGTTGCCCATGACAACGATCACCGCCAACGTCAGCGGCCTCCGCCAGGGCGCCTGACGGCGCCAGTCGCGACGCAAAGCGGCGCTCCAACAAGGTAGACGGCTTCCGCGCTGTAGGAGCATCTTCAGATCGCGACTGGAGACCGCTGGCCTCCCGGCGGGGTTGCCCATGACAACGATCACCGCCAACGTCAGCGGCCTCCGCCAGGGCGCCTGACGGCGCCAGTCGCGACGCAAAGCGGCGCTCCAACAAGGTAGACGGCTTCCGCGCTGTAGGAGCATCTTCAGATCGCGACTGGAGACCGCAGGCCTCCCGGCGGCGTTGCCCATGACAACGATCACCGCCAACGTCAGCGGCCTCCGCCAGGGCGCCTGACGGCGCCAGTCGCGA
>NZ_QPKI01000041.1 GCF_003339685.1 Halomonas sp. DQ26W | reverse complement strand
TGGCCCATGAGGATCGCCTGCTGCTGCTATGTCAGCTGAGCCAGGAAGAGCTCTGCGTCAGCGACCTGGAGGCGCGGCTGAAGATTTACCAGCCGAGCCTCTCGCAGCAGCTCGGTGTGTTTGNGCGGCTGAAGATTTACCAGCCGAGCCTCTCGCAGCAGCTCGGTGTGTTGCGCAAGCAGGGCCTGGTCACCACCCGGCGCGAGGGCAAGCACATCTTCTACCGTATCGCCGACGCCAGGGCGTTGGCACTGTTGCAGGTGCTCTATCAGCAGTTCTGCATCCAGCCCGAAGGGGATACACCGCTTGCCCAGTCGCCGGAATACATCGACTGATTCCACCGCTTCATCGGAGACCCCGCTCATGGGAAAAACCATCGCACGGTTCAGCATGCGCCACTACCGCAGGGTGTTTCTCGCCTTGCTGGTATTGGTGGTGGCGCTGGGCGCACTGATTCCGCGCATCGTCATTGATACCGACCCCGAGAACATGCTGGCGACGGACCAGCCGGCGCGGGTGTTCGATGCGCGCGTGGCCGAGCGTTTCGACCTCTACGACACCATCGTGGTGGGGCTGGTCAGCGAGCGGCCGGAGACGGGCATCTACCATCCCGAGTCGCTTGCCGGGCTGCATGCCCTGACACGGGCCATCCAGGCCATGGACGGGGTGGTGGCCGACGAGGTGATGTCGCTGGCCACCGTCGATAACGTCGAGCAGATCTCACCCGGCACCATCAGCTTCGACTGGCTGATGGGCACCCCGCCCGAGACGCCGGAAGCCGCCGCCGAATTGCGCGAGGCGGTGGAGCGGCTGCCTATGTTCCTGGGCTCGTTGGTCTCGGAGGACGGCCGGGCCGCCGGCATCTTCGTACCCCTCGAGGACAAGAACGACAGCCACCGCATCGCCACCCAGATCGAGGCCGTGGTCGGCGAGCTCGGTATCGAGGAGGTGGTGCACATCACCGGCCAGCCCGTGGCCCAGGACACCTTCGGCGTGCAGATGTTCGAACAGATGGCGATCTCCGCGCCGCTTGCCGGCCTACTGATCTTCGTGGTGATGGTCTACTTCTTCCGCAGCGTGCCGCTGGTGGTGGCGCCCATGCTGCTGGCAATGGCCACTGTGATCGCCACCATGGGCCTGCTGATCGGCCTGGGCTACACCGTGCACATCATGAGCTCGATGATCCCGATCTTCCTGATGCCCATCGCCGTGGTGGACTCGGTGCACGTGATGTCGGACTTCTCCGACCGCTGCCGGGCCGGCAGTGATCCGCGCGAGGTGATGGCCGAGGTGATCCAGGAACTCTACAAGCCGATTGTCTTCACCTCGCTGACCACCAGCGTCGGCTTCGCCTCGCTGATGCTCTCGCCGATCCCGCCGGTGCAGGTGTTCGGCGCCTTCGTGGCCTTCGGCGTGCTGCTGGCCATGGTGCTCTCCCTGACCTTCCTGCCGGCCTACGTCGCCGCGCTGCCGGCCAGCACCATCGAGGCGATGGTAGCGCGGGTACACCGCCACGAGCGAGAGGGCACGGGAGCCGACTGCCGGTTGTGCCGTTTCGTCACCGCCGTCGGTCGCCTGGCGACACGTCGCGGCCGGGTGCTGCTGGTGCTCTTTCTGGGGCTACTGGGCGTTGCCGTCTACGGCATCACCCAGATCCAGATCAACGACAACCCTACCCGCTGGTTCAAGTCGAGCCACGACATCCGCATTGCCGACCGCGTGCTCAACCAGCACTTTGCCGGCACCTACGAGGCCTACCTGGTGCTCGAGGATCGCGCCACTGGGGACCTGGTGAGCCTGCTGTCCGAACGGGCCGAGCCGGTGCTGGCCGAGGCCGGCGTGAGTCTCGAAACGGAATGGGCGAGCCTGCTGGCCGAGAGCCGCGGCGCTGATGCCCAGGCGACCCTGGACAACCTGATGTTCGCCATCGACGATCGTCTCTTCGCAGTGGACGCCGACGCGGCCCGCTGGTGGGAGCGGTTGCTGGAGGTCACCGAGGCGCTGAGAAGCGAGGCGCTGACCTTCCAGGATCCCGAAATCCTGCGTTACCTGGCCGACCTGCAGGCGCATCTGGAAACAGAAGGGGTCGTGGGCAAGGCCAATTCGCTGGCCGACCTGGTGCGCACCGTGAACCGCGAGCTGGTCAGCGGCGAGGCGGTGGATTTCCGCATTCCGGACAGCGCCGCCGGCGTGGCCCAGGCGATCCTCAGCTACCAGTCGTCACACCGCCCGGGTGACCTGTGGCATTTCGTGGCCAGCGACTACCGCTCGGCCAATGTCTGGCTGCAGCTGCCCAGTGGCGATAACCAGGACATGCAGCGCTTGCTCGCCGCCGTCGATGCCTATGTCGACGCCTATCCGCTGCCCGAGGGCCTGGCCCTGGAGTGGGCGGGCAGCACCTACATCAACCTGGTGTGGCAGGGTGAGATGGTCAAGGGGATGCTGCTGGCGCTGCTCTCCGCCTTCGCCGTGGTGCTGGTGATGATGGTGGGGCTGTTTCGCTCGCTGTGGTACGGCGTGCTCGCCATGCTGCCGCTGACACTGACCGTGTCGCTGCTCTATGGCGTGATGGGGCTGATTGGCAAGGACTTCGACATGCCGGTAGCGGTGCTCTCGGCGCTCAGCCTGGGGCTCTCGGTCGACTTCGCTATCCACTTCATCCAGCGCCTGCGCGAGGCGGTAGCCGAGGCCGGCGGCGACTGGCGCGAGGGGCTGGCGCGGGTATTCGAGGAGCCGGCACGCGCCATTACCCGCAATGCCATCGTCATCGCGCTGGGTTTCACGCCACTGCTGGTGGCGCCACTGATGCCCTACGTCACGGTGGGCATTTTCCTGGCTAGCATCATGGCAGTGTCGGCGATGGTGACTCTACTGATGCTGCCCGCCGTGGTCAGTACCTGGCCCCGGCGCTTCTTTGGCACAACCGCCGCTGTGGGAGCCGAATCGGGTTCCGCCACCGGCAAGGAGGTATGAGATGAATGTTGTCCGCCTGTTTCGACATCCCCGAGCCGCCCGCCACGCCCTGCTAGCCGGGCTGGGTGCCCTGGCCCTGGTTGCCGTCAGCGCTCAGGCGCAGGCGCCCGACGCGAGTGACATCGTCGAGCGTGCCAATCAGGCCGCATTCTATGCCGGCGACGATGGCCGCAGCGAAGCGCGAATGCACATCCTCGACGGCAGCGGGCGCGAGCAGGTGCGCCAGTTCACCCTGCTGCGCCGCGACGGCGAGGATGGCCGTCAGCGCTACCTGGTGACCTTCAGCCGTCCGGCCGACGTTCGCGGCACGGTATTCCTGGTGCACAAGAACCCCGGTGCCGACGACGACCGCTGGCTCTACCTGCCTGGGCTCGACCTGGTGCGACGCATTGCCCCCGGCGACAAGCGCACTAGCTTCGTCGGCTCCCACGTGTTCTACGAGGACGTCTCGGGCCGCCACCTGGAAGACGACACCCATGAGCTCATTGAGACCACCGACGAGCACTACGTAGTGAAAAGCACGCCCAAGGCCCCCGGTAGCGTCGAGTTCGCCCACTTCACCACCTGGATCGACCGCGACACCTGGCTGCCCATGCGCAGTGAGTACACACGAGCCGACGGGCATGTCTATCGCCGCATGCAAATTCAGGAAGTGCAAGAGATCGACGGCTACCCCACCGGCACGCGCATGCGCATGGAAGACCTCAATTCCGGTGGCCACACCCTGGTGGAGTTCCGCTTCAGCGCCTACGACCTGGGCATTCCCGAGTCGGTGTTCACCGAACGCTCGTTGCGCAACCCGCCGCGGCAATGGCTGGAGCGGCAGTGATGAAGGCCTGGTCCAAGACAAAAGAGCGAGCTTACGTGACGACGGTGCTGATCCTGCTGCTCTCCGCCGCGCCCTTGGCCGCCCAGGACGACTGGGGCGACGACCCCTGGAGCGAGGAGGCCTCGGCCTTCTCCTGGTACGGCTTCGTCGAGGGCGCCAGCGCCTGGCGTACGCAGGGCAACCCCGCCATCGATGACGACATGACCTTGCAGGAAGTGCGCCTGCAGCTCGAGGGCGAGTACCTGGCTGACTGGGGTACCCTCAGCCTCAAGGCAGATGGCGTGGCTGACGGCATCGAGGACGAGCTCACCGGCGAAGTGCGCGAGGCGCTGGTCAGTTTCTCGCCCGCCGAGCGGCTCGACGTGCGTCTGGGGCGTCAGGTGCTGACCTGGGGCACCGGTGACCTGCTGTTTGTCAACGACCTCTTCCCCAAGGACTGGCAGTCGTTCCTGGCTGGTCGCGACGACGAGTACCTCAAGGCGCCGAGCGACGCCGCGCGCTTCAGCTGGTACGGCGGGGTGGTCAACCTCGATGCCGTGGTGACACCGCGCTTCGAGCCCGACCGCTACGTGGATGGTTCGCGACTCTCCTACTACGACACGTCACGCGGCGCGATCGTTGGCGCCCCGCCGACACTGACGGCCGATCAACCCTCACGCACGGCCGACAACGCGGAACTGGCGCTGCGTCTCCACGGCCTGGCCGGTGCCCAGGAGTGGGCGCTCTACGGCTATCGCGGCTTCTTCGGCCAGCCCACGGCCTTCGACCCCGAGCGCGGAGTGGCCACCTTCGCGCGGCTCAACAGCCTGGGCGCGAGCCTGCGCGGGCCGCTCAAGGGCGGCATCTACCACCTGGAGACCGCCTGGTACGACTCCGTCGACGACCGCGGCGGCAGCGACCCCAATGTACCCAACAGCGAGCTGCGCCTGCTGGGTGGTTACGAGCGCGAGATGGCCACGAACTTCACGGTAGGAACCCAGTACTACCTGGATTGGCTCCAGGACCATGACGCTTACGAAGAGAGCTTTCCGTTCGCGGCCGAGGATCAGCGCGACGAGCTTCGCCACTTGGTTACCCTGCGCCTGACCTACCGCATGCTGCGCGACAACCTGATCCTCGGCGTCATGAATTTCTATTCGCCCAGCGACGAAGATGCCTTCATTCGGCCCACCGTCACCTGGCGCTACAGCGACAACCTGCAGTTCAACGCCGGTGCCAACCTGTTCAGTGGACAACAGGACGGCACCTTCTACGGACAGTTCGAGGAGAACTCGAGTGTCTTCCTGCGTGCTCGCCATAGCTTTTGACCCCGCACCACCACCCAAGGAGAAAGACCATGACCCTCAATGAAGCCCTCCGCCTGATCGCTGGCACCTTCGTGCTGCTCACCGTGCTGCTCGGCTATTTCGTGCACCCTGGCTGGTTCCTGTTCACTGGTTTTGTGGCACTGAACCTGATCCAGTCCGCCTTCACCCGTTGGTGCCCGATGATTACCCTGCTGCGCAAGCTGGGCTTGCCCGAGTCGCGTTGAGGCGCCTGGGGGTTGACCAAGCCACCTCGTCCGAGCCGCCATCGCCCGGGTGTGGCGTTTCTCGTCAGGGGTGCGCACCGCCCATCATTTCGCGCAGCTTCGCCGCCTCCGGCATGCCGTCCACCCGCTGCAGGCGGCCTTCATGCCGATACACCGTGGTGGGAGTGGCATAGAGGCCCAATTCGTCGAAGAGCTGGTTGTTGCGATACACCCTGTCCTCGATGTGGCGGGGCTGAGCCGAGGGAGTCACGCTTTCACCGCCGCTGTGGTCGTGCAGAGCAGTCACGGGATCTTCGGCGCCCAGCAGGGCAGAGGCCTTGGCCGGGCTGTCTGGTTGCAAGACGCCCACCATGATATGACGCAACTGAACATCACCGGCCTCGACCCAAGGGCGTGACTGCTGCCAGAACTGCCGGCAATAGGGGCAGTTGGGGTCGGTGAAAGTGTATACCACGTGGGGGGCGTCCGTTGGGCCATCCTGAATCCAGTGGCTCTTTTCCAATTGGTGCCACAGTTCGCCTTCCTGGGGCGCTCTCACCAGTTCGTCGAGCGGGGCCTCTGAGAGGTCGTTGCCTTCGGCATCAATCATGGTGCCGACGATGGCATGTTGACCGTTGGCCGTGACGAACACAGTCATCTCGCGGCCCTGATGGCTGGCGGCGTAGCCGACAAGTCCATCCGGGGCCTCGAATTCACCGTGAATCTCGAGTCCCTCCTCGATCAAAGCTTGAACCGGGCTCGGCCAGTCGTCGGCATGCACCGTCGAACCTACAGCGAGGAGGGGCAAGGTGGCCATGAGCAGCATGAAGCGAAGAACCATGTCGGGTTTCCTTGAGTGAAATTGCTTTCCGGTATGATGCAAGCCGCCTATTGATTGACTACCGGCTTTCTTAGCAGGTTCACCAGGCAGTCGGGAAACCGTGCGTGTCGAGTTGATGTACCCCGTCTCCTGAGGCACGACATCGTAGTAAGCTGCTCGCCTGGTTCCCTGGCGTAGCCAACGATACAGCAAGGAGTTTCATCATGGTGAAGGTTCATTCACTGCTGTTCACCGTCAGCCTTTCGTTGGTGTCGCTGACGGCGTTTGCCGATCCGCTCAATATCGTAGGCACTCAGGTGCGTGACGTTCCACCGGGCTCGCAGGTCTCTGCTGCCTTCATGTCGCTCAAGAATCCGGGGGAGCGGGATGTCGTATTAGTGAATGCTCACTCACCTGCCGCCGATGTGATGGAGTTGCATGATCATGAAGATGTCGATGGCGTGATGCAGATGCGCAAGGTGCCCAATCTTGTCGTGCCTGCTGGCGGAGCAGTCGAGCTGGCGCCCGGTGGGCTGCACCTGATGTTGATCGGGTTGTCCGCACCCTTGGAGGAGGGCGAACTCGTCGAGATCGAGCTCAGGTTCGAGTCGGGTGTATCACAGCGGTTAGAGGCGCCGGTTCGGCAAATCGTCGTGGACGGTGGGTGGCCGCAGCGTGATACGCATGATCAGGGCCACAGCCACGGAGATGATCACTGATCCTGGGCACCATGTTGTCGGTTCCCGGCATTTGGTGTCGGTGCTGGGCGACTAGCGGGCCAGAGGTTACAATACTGCACTATTGAACCACGAGCGGCCAGCAGTCGGCCGCCCCGCTTCGAATTCGGATCGATACCATGCATTGCCCCTTCTGTGGCGCCCATGATACCCGCGTGACCGATTCCCGCCTGGTGGCCGAGGGCGACCAGGTGCGCCGCCGCCGCCAGTGCACCGATTGCGGCGAGCGTTTTACCACCTACGAGACCGCTGAACTGGTCATGCCCAGGGTGGTCAAGGCCGACGGTTCCCGGGAAACCTTCGACGAGAAGAAGCTGCGTGCCGGCATGCTGCGTGCGCTGGAGAAGCGCCCGGTCAGTGCCGAGTCAATCGAGGCCGCCGTGGAGCGGATTCGCCAACGGCTGCGCGGCAGTGGCGAACGCGAGATCCAGGCACGGGATATCGGCGAGGCGGTGATGCAGGCGCTCAAGCGTCTCGATCAGGTAGCCTTCATTCGCTTTGCTTCCGTCTATCGTCGCTTTCAGGATGTCGACGAGTTTCGCGCCGAGATCGACCGCCTGTCGCGTGAGCCCGGGTTCCCGCCGGGAACCGCCGACGACAGCGAGCGCTGAGTTCCGTTTTTCTGTTTTTGCCAGGGAGTGACATGGCCAAGCCCACCGCTGCCGCCTGGATGGCTCGGGCGCTTCAATTGGCCCGCCGCGGCCTCTATACCACCGACCCCAACCCCCGCGTGGGCTGTGTCCTGGTCAAGGGCGGTCGCCTGGTGGGGGAGGGCTGGCACGAGCGTGCCGGTGAGCCCCACGCGGAAGTCCATGCACTGGACATGGCCGGGGATTCTGCGCGAGGAGCGACTGCCTACGTGACCCTGGAGCCCTGCTCCCACCAGGGTCGTACCGGTCCCTGTGCCGTGGCATTGATCGACGCCGGGGTGAAGCGGGTGGTGCTTGCCATGGGCGACCCCAATCCGGAGGTGGCCGGCCGCGGCATCGCCATGCTGCGCGAGGCGGGAGTCGAGGTAGAGGTCGGGCTGCTGGAGGAGGAGGCCAGGGCGCTCAATCCCGGTTTCCTGTCGCGCATGACACGAAACCGGCCCTTCGTGCGACTGAAGATGGCCATGAGCCTGGATGGGCGCACGGCGATGGAATCGGGTGAATCGCAGTGGATTACCGGCCCCCACGCCCGTACTGAAGTCCAGCGCCTTCGCGCTCGCTCCAGCGCGGTGCTGACCGGCGTCGACTCGGTCATCTTCGACAATTCACGGCTGACCGTGCGAGCGAGCCAGTTGGGCCTGGACGATGCCGATGCCATCGCTCGGCGCCAGCCGCTGCGGGTCGTGGTCGACACCCAGTTGCGCCTGCCCCAGGCCGCGGCCTGCCTGCGCGAGCCCGGGCGCACGCTGGTGGCGACGGTGATGGGCCACGATGCCGAGCGCCGTGCCCGACTGGAAGCCGCCGGCGCCGAGATACTGGTGCTCCCGGCGGATCAGAATGGCCGGGTCGATCTTGTCGCCCTGTTGCGTTACCTGGCCGAGCAGGAACTGGTCAACGAGGCGTTGCTGGAAACCGGCGCCACCCTGGCCGGCGCGATGCTCGATGCCGGCCTGGTCGACGAAATGCAGCTGTTCGTGGCACCGACCTTGCTGGGTGGCGAGGCGCGGCCGCTGTTCGCCTTGCCGGGACTGACCCGCATGGCCCAGCAGCGCCCGCTGGATATTCTCGATATCCGCGCCATCGGTCGCGACTGGCGTATCACTGCGCGGCCCGGGCGGCTTCAGGACTGAGTTCATCAGGGCGCCGGGAACCACTCGGGGAGGAGGTCTTTTTCCAGGGATGGGAAAAGGAGCGTCCAGGGAAGGATTCACAGCGCCTCCTCACCGAGTTTTGTTCCCGGGACAGCCCGCTCGCTACAGAAATTAGCGCCGAACCAAGGGTGCTCACTACTGGCGCCCGACGCCGAGCCAAGGTACCCTGACGCCCATTCGAGGCGGGGCATAGAACTTTAGTAACGCGCATTAGTCACGTACTTTGGCAACGTCCCAGGTGCAGTACTGCAACGCCTTTTAGCTGAATCAATCGGAGATTCCATGGTGCAATCTTCCCGCGGGGGCCTCGCTTCCATAGAAGACCTGATCGAGGACATTCGTCAGGGCAAGATGGTGATCCTCATGGATGATGAGGATCGTGAGAACGAGGGCGATATCATCATGGCCGCCGAGAAGGTCGGGGCCGAGCATATCAACTTCATGGCACGCCATGCCCGGGGCCTGATCTGCATGCCGATGACGCGCGAGCGTTGCGAGCGGCTCAAGTTGCCGCTGATGGTGAGCGACAACGGTTCGGGCTTCGGCACCAAGTTTACCCTCTCCATCGAGGCGGCCGAGGGAGTGACCACGGGCATTTCTGCCGCCGATCGGGCACGCACCGTGCAGGCGGCAGCGGCGCGCAATGCCCGGGCCGAGGATATCGTGCAGCCCGGTCACATCTTTCCGCTGATGGCCGAGCCCGGCGGCGTGCTGCGTCGTGCCGGACATACCGAGGCGGCCTGCGATCTGGCGGCGCTGGCCGGTTGCGACCCCAGCGGTGTGATCTGCGAAGTCATGAACGATGATGGCAGTATGGCCCGTCGCCCGGAGCTCGAGCGGTTCGCCGCCGAGCACGGTTTGAAGATGGGCACCATCGCCGATCTGATTCACTATCGCATTCATAATGAGCAGACGGTGGAGCCGGTGGAGTCGACGCCGGTCAACACGGCCGTGGGCGAGCTGACGCTGCATGTCTTTCGCGATCGTATTCAGGGCGCGCATCATGTGGCGCTGGTCAAGGGCACCCCCACCCCCGAGACCCTGACCACGGTGCGGGTACACCTGGCCGATACCATGCGGGATCTGCTGGGTCTGCAGAAGGGCGAAGGCAAGAACTGGACCACGCACAGTGCGCTAGAGGAAGTGGCCCGCGTCGACCAGGGTGTCTTCGTTCTTCTGGACGATGGCCGCCCGCACCAGGACTTCCGTGACCAGTTCGAGGTGTTCATGGAGCGTCGCCGCCTGCCTCGCACCAGCGACTCGGACGGCGCCGGCAACTACCTTACCATTGGCACGGGCTCTCAGATCCTGCGTCATCTCGGGGTGGGGCGGATGCGGCTACTCAGTTCGCCGTGGAAGTTCTCTGCCCTGTCCGGTTTCGATCTCGAAGTGATCGAACTGATTGCACCGGGCGACAGTGAGGCTGGCGACGAGATCTGAGTCGGTCGCAGTCTGACACTAAGATAAAACTCGGCCCACCCTCGGGGTGCGCTCTGTCGATTCAGCAGGATCCAAACCGATTTCAGCAGGACTATTTTCAGGAATTAGCGATGCATACCTTGTCTCAGTTGGAAGGCAACTTCGTCGATGTCGACGGCCGCTACGTGATCGTGGTGGGGCGTTTCAATCATCATGTGGTCGACAGCCTGGTGGAAGGTGCCGTGGATATCCTGATGCGCCACGGGGTGGATGCCGACCACATCGATATCGTCCATGTGCCGGGTGCCTGGGAGCTGCCGTTGGCCGTTAAGCGGGCCCTGCAGGTGGCCAAACCCGACGCGGTAATCGCACTGGGTGCGGTGATTCGTGGCGGTACGCCACACTTTGAATATGTTGCGGGCGGTTGCAATTCGGCGCTCGGCAGCCTGCAACTGGAGTTCGATACCCCTATTTCCAACGGGGTGCTGACCGTCAATTCCATCGAGCAGGCCATCGAGCGTTCCGGCACCAAGGCGGGCAACAAGGGAGCCGAGGCGGCCATGGCGGCCATGGAGATGGTGTCGCTGCTGCGCGGCTTCGGTGACGTCGGAGAAAGCCATGAGTGAGCCACGCCCCAAGCGCTCCCCATCGACGGGCCAGCAGAAGAGGCGTGCAGCCCGCGAGTTGGCCGTCCAGGGGCTTTATCAGTGGCATATGACCGGCAAGTCCATCTCGGCAGTGGAGTCGGAGTTCCGTAGCCAGTTGCCCGACGAGGACATGGAGGATCATGAAAACTGGGCCAAGGTCATGGAGATCGCCGACCTGGCTCTCTTTCACGACCTGCTGCATAACGTGGCACGCTATTGCGGCGACCTGGATGCCGCTATCGGTCCGCTGCTCGACCGGCGTATCGAGGAGTTGGATCCCATCGAGCTGACCATACTCCGGCTCGGTGCCTACGAATTGTCCCATCGCCTGGATGTCCCCTACCGGGCGGTGATCAACGAGGGCGTCGAACTGGCCAAGTCCTTTGGCGCCACCGACGGCCACAAGTACGTCAATGGCATCCTCGACAAGCTGGCATCACGACTGCGTTGTGCCGAGGTCAGCGCGCGTCGCCGCTGAAGGTATCAAGTGACCAGTGAATTCGAGCTGATCGCCCGTTACTTTACGCCTGCCGCTCCAGGCTCACGGGCTGGTGTCGCGCTTGGTGTAGGCGATGACTGCGCATTGCTGGTACCCCAGAGTGGGGCGCGGCTCGCTGTCAGCGTCGATACGTCGGTGGCTGAGGTTCACTTTCCTTCCGCTGCCCCGGCTGAGGCGATTGGCCACCGGGCGCTGGCGGTCAGTCTCAGTGACCTGGCGGCCATGGGCGCCGAGGCGCGCTGGTGTCTGATGGCGCTGGCCATGGCTGATGCCGACGAGGCTTGGCTGGCCGATTTTGCCCGCGGTTTTCATGGCCTTTGTGCGATAACCGGTACCACCCTGGTCGGTGGCGACGTGACCCGCGGTGAACTGGCGATCGGAGTAACGGTAATGGGAGAAGTGCCCGAAGGGCAGGCCCTCACCCGTGGTGGATCGAGCCCTGGTGACCTGCTAGCCGTGACCGGCGCACTGGGCGGTGGCGCAGGCGGACTGGCGCTATGGCAGCGGGGCGAGAGAGACCCGGGTCATCCACTGCTGGTACGCTACCTTTGTCCACAGCCGCGCCTGGATGCAGGTCAGGCGCTGCGTGGACTGGCCAATGCGGCCATCGATATTTCCGATGGATTGCTGGCCGACCTGGGCCATGTGCTGTCCGCTTCCGGGGTGGGCGCGAGGGTCGATGTCGAGGCGCTGCCAATGGCAGAAGGGCTGCTCCAGGCCCTCGGACCTGACCGGGCACGACAGGCGGCGTTGGGTGGCGGCGATGACTACGAACTGCTGGTCAGTCTGCCTGCCGATGCCATGGATGAGGCGACCCGTCGCCTGGCCGGGCTGGGGCTGGCGCTGACGCCGGTCGGAACGGTGACGGCCGAACCAGGCCTGGCCGGGGTGGGCGATACGGCCCTCGGTGGTTGGCAGCACTTCGGGGCGGCGGATGTGAAGAGAGGCGCATAATGAATCGCTTTCCCCAGAGCGTGTGGCGACGCCCCGTTCATTTCTTTGCCTTCGGTCTCGGTAGCGGGGCCGTACCCTGGGCCCCTGGTACCTTCGGTACCCTGGCGGCCATTCCATTCTATTGGCTGATGTCCGAGCTGCCGTTGAACTGGTACCTGATTCTGGTGGCAGTCTCCTTCGTGGTAGGCATCTGGTTATGCGACAAGACCTCGCGTGATCTCGGTGTCCACGATCACTCCGGCATCGTCTGGGACGAGTTCGTCGGCTACTGGATCACCATGGCTGCGGTACCCTTTTCATGGGAAGCAGCACTCTGGGGATTCATTCTGTTTCGCATCTTCGATGTCTTCAAACCATGGCCGATTCGCTGGGCGGACCGTCGTGTAGCAGGGGGGTTCGGCATCATGATCGATGATGTCCTGGCCGGGATCTACGCCTGGAGCACGATGCATTTGTGGCTTTGGTTACACTGAATTACTGAAGATGCGATAGTTGCCGCGGTAGTTGGTGTAATAGCTGGTGCAATCGTTGATGCGATAGTTGTTGCGATAGTTGTTGCGATAGTTGTTGCGATAGTTGATGCGATAGTTGTTGCGATAGTTGATGCGATAGTTGATGCGATAGTTGTTGCGATAGTTGATGCGATAGTCAAGGAAACGAAAAGGAGACGGAGCTGTGCGCAAGGAACGTCTCATTGTCCCGCTGCTGGTATTGTTGTTGGTGGCCTGGCTGGCAGGGCAGGCCATTTCCAGCCACTTCTTCGAACGCGAAATGGCACGAGCACTCAATGATCTCGAGGCAAGAGGTGAGGTGATCGTGGCGCGTTCAGAGGTAGAGCAGGGCTGGTGGTCCTCGACCGGACGCATTCACTTGGCACCGTTGCTGGGGGATGTTTGGCAGTTGGAGCTGACCTACAGGGCGCGGCACGGCGTGCTCAATACGCACTTGAACGGTGAAGCGATGCTGCGCCATGGCCCGGATGCCGTGCAGCTCTTCGGTGACCTGCTGGCATCGTCGCCCCCGCTCTGGCAGGCCAGCTATCACACCCTGACCGGCACCCTGGAAGGTGGGCTTCGTCTCTCACCCTTGCGAATCATTCAGCAGGATCGCGAACTGGTACTCGATGGTGGCCGGCTCCATTTCAGCGGCGAGCAGGGCGACTGGCGCCTCCGTGCACATCTCGATGCCTGGCGATTGACCGATGGTGTCACTAGCCTTGCAATCGGCCCCTCCACGCTCAACAGCCATTACGCCTATACCGAAGACGCCCATGCCTTCAACCAGGAGGATCGGCTGCAGATCGAGTCGATGGCCTGGCGCCAGCCTGAGCTGAGCCTGGATGCCAGCAACCTCCGCGTCACCAATCGCACGGCCTTGGATGAACAGGAGCTGAGAATGCAGCTCGATATCGACCTGGGCGAGGTGCAAACGGCAAACCAGGTACTGCTCACCGGAGAGCTGACACTGGAGCTGTCACGTCTGAATGGCGACGCCCTCCGGGCCAGCATGTTGCGGCTTCGTGAGCTGGCGGCCAGTGGTCATCATCAGCTCGATCGCCGTGAGTTTCTGGCACAGCTCGAGCCTCACATGCTTCAAGTCCTGCAGGATTCGCCACGCCTCGACCTGCTGAACCTCCAGTTGGATAGTCCCATGATGGGGCTGTCGGCACGAATCGATGGTTCGCTGTTCTTCGACGGGCGCCGACTCGACGAGTTGAGGCTGGTCGGTGTCGACGACCCGGCCATGCAGGCGCGTTGGCGCCGCCGCCTCGACGGCGATTTCACCTGGTATGACCTGCCGACCGTGGCAGCCCTGTGGCTTGGCTTGCCACTGGACACTCGCACCCTCGAAATCGACGTGGGGCGTGGGCAGGTGCGTGTCAACAGCCGGCCCTTACCCCAGCTATGGCGCTGAACCTGCTCGGTGCGCCCAAGCACTACCGTCCTGCTTGTCTGGCTACCTTTGTTCCCGGGTCGATTCTACGGCGCTCTGAACACACCAACCTGGATCTGCACAAAACACTGAAATAGTGGGCAGATGACTTGAAGTTGCCCGGGTGCGCCCGCATTCCTCAGGTCATACGCCGGTCCCCAGCTTCAGGAAGAGGTTTCGATGAGCGATTACGATCAGGATGAGCAGAATTGGCAAGAATCGATGCGTGATGGCACGGACGAGGCATGGTCGGGTTCTGATGGTGAAGCGCAAGAGTCTCTGAACAATGCCATGGTGCCAGCTAGCGAATACCTGCCCGAGCGTATTTACCTGCTGCCGATACACAACCGCCCCTTCTTTCCCGCCCAGGTACAGCCGCTGGTGATCAACCGCGAGCGCTGGGAAGACACTATGCGTCGGGTGGGCAAGACGCCCCACCACACCCTGGGTGTCGCCTTCGTCGGCGATTCAGGCATCGACGACCTGGGCCACGAATCGTTTCCCGAGTACGGCACGGCGGTCAAGGTTCACAAGCTGCAGGGAGAGGACCAGCAGCTGCAGTTTATTGCCCAGGGCCTCAGGCGCTTTCATATTCAGCGCTGGCTATCGAAGAAGCCGCCCTATCTGGTCGAGGTGAGTTACCCGCGGGAACCGGTCGACGCCGACGAGGACGAGACCCGTGCCTATGCCATGGCAATCATCAACGGCATCAAGGAACTGTTGCCGATCAATCCGCTCTACGGAGAAGAGCTCAAGCACTATCTCAACCGTTTCAGCCCCCATGAGCCGGGTCCGCTGACCGACTTCGCCGCGGCCATCACTTCGGCACGGGGAAGTGAGCTGCAAAAGGTACTGGAAACCCTGCCGGTGCAGGCGCGCATGGAGAAGGTGCTGCCCCTGCTGCGCAAGGAGATCGACGTTGCCCTGCTGCAGACGGAAATCAGTGAGCAGGTCAACGCCCAGATGCAGGAGCGGCAGCGGGAGTTCTTCCTGCGTGAACAGCTCAAGGTCATCCAACGTGAGCTGGGCATCTCCAAGGACGATCGCGAGAACGACGTCGATACCTTCCGTGACCGCCTTGAGAACCTGGTGGTACCGCCCAAGGTACTGACCCGCATCGAGGAGGAACTCGACAAGCTTTCGGTGCTGGAGACCGGCTCGCCGGAATATGGCACCACACGCAACTACCTTGACTGGCTGACATCGATGCCCTGGGGGGTGCGCAGCGCCGACCAGATGGACCTTGCCCATGCTCGCAAGATACTGGACCGCGATCACGATGGGCTCAAGGACGTGAAGGAGCGCATCGTCGAGTTTCTCGCCGAGGGCACCTTCAAGGGTGATGTGGGCGGCTCTATCCTGCTGCTCGTCGGCCCCCCTGGGGTGGGCAAGACCTCGGTCGGTCGTTCCATTGCCGAGGCCCTGGGGCGCCAGTTCTACCGCTTCTCGGTGGGCGGCATGCGCGATGAAGCTGAAATCAAGGGCCACCGACGCACCTACATCGGCGCCATGCCGGGCAAGCTGGTGCAGGCGCTCAAGGAGGTGGAAGTCGAAAACCCGGTGATCATGCTCGACGAGATCGACAAGATGGGGCAGTCCTTCCAGGGAGACCCGGCGTCGGCACTGCTCGAAGTGCTCGATCCTGAACAGAACATCGACTTCCTCGACCACTACCTCGACGTACGACTCGATCTTTCCAAGGTGCTCTTCGTGTGTACCGCCAATACCCTGGACTCGATTCCGGCGGCGCTGCTTGACCGCATGGAACAGATCCGCCTGTCGGGATACATCGCCGAGGAGAAGGTGGCCATCGCCAAAAACCACCTCTGGCCCAAGCTGCTCCAGCGCGACCGAATCCCCAAGAAGCGTATCAACTTGACGGATGCGGCACTGAAGCAGGTGATCGAGGGCTACGCCCGGGAGGCCGGAGTACGCCAGCTGGAGAAGCAACTTCACAGCATCGTGCGCAAGGCCGCGGTAAGGCTGCTGGAAGGCGACCAGCCGTCAGTGAAGGTGTCGGTCAAGAACCTGGAGGAGTACCTCGGTGCGCCGCTGTTCCGCCAGGAGCAGGTGCTCAAGGGGGAGGGGGTGGTTACCGGCCTGGCATGGACTTCCATGGGTGGGGCAACCCTGCCGATCGAAGCGGATAAAGTGCACTCCCTGACCCGGGGCTTCAAGCTCACCGGCAAGCTCGGTGAAGTGATGCAGGAGTCCGCCAATATCGCCTACAGCTATGCTTTGGGGCACCTGGCAGAGTATGGCGCCGACGCGGATTTCTTTGACTCCGCTTTCGTGCATCTTCACGTCCCCGAGGGGGCTACGCCCAAGGATGGCCCTTCGGCCGGGGTGACGATGACCACGGCACTGTTCTCGCTCGCCCTTCATCAGTTCATCGACCGGCCGCTGGCGATGACCGGCGAGATGACCCTGACCGGACAGGTGCTGCCGGTGGGTGGCATCCGCGAGAAGATCATCGCGGCGCGTCGCAGCAAGATCTTTGAAGTGATCCTGCCCGAGGCCAACCGGCGCGACTATGCCGAGCTGCCCGACTATCTCAAGGATGGGGTCACGGTACATTTCGCCAGGCGTTATCAGGACGTGGCCAAGGCCGCCTTCGGCTAGCCAAGCGCCAGCTCGGTAGCTGGTGGAGTCGGCACTGCCTTACAAATGGCAGTGCCGCTTCTACCGGCTGCGCCAATTACCGCCGTAAGACGC
Organism: Halomonas sp. DQ26W; assembly: GCF_003339685.1. GTDB lineage: Bacteria > Pseudomonadota > Gammaproteobacteria > Pseudomonadales > Halomonadaceae > Halomonas. The sequence continues at coordinate 1,403 of NZ_QPKI01000041.1, read as the reverse complement.
ATCGTCTTTTTCTCGATGGCCAGATTCGGGTGTTCCTGTCGGAAAAAATCGGCATTATAGTTCTTTGCTGGCCTCTCCAAGGGAGACACATATGCGTCAATTCACTCCTTCTTTCACTCGCACCCTGTTGGCTTCTGCCACTGCCGTCCTGGTGGGCGCCACCGCCTTCTCCGCCCAGGCGGAAACCCGAGTGACCTACAAGTCCGCCTCTGCCGGCACCGCCTACTACCAGATGGGCGTGGAGCTCTCGGAGGCGATCCGCAAGGGTACCGACGGCGATATCCAGCTCACGCTGGAAGAGAGCCAGGGCTCGGTGCAGAACGTGATGGAAGTGATGGCCCGCCAGGGCAACTATGTCTTCACCACGCCCCCCGGTCTGGTGAAAAGTGCCATGGCTGGCGACGGACCCTTCGCCGAGCGACAGAGCCCCCGTTTCCAGGAAATTCGTGGCCTGTTCCCGATCCCGGCGATCACCATGCACTTCGTCGTGGCCGGTGGTGAGGGCGTCATCGGGATCGAGGACCTGGAAGACAAGCATATCCTGATTGGGCGTGGCACCTTCGGTGCTCGCGAAGCCGAGCGCTATCTCGAGCTGTTCGACATGATGGACCGGGTGCGGGTGGCCAGTGCCGAGATCGGCAGTGGCCCCGATGCGCTGAAGAACGGCCAGATCGATGCCTTCGTCACGGCGAGTTCCTTTCCCACACCCAACGTGATCGAGACCGCTGCGAGCATGTCGATCAGTCTGGTCAGCCTGACCGACGAGCAGATTGAGCAGACCGGTGCGGCACGCCAGACCATACCGGCTGGCACATACTCCGGCGTGGACCAGGACGTCGAGACCACCTCGCTGCCCGTCATTGCCTATACCACCACCGGCATGGACGACGACACCGCCTACACCCTGACCAAGACCTTCTGGGAGCGTCGGGATGCCATGGCGGAAGAGACGGCGTGGTGGGGAAGCATCACCCACGACATGGTCGGTAACATCGCGGGATCGCTGCACCCGGGCGCGGTGCGCTACTACGATGAAGCCGGTATCGAGATCCCCGACGAATTGCGTTAACCCCCTGTTGGGGTCGGGACTCGAGCATGCCGGGGACCGGCCCTGATCGAAAGGCTCTTTTTTCCATGTCGACATTTTCCTCTTCACCGGCGGCCGGCGAGGTCGTCGGGAGCACTCGGTCGCGGGTCCATCCGGCCTGGGTGCTGCTGGGCGGTCTCACTGTGGTCTTTCATCTGGGTCTGATTTTTTACGGTCTCACCCCGGCACTCGTCAGCCGCGGTAGTTGTCAAGGAATCTGTCGCCTCTGAGGTCATTCAGGCCGCCTGTTTTTCTGGTTCAGCGACGGTGATCTGGAGCTCCCGTTCCGGGTTGAGTGACACGGTGCCGATAGGCG
>NZ_QPKI01000040.1 GCF_003339685.1 Halomonas sp. DQ26W | reverse complement strand
GCCGGGTCAAGGTGCAGTTCCCCTGGGACCGCTACGCCGAGCCCGATACCGCCGGGGCTGGCGGCGAAGCCGCTGAAACCGCCGGGGCTGGCGGCAAAGCCGCTGTGAATAGCGGAGCCAGCGCCTGGCTGAGAGTGAGCCAGGGCTGGGCTGGCGGCGGCTACGGTAGCATCGCCATTCCCAGGATCGGGCACGAGGTGATTGTCTCATTCCTCGAAGGCGATCCGGATCAGCCGCTGATCACCGGGCGCACCTACCACGCGGTGAACACCCCGCCCTACGCCCTGCCCGAGCACAAGACCCGCACCGTGATCCGCACCCAGAGCCACAAGGGCGACGGCTTCAACGAACTGCGCTTCGAGGACGAGGCCGAGCGGGAGCAGATCTGGCTGCACGCCCAGAAGGACCTGGAGCTGCTGACCAACAACGACCGCACCGAGGAGATCGGCAACGACAGCTTCCTCACCGTGCACAACGACCGCATCGGCGAGGTCCACGCCGATGACCACCTGACGGTACACGGCCAGCGGCACACCCAGGTCGACGGCGATGATCATTTGATCGTCGGCGCCACGCGCCATGAAAGGTACGGCCGTGCCCGGCTCATCGAAGCGGGCCAGGAAGTACACCACACCGCAGGCATCAAGGCGGTCATCGAGGCCGGCGCCGAGATCACCCTCAAGGCCGGCGGCAGCTTTATCAAGCTCGACCCCAGCGGCATCACCATCGTCGGCGCCCAGGTGAAGATCAACTCCGGTGGCAGCCCCGGTTCGGGAAGGGAACAGGCCGCGACGGCGGCGCTGCTGCCGGGGCAGGCCACCGTGGAAGCGAGCCAAGACGTGATGCTAAAGGCAAGCGGTCACTCCATGGAAGCCGGTGGCTTCATGGCGACCGCCCTGGCCGTTGCAGCCGCTGCCAACGCCACGCCAGAGCCCGAGGCCATAGATGACGACGCTATGGATGACGACGCCATGGAAGCGCTAGTGGAAGAGCCCGCCATTGACCCGGAGGAGGAGGCGCAGGAGAAGGCGGCCCGCTGGCAGTGCCGTCAGGGCCAGATCGCTGCAGCCCGGCAAAAGACGGAAAGCATGCCGGCCAATGACGAACGTGCCCACTTGCTGGCGGCTACCGAGAGATTCGAACGCAACAACGTGGCGGTGGAGCATGCCCGTCTATCGCAGCATGTCTATCATCCTGACCAGCCAGCGCCGACAGGGTGGGCGGACATTAGTCAGGATAAGGAGCTAATCCAGCGAGCGGGAATAACATCAACTAAGTTATTAACGTCCGACGACAGCAATTTTGGCGCAGGGATTTACATGCCGATAACGGGAGTTTTTGGTAGCGATTTCACACCTACGCTTAGCTTCAAGGGTACCAATTTCTCTGAGTTCGAGGATATCAAAAACAACCTAGCCCAAGGCTTGAATACACATTCAGATTTCTATGAAAGAGCCGTGAACACTGGCAGAAGAATCAAAGATTCTGGCGCAAAGATGCATTTCACAGGCCATTCATTGGGAGGTGGCCTAGCTTCGGCCGCCTCCCGGGCCAGTGGAATGTCAGCAACCACCTTCAATGCCGCCGGGCTTCACCCCAAGACGGTGGAACGCTACGGCGGCACGCTGCATAGGCCCGCTATCGAGAATATCCAGGCCTTCCGCATCAATGGCGATATCCTTACCAGCCTGCAGGAACATGGCTGGGGCTCGACCCTGGCAGGAGCGGGTGTCGGCTCATTGGTCGGCGGATGGAAAGGCGCGGCATTCGGCGCACTGGGCAGTAACGCACTGGCCATGCTGATGCCGGCGGCGGAGGGTACGCCCTACCGCCTGCCCGGTCGGGGAACGAACCCCATCGAGCGTCACAGCATGGTCCAGGTCATCGAGGGGCTGGAAGCCCAGAAGGCGATGGACCAGCGCGTCATTGCCGATGCCACCGGCCGGCAGTGCCACTAGCCAAAGGCCAATAGCAAGGGGACACCATGCACACCACCAGGACGCGATACGGTCAAATCCACTGGGCCATTTTCATCCTGTTGCTGACGGCACTGCTTGTCAGCGGCTGCCAACCATCCAAGGGGCTTAGCATGTCACGCAACTACTCTGCCGAGGATATCTTTACCGGCCCGCAGCTCGAACTGGCCCGAGCCATCGAACGCAACGACATGGCGGCGCTACGCCGGGGGGCCGAAGGCGTCGATCTCAATGCTCAGGGCAAGCAGCAGATGACGCTGATGTGGTTTGCCATGATGCGGAAGAATACCGATGCCATCCGCACTCTGGTGGAGCTGGGCGTGCACCCGAGCGACGATGCCATGGATGGCATGCCGGCACGCACTCCCCTGGGAGCCGCGTTGATGAGTGAGGATACGTTTTATCTGGAAGCCATGCTGGATGGTGGACTCTCACCCAATGACGGCGACGAAGATGGCATCCCCCTGCTAGAAAAAGCCGTGATAAGCGGCACTCTAAACCATGTAAAATTATTAGTGAAAGATGGCGCTCATATTGAGGCGACAACCCGAGAAGGAAAAAACTCAAGCGCTTTTGATGAAAGCACATTAGGTACAAAGCCAGAAATCGCAATATATCTACTGGAGCAGGGGGCCATCCCTGACTTCCGCTCTGAAACCGGGGTGACTACGGCTTGGCGGATCCAAAATCGTCTTGATGAGTTAAAGCCAGGCCCTATGCGTGATAGCTTTACTAACCTAAGAAATATGATGATTGAGCGTGGCGTCCAGTTTCCCCCTCCTTCCCCTCTAGAAGTACGAGAACAGATGCGTACCGAAGGTCTGACTCCGGTTGTACCCTTTGGACATGATCGCTGATTGCCTATCACCGGAAATAGCTCGTCCAGGTCATCCTGCCCATTCATCCATTGGGTGGACTCTCCAGCCTGGGCCGCTGCCCCCCCGGAGTCAGGGGTGGCAGCCGCGGATCCACTCGACGAAGCGCCCACCGGGGCGATAGTGATCGAGAATGGAGAAGTGGTCGTCAGTATCCAGGGTATTGGTATTGGCCTCGATGCCCTGGCCGCGCAGATGCTCGCCATGGGCCAGCATCTGCCGCTCGAACTCGCTGGACTCCTTGCCACCGGCCACCAGGGAGACCCTGGCCGGAACCCGGCAGGGCTGGAACAGGGGGCTGTAGTCGGCGACATCGCGTCCGGTGAGCTGGAGCTTGGGTTGCAGCCATGACCAGGGGAAGGGGCGCAGGTCAAAAAGGCCGCTGATCGCCAATGCACTGCGAATCAGGTCGTTGGGCAGGCCGTAGTCCTCCTCCCAGTCGGTGACCAGCAGCATGGCGCAGAGATGGCCTCCCGCGGAGTGCCCGGAAACGCTCAGCTGGTGGGGGTCGACGCCCAGCGATTCGCCGTAACGATGCATCCAGGCCACCGCCGCACGGCTCTGGCGCACCAGTTCGCCGAACGGCACGGAGGGACAGAGCGCGTAGTTGACCACCGCCACCGTGATGCCAGCCTCGACCAGGCCGTCGACGACAAAGCCGAAATCCTTGTGGCTCAGCGAACGCCAGTAGCCACCGTGGAAGAAGAGGTGCACCGGCGGGCGACTGTCCGCGGAAACGTCGCCATCGGCATGGTAGATATCCATACACTCGGCCAGCGTCGGGCCGTAGGCCAGGTCCTCGGTCGCTCGGTAGCGGGCACGTGAGGCCTCGCTTCTCTCGCGCCACCCTTCCAGCAGCTTGGGCATTGCCAACGGGTCTCGGCCCTTCGAGGGGTCGTACTCGCGATCGATCTCCTCCTGGGTAGCAAACTCCCGGTAGAGCATGTTCGGCTCCTGTGGTTATCGTTGTTGTTGGTGGCTGTGATTCATGCCAGGGCGGCGTGACGCTCCTGGAAGGCCGATAGCACCATGCCCAGCGGCGCCAGTGCCAGCACCACGAAACCGATCAGCGTCCAGCCGGGCAGCGAGATACCCATGAGCAGGAAGTCGATCTCGGCGCATTCGCCGGAACCCGAGAACACCATGGCCATCACGTCGCGCAGTGGCAGAACATCCATCATGTAGTCGAGACCGGGGCCGCAGCTCGGCACCTGGTCCGGCGGAAGCGATTGCAACCAGAGGTGGCGCCAGGCCACCGCGATGCCGCCGATCACCGCGGCCAGCGACAGCCCTCCATAGACGACGGCGCCCAACCGCCCACGCGGGTTGTGAATGGCAGCAACGAGGAATACTGCCGCCGCCGCCAACACCGCCACACGCTGGAATATACAGAGCGGACAGGGGTCCAGGCCGGCGATATGCTCGAGCCCCAGCGCCACCAGCATCATCAAGGCACAGAAGGCCAGGCCGGCCAGGCTCCAGTGACGCACGCTCAGCCGCTGCAGCGTCGAGGTCATGAGGTTTCACTCCGGCTTGCCGCCACAGCGGCGCGCGGCTCACGGGCGCTATCGAAGTACTGGCTGAGGAACGCATCAAAATCCTCGACATCGGCGGCTTCGATCTCGCCCTGCTGCTGATGCGAAGTCTCCACCAGCTGATCGAACAGCGCCTCGCGGGCCGGATCCATGGGCTCGGCCCGCAGCTGTGCGGCCTGCTCCCTGGCCATGGCGAGAACAAGATCGATGAACTCCTCGCCGCTCTCCTCGAGCCGGCTCAATAGCTTGCCGGACGGAGTCAACGATGGATCGGAGAGGCTCGGCACCTGTGCTGCCAAGGCATCGCGGTGCGGCGAGTCCTCCTCGAGCTGGTCGAGCAGTTCGGCCACCTGCTCCATCTCCGCGCAGATCTCCCCGCCCCAGTCGGCCACCGAGCGACGCTTGCCATCGTGCTCCAGGCGCAGCTCTGGGTCGCGCCCGCGCTCCACTACACGCTGGCGATTGTCGTCTAGCCGGTCACACTCCTCGTCGGGAATCCAGGGGCTCTCGGAGAGCAGGCACCACATCAGGAAGGTATCGAGGAAACGCAGGCGGGGCTCGTCGATACCCAGGGCGAGCGACGGGTCGAGATCGAGACAGCGCACCTCGATGTACTCTACGCCGCGCGCCTCCAGTGCCTGGCTGGGGGTCTCGTTTTGACGCGTGACACGCTTGGGGCGGATGTCGCTGTAATACTCGTTTTCGATCTGCAGGATATTGGCATTGAGCTGTTGCCAGTCTCCATTTTCCTCTACGCCCATGGCCGCATAGGCGGGCCAGGGTGTGGAAATGGCATGGCGCAGGGTGCCGACATAGTTGGACAGCGAGTTGAAGCAGATCTTCAGTTGCGCCTGCACCTTGTTCTGGTAGCCCAGGTCCGACATGCGCAGGCTGGTGGCATGGGGCGAGACCAGGGTATCGCGGCCGTGGGCCTGCAGCTTGTCGGGAATCTTGCCGTCGGGAAGGAAGCTGCGGTCCAGCGCCGGCGAGGCGCCGAACAGGTAGAGCAGCAACCAGCTGTGACGACGGAAATTGCGGATCAGCCCGAAGTAACGGCCGGAGCGATAGTCGTTCATGGGGGTGTCGGTCGCGCCATCCCGCTTCCTCAGCACCTCCCACAGCTCATTGGGCAGCGAAACATTGTAATGAATGCCGGCGATCGCCTGCATGATCCTGCCGTAACGCACGTCCAGCCCCTTGCGATAGACGTGCTTCATGGTGCCCACATTGGAGCTGCCGTAATCGGCGATGGTCACGCTGTCGTTGCCATCGAGGCGTGAGGGCATGCTGGCCGGCCAGATCAGCTCACTGCCCAGCTGGCGATAGCTGAAGCGGTGGAGGTCGGCCAGGAAGGACATGGCATCGCCCGGACGGCAGTAGACCGGCGTGATGTACTCCAGCAGCGCTTCAGAGTAGTCGGTGGTGATATAGGGGTGGGTCAGCTTGGAGCCCAGCGCCCGGGGGTGCGGTGTGTCGGCGATGCGACCCTGGGCATCGACGCGCAGCCCCTCCTTCTCGATGCCTCGCAACAGTCGACCGAAGCGACCTTGGGCGGCGAGAGCGGAAAGGTGTGAAACGATGGCAGTGTATGAATCAGACAAGGCATTGACCCCATGTCTCGGAAGCCTGATGCAGGTTCCCCGGTCGAAGCGTACCGGCCGCCGAAAACGGCCGACAATGGGCTAACAGTATTTGACGAGAGTATGGCGCCAGGCGTGGAGGGTTCAAGACTTGCCCTTCTTTGCCTTGAGCAGCGCAGCTCCCAGAGCCCCCACCGGGCTGGTCTGCTGGCTCTGTTCCGCGGTGCCATTTCGGCGCGCCGGCTTGCCCTGGCCCCGGCGCTCGTCACCACCACCGCGGCGCGGCTTACCGCTCGCCTCCTCGCCCGGTTGGTCGTCCAGGCGCATGGTAAGGCCGATACGGGCACGCTCGAGATCAACGCTCATCACCTTGACCTTGACGATATCACCGGCCTTGACCACGGTGCGCGGATCATCGACGAACTTGTCCGACAGGGCCGATATGTGCACCAGCCCGTCTTGATGCACGCCGATATCGACGAAGGCGCCGAAGTGCGTCACGTTGGTGACGGTACCCTCGAGGATCATGCTGGGCTCCAGGTCCTTGAGCGTCTCCACCCCCTCGCGGAACTCGGCGGCCTTGAATTCGGGCCGCGGATCACGGCCCGGCTTGTCGAGTTCCTTGAGGATATCGCTGATGGTGGGCACGCCGAAACGCTCGTCGGCGAATTCGGCCGGCTTTACCGCCTTCAGGGTGGCACTGTCGCCGACCAGGCTGGCCAGTTCCCGGCCGCTGCGCTTGGCGATACGCTCCACCAGCGGGTAGGCCTCGGGGTGGACCGCACTGGCGTCAAGCGGGTTATCGCCGTTCATGATGCGCAGGAAACCCGCGCACTGCTCGAAGGTCTTGGGACCCAGGCGACTCACGTCGAGCAACTGCCTGCGGCTGACAAAGGCACCCTCGGCGTTGCGCCTGGCGACGATATTCTCGGCCAGCGCCGGGTTGAGGCCCGCCACGCGGGAGAGCAGCGCACTCGATGCCGTGTTGAGGTCCACCCCGACGGCATTCACACAGTCCTCGATCACCGTTTCCAGGCTACGGGAGAGCTGCAGCTGGGAGACATCGTGCTGGTACTGCCCCACGCCGATCGCCTTGGGCTCGATCTTGACCAGCTCGGCCAGCGGGTCCTGCAAGCGCCGGGCGATGGAAACCGCCCCGCGGATGGTGACGTCCAGGTCGGGCAACTCCCGGGACGCATACTCCGAGGCGGAGTAGATCGAGGCCCCCGCCTCACTGACCATTACCTTGGCCAGCCCACGCTTACCCGGTCCCTGGCGTGAAGTGCACAGCTTGACCAGGTCGGCGGCGAGCCGATCGGTCTCGCGACTGGCGGTGCCGTTGCCCACCGCGATCAGCGCCACATCGTGGCGCTCCACCAGCCTCGCCAGCTCGGCCAGGGAAGCGTCCCAGGCGTTGCGGGGCGCATGGGGATAGATGGTGGCATGCTCGAGGAACTGGCCGGTGGCGTCCACCACGGCCACCTTGCAGCCGGTGCGCAGGCCAGGGTCGATGGCGAGTGTCGCCTTCTGTCCGGCCGGGGCGGCCAGCAACAAATCCTTGAGATTGGCGGCAAAGACGCCGATGGCGGCAAGCTCGGCGCTCTCGCGCAGCCGCCCCATCAGCTCGGTTTCCAGGTGGGTATAGAGCTTGACCCGCCAGGTCCAGCGCACGACGTCTGCAAGCCACTTGTCGGCGGCACGACCCTCGTCGCGGATCTCGAAGTGGCGGGCGATGGCGACCTGGGCCGGGTGGATCGGCGCCTCGTCTTCGCCGGGCAGGCGAATCGCCAGTGTCAGTACACCTTCGTTACGGCCGCGGAACATCGCCAGCGCCCGATGCGACGGCACCTTGGCCAGCTTCTCGTCATGCTCGAAATAGTCGGAGAACTTGGCGCCTTCGCGCTCCTTGCCGGCCAGCACCCTGGCGCTTAGCTCGCCTTCGTTCCACAAGCGTTCGCGCAGACGCCCGACCAGCTCGGGATCCTCGGCGAAGCGCTCCATCAGGATCTGTCTCGCCCCATCCAGGGCCGCCTTGGCATCTTCCACTGCGGGGATATCGCCCTCGGCAGGACGCAGATAGCGGCCGGCTTCTGTCTCCGGCTCCAGTGCCGGATCGGCGAACAGGGCATCGGCCAGCGGCTCGAGCCCCGCCTCCCGGGCGATCTGCGCCTTGGTGCGGCGCTTCTTCTTGTACGGCAGGTAGAGATCTTCCAGGCGCTGCTTGGTGTCGGCCGCCTGGATCTGTGCCGCCAGGGCATCGGTCAGCTTGCCCTGCTCGTCGATGGCGGAGAGCACGGTACCGCGCCGCTCCTCGAGCTCGCGCAGATAACGCAGACGCTCATCGAGCTGGCGCAGCTGGGTGTCATCGAGGCCACCGGTGACCTCCTTGCGATAGCGCGAGATGAAGGGCACGGTGGCCCCGCCGTCGAGCAGCTCCACCGTGGCCGATACCTGTTGCGGTCGAACGGCGAGTTCTTCGGCGAGGCGTGAAATGATTCGGGTCGTGGCTTCCATGACATCCTTGATGTAGCAACAGCAAAAGATCGCGCCAAGTTACCATAAACGCCACGCCCTCGCCGCAGCCAGCGTCAGCGCCGCCAGCCGATATCGTTCACGTTATTGGCCACGATTCTTGCGGCTGACTTCACGCTGTAGCCGGGATAAACGCCAACGCCAGCCCATTGTTGCACCAGCGCAGGCCGGTGGGCTCGGGTCCATCACTGAAGACATGACCCTGATGACCGTGGCAGCGGGCGCAGTGATATTCGGTTCGCGGCCAGATCATGCTGAAGTCGAGCTGGCTGAGCAGGTGGCCTTCGACGTGCTCGAAGAAGCTCGGCCAGCCGGTGCCGGAGTCGTATTTCATGGCGCTGGTGAACAGCAGAAGGTCGCAGCCGGCGCAGTGGTACTCCCCCTCACGCCATTCGCTGTCCAGCGGGCTCGACCAGGGCGGCTCGGTGCCGTGGTCGCGCAGAATTTCATATTGCGCTGGAGAAAGCCGCTCGCGCCACTCCTCGCTGGAGAGTTCCAGCCGCTCGAGCCCCGGCGCGGGTTCGAGGTTCAGGCGGGGAAAGCCCCAGGCCGCTCCCGGCAGCAGTCCCACCGCGCCGGTGGCGCCGATCAGCCCCAGAAAATGTCGTCGCTTCATTTCGGCTCTCCTCGTTGATATCGCTCGTTCCAGCATGGCCCTGGCGACCAGGCGGGACGCACAACGAAACGGGGAAGGACGATTGTCCTTCCCCGTTCAGACCGCTGGAACCTCGGCGGGTTCGCCTCAGGTCAGGCTGGGCCCGGCCTTGACGATGGCATCGCTGACGCCGTCGAACTTCTTGAAGTTGTCGACGAACTTGGCTGCCAGGTCGCGCAGGTTACGGTCGTAGGCGGACGGGTCTTCCCATGTTTCGCGCGGGTCGAGCAAGCTCGAGTCGACGCCCGGCACCGATACCGGCACATCCAGGTTGAGCCCCTCGATACGCCGGGTCTCGATCTCGCGCAGCACGCCAGACTGAATGGCACTGATGATGGCGCGGGTGGTAGGGATGGAGAAACGCGAACCACCTTCACCATAGGCACCGCCGGTCCAGCCGGTGTTGACCAGATAGACCTGGGCATCCTTGGCCTCGACGCGCTTGATCAGCAGGTCGGCGTATTCACGCGCCGGGCGCGGAAAGAAAGGTGCACCGAAACAGGTGGAAAAGGTCGCCTCGAGACCGGCGGAGGAGCCCATCTCGGTGGAGCCCACCTTGGCGGTATAGCCGGAGAGAAAATGATAGGCCGCGGCTTCCTTGGAGAGCACCGACACTGGGGGCAGCACACCTGACATATCACAGGTCAGGAAGATGATGGCATTGGGCTCACCCGCGCGATTTTCCGGCACACGCTTGTCCACATGCTCCAGCGGGTAGGCGGCACGGGAGTTCTGGGTCAGGCTGTCGTCGGTGTAGTCAGGCTCACGACGGTCGTCGAGCACGACGTTTTCCAACACGGTGCCGAATTTTATGGCATCCCAGATCACCGGCTCGTTCTTGGCCGAGAGGTCGATGCACTTGGCATAACAGCCTCCCTCGATGTTGAACACGGTGCCCGGACCCCAGCCATGCTCGTCATCGCCGATCAGGTAGCGTGCCGGGTCCGCCGAGAGCGTGGTCTTGCCGGTGCCGGAGAGTCCGAAGAAGAGTGCCGTCTCGCCATCCTCGCCGACGTTGGCCGAGCAGTGCATGGGCAGCACATCGGAGGCCGGCAGCAGGTAATTCTGAACCGAGAACATCGCTTTCTTCATCTCCCCGGCATAACGCATGCCGGCGATCAGTACCTTCTTCTGAACGAAGTTGATGATCACGGTGCCATCGGAGTTGGTGCCATCACGACTCGGCTCGCACTCGAAGTGCGGCGCGTTGAGGATGGTCCACTCGTCCTTGATGGACGGGTTGTAGGCTTCCGGGCGTACGAACATGGTACGGCCGAAGAGATTGTGCCAGGCCGTTTCGGTGGTCACGCGCGCCGGCAGGTAATGGATCGGATCACTGCCCACATGCAACTCGGACACGAAGCGCTCGCCACTGCTCAGGTACGCTTCGACGCGCTCCCAAAGCGCATCGAACTGTTCGACCGGGAAGGGACGGTTGACGCTGCCCCAGTCGATCTGGGAACTGGTCGAAGGCTCATCGACGATGAAGCGGTCTTTGGGGGAACGGCCGGTGCGCTCGCCGGTGTTCACCACCAGGGCACCGTTGGCAGCCAGTCGGCCTTCACCACGCGCCACTGACCGTTCGATGAGTTCGGCGCTGCTGAGATTGACGTGTGCTTGAGGAGCGGCTTGGGATGTGGTCATGTCATTTCCTGGGCCTTGCGGCCGGTTCTCTCTCGTGGGCCAGGCGTCCATAACGCCCTCTGCTATGAGGCTTCCGATCGTCCGTGCGGATGTATCGCGTCTTGTGTCGAGCCGATCGACTTTAAGGCGGGCGCCATTATGGCAAAAAGGAAGCCGACAGGAAACGCTGCCGTTGACCGAAGTTCTTGTAGTTTTACTACTACATCAATGCCATATCGCAGCAGGTTGAACCATATCGAATTTGTGCCATGCAGCATGATCCAGCATGGCTTCTTTGTAGTCGTCTATAGGCAGACAGAAGATACGACAACGGACATCTCGGTGCAGTCTTCTGTGAAGGGCTTCAGTGAACCGTGCGAGCATCCCCATCCGGCGCCGCCAACAGTGCCTCCACTTCAGGCTGGCCGAAGCGGTAATGGGTATGGCAGAAATGACACTGGGTCTCGATCTCACCCTGATCGGCCAACACCTCGCGTAGCTCGCTCTCTCCCAGGCCCAGCAGCGCCTCGCCAATACGCGCGCGGGAGCAGGTACAGCCGAAGCGCAACGGCTTGGGATCGAAGACGCGCACCGTCTCTTCATGATAGAGGCGATAAAGCACTTCCCGCTGGTCGAGCTCCAGGAGCTCGTCACTGCGCAGGGTCCGGGCGAGATGCACGCTTCGCTCCCAGGCATCGTCATCCTGGTTCATCGATTCATCGGGCAGGCGCTGCAGCAGGAGACCGCCGGTACGCGTTCCGTCCGACGTCAGCCGCAGAAAGGTCGGCAGTTGCTCAGACTGGGAGAAATAGGCTTCCAGGCATTCGGCCAGGCTGTCATGCTCCAGGGCCACGATACCCTGGTAGCGATTGCCCTCCTTCGGGTCCAGGGTAATCACAATATGGCCGTCGCCAACCAGGTCACGAAAACCCTGGCTGTCATCGGGCAGGTCGGTGTCGTCGGCCAGACGCGCAATGGCACGCAGCTCGCCGCCGGGGTTGGACTCGGCCATAAGCAGCGACAGCGCTCCCTGGCCTCGCACCTCGATGCTTAGGATACCGTCGAGCTTGACGGTATCGGTAAGCAAGGCAACAGCCGACAGCAGCTCACCCAGCAGCCGGTTGATCGCCGGTGGGTAGCCGTGACGGTCAAGCACATCGCCATAGGCGCGCTCGAGGGTAACGATCTCGCCACGCACATTGGTGCGCTCAAAGAGAAAACGCTGAATCTGGTCGCTCATGGCGTACTGTCTCGTAATGGGGCTCGGTTATTCGTCGTGCTGACGCTGAAAGCGGTGGATATCCCGACGCTGCTTCTTGTCGGGTCGGCGCAGAGGGTGCTGCATGGCCTGGCTGGTGAGGCGCCGGCCTTCGGCCTCGCGCAGGCGCCGTGCTTCACTCTCGGGTGTCTCGCGGTAGAGCTCACGCGCCTCGGTTGCGCCTCGGCGCTGGTCGGATAGTGAAACGACTTCCACTTCCCAGTGATCCCACCCCTGAGGCACGCGTACCAGCGCCCCGACCTCGACGCTCTTGCTGGTCTTGGCCCGGGAGCCGTTGTAGTGAACCTTGCCACCTTCTATGGCTTTCTTGGCCAGGGCACGGGTCTTGAAGAAGCGCGCGGCCCAGAGCCATTTATCGAGTCGTATATTATCCATTCCTTCCTCCCGATGCGTTCTCTCCTTCCGGTCCATTCTCTCTTTTCGGGGGCTTGTCGGCACGGGCTTCGGGTGGCAATGCCTCCGGCAGGATGGCGGCAAATCGATCCAGGGCGATAAACTCCTCCAGCTCTTTCTCCGGCCGGGTGCTGTCGGGCTGCTTGATCCCCAGCAAGTGGCGAATGCCATACTCCCGCGCGCTTTCCAGCACCTCCGGGTTGTCATCGATGAACAGGGTGCGGGCGGGATCGAAGGGCTCGATTTCCTGCAGCGCGAACCAGAACGCTTGGGCTTCCTTGGGCACACCCAGGTCGGCCGAGGAGACGATGGCGTCCAGGTAGTTCTCGAGACCGGTGATCGGCAGCTTCAGTTCCAGGCTCTCGCGGTCGGCATTGGTCGCCAGGATCACGCGAGGGTGCGCCGTCTTGAGCCACTCGAGAAAATCCAGGGCATCGTTGCGCAGACCGATGAGGTGCTGGATCTCGCGCTTCAGGGCGAGGATGTCTACCCCCAGCTCGCGACTCCAGTAGGCCAGGCTATACCAGTTGAGCGTGCCTTTCTCACGAATGATGCGTGCCCGCAGAACCTCCTGGGTTGCTTCATCAAGCCGGTGCAGCTCCACATAGCGCTTGGGCAGGTGCTCCAACCAGAAGTGGCTGTCGAAATGGAGGTCGAGCAAGGTGCCGTCCATATCCAGCAGGACGGTATCGATGGCGCGCCAGTCGATCATGGCGACTCCCGGTGGCGTCGGTGCGGTGGAAGGCGTGATATTGTACTCAATCGATCCCCTCGGTGCATGCCTGGCCAGCAAGTTCAGACCGCCGTCGGCTCACCTGTTCGCAACGGAGCTCTCATGTCCGAGACATTCTATCTGCAAAAACCACAGGTCCTGTCACGCCAATCGGTGGCCAGAAGCCGTCTGTTTCACATCGAGGCGCTGGAACTTCGTTTTGCCAACGGTGCCGAGCGCACCTTCGAGCGATTGACCGGCAGCGATCACGGCGCGGTCATGATCATCGCCATGCCCGACCCCGAGCATGTGCTGTTGATCCGCGAGTATGCGGCCGGCTTCGAAGACTATGTGCTTACCCTGCCCAAGGGGCTCGTCGACCCAGGAGAGGACCTCGTCACCGCCGCCAACCGTGAGCTGATGGAGGAGTGCGGTTTCGGCGCCAAGCATATCGAGCCGCTGGTGGAGCTGTCGTTGGCTCCCAACTACATGCGCCACCGCATGCAGGTGATGCTGGCAACCGAGCTCTACCCGAAACGCCTGCCCGGTGACGAACCAGAACAACTGGTTGTCGAAACCCATGCTCTCGAGGAAATCCCTGCCCTGCTGTTGCGTGAGGATTTCCATGAGGCGCGGGCCATCGCGGCCCTGTTCATCGCCCGCGACACGCTGCGTCAGCGGCGCCGGGATGAGACCTCCCTGACCTGGTGACGATGACCTGATCATAGCAATGGGGGCATGGTAGGTGTAACGCCAGCGTCTTATCCCTGCAGATATCGCGGAATGCCACTCCCCTCCTTGAGGCGTATCCAGCGCTCCTGGCGGTGGCTATCCAGACCGGCCTCAAGCAGGTACATCACGTCCAGCGCTTCATCCACCGTTACCGGCGGCAACAGCCGATCAGCGAGGGCATCGGCAACGGCGGCGTAGTATGCCGGGTAGTTGCCGGGCATTCCGGGATGTTCCTGGCCCACCAGCGAAACCAACTCACTCTCCCCCTGGTTCAAGGTCAGACGGCCAGGTCGCTCATCGATACCCCAGAAGGGTGTCGGCACCTGGCCCGCACGCAGCCAATTCTCCTGCGGGTCGCGACCATACTTGACGAAACTACCCTGAGTGCCGTGCAGTGCCAACTGCGGTGTCGATTCGGCCACCAGTGAGCTGGCCTTCAGGGTCACCCGCAGGTCACCATAATCGAGCAGGGCCAGGAAATCATCGTCCACCACGGCCTCGTCCCGGGCAGCCTTCAGGTCCAGCAGAATGGCTCGCGGCATGCCGAACAGCACATTGACCTGATCGAGCAGATGGGCGCCGAGATCGAACCAGATGCCGCTGCCGGGCTTCTGCCGCTCTCGCCAGCGATCGGCGACCTGGGGTCGGTAGCGGTCGAACCGCAGTTCCAGCGACACCGGCCGTCCCACGCGGCCGGAGGCCAACAGCGCCTGGAGGGTGAGGAAGTCGCTGTCCCAGCGACGGTTGTGGAAGATGCTGACCATTCGCTCTTGCTTCTCGGCTTCGGCCTTGAGCAGCCGCGCTTCCGGCACCGACACGGTAAAGGGCTTGTCGATGACCAGATGCTTGCCGGCCACCAGCGCCGCCTTGCCCAGCGGGAAGTGGGTATCGTTCGGGGTGGCAATGACGACCAGGTCGATATCGTCACGTGCAACGAGCGCCGCCACCTTGGGCAGCACTTCCACATCGGGCAAGGTTTCATGTACCCGCTTTGGTTCACTGCTGACCACGGCCAACAGCTCCAGCCCTAGCGCGGCCTGTATCAGCGGTGCATGAAAGACACGGCCAGCATTGCCGAAACCGACCAGGCCGACACCGTAGGTTCGCTTCATCATGAAAATCTCGCTTGATGGCATCGGTACGCCGGGCGAGGACCCGGCGCACGGGACAGTCGAGGATCAATCAAGCTTTGTGAGGTCGCGCACCGCACCCTTGTCGGCAGAGGTGGCTAGCAGCGCATAGGCCTTGAGTGCTGCCGAAACCTTGCGGGTGCGCTGGATACTCGGCTTCCAGGCTTGACTGCCACGCGCCAATTCCGCTTCACGCCGCACCGCCAGTTCGTCGTCAGAGAGCTTGACGTCGATCGAGCGATTGGGGATATCGATACGGATGATATCGCCGGAACGCACCAGGCCGATGGAGCCACCTGCTGCGGCTTCCGGCGAGGCGTGACCAATGGAGAGTCCCGAGGTACCGCCGGAGAAGCGGCCATCGGTCAGCAGTGCACACGCCTTGCCCAGCCCCTTGGACTTCAGGTAAGAGGTCGGGTAGAGCATTTCTTGCATACCAGGGCCGCCCTTGGGGCCTTCGTAGCGGATCACCACCACTTCGCCCTCTTTCACCTTGCCCTCGAGCACATGCTCCACCGCCTGGTCCTGGGATTCGACAACGTGGGCCGGACCCTCGAAGACCAGAATCGAGTCGTCGACGCCGGCGGTCTTCACCACGCAACCGTCCACGGCGATGTTGCCGAACAGCACGGCCAACCCACCTTCCAGGGAAAAGGCATGCTCCAGGTCGCGGATACAGCCGGTGGCGCGATCGCCATCCAGGCTCGGCCAACGGGCGCTCTGGGAGAAGGCCGTCTGGGTAGGGATGCCACCGGGGCCTGCCTTGTAGAATTCGACCACCTCGGGACTCGGCGAGCGCATGATGTCCCACTCGTCCAGGGCGTCCCTGAGGGTATCGCCGTAGACGGTAGGCACCCGGGTATCCAGCACCCCGGCACGCTCCAGCTCACCAAGAATCGCCATGATACCGCCGGCGCGATGACAATCTTCGATGTGATACTGCTGGGTGTTGGGCGCCAGCTTGCACAGCTGAGGCACTTCCCGCGACAGCCGGTCGATATCGGCCATGGTGAAGTCGATCTCGCCCTCCTGGGCGGCGGCGAGCAGGTGCAGGATGGTGTTGGTGGAACCGCCCATGGCGATATCCAGGGTCATGGCGTTCCTGAAGGCCGCCTTGGAACCAATGGCGCGGGGTAACAGGTGCGCCTCATTGCCTTCGTAGTAGCGCTTGGCCAGGTCGACGATGCGGTGACCCGCCTCCTCGAACAGGCGACGCCGGTCGCTGTGGGTCGCCAGCACCGTGCCGTTGCCCGGCAGCGCCAGGCCTAGCGCCTCCATCAGACAGTTCATGGAGTTGGCGGTGAACATGCCGGAGCAGCTGCCACAGGTGGGGCAGGCGCTACGCTCGATTTCGGCGATATCCTCGTCGCTGTAGCTATCGTCGGCGGCATAGATCATCGCATCGATCAGGTCGATGCCGTGGTCGAGCAGCTTGGTCTTGCCCGCCTCCATGGGACCGCCGGAGACGAAGATCACCGGAATATTGAGGCGCATGGCGGCCATCAACATGCCGGGAGTGATCTTGTCGCAGTTGGAAATGCACACCAGGGCGTCGGCACAGTGGGCGTTGACCATGTACTCGACGCTGTCGGCGATGATGTCGCGGCTCGGCAGCGAATAGAGCATGCCGTCGTGACCCATGGCGATGCCATCGTCCACCGCGATGGTATTGAACTCCTTGGCGACCCCGCCCGCCTTCTCGATCTCCCGGGCCACCAGCTGGCCCATATCCTTCAGGTGTACGTGCCCCGGCACGAACTGGGTGAAGGAATTGGCCACGGCGATGATCGGCTTGTGGAAGTCCTCGTCCTTCATGCCGGTGGCACGCCACAGGGCGCGGGCGCCGGCCATGTTGCGACCGGCGGTGGTGGTACGGGAGCGGTATTCGGGCATGGTGTCCTCTTTATGCGCCAGAGACGCAATATCGTTCGTGCCGTCTTGGTTGCCATGGCGGCGATTGACGGTCTCGGTGTCCAGTATCAGCAGATTCTGTCATGCACTGGGCGTGGCGGCTAGAGCAACAACGGGCTGCCGTCAGGGAGCATTTGGCTACCGTAAAGCACCCAGACATCCAACGCCGGTCCCAACTCCTCGATCAAGCGCAGCTTGTCCGGGTGCTGTTCCAGGGCCTGTCTGGCACAAATACCTGCCTCGAAACGCCCTTCCAGCAACCCCTCAGCCACCGCCACGGTGGTGGGCGCATCGATTTCCTCTTCGAAAACCGTGAGGTCGGTGTAATAGCGAGTGGCCGGCTGGCGTACCACCTGGCGAGGCTCGGCGATATCACGACGTGCCAGCAGCGCCAGAGGATGGCTACCGGCGACGAAGGCGTCGATCGGAAAGGCACGATGCATGTAGCGGCCGATGCAGTCGGCGTGGCTGAAGTGAGCGGTACACTGCAGCACACGGTCCACCTCCCCCGCCGCCAGTGCGGTGAACGCCGAAGGGAAGTCATCGAACAGCCTCACCTCGGCATCGGCGGGACCGCGCGCCTCGAGGTACCGGCGCAGTACCAGCACGTGGTTGTTGCCCTCAGGGCCCAGCGTGGCAAAGATCATCTCTCTACTCCTCAGAACTCTCCGATAACCACTGGCCTTGGTAACCTCCGCCAAGGCGCCTGTCGGCGCCAGTCGCGATGCAGAGCAGCGCTCCAACAGCTGATTTTTCTGCCATGCCGGACAATTGCCACCCTGTTGGAGGAAGCTTCAGCTCACGACTGGAGGCCGAAGGCCTCCTGGCGGTGTTGCCCAACGCTGGCGATAACCACTGGCCTTGCCGACTCCGCCAAGGCGCCTGTCGGCGCCAGTCGCGATGCAGAGCAGCGCTCCAACAGCTGATTTTTCTGCCATGCCGGACAATTGCCACCCTGTCGGAGGAAGCTTCAGCTCACGACTGGAGGCCGAAGGCCTCCTGGCGGTGTTGCCCAACGCTGGCGATAACCACTGGCCTTGCCGACTCCGCCAAGGCGCCTGTCGGCGCCAGTCGCGATGGGAACCAGCGCTCCAACAGCTGATTTTTCCTGCCATGCCGGACAATTGCCACCCTGTTGGAGGAAGCTTCAGCTCAAGACTGGAGGCCGAAGGCCTCCTGGCGGTGTTGCCCAACGCTGGCGATAACCACTGGCCTTGCCGCCTCCGCCAAGGCGCCTATCGGCGCCAGTCGCGATGGGAACCAGCGCTCCAACAGCTGATTTTTCTGCCATGCCGGACAATTGCCACCCTGTTGGAGGAAGCTTCAGCTCACGACTGGAGGCCGAAGGCCTCCTGGCGGTGTTGCCCAACGCTGGCGATAACCACTGGCCTTGCCGACTCCGCCAAGGCGCCTATCGGCGCCAGTCGCGATGGAAACCAGCGCTCCAACAAGGTCGGCGACTACCGCCCTGTCGGAGGAAGCTTCAGCTCAAGACTGGAGGCCGAAGGCCTCCCGGCGGTGTTGCCTACACCGCAAAGATCACCAGGGCCCCTGCCACAACCAGCAGCACCCGCAGCCAGAGGGCGCGGCGGGCGATGACGCCGTAGGAGATCCCGCCCAGGCCGATGGCGATCTTCACCGCGTCGAATACCGCCGCGAAGGGGTCGAAGGCGAGGCGGATGATGTCCGGGTTGGCGACCATGGCCAGGGGGATGATATAGAGCCCGATGCCCAGCGCCATGGCCTTCATTGCTACCTTGAGCCAGTTCTCCCCCACCATCCCGGCGGCAATGAACACCCCGCCACACACGGGCGGCGTAATGGTCGAGAGCAGCGCGAACCAGAACACGAACAGGTGCGCCAACAGCGGCTCCAGCCCCAGGGCGATAAGCGCCGGCCCGGCCACCGAGACGCAGATCACGTAGGCGGCTGTGGTCGGTACCTCCATTCCCAGCACCAGGCAGGCGAGCGCGGTGAGCAGCAGCGCCGGCCACAGCATATCGTTGGAAAGGGAGAGGATACCCGAGGTGATCTTAACCCCCAGCCCGGTCATGGACAGCACGCCGATAACCAGTGAGGCACAAATGATAATCGAGCCGATGACCGCGACCTGACGCCCTGCCGTGACCATGGCATCAGCCATTCGCGAGGCGAAGCCGCGCACCGAGAAGCTGAGCGTCACGTCGAAGAACAACAGCAGCATGCCGGCGAAGATGGCCAGGCTCGCCGCATACTGGGGCGTATAGCCACCGAGAAAGATCCGCTCGAGCAGTATGACGAAGGGCACGGCGAAGAACAGCGAAGTGATCAGCACCTCCTTACCGCTCGGCCTGTCGCTTTCGGCCATGGGGCTCAGGTCATGGCGCGTGGCGTAAGCATTGATACCTACCCAGACGGTGGCGAAATACAAAATCGCTGGCAGCATTGCCGCTGCCATGATCTGGGTATAGGGCGTACCGGTAAGCTCGACCATGACGAAGGCTCCTGCCCCCATCAGCGGCGGCATGATCTGTCCGCCCGACGAGGCCACCGCCTCCACGCCACCGGCCAGGGCGCGCGGATAGCCCAGGCGCACCATGGTGGGAATGGTAATCGCCCCGGTAGAGGCAACATTGGCCGAGGCGGAGCCGGAGATCGAACCCATCAGGGCAGAGGAGATCACCGACACCTTGGCCGCCCCGCCTGTCAGCCGCCCGGCGAAGGCGCTGGCCATGTTCATGAAACCCTGCCCTGCCTCACCGGCATTGAGCACCGCGCCGAAGATGACGAAGATCGCCACCACCCCGACACTGACCCCGGTGAGCGAGCCCCAGAGACCGCCTTCGGCGATGGTCAGGGTGCCTACCAGGCTTTGCATGGGCAGCCCGGGGTGGCCGAACTGGCCGGGAATGTGGGCACCAAATATCGCATAGAGCAGCGCCGCCACCGCCACCAGGGGCAACGGCCAACCGATGGCGCGGCGGGCGGCCTCCAGCGCCAGCACAATGAGAAAGACGCCGATGACCATCTGCAGGTGAGTATCGATGAAGCCGTACTGCTGCGACAGCGCCTCTTCGTTGAAGGCGATGTAGCCGCAGGCGGCGATACCCAGCAGGGTCAGTGCCCAGCCGCTCCAGCGCTCGAACGGTGTGCGAGCGGCAAAGATCAGGACCCACGGCAACGCCAACGCCATGTGAATCGGCCGGCCCCCCAGTGTCAGGATGAGTGTCGTACCCTCTGATAGCCTGTTCTTATAAACCGATCAGGGGGCGAAAGGAGACACTCATGCCTCGTTACTCCGAGGAGCGCCGACAAGCCGTGGTG
>NZ_QPKI01000004.1 GCF_003339685.1 Halomonas sp. DQ26W | reverse complement strand
GCTACAAACAGAAGTTGACCCATCGTGACCGGTCAGCTTACAAAACCAGAGCCAGCGAGAGACCGGTGAGCAAATCGGTCACGATCGCCGGAATGAGCGGTCACGTTCGCCGGAATACGCAGCAGCGCACGATGGGCGCCGGCCATGGGGCGGCGAGTACGATTTCTGAGCTGCCTGGGCGGCAGCGCACAAACGCTAACACTCGACATCGCCCGCTGCTCTTTTCTGAGCTGCCTGGGCGGCAGCGCACGAGGTCGAGGGCAGCGAAGAGTCGATGGGCCATTTCTGAGCTGCCTGGGCGGCAGCGCACGCACCCTGCTGCCCAACGGCAAAAAGGCGTCTTTTCTGAGCTGCCTGGGCGGCAGCGCACTTATCCGAGGGTGCGAGACAGGCATTTTAATTTTTCTGAGCTGCCTGGGCGGCAGCGCACGACGTAGGGCGCCACCGCTCATAGGTCTGCCATTTCTGAGCTGCCTGGGCGGCAGCGCACGACTTCGAGCTTGTCGACGATGATGCCGTGCTTTTCTGAGCTGCCTGGGCGGCAGCGCACAACCACTACGTCGTAGCCGAGCGCATCATGGATTTCTGAGCTGCCTGGGCGGCAGCGCACCTCGTCAGGCGGGCCCACGTCCCCAGCCCTTGTTTCTGAGCTGCCTGGGCGGCAGCGCACGCTTGGTGTTTTTGATAGCATGGATGATGCTATTTCTGAGCTGCCTGGGCGGCAGCGCACCCTACGCTATCGCAACCATTTTATGTTGCACGTTTCTGAGCTGCCTGGGCGGCAGCGCACCCTGAACGCCCCGTGCTGCGTGTGCAAGCACATTTCTGAGCTGCCTGGGCGGCAGCGCACTACATCCCCGCCAAGGAAGCCTTGGCCAACAATTTCTGAGCTGCCTGGGCGGCAGCGCACTCGCTATGAGGCCGCGCAGTGTCGTTGCGTGGTTTCTGAGCTGCCTGGGCGGCAGCGCACCAGGTCCGCATCGAATCAAAAGCCATCCGCAATTTCTGAGCTGCCTGGGCGGCAGCGCACTCGCGAAAAGTGGTCGCAGATCGGCTCTGCGTTTTCTGAGCTGCCTGGGCGGCAGCGCACAAATCTCCGACAAATCATGTTACCAGTAATCATTTCTGAGCTGCCTGGGCGGCAGCGCACGTGGCATGGCGTGAAGATCGTCGAGTACAACTTTTCTGAGCTGCCTGGGCGGCAGCGCACGATCGTGATGGTCGCGAGCGTCGATCATTCTTTTTCTGAGCTGCCTGGGCGGCAGCGCACTACACCCCCGTCTACTCCGAGATACGCCGCATTTTCTGAGCTGCCTGGGCGGCAGCGCACAGCCCCCTCTCCAGGGATTCAATCTCGCTGCGTTTCTGAGCTGCCTGGGCGGCAGCGCACTCGCCAGTCTTTGCAAGAAGATGGGGATCTAATTTCTGAGCTGCCTGGGCGGCAGCGCACGTCAATACTTGGTCGGTATGCAGAACCCCGGTTTTCTGAGCTGCCTGGGCGGCAGCGCACGAGTGGCTCGGCCTGCATGAAAGCGCAGATAATTTCTGAGCTGCCTGGGCGGCAGCGCACCGCCAGGAAACTGGCTATTGACGTGAAGGCCATTTCTGAGCTGCCTGGGCGGCAGCGCACTAACAGGGCGGCTCGGGTGGCGTAGCCCGTCTTTTTCTGAGCTGCCTGGGCGGCAGCGCACACGAACAGCCCGTTCTCGTCTTCCCGCATCTCTTTCTGAGCTGCCTGGGCGGCAGCGCATGACGAGGTCGCAGGGCTTGCCGTTCTTTGCCATTTCTGAGCTGCCTGGGCGGCAGCGCACGGGATATGGATATTGCCGAGGATACGCTGGTCTTTCTGAGCTGCCTGGGCGGCAGCGCACCTCAGCGACACCGGGTCGGCCAACGAGCACATTTTCTGAGCTGCCTGGGCGGCAGCGCACTGATGTCTGCCGCCTTTTCCAGCAGCTCATCGTTTCTGAGCTGCCTGGGCGGCAGCGCACGACCGCAGAAGCCGGTCTGGCATCGACAAGCTTTTCTGAGCTGCCTGGGCGGCAGCGCACGCTCCCGCAGCAGTCGCCCCTTCACTGGATTATTTCTGAGCTGCCTGGGCGGCAGCGCACTCGAAGTCCCAATCCTTGAGGATGTAGCCGATTTTCTGAGCTGCCTGGGCGGCAGCGCACACGAGCCATGCCGTTACCCTACCCATGGGGCATTTCTGAGCTGCCTGGGCGGCAGCGCACATGCTCGCCGCGCAGCCACTTGCCCACCTTCCATTTCTGAGCTGCCTGGGCGGCAGCGCACCGAAAGCGCTTGTCTTTATGCGCCTTGCTTTTTTTCTGAGCTGCCTGGGCGGCAGCGCACATGGTCATTCATGATCCAGCACCTATCACCCCTTTCTGAGCTGCCTGGGCGGCAGCGCACGAGGAGGTCATCCATGACCATCGACACGACTATTTCTGAGCTGCCTGGGCGGCAGCGCACTCATCGCCCGCAACGACGGCACGATGCCCAACTTTCTGAGCTGCCTGGGCGGCAGCGCACCAGGCACTGGCCGATCTCGGCTATCTCGACCATTTCTGAGCTGCCTGGGCGGCAGCGCACGAGATGTATTTGCACTGTCAGCTATAGTAATTTTTCTGAGCTGCCTGGGCGGCAGCGCACCGCCATACGAAACAGCACTGTCGGCTCTTGCGTTTCTGAGCTGCCTGGGCGGCAGCGCACGCGAGTTGCTGTTCCGGCTGCCAGCCTGAGCCTTTCTGAGCTGCCTGGGCGGCAGCGCACGGAGCAACTGGAGGACTGGCGAGAGAGCGCCATTTCTGAGCTGCCTGGGCGGCAGCGCACGTCATCATCGGCGCGATTGTCGATGGGCAGATTTTCTGAGCTGCCTGGGCGGCAGCGCACGGCTCACGTCGAGGCAGCAGCGGGGCTGGTCATTTCTGAGCTGCCTGGGCGGCAGCGCACGCCTCGCCTTCCCACTCCGGCTGGGCACCCTTTTTCTGAGCTGCATGGGCGGCAGCGCACATCCGCGACCTGCGTAACTACGAGCGCCCTGATTTCTGAGCTGCCTGGGCGGCAGCGCACATATCTCGCTTTGTCTACTGCTTCAGGCAGGTTTTCTGAGCTGCCTGGGCGGCAGCGCACGCCAATGCTTGGATTCGGGAACGCGGTTCATATTTCTGAGCTGCCTGGGCGGCAGCGCACGAGGCTGCTGGATACCCATGGCTGCACCGATGTTTCTGAGCTGCCTGGGCGGCAGCGCACCATTGAGGTCTAGATGATGCGGCCGGCTGTCATTTCTGAGCTGCCTGGGCGGCAGCGCACACGTCGCCTCTCGTTATCGCCTTTGAGGATGTTTTCTGAGCTGCCTGGGCGGCAGCGCACCTTGACGCAACAGCTAAAGCCCTTATTGAAGCTTTCTGAGCTGCCTGGGCGGCAGCGCACAAAAAGCCCGCGCTTGGCGGGCTGTGTACATGTTTCTGAGCTGCCTGGGCGGCAGCGCACGGTCTTGGTTGTCATATGCACCTCATTGAATATTTCTGAGCTGCCTGGGCGGCAGCGCACGCTAGCTCTCGCTGAGTTCCTGCCGCTCTAGTTTTCTGAGCTGCCTGGGCGGCAGCGCACGCGGTGCGCAAGACTACTGCCGAGGCATCTTTTTTCTGAGCTGCCTGGGCGGCAGCGCACCCGTCGATCCTGTCGAGCTGCGAGCCCCCGGTTTCTGAGCTGCCTGGGCGGCAGCGCACAAAAGCGCATGTTCGAGGATATGGGCCACCAATTTCTGAGCTGCCTGGGCGGCAGCGCACGAGCTGACTGGAGGTCATCGGCGCATTGGCCGTTTCTGAGCTGCCTGGGCGGCAGCGCACCCATCCACCTCCATCGGCGACAGGCGCACGAATTTCTGAGCTGCCTGGGCGGCAGCGCACAGAATAAGGCGGGGGAATGAGTCAAAGGCCCATTTCTGAGCTGCCTGGGCGGCAGCGCACGGAATGGCCTTCGAGTCGGGCATCAAGACCCATTTCTGAGCTGCCTGGGCGGCAGCGCACGCCTAAACGAGTGAAGCCCGCCGAGCTGTGGATTTCTGAGCTGCCTGGGCGGCAGCGCACGCGCAAGCCTTCGTGGCGCTGGATCATCTCCATTTCTGAGCTGCCTGAGCGGCAGCGCACCTGCCGGTCTGCTCGAACGTCTCTTCGGCGCGTTTCTGAGCTGCCTGGGCGGCAGCGCACGAACGACACCTCCTCGTCGTCCTCGAGGTAGTTTTCTGAGCTGCCTGGGCGGCAGCGCACTGGCATCGGCCAGCGTCGCGCTTACCACATGTTTTCTGAGCTGCCTGGGCGGCAGCGCACGCCGCCGCCGAGTGGCAAAGCCGAGGATATGATTTCTGAGCTGCCTGGGCGGCAGCGCACGATGGGCATGCGCCGGCCACTGCCATCGGCGATTTCTGAGCTGCCTGGGCGGCAGCGCACAAAGACAAGCGCTTTCGCTCGGAGGCGTATCTTTTCTGAGCTGCCTGGGCGGCAGCGCACCCGGAGCGCCGCCAGGATGTGGAAGTCAAGGATTTCTGAGCTGCCTGGGCGGCAGCGCACGAGATATTGGTTTGCAGCGCCGGTATCGCTCATTTCTGAGCTGCCTGGGCGGCAGCGCACGCTGGGAGGCCAGGGCAGAGTGAGGCGCATCAGTTTCTGAGCTGCCTGGGCGGCAGCGCACGTCGCCCAGGCCTTCGCGGTCGGCGGCTTCGATTTCTGAGCTGCCTGGGCGGCAGCGCACCGACAAGATCAGCCGGCCCAACATCGAGGACTTTTCTGAGCTGCCTGGGCGGCAGCGCACATGGCGAATTATCGCGAGGTATAGCCCATGACTTTCTGAGCTGCCTGGGCGGCAGCGCACCAGGGATCTGGCCGGCGCCGAATTTTTCCATTTTTCTGAGCTGCCTGGGCGGCAGCGCACGGCCGCTTCCACCACACGCTAGGCGCTGTCGTTTTCTGAGCTGCCTGGGCGGCAGCGCACACGAACCCTTCCCGATGGCCACTCTCTCGAATTTTCTGAGCTGCCTGGGCGGCAGCGCACTATGTATCGCGTGCCCACCAGGCACCCAGACTTTTCTGAGCTGCCTGGGCGGCAGCGCACGGAACGATGAAATCAAGCAAGGAACTACTGCATTTCTGAGCTGCCTGGGCGGCAGCGCACACACAGCAAGAGACGTCGCCCCCACCGTAGCTTTTCTGAGCTGCCTGGGCGGCAGCGCACCCCAGGCGCTGCGCCTTATGCGGGCCATGACATTTCTGAGCTGCCTGGGCGGCAGCGCACTGACCAGCGATCCCACAGCGCCTGGACCTCCGTTTCTGAGCTGCCTGGGCGGCAGCGCACTCGGCGCCAAGCTCCATCTTATCGCCACGCCTTTTCTGAGCTGCCTGGGCGGCAGCGCACTCGCTGACACCGAGGCTTACGCCTCCCCCGAATTTCTGAGCTGCCTGGGCGGCAGCGCACGCGGACGTGGACGGCGGCGGGGTGGGCCTTCATTTCTGAGCTGCCTGGGCGGCAGCGCACGACGTGCGGCTTCGCGTGCGCGGTTACGCTGGTTTCTGAGCTGCCTGGGCGGCAGCGCACGCGGCGCTGTACGAGGACGAGCCGCGCCTGACTTTCTGAGCTGCCTGGGCGGCAGCGCACCTCCACCGCCTTATCCTCAGCGGTGCGGAGGGTTTCTGAGCTGCCTGGGCGGCAGCGCACTCGTCCAGGTGTGGGAGCTGGGCTGTCGTCCATTTCTGAGCTGCCTGGGCGGCAGCGCACTTTTTCAGGTATTCGATCCAAGACGCGGCGATTTTCTGAGCTGCCTGGGCGGCAGCGCACTACGAATTCGACGAAAACGGCTATCTTGCATATTTCTGAGCTGCCTGGGCGGCAGCGCACATGTCTTCCCTGTGCCAGCGGTAGAGGACGCCTTTCTGAGCTGCCTGGGCGGCAGCGCACGCATGCGCCAGTCGGGCCACTATATGCACAGTTTTCTGAGCTGCCTGGGCGGCAGCGCACTCTCTTTTCATGGGCTTGTGACCCTCGTGTATTTTCTGAGCTGCCTGGGCGGCAGCGCACGGGAGCTGGGCTGTCGTCCAGGTGTGGGAGCTTTTCTGAGCTGCCTGGGCGGCAGCGCACGTGCAAGAGCTCCAGCTCGCTGTCCGGGTAGTTTTCTGAGCTGCCTGGGCGGCAGCGCACGACATGAAACTCACCGCCCTCGAACGCCAACATTTCTGAGCTGCCTGGGCGGCAGCGCACTGGAGATGGGCGACGGGGGCGGCGACGGCATGTTTCTGAGCTGCCTGGGCGGCAGCGCACGCACAAGACGTTGTTGGCGTCGATGAGTTCGATTTCTGAGCTGCCTGGGCGGCAGCGCACGATATGCGGCCTCATAGCGACGATCCACATGATTTCTGAGCTGCCTGGGCGGCAGCGCACTCAACGCCGAAGAACTCGATAGCGTCATCGAATTTCTGAGCTGCCTGGGCGGCAGCGCACCAGGGCGGGGCGCGCTCGACCAGCTCCGACATTTTCTGAGCTGCCTGGGCGGCAGCGCACGTGCATATCGGCTACGGCGTGAAAGAGGACATTTTCTGAGCTGCCTGGGCGGCAGCGCACCGCAAGGTGGCGGTGCTGTTGGTGGATCTTGATTTCTGAGCTGCCTGGGCGGCAGCGCACCTTACCGGCCGTGAGAACTACCAGCGCTTCGCTTTCTGAGCTGCCTGGGCGGCAGCGCACCTCTGCTGGAGGATTGCCGCCTGCTACCGGATTTTCTGAGCTGCCTGGGCGGCAGCGCACATTTGATTCGCCGCGCTTCTGCTGCGAGTGCTTTTCTGAGCTGCCTGGGCGGCAGCGCACTAGAACCTATTCAAGTTAAGCGATTGATTGTTAAAGAGCAATGGCTTGATAGAACAACGCCTCCCTTTTCAGAGAGGCGTCGCCAACAACTTGATTTTTAAGAACCTAATGCCGCCCTCCTAAAAAGGGGTCAGAACCAGGGCACCGTTGCCTCATTGCTCAACCCGTAATGATTGAAGCAGCCAGTGACAGGCTGCGACTGTAGTTGGTCATGCTCGATGAATAGCGCGAAACGCTGCCCACTGGAGCGGCTGCTGACCTGCACGAAAGGCAGGGCGATCTGCCGCGCGGCAGGCGTTTCCATCAAGCGCTGGGCCTCTTCAATTTCAACCCCGTGCCGTTGGGCATAACGCTTCGCCCGGCTAGGACTTCCGGTATTGAACTGTCGACGCCGGACGACACGGTGCTTCACTTCAGCAGGTACTGGCTGAATGGCTTCGACCATTACGTGATCGCGCATGCCGGTGAGCCATGAAATCGCCATCAACTGCTCAAGCCGAGCCTGTTCGCCATGCAACCGAAGCCGGTCGCCCGGCGTGCGCGCACGCACGCCGGTCTTGTGATCGGGGAAGCTCACACCAATGTCATCGGCCGATAGATCATGCAGTGCCCGATGCAGCTTGCTGTATAGCGCCCCTATCAACATCGAAGCCGGAAAGTCCGGGTCGGGACGCAAGCGGATATCGATATAGTGATCCATGGGCTTACCCCGCTTCGCCGAATACACCACCACGAATCAGCGTAGCCATGACGAAATGCTGCTGTTCTGGTTCCGGCTGCTGATCCTTGATCATCCAGTTGTCGAGCAGAGAGTAGAAGTCAGCTTTCTGCTTGGGCTGACGATACGCCTTGCCTTGGGTGGTGACAGAACCATAAGGTTCGACGGCGATAGGTCCAAGATCCTCGTCGCCCTCCTGCGGATACCAAGTGTCCACTGTGCGGATGGCATTGCCGATCTTCTGAGAGTGCATGCCTGCAATTTCACCGACTTGATAGAGTGTTTTGCTTTTATCACCTCGACTACGATCCAGAATCAGCTCCTGAGAGGGGAAAACCTCCTGGCCGTTGCCGACTCGTGCGAAAGCCGTGACATCAAGCAGAACATGTCGCGAGCCGCTTAGCCCCTCGGCAATGCGTGCAGTGAGCGATTCCAAGTTAGAGCGCGTCTCTTCGGTCGGCTCGAAGTCACGCAGGGAGAGGGAGAGCGCATCGAACGTCCAAGTGTCGACGGCTTCACTTTGCTCCATCAGGCGTACCTGTATCTCGACCTGCTCCGCTCCAATTCGGTTGCGCCACAGGAAGCGTCCGTTCGCCAGGTTGTAAGCATAGCGGCTGGCCAGGGTCTCGAACCCTTGAGAGTGCACATAGCCACTCACCGCCTCCTTGAGTTTCGCCTGGTATTCGGCGTTGTTACAGGCCGAGGGTACACCGGCACCGCCGAGTACCCGAAGCGTAAAGCGCGCCTTCAGTGTATCGGCATCGCTGGGCAAGGTCGCAACATCGACAGTCTGCAGGTTAGGGTTTTCGATAGCTGCATCCAGCTTGGCGGGGTCCTGATCTTTGGCTTTCAGGCGGTTGGAAATCGTGCCTCGCACCGACTTCTCGCGAATGGCGATAGCAGGCCACGCTTCTCCCTCGTCGCGCGTTTCCCAGTTGCCCGCGAAGAACAGGGCATCGGATGAGTCGAGCTTCCGCTCGAAGGCGAGGACGGAAGCAGTCTTGAGAGTATCGTTCTTGGCCATGATTCGTTTCCCTGTCGTTATGCGGTTGTTGAGCGATTGTGATAGTCGTTATTGAGTCGATAGAGGCCGGCATCGAGATCGTTGTCTACATACCAGAGCAGCTCTTCGGGACGCTGCAGCCGATGCGGGCTAATCCACTGCCCGATGGAGTAAAGGCTTTCGACAAAGCGGAAAGGCGTTTCGGCATCGCGTGAATTGGCGACCGTACCCGGCTCGAAGACCTCGGACAGCGCGCCATAGCCGATCGGGATCGGCACGATCCAACCAGGCGGTCGGCGAATCTCCCAGCTCACCTCTTCGTGGATTTCGCCCTTGTCGCTCTCCACCGGCTTGAGGTAGCACTCATGGTTGAGACGCGACAGGTCGAGCCAGGCGTCCAATAGGGTGGCAACGGGGCTGGCCTCATGCATTTCCTCAAAGCGCTGCGCCAGCAAGTCATCGCGGGACACCAGCGTGAAACCCGGTAGCCAGCGCCGCTTGAGTCGCCTGAACTGCTCATCACGCTCCTCGCCGTTTTCCTCCAGTGGAATCAGTGCCGGGCGTGAGCGGGAGGTTCGGCCCGGCAGAGCCGGAATAACGCTACCACCGGCGATACGCATGCCCGCGACGATCTCGTCCACTTCCTTGGCCAGGGCACCACGCTCGGCTTCGTTACCACCGCAGGCGTCCCCTCGAACAGCAAAGACCAGGGTAATATCGAGGTGAACACGCCCTTCCTCGACAATGGCCGCAGTGCCACCGCTCCGATCGACCGGATTGCGCGTCAGATGGAAAGTGCGGGTAAAGCCACCCTCTGTCGCCTGAGCCTCGAAGTCGTGGCAAATGACACCGACACCGTCGAACAGCAACGAAATATCGCTGGCCGCCAGCTTGCGCTCCAGCGCATGCATCAACCCGATGAAGGCGCTCATGGCGGGAAAGCCCCAAGTCATCTGGCTGGAGATGGCATTGGCGTTCTGCACCCGTAGGCAGGGCAGCACCAGAAGATTTTGAACCTCACTCATGGCCAAGGCCTCCCTGCCAGTCATCCAGCTCGCGATCGAGCGACTCCATCCAGCGGCGGTCACGCTCCAACCAGCGCTGGTAGGTTGCATCGCGCCCCAGTTCCCGCGACCAATGGCGATGCTCGGTATCACCCAGCGGCAACTTGCGAACAAGCGCATGGTTCAGCCAGTTGGCGAAGCGCTGCCTGATTTCGCTCTCCCAGTTTGTTGACTCGCGTGCCTCACGAAACGCCTCATCGGTTTCCGCCCGGCCGGGGTCCAGCCAGTACGTTTCTTCAGCCGGCAAATTGCACTTTTCACTAGCAGTCCAACCGGACGGCAGGCTTTGTATCCTTGCGCTGAACTGAATTAGCTCGTCTATCAAAGACGCATTGATATCCTCACGTCGTTGTCGTGTATGAACAGTCGGAGAAGGATCGCTATTCAAAAACCATTTCAAGTGATTGACAGCCCTCTTGACACTCCTAATCCCCTGAAAACGATCAAATACACTTCCGATGCCATAAATTGGAGAAATATCCCGGGATACCCAGCTCGGCGGTAGCGAGGCCAGCAGGTAGTTGTTACCACCTCGTTCACTATTCAACTGGGATATGTTCTGTGGCTTGGTTCCCCCCAGCTTCTGTACCGCCAGATTGGGGTAGTCGTGATATCCCGCCTCAGAAAACTCCTTTTCACGACGCGCCTTGCGCGCCGCCTTGGCCGCTTCACCGAAGCGGTCCTCATTGATGGCCAGGAAGATGCTATGCGACAAGGACGTGGCATAGAGCGGCGCCAGCAGGTGGTAGTCACCGTTATCGACAGAATCCTCGCCCACTAGCCAGTAGACCTGCTTGGCTCGGGTATGCGAGGCCTCTTCGCCGCGCGGCTCGGTAATGGCAGCGAAGGCCTGCATCCAGGCATGGGCCTGTTCGGCATCGTCGCTGAGGGCAGCGGCGAGTTCCGCGTCGTTCTCCAGCACTCGCTCCAACAGTGACTTCCCTTGGTGTTCGAGTTTGAGAAACTTGTAGACATCCAGGGCGGCGGCATTGCCGACCACATCGCCGAGGAAATTCGTCGGTAGCAGATGACTACCCACCGCTGGATGAGCGGGTAGCGACTCTGGAGGTGCGTAGAGGTTGGTGCCCTTGGCATCGGGATGGATCGGTTTCAGCGAGTGAGTGACGACCTGAAGCTGGCCGACTCGCCGCGCTGCATCGTTGATCCAAGTATCAAACTTAAATTGCGCGACCAGCTCATCATGCTTGGGGTCGTCGGGCGGGAGCTTTTCGGCCTTGGCATCGAAGCGTTCCTGAAGGAAATCTTCGATCAAGGCGCGAAGTCCGGTGGGCGCCCCTGAAGGGGGAGAATCAGCAGGCATATCGCATCCTTCTCGATCCCCTATTGGGAATCGGTATGGTTCATGTAGAATATGCCCCGAGGCAACGCTGCCTCAGGACGTAAGGTAGGACGGGCAAGGCCCGTCACACGACTAATAACGTCACGTGGTAGCCAATCACGCTTCGCAACCTCCTATCTGCTCAGGCCTGGCAGATTCAGGTGGCTTTTGACCCGACTGGCCAATACCCAAGGGGTGTGACAGCACCCCTTGGTTTTTATATTGGCACCTCTAGAACCAAAAAACAACCAATCAGTGCGAAGCTAAAAAATGATAAAAATATCAGCATGAAAAAAAACAAGCTGCACTCTACAATTAGCGTCTGCCGTATAGGCAGCTAAGAAAAATCAATGCGATGCTAATTTAGCTAGCTCTTTCTGCCGTGCAGGCAGCGGGCCGGCCAGCGCCGACCCACCTCAACGCCGCTTGGTGAACCCCAAGGCGGCGTGATAACGCCACCCTTGCCGGTTCTCGGGTACCATCAAGGTGCCGAACTTCCGCGCGGCTTCCTCCAGCGGCAATTCCAAGTCGTCGGCCAGCGCCACCAGAGCCTCCATATAGTCCGCTTCCCCCCAGGTCTGAATACGTCTACCTTGCACAGCAGTCAGGTCAATGCGGGCCAACAGGCTCTCCTCGACCGGCACATAGAGACTTTCGCCGCGTCTGGCGCCCTTGTGGACTCGGTGTAGAACCCACTCCTCACCACTCTCGTCCGGCTTGAGAATGAGTTCCTCCTGGGGTGCGGTCTGCTCACGGAACGGCTGACACTGCGGCATCACGCCCAGCAGGTGGACGCGTGGCATGGCATACCAGGTATAGGCACCCAGTGATGGGGGCGGCGGCTCCTTCATGGCGCGCAATTCACGCTTGCTCAGTACCTTAGCGGGAGGTTCTATCATGGCGGCCTGCAAGCGCGCATGCTCGAGATCGACAAGGCTTTCATGTGGCTTGAGTGCGTCCCGTGTGACGATCCGCGGCCTGGCGTCGATGACCTGCCACTCCTCGGGCTGCAGCAGTTGCCGCAGGGAGTGGCTACTAAGTGCCCACTCCTGCGACGTCTCGAAACCTGGGCGGCGGAATGCCAAGTCGCCCGGGTTCTCCAGGTGCTTCAGGTTGGTATCGAGCAGCAGGATATTGGGCGTGGTGCACTCACCCTCGCGATGGCGACGCACCCGCCCAGCGAGCTGAATGATGGATCGCATGGAGGAGGGCTCGACAATGGCCCAGTCGTAGTCGTGGTCACGACCGACCTCGGTTACCGGGGAGCCGAGCACGATAAAGAGCTGATCCGCTTCCGGTGAGGCCTCGAGGCAGCGGCGCACCTCCGGTAGGTCGAACACGGCATCGGCATTACGGCGGTCGAGCATACGGTCGAGGCGTCGTTCGATAGCTGATCGAATCAGCAGCGGATGCTGAGAGTGGTAGACACACAGGTGGATGCGCTGCCCTTCCATAGCACCCAGACGATAAAGCGCCAGAGCCAGATCGAAGATCGGCTCGATGTTGGCCAGGCGAATCAACCCGAAACTGACACGCCTGCCGCTATGCGGGTCGATGCTGTGGTGGCGCTCATGCAGAGCCGTGGCATGCTCACGCAGCCGTTCGGCCAATGCTTGCCTTATCCCCTCTGGGGTCTTGCCCAATCCATCCATAGGCACCAGCTCGGCGCGGCGCCTTATAGCGTCTGAGGCCAAGCGCCCGTATCGGCGCACCGCGAACTGCCGATGCGCCTCAGCGAAGTCTGTGCCGTTGGCGCAGTCCGCATGCTGTCGATCATGCTCATCGAACCAGGCACAGCAGATATCCACCGCCAGGCCTGGAACGCCTCGATTGCGCTGGTAGTGCTCGCGTCCATTGCGATAGGCCTCATACAGCCCCCGCACCAGCGCCGGCGGCAGGGTGGCTGAGGAGAGCAGCACTCGCGACCCTAGCAGTCCCGCCCAGTGCACCAGCCGGGTCAGCGCGGGCAGGTCGTTGACATCGAAATCGTCGATCTCATCCAGCACCAGATCGCTGCTCATCAGCCGCAGCATCGGCGCAATCTGGCGACCGCCTCGGGTACTCTCGGTGGCCGGCACCAGGTGGTCGACGGTGCACACCAGGATCGGGGCGGCAATCAGTGGCCGGGTGCCGAAATCATCGTTGAGCCGCCGCAGTACCGGGTGGCTCTCGAAATTGCCATCGAAAACCACATGCCCGTCTTCCTCGATCAACTGCTGCACGGAGGCCGATCCGCTCTTCTCAGCCTCCCGTTCGTAGTGTTCAAACAGATCACGGTTGGCGCTACCGCCGACCCGTACCGCCAACTCGTCCTCGCCGAGATTGAGCCGCTCGCGGTAGGCCTGGCCAGTCTGCAACGTCAAGGTGCGCAGACCCAGTGCCACGCTGAAACGCGCACCCTGTTGCGGGTCTGCCAAGGCATAGAGAATCCGCCCGTTGGCCAGGGTCTTGCCACAACCTGTCGAGGCCATGTTGATACCGAAGAACCCTTGCCGCTCACTGCGCTCGCGTAGCCCCTGGGCGAGATCATAGGCCCAGTCCTGCCAGCGGAAGCGTGGGTGATCGCTGCGCTTACGAAAACCCTTGTGGCGAGCCAGCCTCGGAAGGTGGCTGGTGAGGCTTGGCAGCGCCCTGGCGACAGCCGCGGCATGTTTCTCGACGCCCAGTATATGTTCGTCGAGCGGCTGGTTGAGCTGGCCTGTCTTGCGAATGGTATTGGCGTGCAGAGGATATCCTGCTTTCCCTCTGACCCGATGGCGCAGCTCTTCCAGGCTGGAATAGTGGTGATCAGCCAGCATCAGGCTAAGCCGAGCCAGGTGGATGGCATATGGATCATCCAGCCAGGATCGATCAGGCAATGGACGCTTCAGGAGTCGCTGTGCCAGATGCCGCGCACGCTCACGCCACTTCTCTGTGGTTACTGGCAGGCCATGCTTGAAAGTCCAGTAGAGCGCCTGCTGCTGCTTGTCCTGGCTGACGCTGATCTCGTTCCAGTCGGCGGAGATCGTGGCAGGCAGGTCTCGTAACTGGTCCGCTCGAAATACAGGCTTCTCTCTTCCCCAGCGAGCTGACTCAGGATCGGAATGGGACTTGTCCCCCGGCATCAAGGGTAAGCGGTGATGAGTGACGATCAGCCAACCAATGGCCGCGGCCAAAGGGGGTAGGCTTTGAAATGGCGACTCGGGAATACCCTCCAATCCATCGCGCTCCAGTCGCGCCAGCCAAGTCGACTCGTCCGTGGATCTACCTTCTTCCGCCAAGCGAGTCAGCCAGCCCGTATCGTCATCATCGCCGACGAAGGCCTGGAACAGGCGGAGCGAGACCCATTCATGGCGATAGAGGTTACGTCCCTCGAGCTTGCCTAAGAGCCGCCGCTGAAAGGCCTCGCATGCCTTACCCAAATCGTGCAGAAGCGCGGCCATGGCGGCCAGCAACAGGATGTCTTCGCCGGTATGCCAGTCGTTTTCATCGCTGCGGCGCAGGATATCCCGGGAAGTCGTATTGGTGGGTACCGCTCCCTGTAAGTTGAATCGTTTGGCATCACCGACGATCCAAATCAGTTCGCTATGGTCGCGCCCCCGAATCCAATGACACGCCACGGCAGTATTCTTGCGCGCCCTTTTACGCAGCAGCTTCCTCAACGTATCTAGCCCAGCCTGAGTAATCGGTGTCTGCCAGGTGCGATCGCCTCGCCGCTCGGCAAACTGATCGAGAATACGACGCGTCTCCTTGAGCGCGTTCTTGCTGCACTGGGAGACCAGCAATACATTCATGCGCCGGGCCCACCAAGGTCGAGCGCAATAGCCTTGAGAGAATCGATCATGAAGTCGAGAGATTCCGTCCGCGTCAGCCGCTCGATACAGGCCTGACGAAACTCTTGTTCCTCATCGCCTCGCATGGCAGAGATAAACGCCTGGGGAAGAATCACGGCATCCTTGACCAGGTCGGCGACGTCAAAGATGAGCCCACCTCGGCGTGTTTTGCCATGCAACACGGCCAGCCCATGCGGAATGCCGAGAACCCAAGTGGCACTTGCCGCCAGGCCATAGGCCAGGTAATTGCCATGGTCGAGGAAACGGTTGGCGGGATCGGTGCCGCTGCCGCGCTTGGCTCGAGTAAAATCGCCGTAGTTCACGGCACGAGTTGCGAGTTTGAAAAGAAACTTGGTCAGGCGTGCTTCGAGGGTCAGCAGATCAGTCGTGTTGGGTGACATGGCAATGGCATCGCGATGTGTTGCCAACGCCTGATGGAGCGCATCCGCCGAAACGGTAAAGCCGGCCTCCGTGAGAAAACGGTCCGCCCACAATGCTTCGATCCTGTTCAAGCGCGCCAGTTGGAAGGCCTTCGCTGCCTCCAGGCGTTTCTCGTCGTCGAACCAGAAATGCACCCAGTGCTGTAGATATTCGGTGGGACGATACTCGCTCTGCGGCGTCAGCCAGGCGACATCCACATCCACCTCATTGGCAGCGAAGAGGGGCGTACCGCCGCCACCACAGAAGCCCACCAGCACGCCGGCCTTGGCCAGTTCCCGCATCGCCGCCTGAGTGATCGAGGTGCCGGTACCGAGCAGCAACGATGTCGTATTGGCTATTGGGATGTTCCAGTAGCGCGACCGACTGCCTTCATCGGTGACGTACTCGACACGACCGCCGTTCACCAACACACGGCAGTGTTGCAAGTAATAGAGATTGGCACGCTTCGAGTGGAGAATAGTTTTCAGGTCGGAAGGTGACAGATCATCCATGCGGGCTCCCTGCGCCTGTATATTGTTTCTAAGCTGTATCCTATCTAAGCACCCTATCCTCACAGCCACCACCACTGTCCAGGAAACCAGCATCTTTTTCAGGCCGGTGTTGATAGAGATCACAGCTTCAAAGAGCAGCACGAGGAGTTGACATGCTCGATATTACGCCACTGCCCTGGGACACCCTTGCCCGCTACCGGTTGATCGAAATTCTGGCTCTCTGGGAGGGCCGAGTGGCCTCTTCACAGCTAGGAAAGGCCTTCGGCATCGGGCGCCAGCAGGCGCAGAAAGTCCTCAAGCAATATCGGACACTTGCGCCGGACAACCTGACGTATGACGAATCCCGCAAGGGGTTTTTGCCGGCCGATGATTTCTCGCCCCAATTCACTCGTGGCCGGGTCGAAGAGTACCTACACCTGCTGGGTTCGGATCACGATCTCGATTCGCCCTTTGCGGGGCTGGGGCTAGGCGCGGCCGATACCGAGTCGCTGCCTTTACCCAGCCGCGAGGTATCACCAAAGGTTGTGCGTGAGCTGGTCAAGGCGTCACGGCTGGGCCTTCGCCTGGAAGTCAACTACGCTTCGTTTTCCAGCCCGACTGGAGAGGACCGTATTATCGTTCCCCACACCCTTGTATTCGCCTCAAGGCGTTGGCACGTAAGGGCTTTCTGCGAGAAGCATCTTGCGTTTCGGGATTTTGTGCTGAGCCGGTTTCGCGGCATTCCGGAACCCTGTGGCGACATGCTTGGTGAACATGGTGGCAATCAGGATTCTCAATGGCATGCCTATGTGGAAGTGAAGCTGATCCCGGACCAGCGTCTACCCCAGGCAGAGCGGGAGCTGGTGGCCAGAGATTATCGTATGGAGCATGGCGAGCTGCTGCTGCGCTGTCGCGGCCCGCTGGTGCTCTATGCGTTACGTGAGCTTGGCGTCAACCCGAACCACTCCGAAGTCGACCCCCGCGCTCAGCAGATCGAGATCGCCAATCGCGAGGCCTTGGCCGAGTGGATCCGATGGACCTAGCTCAGCGAACCGACCCTTCGCTCTTCCCTATGCGAGCCGCTCTCACCAAGCCACGGCAACCTCCGCCGGTCGCGAGCTGAAGCTACCTCCAACAATCGTCGATGCAACCCTACGGAAACCGCCGACACCGAGCTGCCTTCATCGGGCTACCGCAGCTTCCGCCTGTCGCGAGCTAAAGCTACCTCCAACAGTCGTCGATGCAACCCTACGGCAATTGCCGACACCAAGCCGCCCACGCCAAGCCACGGCAACCTCCGCCTGTCGCGAGCTGAAGCTACCTCCAACAGTCGTCGATGCAATCGATGGTGGCTGTCTCGACTCCCCACCTTGCGATGCCCTGCCCACCCTCGGCATGATGACAATCACCGCCACCGGCCCCGCCCGTGCGCCTTCCCCCTGCCACCCACAAGGATTCCCATGTCGCCTCTCTTTGATCGCCTGAAGGACGTTGCCTCGCCCCCCATCGGCCTGGGTTGCATGAACCTCTCCCATGGCTACGGCAGCCCCGTTCCCGAGCCCGAGGCAATTCGTGCCCTGGATGAGGCCTTCGACATGGGCTATCGCCACTTCGATACCGCGACGCTTTACGGGGCGACGGCCAACGAGAAGGTGGTGGGCCAGGCCCTGGCGAGCAAGCGCGACCAGGTGATGCTGGCCAGCAAGTGCGGCATGGCCACCGCGCGGCGGTGCAGTCGGAGTTTTCCCTGTGGACCCGCAACCCCGAGATCGCGCTGATCACGGCCTGCCGGGAGTCGGGTACGGCGCTGGTGGCCTTCAGCCCCCTGGGCAGGGGCTTTCTGGCAGGCGCCGTGACAGATACTACACAGCTGCAGGAGCACGACGTTCGCCGAGGCATGCCGCGCTTCAACGCCGAGAACCTGCCACACAACCTGCGCCAGCTAGAGAAGCTCAAGGCCATCGCGGACGAGCTGGGCGTGACCACCGGCCAGCTGGCCCTGGCCTGGCTGAGGGCGCAAGGGGAAGACGTGATACCGATTCCCGGCTCCCGCTTCATCGAGCATATGCACGAGAACCTGGCGGCGGGAACGCTCGACCTGGACCCGGCGACCGTCGCCCGGTTGAACACCATGATGACCCCGGACCAGATAGCCGGCGGCCGCTACAGCGCGGAGCAGCAGGCGGATATCGATACCGAGGAATTCGCCTTGCAGGATTAGTCGATGCGCGACAAGGCCCGGCTGACCGGGCTCAGACCACTTCCGCCACTTCGTCGAATTTCAATCGTGGGCCCCGGGGGCGCAGGCTCTCGGGGTCGCCTATGCCCAGGTTGACCAGGAAGTTACTCTTGTAGCGGCCATCGGGGAAGAACTCGGCGTCGACCATGGCGTTGTCGAAGCCGCTCATGGGCCCCACGTCCAGCCCCAGCATGCGGGCGGCGATCATCAGGTAGGCGCCCTGCAGGGTGCCGTTGCGCCAGGCCGTTTCACTGGCCGTCTCGAGATTGGCCGCGAAGTGCTCCCGCGCATTGGGCGAATTGGAAAACAGCGTCGGCAGGTGTTCGTGAAAGCAGATGTCGGTGGCTATTATCACGGTGGTACCGGCTTGGTAGGACTTGTCGCGGTTGGCTTCGGAAAGCGCCGGCAGCAGCCGCGACTTGGCCTCGACGCTGGTCACGAACACATAGCGCGATGGCTGGCAGTTCATGGAGGTCGGGCCCCACTTCAGCAGGTCGTAGAGACGACGCAGGAGTGCCTCGTCAATGGGTACATTGCGAAAACCGTAGTGGGTACGCGCTTCACGGAAGACAACATCGAACGCGGTATCGTCGAGCGGCGGTCGCATTAGGTTCTCCAGATGACGTATTCTCAGACCTTGTCCGAAAACTGGCTGCGCTTGGCCATACAGCGTTAAAAATTGACTCAAAGTACTCACTTACACTGCGCAAACTCCGTCTTTTTGTCGATTTTTGCCTGGCCTGACCTTCGCTCGCCGACTTTTTAGACAATGCCTAGACTCTACGGTATCGCTGCATGCCGGTCACTGTCGGCAGCTCGGCTTTGGTCGAAAAAATGTCTGTCCATGTCTATGGAGATGTCCATGTCCTCGTCACGCCTGTTCGCCTGCCTCCTCACTCTGTTACTGGGCGTTGTCTTTGCCGTACCTGCCCTGGCCCAGCAGCCCATTCAGGAATTCCAGGCCTACGAAGACGCCCTGGCCAGGGGCGAGCGGCACGCCAACTACTGGCAATACGGCTGGGCGGGGGTGTATGCCACTACTCTGGCGATGAACGCCTATCAGGCCAGCGAGTCAAGCAGCCGCGACGACCGCTACGACGCCCGGGTGGGCGTGGTGAAGTCGGCCCTGGCGCTGGGCGGCACTTTGATGGATCGCCAGCCACACCCACAGGCCTACCGCGAGTTGCGTGACGCTGATCAGGATATCGACCGGGCCCGGCGGCTGATGCGCTCGGTGGCCGAGCAGGAGCGTCGACGCCGTAGCCTGGAAGCCCGGCTGGGTTCGCTCGCCGTGAACACGGCTTCGGGACTGCTGATCGGTGTGGGCGACGGGCGCGGACGCGACGGGGCGATCAACTTCGCTACCGGTATGTTGATCAGCGAGTTGCAGCTGCAGACCCAGCCGCGCCAAGCCTCGGTAGCGATCAACCGCTTCCAGCCGGCCCGGGTGTTGGTGGGAGATATGCACCTGAAAGGTGAATATGCCCTGCTGGTGGCGCCGAATCAGGTCGGGGTGGCGCTGCGCTACTGAATCACGCCGAGCGGGGGCGAGACGGCTTTTACCCGCGGCTTGACGGTGCATGGCCCCTTTGATTTGTGGGTTTCTTGCGCAATAACTTTGCAGCAATCATTATTATGTTATAACGTTGCCTGAATAGTTCGATGACCGATTCCGGCCTCAGGCACGAAATGATTGCGCGAGCCTGCGGCCACGGAGCGCTACACAACCCAGCGCACGCCCCAGCGGGTTTTGAGTCACGAAAAACGCTGGTGCCCCTCCCCGCCGGCCGGGTTATTTGTTATGTTATATCCTAGTTTATCTTATCGCGCCGAGAGGCCAATCCCATGGCACATCACTCACGTTCGCATCGACACCGCCAGGAAGGGCCTTGCCATTTCTCGCTGATGTCGCTTTCCGCCACACGGCGCCTGCTGCTGGCCGCCGCGCCGCTGGGCACGCTCTGGCTGGCCGTCTCATGGGCGGCAGGATGGTGGGGCTGATGGAGCAGGAACCCAACACCCGGCTGCAGCTCCACAACCTGCAGCTGGCCCAGGCCAATCGCACCGTGCTCGAGCATGTGGATGGTCGCTTTCGCGACGGCGCCATCACCGCGCTGGTCGGCGCCAACGGCACCGGCAAGAGCACGCTGATCCAGGGGATCATGGGCATGCTCAAGCCGGTCGCCGGCCGCGTGGCGTGTACGGTGCCCAAGGAGCGCCGCGCCTGGCTGCCACAGCAACTGGCACTGGACCTCACCTTCCCCATGAGCGTGGAAGAACTGGTCATGACCGGCAGCTGGCCGAGCCACGGGGCGCTGACCGGGTACTGCGCTCGCCACTATCGCCGCGGCCGCGAGGTCATGGCTCGCCTGGGTATTTCGCACCTGGCGCACCGCCCGCTGGGTGAACTCTCCGGCGGCCAGCGCCAGCGCGCCCTGATCGGCCGTACCCTGATGCAGGAAGCCGAGCTGCTGCTGCTCGACGAGCCCTTCGCCAACGTCGATAGCGAAACCGTGGACGTGCTGATGACGGTGCTGCGCGACATGGCCGCCAGCGGCGCCACCCTTATCGTGGTGCTGCACGACATGGAGCAGCTCTCACGGCTGGCTGACGAGGTTGTGGTACTGGCCAACGGCCACGCCCACTGGACTTCGCCCCAGGCGATTCTCGAGGGGCACGCCCCCGTTGCCGGCACCGCCCGATTGATGCTGGGTATTCCGGGAGTCAGTACATGCTAGCGCTGCTCTACGAGTGGCTGATCGCCCCCTTCGACTACGGCTTCATGCGGCGCGCCGCGGTGGGCAGCTTGGCCCTGTCGCTGGCGGCACCTCCCATAGGGGTGTTCCTCATGTTGCGGGGGATGAGCCTGATCGGCGATGCCATGGCCCATGCCATCCTGCCCGGTGTCGCGCTGGGCTTCCTGCTCGCCGGCTTCTCGCTGCCGATCATGAGCCTTGGCGGCGTGCTCTCGGGGCTGCTGGTAGCCATGCTGGCGGGTAGCGTGTCGCAGATGACCGGCCACCGGGAAGACTCCGCCATGGCCAGCTTCTTCCTGATTTCGCTGGCGGCCGGGGTGATGCTCGTCTCGCTGGGCGGCAGCAGCGTCGACCTGACCCATGTGCTGTTCGGCTCGATCCTCGCCGTGAACACCACCGCCCTGATCCTGATCGCGGCGATCAGCAGCGTGATCGTGATCACCCTGGCGCTCATCTTCCGCGCCCTGGTGGTGGAGTGCCTCGACCCGCTGTTCTTGCGCGGCCAGGGCATGCGTGGCGGCCTGGTTCACGGCACCTTCCTCGGCCTGGTGGTGCTCAACCTGACCGCCGGTTTCCAGACCCTGGGCACCTTGATGGCAGTGGGCCTGATGATGCTGCCGGCCACCACCGCGCGCTTCTGGAGCAA
This sequence comes from Halomonas sp. DQ26W, assembly GCF_003339685.1. Classification (GTDB taxonomy): domain Bacteria; phylum Pseudomonadota; class Gammaproteobacteria; order Pseudomonadales; family Halomonadaceae; genus Halomonas. The sequence continues at coordinate 153,332 of NZ_QPKI01000004.1, read as the reverse complement.
GCGCCTGGAAGGGCTGATCGGCATTGCCATCGTGCTGGCCATGATCGCCAGTACCGGCGGGCTGCTGTTGTCGTATCACCTCAGCATTCCCTCGGGCCCCGCCATCATCCTGCTGGCCGGCGTGGGCTACATGCTCTCCGCCCTGTTCGGCCGCCACCACAGCCTGACTGCGCGGCTGCGCCGACGTGCGGCACCGCTCGGGGCTCCCGAGCCTCACTGACCGCCGCATAGACACCGACAACAAACCAAGGAGTACTGCATGCGTACTATCAAGCCCTCCGCCCTGGTGATTGGCGCTACGGCCATGCTCGCCCTGCCGGCTGCCTTCGCCGCCGAACGCGTACAGGTCGTTACCAGCTTCAGCATCCTGGCCGACATGGTCGAGAATGTCGGTGGCGAGCACGTCGAGGTCACCTCGCTGGTCGGCCCCGACAGTGACGCTCATGTCTTCTCACCCAGCCCGCGCGACGCCCGCGACCTGGCCGATGCGGACCTGGTGGTATTCAACGGGCTGCTCTTCGAGGGCTGGATGGAGCGCCTGATCGATTCCAGCGACTATGCCGGCCCGCTGGTGACCGCCACCGACGGCATCGACAAGCTGGATTATCATGACCAGGCACATGGCCATGACGATCATGGGCACGATGACCACGATGACCATGGTCATGATGACAGTGGACATGACGATCACGACCATGGCGAGCAAGACCCCCATGGCTGGCAGGACCTCGCCATGGGCCAGGTCTATGTCGGCAATATCCTCGAGGGGCTGATCGAGGCCGACCCGGACAACGAAGCCGCCTATCGCGAGAACGCCGAGCGCTACATCAACGAAATGCAGGCCACCGATGACGAGATTCGTCAGCTGATCGGCGAGATTCCCGCCTCCACCAGCGTGATCACCGGCCACGATTCCTTCGGCTACTTCGCCAATGCCTATGGCATCCGTTTCCTCTCGCCGGTGGGGCTTTCCACCGAAGCCGAGCCCAGTGCCGCCGACATGGCACAGTTGATCGACGTGATTCGCGAGCAGAACGTCAAGGCGCTGTTCCACGAGAACATGACCAGCCCGGCGATCATCAACCAGCTCTCGGAAGAGGCCGGGCTGCCCATCGCCGGCACCCTGTATGCCGACGCCCTGGCCACGGATGGCGACGCCAGCACCTACCTGGGCATGATGCGCCACAACGCCCAGGTGCTGCATGACGCCCTGGCCGAGCCCGGCCATGATGATCATGGGCACGGCAACAGCCATGACGACGATCACGGGCATGGCCATAGCCATTGACCGGACGGTACCGAGCAGGCCGCTAGCGGCAGCGTAATCCACAGCGGGGGCGCCAATGGCGCCCCCGCTGCTTCAAGGGCTTACTGGCCCGTACATTCGGCACGAAATGCACAAAGTCTGCCGCGATGCGTAAACCCGCGGCACGGGTTTCCTCCTGCAATGAATCAGCGTCGCAGCCGGCCGCAATGATACCGTCCACAGCCGGCCAACACCTTACGCACAAAAGTTCACACGAAAACACACAGGTTATCCACAGGCTGCCGGGGTCTGTGCAATTTCCCATGAAACGTCTATACAGCTATTGTTGCTTAGTAGCAGAGTTGGATACTGTAGGAAGCTATAAAAAAGGTTCTTCACACTTTGGCGTGAACCTGCTCTGCACAGACTGCATTGTGGAAGGACGCCTCGGCGATAGCGACGCAGGCGCTCCTTGTTGGAGCGCTCGGTTCGGCGCCCCGACTCTGCATCGCGACTGTCGCCGAGAGGCGCCTTGGAGGAGGCCGCCGCCACGGCGATAACCGTAACGTTTCCAACACCGCCGGGAGGCCTGCGGCCTCCAGTCGTGATCTAAAGATACTCCTACAGCGCGGTTACTGCTGACCTTGTTGGAGCGCTGGTTTCCATCGCGACTGGCGCCGTCAGGCGCCTTGGCGGAGGCCACGGCGTTGGCGATGGTCGCTGGCACTGGCAACCCCGCCGGGAGGCCTGCGGCCTCTTCACGCCAGTCTGCGTAGAACCATAAAAAAGGGACTGAGGCACTGTGACGGGCCAGGGATTTCCAGCTTTGCGCAGACAGACCCTTCACCAGAGGCCCTTCATGTCGAATGTTCACTATTACGACAACAAACCCTGGATGAGCCATTACCGGGCCGCTCGATCTGAAGCCGGTGAAGCAACAGACAGTCACCATTCACACGATAACCTGCCGGCGCTCATCCAGGCGGCAGGGCAAAACTACAGCCAGCAACTCGCCTTCACCACCTGCATGCCTAACGGCATGAATGGTCGTCTGACCTATGCCGAAGTCGATGAAATGTCGGACGCCTTCGCCGTTTATTTGCGCGAGTGCCTCAAGCTGGAAGCCGGCACCCGTGTGGCCGTGCAGATGCCCAACTGCCTGACGCTGCCCGTTGTGGCTTTTGGTATCCTCAAGGCTGGTTGCATTCTGGTGAACGTCAATCCGCTCTACACCAAAAGGGAAATGGAACATCAGTTAAATGACAGCGGTGCGCAGGCGCTGGTCATCGTCGATATGTTTGTCGACAAGCTGGAAGCCATCATTAAACAGACTGGCATCAAGCAGGTGGTCGTCACCTCTGTTGCTCAGTGGTTCCCGCCTGTGGTTCGCGGCGTTTTAAAAGCAGTACTGAAGTATTGGAACCGGGTGATTCCCAAACACCGGCTGGTAGTCGACACCATCGATCAAGCCTTGAAAAAAGGACAGGAAGCGAAGGCCGCGGCCAGCATCGATGTTCGCCAGTACTGGCAGCATTTGGCCCGGTCGGATACTGCCTTGTTGCAGTACACAGGAGGCACCACCGGGGTCAGCAAGGGCGCCGAGCTGACCCATGGCAACTTGATCAGTAACCTGGAGCAGGTCGATTCGGTCGCCGGTGATCACATTGAGCCGGGCAAGGAATGCATCCTGACGGCTTTGCCGATCTACCACATCTTTGCCTTCACCGTTAACCTGTTGGCTTTTTACCATAAGGGAGCGCACAACGTTCTGGTGCCCAGCCCACGCCCGATTCAAAATTGCCAGCGTGCTTTCGACAACTACCCCATTTCCTGGATCTCGGGCGTCAACACCCTATATAACGCCCTGTTGAACGAGGAATGGTTCACCGTCTATCCACCTCAATCCATGAAGGTAGCATTGGCTGGCGGTACCGCACTGCACAAGGCGGTAGCCGAGCGGTGGCGCGCGGTGGTGGGTAGCCCCATTGCCGAGGGTTATGGCCTGACGGAAACGTCCCCGGTCATCTGTTTCAACCCCATCGGCCAGGAGCGGTCCGACAGCATCGGAATACCCGCCCCGGATACCGATGTGCGCATTGTCGATGAGCAGGGCGAGCCGGTAGCGGTCGGTGAGCCGGGCGAAATCATCGTGCGCGGGCCACAGGTCATGAAGGGATACTGGAATAACCCCCAGGAAACCGCCAACGCCATCAAGAATGGCTGGTTCTACACGGGCGACATCGGTGTCATGAGCGAAGACGGCCATTTCAGCATTGTCGATCGCAAGAAGGACATGATTCTGGTCAGCGGTTTCAACGTCTACCCCAATGAAGTCGAAGACTGCATTGCCCGCATTCCCCAAGTACAGGAATCAGCGGTGATTGGGGTAGCCGACGACCAGACCGGAGAAGCCGTCCATGCCTATGTGGTCTTGCGTGAGGAGAGCGTCACCGAGAAGGAGGTCATCGCGCACTGCAAGCAGGAACTGGCTGCCTACAAAGTGCCCAAAAAAGTCGTGTTCTGGAGCGAGTTGCCCAAGACACCGGTTGGCAAGGTCTTGCGCAAGGAAGTGCGAGCCGCAGTCACTGGCGATTGATCGGCTCATCGGTTGATTTATCGGGATTGATAACAACAATGTTGGAGCATAAGGCATGCTGAGTCCATTGGAAGAGAGTTTATTGTCCATCATGATGGTCATCATCATGTTCGGCATGGGGTCATCGCTGACCTTCAAGGATTTCAGGCTGGCCTTGCGCCACCCTCAGGCAGTTGGGGTTGGTTTTGCCTCCCAGTACATGCTGATGCCGTTGATCGCCTTTCTGTTATCGCGAGTGCTGAACCTGACTGCTGAGCAAACGGTGGGCCTGGTGCTGATTGGCTGCATGCCCGGCGGTACGACGTCCAATATCTTCGCCTATTTTTCGAAAAGTCTGCTCAGCTTGAGCATCATGATGACCATCTGCTCCACCCTGGCAGGCTTCGTCATGGTGCCCTTGCTAATGGAGTTTTACACCCAGGGCATCGATGATGCCTTCCGCATCCCGCCGGATCAGATCGCTCGGCTGCTCTTCGTGCTGCTGATTCCAACCCTTATCGGCATGTGGCTGCGCCGCAGGAACTCCAATATCGGTGCCGTCATCGAGCTGATGGGGGGGATTCTCGGCGCCGTCGTCATCCTCTTCCTGGTGGTGACCTGGGTGCCCAGAAACTGGCGTCTGCTGGTTGAGACCGGCTGGGAAGTCTATGCCGCTGTCATTCTGATAGGCCTCATCGGCTTCGCTTTCGGTTACCTGTTCTCCCGTGTACTACGGCTGAACCCCCAGAAAGCCAGAACGGTGTCGCTGGAAACCGGCATTCAGAATGGCCCGCTGGCGGTGTTGATCGTCATCATGACGTTTGCCGGTGAAACTCAGCAGCTCATCCTGCTGATGCCTGTCATGTATTCGCTGTTCATCGTCATCAACTCTACCTTTGTCACCGTCTTCTATCGTCGCTGGACTCGGCATGAGGAGCTGGCACGAGATCAGGCCAAGATCGAACCGGCCTGAAGAAGCGCATTCGCCAGGAGGTCTGAATCAAGTGGTCTGAGCCAGATGGCCTGCGGCAAAAGAAGTGCCTCAGGCAAGCTGGGGCAGGGACGCGATCGCCCGCCGGTAGGCGGCGGGCGAGTTGCCGGTCCACGACTTGAAGGCACGGCTGAAGCAGGCCAGGTCGCGGAAACCGAGCTCGTCGGCGATGGCCGGCAGTGGCCGCTCGCTGCGAGTCAGCGCCTGGATGGCGAAGTCGCGCCGAAACTCGTCCTTGACCGCCTGGAAATGGGTGCCCTCGGCGGCCAGCCGACGCGCCAGGGTGCGCACCGACATGTGCAGCTCTCGCGCCACGTCGTGCACCGAGCCCGAGGAAGCCAGGTGGCGCGAGAGATGCTCGCGCACCCGATGCGAGACCAGGCGATCAGCAAAGGAGACGTAGAACCAGTCGGCGGGTGCCCGGCGCAGGAAGGCGCCCAGGTTCTGCTTGGTCTGGCGGATTGGCTGCTCGAGCAGCGCGGCGTCGAAGTAGATGGCAGTCTCGGCACGGTCGAAGCGCACCTTGCCGGGGTAGAAATAGAGATAGTCGGCGCTGTGTGCCGGCTGGGCGTAGGCGCACTCCATCATGATCGGCGGGATCTTGCGGGCAATCATCCACGAGGCGATGCCGTGGAACAGCTTGAGCATCAGCTCGTGGACCAGGATCCGGCTGCCCGCCGGCGGCTGTCGCTCCACCAGCGCCACCCTGACCAGATCGTCCTCGACGGTGTACTCATAGCCGAAGTCATCCAGCACGATGCGGAAGAACAGCGTGTAGCGATGCAGCGCCACCTTTAGCGTCGGCGCCTCCAGCACACTCAAGCAGAGCAGCTTGAGCGTGCCGCCCCGCAGCGGCCGGGCGAAGAAGCCCGGCGTCTCGTCGTCATACTCGTTCACCAGCAGCCGATAAAGGGTGGCGAACTGCTCCACCGTGACACGCCCATGGGGCGCCGCAAGCAGGAACGGCGAAATCCCCGCGCGCTCGAGATAGCTCCTACGGTCATTCCCGACGGCAGGAACGCCGCGAAACAGCTCGTTGACGAAATGCATGGACACCGTGACGGTCAAGGCTGGCTCACCTGTAAGCGTGATATTGCGCAATGATGCTAGACTCATCATGCCATTGATGGAGTACGTCGCATGCGCCTGACGCACGAACAGATCCACACCATTCTAACGACCGTCCGCGACATCGCCGGCAAAGACGTCGAAGTGCGACTGTTCGGCTCGCGCCTGGATGACAACCGCAAGGGCGGCGATCTCGATCTGTTACTCATCTCGCCAACCCCTTTGGCACGCCTGATCCTAGCCGAAATCAAGGGTAAGCTTGAAGAGAGGCTTTTCCTGCCAGTGGATCTTCTGGCCTACTCGCGGGATAGGACTCCTTCACCTTTCCAGGCCATCGCCCTCACACAGGGCTGCCCATTGGAAGAGGCCGCATGACGCACGATCTGCTCGAAGAACAGCGCCGACACCTGGCCAAGCTGCTCGAAGCCATTCAGCGCTGCGCATGGTTCCTTCATCAGTCGGATGGCAAGCTCCACTGGCCGATCGACGCAGCCGAACTAGAAACGCGCAAGAAGGACGTCGACCTGTTCGAAACCCTGGCCGCCATCAACGAGCGATTCGCCAAGCTTCAGGACTCCCTGGCTTCCGCCATGCGTCACTGCGCCCTGCTGATGGGGGAGCCTACTGACAGCTTTCTCAAAGTGTTGTCTTTCTTCGAAAAACAGGGCGTGATCGACTCCATGGACGACTGGCAGCGCTGCCGCATGGTTCGCAACATGGCAGCACATGACTATGCCACGGATTACAGAGAGGTCGCCGAGCATTTCAATCTGCTCCACGGCCTCAGCGACATGTTATTCCAGACAGCACGCAAGCTGCTCGAACTCTGCCGTGCCCTGATCGGGATTCAACCCGCTTCTCCCGACTTCACGGATGAATTCGAGCGCATCTTCGCCTAGGCAGCCAGCCTGTGGGACGATACGCGTTTTCCTGGGAAAGGCTCATCCATGCTCGAATTCCGCCAGGTCCACAAGTCCTACGCGACACCCCAGGGGCCGCTTCAGGTGCTGGACGGCATCGACCTGCGGCTCGCTGCCGGGGAGAGCCTGGCGCTGATGGGCGAGTCGGGCAGCGGCAAGTCGACCCTACTGCATCTGGCGGCGGGCCTCGACCTGCCGGAGGCCGGCGAAGTGTCGGTCGCCGGCCAGGCTATCTCGTCGCTGGACGAGCCCGCCCGGGCCCGGTTGCGCCGCGATACCCTGGGCCTGGTGTTCCAGCAGTTTCACCTGGTGCCGAGCCTGAACGTTGGCGACAACCTGCGCCTGCAGGCCCGACTTGCCCGGCGGTGCGACCCGGAGTGGGCGGCCCACCTGATCGAACGGCTCGGCCTTTCCGGCATGGAGAAACGCTACCCGGAACAGCTCTCCGGTGGCCAGCAGCAGCGCCTGGCCATCGGTCGCGCCCTGGCACCTCGCCCAGCGCTGCTGCTGGCCGACGAGCCCACCGGCAACCTGGACGAGACCAGTGCCGACGAGGTGCTAGGCCTGTTGCTTTCGCTGGTGAGCGAGAGCGGCAGCGCCCTGCTGATGGTGACCCACAGCTCCCAGGTGGCCGCGCCGCTGGACCGCTGCCTGCGGCTGACCCACGGCCGGCTCGGCCCCGTTGATGAACGAGAGGCGAGCCATCGCTGATGTTCACTACCCTGGCGACACTGCTTTCCCACTACAAGCGCCATCCGGGCCAACTCGCCATGCTGCTGCTGGGCCTGTGGGTGGCTAGCGCCCTGTGGAGCGGCGTGCAGGCAATCAATGCCTCGGCCCGCGACAGCTACGCCCGCGCCGAGGCGTTATTCACCACCGGGCTCGACCGCCTGGAGCGCCGCGACGGCCAACCCTTGACCCGGGATGACTACCTGCGCCTGCGCCGCGCCGGGCTGCCGATATCGCCGCTGCTGGAGGGCACGCTGGAGGCCCCCGATGGCACCCGGCTGACGGTGATCGGCATCGAGCCCTTCACCCTGCCCGGCGACAATGCCTTCGCCACCGCCGGCAGCCTCTCTTCAAGACCAGGTGACCTGACCATTTTTCTCACCCCGCCGTGGCAGACCCGCGTGGCCCCGGACACCCTGCCCGCCCTGGGTGTAGCGGATCGCCAGGCGCCAGGCGGCGAACCGCGCCTGGTCGACGGGCGGCCACTACCACCGCTTGTGCTGGCACCTTCGCTGCCTCCCGATACCCTGGTGATGGATATCGCCGCGGCCGCGATGCTGCTCGACAGTGGCGAGACGCTGTCGCGGCTGGTCACCGCCCCCCATGCCCTGGACGAAGCCCCTACAGGCCTGGTACTGAGCCGGGCGGCCACGCTGGCCTCGCCGGGCCAGCTCACCGAAAGCTTCCACCTCAACCTCACAGCCATGGCACTGCTTGCGCTGGTGGTGGGGCTGTTCATCGTTCAGGCGGCGCTGGGCCTGGCGCTGGAACAGCGCCTGGCCATGTTGCGCACGCTGCGGGCGCTGGGCGTCTCGGGGCGCCGCCTGGTGGGGCTGCTGGCCCTGGAGCTGTTGCTGCTGGGCATCATTGGTGCGCTCGCCGGTATCGTCAGCGGCGTATGGCTGGCACGGCTGCTGCTGCCGGACGTGGCCGCCACCCTGGGCAGCCTCTATGGCGCCGGCGTAACCGCCGAACTCAACCTGCCCTGGCACTATTGGGTTGGCGGAATCGCCGTCACCCTGGGCGGGCTCTTCCTGGCCGGCGCCGGGGTGCTGTGGCGCGCCGCCCGGCTCAGCGTGCTGGGGCTGGGCCAGGCCCAGGCCTGGCGGGCGGGCTTCCGGCGCCAGCTCACCTTCATGACCCTGGCCGGTGCCCTGGTGGCCTTGACCGGCCTGGTGCTGTGGGCCTGGCTCGCCGGGCAGCCGCCGGGTGAAGGGCTGCTGGCCGGTTTCGGCCTGATGGCGGCGCTGCTGCTGGCCAGCGCCCTGTGGCTGCCGCCACTGTTGGCAGCCTTTATCGCCGCGCTGGAACGGCTGGCGCGCCGCCGGCCACTGGCCCAGTGGGCCCTGGCCGACCTGCAGCTCCAGCTGCCGCGGCTGTCGCTGGCCATGATGGCTCTGCTGATCGCGCTCTCCGCCAACCTGGGCGTGAGCAGCATGGTCGGTGGCTTTCGCCTCACCTTCCTCGACTGGCTGGACCAGCGCCTGGTAGCGGACCTCTACCTGCGCCCGCCGGCGGAGCAGTTCGAGGAAATCGAAACCTGGCTCGGCGAACGGCGCGAGGTGGCCGAACGGCTGCCCACCCGCCGTATCGAGGCCACCCTGTACGAGGTCAAGCGCGGCGGCAACACTCGGGATCTGGCGCTGCCGACCCACCTCTACGGCATTACCCCCGGCGACGCCTTGATGCCGAGCTGGCCACTGCTGGACACCCTCGCGGGCCGTGACGCCGCCTGGCAGGCCTTCGGCGGCGGCGAGGCCTTCATCAACGAGCAGTTGGCGATCAGCGAGGGGCTGACCCCAGGCGACAGGCTGACCCTGAGCGCCCCCCGGGGCCAAGAGCAAGCCACCGTGGTAGCGGTCTATCCCGACTACGGCAACACCCAGGGGGAAGTGCTGTTTGCCACTGCCCAGCTGGCCAGCCGCTTCGGCGCACCGCCGGGTTCCATCGGCATCGTGCTGGCGGCAGGCGCCGACGAGGCGGCGCTGGGCCAGGCCCTGAGCCAACACTTCGGCCTGGGCAGCGACAGCCTGGTGGACCAGCGCGAGGTGAAACGCATCGCCACCGGCATCTTCGAGCGTACCTTCACCATCACCCGGGCGCTGAGTGCGCTGACCTTGGGGGTGGCGGCCCTGGCACTGCTGGCCAGCCTGCTGGCCCAGGCCCGTGAGCGACGTCGCCAGCTGGCGCCGCTCTGGGCGCTGGGGATTCCCCGGGCCCAGCTGGTCCAGGTACAGCTGGGCCAGCTCGGCGGCGCCGCCTTGGTGACCGGCGCCCTGGCGATTCCACTGGGCATCGTCCTCGCCCTGGGCCTGGTGGCGGTGATCAACGTCGCCGCCTTCGGCTGGCGCCTGCCGCTGTTCCTGTTCCCGATGGAGATCGCGCTGACCCTGGCCACCGCCGTGGCAGTCGCCCTGCTGGCGACCGCCCTGCCCGCCATCACGCTGTGGCGCACCCCACCCCGGGCACTGCTGGCCGAGGAGGTGAATACATGAGTGGCACCAGGCTGGTCGTGATACCGCTGACGCTGCTGTGGCTTGCCAGCTGCGACACCGGGCGAGATGGCGCCGCACCCGGCGAGCCCGCCGGTTTCGCCGGGCTGGGCGAGGAGGCCGGCGACTTCGCCCAGGCCCATGAAGGCATCACCCTGCGCTTCCCCGAGGACCATGCCGCCCATCCGGACTACCGCATCGAGTGGTGGTACCTCACCGCCAACCTGGAGGACGACAGAGGCGAACCGTTGGGCCTGCAGTGGACCCTGTTTCGCCAGGCGCTCACCCCTCCAGGTGAACGCCCCGAATCCACGCCCTGGGCCGCCGACCAGCTGTGGATGGCGCACATGGCGGTCTCCCGGGGCGAGACCCACCGGGTAGCGGAACGCTTTGCTCGCAGCCATTCCGACGACGATCTCGAAGAGCGGGATGGCCAGGCCGGTGCACGGGCCGAGCCGTTCCGGGCCTGGATCGACCACTGGCAGCTGGCTAGCCATATAGAAACATCAGACGAAACGTCAGACGATGAGCCCGACACAGACACCTTCGACGAGCTTGAATTGACAGCGCACCAGGACGACGAGTACGGCGGCTTCGGCTACGACCTGACCCTCACTGCCGAGGGCCCGCTGGTGCTCCACGGCGAGAACGGCTTCAGCCAGAAATCCGCCGACGGCCAGGGCTCGATGTCCTCTGGTTCGATGTCCTCTGGCTCGATGTCCTCTGGCTCGATGTACTACAGCCAGCCGTTCTGGCGTATCGAAGGGGAGGTCACCCTGGATGGCGAGACGCGCACGGTGAGCGGGCGCGGCTGGCTCGACCGCGAGTGGAGCAGCCAGTTGCTGGGGGCCGAGCAGCGCGGCTGGGACTGGTTCTCGCTGCACCTGGATAGCGGCTACAAGCTGATGGCCTTCCGACTGCGCGGCGGCGCCACGGACGGCGGCGACTACCGCTCAGGCACCTGGATCAGCCCCGAGGGCGAGCCCACCGCGCTGACGCCGGACGAGATCCACATGGAACCGCTCGGCACCCGGCAGGCCGCCGGGCGCGAGGTGCCGACCCGTTGGCGCCTGGAAATCCCCCGTGCCGAGCTCGACCTGATCGTCGAGGCCCCCCATGCCGAGCGCTGGATGGACACCAGCGTGCCCTACTGGGAAGGAGAAGTGGTCGCCCGCGATGCCGATAGCGGCGAGAACCGGGGCGTCGGTTATCTGGAGATGACCGACTATTGACGCGACGTGAGGAGAGACCATGAACCTGCTGGACGCCATGAGCGCCTACGTGCGCGTCGCCGAACTCGGCAGTTACACCCGCGCGGCGGAGGCGCTGGACCTGTCGCACACGCGGGTCTCGCGGCTGATCATGGAACTCGAGAGCCACCTGGGCGTACGACTGCTGCAACGCACGACCCGGCGCCTGCATTTCACCGAGGCCGGCGAGAGCTACCTGGCCCACGCCCAGGGCATCCTGCAGGCGCTGTCAGACGCCGAGGCCGAGCTGGGCGCCGGCAGCACTGAGGTCTGCGGCCGGCTGCGCGTCAACGGCCCGATGTCATTCGGCACGCGCTTCCTGTCGCCACCGATCACACGCTTCATGCTGGCGCACCCCGCGCTGCAGGTGCGCCTCGACCTCAACGACCGCCGCGTGGACCTGCTGAAGGAGGGCTACGACCTGGCGATTCGCATCGGCGAGCTGCCCGATTCCAGCCTGGTCGCCCGCCGCCTGGCCCGCTGCCGCCTGCTGCTGTGCGCCTCGCCGGAGTACCTGGCACGCTACGGCGAGCCGCGCACGCTGGCGGAGCTGGCCGATCATCGCTGCCTGCGTTATCGCACGGCCAACGGTAGCGAGTGGCAGTTCGGTGGGCAGCGACTGATGGTGCACGGCCCCCTGGAGAGCAACAACGGCGACGTGCTGACCCAGGCCGCCGAGGCCGGGCTCGGCATCGCCCATCAGCCAAGTTTTCTGGTCACCGAAAGCATCCAGCGTGGGCGCCTGGTGCCGCTGCTGGTCGACGAGGCGACAGTGACGATAGGCATCCACGGGGTCTACCCCGCGCGGCGCCACCTGCCGGCCAAGGTCGAGCGGCTGCTCGACTTCCTGGCCGAGGCCTGGGGCGACCCACCCGAGTGGGAGCGGGAGATTGGATTGTCGCCCATTGCGCAATGATGTTGTTCGTCAAGCGATGATTATCCCGGGGAAAGGGCAGCATAGAGTGACAGGCATCCCCTGACACAACACGGAGTCTTTCCATGCAAGCCACTCATTCTCACAACACGCCGTCTCATACCACGCCGTCTTACAGCGCGCCGCTCAGCGGCTCCCAGCAGGCAATCCAGGCCCATGCCACCGCCCTGCTGCGGGTGTCGCTCGGCATCATGACCCTGGCCCACGGCCTGCTCAAGGTGTTCGTCTTCACCGTGCCCGGCACCGTCGGCTATTTCGAATCCCTCGACCTGCCCGGTTTCATCGCCTACCTGACCATCTTCGCCGAGATCGGCGGTGGCCTGGCCCTGCTGTTCGGCGTCTATACGCGTTGGGTGAGCCTGGCATTGATTCCGGTGCTGATCGGCGCCGCCTGGGTGCATGCCGGCAATGGCTGGGTCTTCTCCAACCCGGGTGGCGGCTGGGAGTATCCTGTGTTCTGGGCCGTCGCACTGCTGGTGCAGGCCGGCCTGGGGAGCGGTAGCCTCGTCGTCAGCCGTCGCTTCGCCTGATCGTCAACCGCTTGAACGTCATTCGCATGGCGTCGCCCGTCGGCGCCATGCCGCGAGGAGAACACCATGCAACCCAGCCTCTTCATTTCCCACGGCTCCCCGATGCTGGCCCTGACACCGGGGCCGGCCCACGACTTCCTGCGCGAGCTGGGGCGGGCGTTGCGCCCCGAAGCCATCCTGGTGGTGTCGGCCCACTGGACCACCCGCCAGTTGATGGTGAGCACGAGCCCCCGGCCCGAGACCATCCACGACTTCGGTGGCTTCCCCCAGGCGCTGTTCGACTGCCAGTACCCCGCACCGGGCGAGCCCGAACTGGCCAGGCGATTCGCCCGGGAACTCAATGCCGTGCCCACCGAGCGCGGCCTCGACCATGGTGCCTGGGTGCCGCTCTCGCTGATGTTCCCGGAGGCCGATATTCCCGTCGTCTCGCTGTCGCTACCGGTCGAGTGGTCGAACCAACAGCTGGTCGAGCTGGGCGGGAAGCTGGCCGGGGCGAGATGCGACGGCGTACTGGTGATCGGCTCGGGCAGCCTGACCCACAACCTGGCCGAGATGCAGGCCGGGCAGGTCCCAACGCCCGAGTGGGTCAGCCAATTCGTCGACTGGATTCACTTCCGCCTCGAAGCCGGTGATCGCGACGCCCTGCAGGAGTGGGAGCTAGCGCCACAGGCGAGGCGCAACCACCCCACGCCGGAACATTTCCTGCCGCTGCTGGTAGCCATGGGCGCCGGGGGGCAGGCCAGGCGGCTGCATCACAGCGTGGAGCAAGGGGTGCTGACCATGGATGTCTACGCCTTCGCTTGAGTGCGCGCTCACTTATCCAGCGGTGTCTCACCCAGGCCGGCCAGCCGGTCGGCCTGGACCACCTCGATCCAGTAGCCGTCCGCGTCCTTGACGAAGACCACGTCCTTCATCTTGCCCTGGTCCGAACGCTTGATGAACTCGACGTCATTGGCATCGAACCAGGCCTCGGCGGCATCGAGGTTGGGCACCGAAAAACAGATATGACCGAAGCCCTGGGGTTCGGCATTGCCGTCATGGTAGGCGAAATCGGCCTGATCCTCGGTGCCCCAGTTATGGGTCAGTTCCAGCAGGCCTTTCTGGCTGAAGGTCCAGACGGTCCGTTCGCCTTTCTCCTCCGGCACATGCTCCTCCTCTTCCAGCCTGGCCAGGAAATAGAGCGAGAAGCCCAGCTCCTCGAAGTCGAGACGACGCAGTACGCTCATGCCGAAGACACGGGTGTAGAAAGCCAGTGACCGTTCCGGGTCCTTGACCCGCAGCATGGTGTGGTTGAGACGAAAACCGAGGGAGTCTCCCGTAGGCATCTTGACACCGGGGTGCTGCTCACCCTTGAAGTTCATGGCCACTCTCCTTTATCGCTAGCTGGGTCGCGGTAGGTTCCCTTCCGGAATAATGATGCCCTGACCGGGATATTTCCAGCCGCGAGACACTCCCAGCGCCTCAATGCATAAGAACTGTACAACAAACGGACGGCAGGATGACCCGTGCCGACCAGCCGACGGGATTATTTGGAAAAAGCGGCCACAAAATCCTACTCTTATTGTACGATTGCCTCCAAAGAGATAACACCATGCCCAACACCGACTTGACCATTGGTGACCACCTCACCCACAAGCAGCTCACCAGGGCCGTGGCCAACGGCTTCACCCCCCCCTCATCGAGGTGGAGTCCCAGGACGGCATCTATACGGTGCGCCTACACCACGTCAACGGGGTCGCGACGCTATCCGATTGCCAGGGGCACACCCGGACCTTCATGGGCACCGGCGAGATCCGCGACCTGCTAGCAGAAGCCGGCCTGACCTATGGGGTGCTGACCTGGTCAGACCAGTATGGCGGCGAGATGATCGGCGGCAAAAGCTAATGTAGTGGCATGACCACTGAGCAGGAGCAAAAGACATGCCCAACCGGCCCACTACCTGGCGTCTTTTTGCCTACCTTGCGCTGCTCAGCCTGCTTGCCGGCTGCGCCAGCCGTGACCTGGCGACCCATGACCCAAGACCAGACGAAGACGTGTCCATCGAGAGAGCCCTGATACTGGCTACGGCAGAGGGGGCATTGGGGACCCCTTATCGCTTCGGCGGCAATTCTCCGGGAGGACTCGACTGCTCCGGGCTCGTCGAGTTCGCCTATCGTGCCGCCGGAATCTCAGTGCCTCGCACCGCCGACGATCAATTTCGTAGCCTGCCAGAGGCCCGCCGGGCACGCCCGGGCGACCTGCTGTTCTTCGGCGATCGACGCAAGGCCACCCATGTCGGCATCTATCGCGGCAACGGCCAGATGATCCATGCCCCGGGACGGGGTCGCCAGGTCGTCAGCGTACCGCTGGACGTCGACTACTGGCAGGATCGCTTCCTGGGCGCGGCAAGCCCCGCCCCCTGACGCCATGGCTGCGGGCAGGTATGATCGAGGCCCGACAACTCTTTCCGGTGAGCCTATGCGAGTCGACCTTTCCCTCTATCTGGTAACCGACCCCCGACTTTGCGCCCGCCATGGCCTGGTGGAAACCGTGGTGGCCGCGGTACGCGGTGGCGTGACACTGGTGCAATTGCGCGACAAGCACGCCAGCGACGACGCGCTGATCGACCAGGCGCGGCGCCTGAAGACCGCATTGGCCGGCAGCGGCGTGCCGCTGATCGTCAATGACCGGCTGGACGTGGCGCTCGCCAGCGAGGCGGATGGTCTCCACCTAGGCCAGGACGATGGCGACGTGGCCCTGGCGCGCCAGGCGATGGGCGAACAGGCCATTCTTGGGCTCTCGGTGCAGAACTTCGAGCAGATGGCACGGCTGGACCCGGGCCCGCTGGACTATCTGGGCCTGGGGCCGGTCTTCGCCACCGGAACGAAGCAGAACCATGCGCGGCCGCTGGGCTTCGACGGACTGGCCACGCTGGTCGCGGCAAGCCCGCTGCCGGCGGTGGCCATCGGCGGGCTTCAGGCCGAACATGCGGCACGGGTGCGCGCGGCCGGCGCCCGGGGGGCCGCGGTGATTTCGGCGATCTGCGGCCAGCCGGACCCGGAAGCGGCTGCGCGAACGTTCTTCGACGTTTGAAAACCGATCGCCGTCCGGCTGGTAGCTACACGCTTCACCGACTCAGGAACTCCCACGCTCCTGCTCTCGCGAAAAACGCTGCATGATATCCAGGGTTTCCTGGCTGGCGTGGTGTTCCATGCCCTCGGCATCGATTCTCGCCGTGTGATCGCTGACGCCCAAGGCACGCAGAAACTTCAGCACGATGGCATGACGCTGATGCGACATGGCCGCCATCGCCTCGCCCTTCTCGGTGAGAAACAGCGAGCGATAGGGCTTGCTGGAGACCAACTCCAGGCTCTTCAACCGGGCCACCGTCTTTGACACCGTGGCCTGACTGACCCCCATTCGCGCCGCGACATCCGTCGAGCGCGCCTCACCCTGATGCTGGAGCAGGTCAGCGATCAGCTCTACGTAATCCTCGAGTAGCTCGGTTTCATGGGCACTGCGCACGGCAGCGTACTGCCGCGCATGTTGGTCGCTGGGCGGCAGGGCATCCGCCTTGCAAAGGCGATCCGGTGTCACATCGTTCGGGAAGTCGGTCATCGCGCCAATATAGCCAATCTGCTCATAGGGCAGCAACAAGAGCCCGATAGAGATTTACTACTACCTAATAAGTTAACCTTGGCTAAAATAGTAGCTATGCGCTCACAAACTCGCCAAAACGTAACAACTGACTATCAGCGGTCAGCCACCAGAGGAGAGTGCCCGATGACGGCCCCCAGAGGTTTCAAGCGCCTCAGCGCCCTTGCGTTAGCGTTGTCGATCACAGTGTTGTCGACCACCACCCAGGCCGAGGAACCGCCGCTCAAAGTGGCCGCCACTTTTTCCGTGATTGGTGACCTGGTCAGCAAGGTAGCCGGCAAGGATGCCCAGGTCGACGTGCTGACCCCGATTGGTGCGGAGGTGCATGAATGGGAGCTGGTTCCGAGCAACTTCATCACGCTCGAAGAGGCCGACTTGGTGTTCTATAACGGCTACGGCCTCGAGCAGTGGATGAGCCAGGTCAATGCCACGGTGCTTGACGGCGTGCCGGTGGTCGCCCTGGCGGAGCAGAGCGGCTATCCCACCCAACCGATCGCGACCGGCGATTACGCCGGCGAAGTCGACCCGCACCTGTGGATGGACCCGCGCGCCGCCGCCGCATACGTCCAGGTGATCGCTGAAACCTTCGCCGAGGCGCGACCCGAGGCTGCCGAGGCTTTCCAGGCACGCGCCGAGTCGCTGGGAGAGTCGTTGCTCTCACTGTTCGACGAGTTGACCGAAGCCCTCGCGACCATTCCCGAAGAACAGCGTCTGCTTATCACCAGTGAAGCGGCCTTCGTCTATTTCGCTGATGCCTTCGGCTTCGAGCATGACGGCATCTGGGGCACCAACGCCGAGGAAGAGGGCTCGCCGCGCCAGATCATGCGCATCGTCGACCTGATCGAGGAGAAACAGCCGGCCGCCCTCTTCTGGGAAAGCACCATCTCCGATCGCCACGTGCGCAGCGTGGCCGACGAAACCCAGGTGGCGATCGCCGGCCCCCTCTACGTCGACTCCCTCAGCGAGCCGGACGGCGACGCACCGGATTATGCCAGCATGCTGCGCCACAACGTCCGGCTGCTGCGCGACACCCTGGGTGGTGGACATGACTGATACAGTTCCGGCGCTTCAAGCAAGCCGTCTCTATGCGGCCTACCACCAGCAGCCCGTGCTGGAGGACATCACCTTGACGCTGCCACAAGGTCAATGGACAGCCATCGTTGGCCCCAACGGCGCCGGTAAATCGAGTCTGCTGAATCTGGTCATCGGCAGTCTCGCGCCGCTGCGCGGCGAACTGCGGATCCTCGGCGAGAGCCCTGCCGCACAGCGCCGTGCCGGCAACATCGCCTACATGGCCCAGCAGGAGAACATGGAGTGGGACTTTCCCATTTCGGTGCGCGAGACGGTGCTGACCGGCCGCTACGGCCTGATACGCCAGGATCCGCTGTGGCAGCGTCTTATGCCGCGCTACTGGGCCAACCCCAGCCATCGGCAGGCCGTGGAAGCCGCCCTCGAGGCCGTCGACATGGCCGACCATGCAGCGCGCCCCATCGGTGAGCTCTCCGGCGGCCAGAAGAAGCGCGTGATGCTGGCTCGCGCCCTGGCTCAGAAAGCCAGGATCCTGCTGCTCGACGAACCCTTGGCCGGGGTCGACCCACCCAGCGAAGCGTTGATTCTCGCCACACTCGAGCGTGAGCGCAGCAACGGGCGCACCGTCATCATGGTGACCCATGACATGCCAAGCGCGCGACGCTATGCCGACAACGTACTGCTGATCAACCGCACCCTGATCGGCATGGGATCCCCTGGCGAGATGCTCAGCGACACCATGCTGGCTCGCCTGGCGGTAGGTGCGCCCGACGCCAGGCACGGAGGCGTGCGTGTTGCCGCTTGAAGCCCTGGCCACCGGCGTCATCGACGCCTTGATTGCCCTGCTGATGATGGCGGTCAATCTGCTGCCAGAACCCCTGGCGGCTCCCTTCGAGTACCGCTTCATGCAGCGCGCCCTGCTCACCTCGGTACTGGTGGGGGCGATCTGCGGGCTGCTCTCCTGCTACGTGGTACTCAAGCGCTGGTCGCTGCTGGGTGACGCCATCTCCCATGCGGTGCTGCCCGGCGTAGCCATCGCCTACCTGCTGGGCTGGCCGTTCTTCATCGGCGCCTTCATCACCGGCGCGCTGACCTCGCTAGGCATCGGCGCGCTGGAACGCCATACCCGTATCAAGGCGGATGCCGCCATGGGCCTGATGTTCACCGCCGCTTTCGCGCTAGGCATCGTGATCATCAGCAAGATCGCCACCAGCACCCACCTGATGCATATCCTCTTCGGCAACGTGCTTGGCGTGCAGACAACGGCGCTGATACTGACACTGGTGGCCAGCCTGGTGGCCGTGCTGGCGATCTGGCTCGCCTACCGCCCATTGCTGCTCTACACCTTCGACCCGCAGCAGGCCCAGGCGCTGGGCTTCAATACCAGCATCATCCACTATGGGCTGATTCTGCTGCTGACCTTGACCATCGTCGCCAGCCTGGAAACCGTGGGTATCATCCTGGTGGTGGCGATGCTGATCACTCCCGGCGCCACGGCCCACCTGCTGACTGACCGCTTCCCTACCATGCTGGTCATTTCGGTCGGCGTCGGCGTGCTATCCGCCATCGTGGGACTCATGCTCTCGGTATCGCTGGATATCGCCTCGGGCGGCGCCATCGTGTTGGTGGCCTCGGGCCTATTCTTCATCGCCCTGCTGGCGGCACCCAGACACGGCCTGATTGCGCGCCACTGGCGGCGCTGGCGGTTGAATCGTGCCTAAAGCTGATCAGGAGGTCGGACGGCGTTTCAACGTCGTGCGGCGATCGTGATAGGCGATCACCAGGCCGCTGCCGATGATCAGCGTACTGCCCACGAAGACCCAGACATCCGGCATTTCGCCCCAGAACCACCAGCCTAGCAGTACCGCCCAGAGCATAGCCGTGTAGTCGAAAGGCGCAGCAATGGCCGCCGGAGCGAAACGAAATGCCAACGTGATGAAGGCTGTCGCCCCCACGCCGATGATCCCCGCCCCCAGGAAGCCCAGCCAATGCCACGGGTGAGGCGTCTGCCACACCCAGGGTAGCACCAACGCCGTAAGCACCAGTGGCACCAGGGTCATGTAAAAAACCATCGCCCAGAGGTGCTCACGGGCACCGTAACGCCGCGCGGTGATCATCATCAGCGCGTAGAAGACGGCCGCCGCCAACAGTGCCAGCGCCCCCGGATGAAAGGCGTCGCCGCCGGGGCGCACGACCACCAGCACCCCCAAAAAGCCCAGCAGGGACGCCGCCAACACAGGAGGATCGATCTTCTCACCCAGCAACGGTACCGAAAGCAGCGTGACGAACAGCGGGGCGACGAAAGCGATGGCGGTCGCCTCGGCCAGAGGCAGCAGCGTCAGACCGAGCACGAAGAAGAACATGGTGCCGGTGTAGATCAGGCCGCGCACCAGATGCACTCCAGGGCGACGGGTACGCAGCTTGGTGAGCCCACCACCGTAGTAGGCCAGCACGGCGATCAGCGGCAGCGAGACCAGGGTACGGAAGAAGATGATCTGCACCGGCGAGTGCACCTCGCCCAGCCATTTGGCGATGGCATCGCCAATCGCCAGGCACAGCACGCCCGCACACATGCACAAAATGCCCTTCAACGACGGCGTCATGGCGATCTCCCCCCTTGCCAACCCTGGCAGCCCAAAAAACCACCCCGCCGACCGGAAGGGACGACGGGGCTTATTGTTACCAACCTAATAGCTCGGGGCGATGGCGGCAAGCCGATGTCGTCATCGCTGCTACCCTCGTCTCCAAGCCCTGCTTCTTCCGGTCGCACCGCACCACTGTGTTCTTGGCGACGATGTCTCGGTACTGCGGCGCATATTCGAGGAGCAAATCTCCCTGGCAGTGATAATCCGCAGACTCGACCCGACACTTTCCGACTGCGTGCGGGCAGAGTTGGAGGCGACTCGGCCGGTGGGCTGGCACTGGATCCCGGCTGAGCACCTTCGACACCAGCAGGCATCTCCGCCAGATCCATCGCCATTGTGTCTGCTTCTCACTCGAGCCTCTAGGCGCTGTAAGGGCTCGATATGGATAGCCAGGCTCAAACGACTGACGCCCCGCATCGGCGGAGCGTCAGTACGGTCGGACAGTAGTTACGCTCAGTTTTGGGCCACAACCATGCAATCCATACCCTGGGAGCGCAGGCGCTGGCAGGCGCTACGAGCATCCTTCTCCTGCAGGTCGATCAGCCGGGCGCGGAAGACACGCTGCTCGTCCTGGGACTCGGCCACCGAGACGCGCACGTCGTGCAGTTGGCTGGCCAACTGGTCGGCCGCTCGTGATGCCAGGCTGCGAGCCTGGTCGGCATTGTTGAACGCTCCGACCTGCACGGCCCAGGCGCCGCCCACCCGCCGCGAGTCCGACCGCGCGATCAGGTCGCGGATCGGATCATCGGCGGAGCCTATCTCGGCTTGGTGGCTCCCGAAGGTGGAGGCGCGCGGCTCGGAGGGACTGGCCTGCAGGGCGGCATTCAGCGTCACCGCGGACGCCTGTCCGGCGCTTGCCACCTGAACGGCGGGCACCGGTGATGGCGGTGACTGTGGCAGCGGCATTCTGTCGCCAAACATTTCCGCCTGAGCGATCCAGTCGCCCTGATGCAGCATATTGAGCCGTACATAGCCACGATCGAGCAAATCGGCCATATGGGCATCGCGCGAGGCCGCGGTAAAGCCACCCATCACCACCGACACCAGGCGGCGCCCGTCACGCACCGCCGAAGTGGCCACATTGAAGCCCGAAGCGCGAATGAAGCCGGTCTTCATGCCATCGGCCCCGGGATAGCTGCCGAGCAGACGGTTGTGACCGGTGATGGTCTGGCCATTCCAGGTGAACCGGGTCTGGGAGAAGTAATGATAGTACTGGGGAAAGTCCTGCATCAGCCGAATCGACAAGGTGGCCATGTCGCGTGCGGTAGTGGTCTGACCGGCATCAGGCAGGCCATTGGGGTTGCGAAAAGTGGTGCGAGGCATACCCAATTGCCGAGCCTTGTCGGTCATCATGCGGCCGAAGTTTGCCTCGCTACCGCCTAGCGCCTCGGCCACCACCACCGCCACATCATTCGCGGAACGGATCACCAGCGCCTGGATGGCGGTCTCAACCGGAAGGGTCGAACCTGCCCTGACATAGAGCTTAGAAGCCTGCCTGGAGGCTGCATAGCTGGAGACTGGCAGCGGCGAATAAAGATTCAGCCTGCCGTCCTCGATGGCCTCGAACAGTATGTAGAGCGTCATCATCTTGGTCAGTGACGCCGGATAACGGGTCGCATCGGGGTTCGCTGCGTGCAGGATGTCCCCACTCTCGACGTCGATCACGATAGCTGCATAGCGCGGATTGGCCTGGGCCGATTTCGCTGTCAGCAGCAGAAGGCTGGCCAGCAGCACAAATACGGCTACCCCGAGGTAGTGTCGGTAGGCGGAGGACATGGCAGACACCTCTAATTCCCTTGGTTGTTCCCAGTGGCCTTTTTAGCAGGCCTTGCTCCAGTATGGACAGTAAACGTCCGCCTTACAGCCAGAAAAGCGATGTTTCCAGGCGGCATACCGTTTTATGATTCAACGCAAGGAGTTTCCCACCCACTTTCGCTCTTCCACCAAATCTCACTCCCATGTGGAAAAAGGATCCGGGGTGCAGTTCAGAAATCGCAGGCCCGCTTTCCAGCCAGCAGCTCTGTCTCGCTGACGAGGCACTCGTCCAGGGCCTGGCGTATGCGCAATTCGTCCAAATGCTGGCCGATGAAGACCCGCTCCTAGGAGCCTGTCACCGAAGGGCTCCTGCCACTTTTCCATGATATAGCCGCGATATTCCGGGTCGTCCGGCCAGCGACTATATAGTGGACCCTATGGTCCACTATAACTGCCCTGCGGGAGATACCCTACCCGTATCCCCCTGGAAAGGTATGACTTTCGAGCACCACGCGGGCGGGAGCCTCCAGGGTAAAGGTGAAATAGCGATGCCCTGGCGTCATGACCTCGTAGGGTCGACCCGGCACCAGTTCAATCGCACCGTCCCGTGGCTATCCCAGGCCGGCACAGCCGGTCAACAGCAGCAAGCTCAATAGCAGTGAACCCGTGACGCGTTTCATGACAGACTCCCTTCTCCGCACGAGCGATGCGCTGTGCTCTTCCATCGGCGCAGGTGCGGTACTCAGGCTCCCGGATAAGCCTGACCTTCAGCCTACCCCCAACAACCGCTCCACCCCCAGCCAGATCAGCCGCAGGGCGAGCAGGGAGAGGGTCCACTTGAAGAAGAAATCGAAGCGATGATCGGTCACGCGATGCAGTAGCCGCAGCCCCGCCCAGGTGCCCACCACACCGGCCGCCACCATGGCCAGGATCAGCCAGAGCCAGTCGCGGAAGACGAAGCCGGCGAAGCCGAAGACGAAGGCCTTGGTGAGATGCTGCAGCGTCATGCAGGTGGCGAAGGTGGCCACCCGCGGCAGCCGCTCGGCGATGCCCTGCTTGATGAAGGAGGCCACCAGTGGGCCGCTGGCCCCCACCAGGCTGGAGAGCAGCGTGGTCACCGCACCGGCGACCACGGTACCCGTGCGCCCTACCGCCCGCTGAGGCAAACCCGGTCCCCAGCAGGAGTAGAGCACGAAGGCGGCGATGCAGAGTTCCAGTACGCCTGGCGGCAGGCGCACCAGGAGCCAGGCCGCCACCAGCGCACCCACGACCACCCCGGGCAGGAAGGCGGCAATCACGGGCATCCGGACATGACGCCGGGTCATCACCGCGCGGCCACCGTTGGAGCCGAGCTGGACCATGCCGTGTACCGGAATCAGCGCCGTGGCCGGCATCACCTGGGCCATGACGATGATCAGCAGCGTGCCCCCGCCGATACCGGCCACGGCGGAGAGCGCCGAGGTCAGTGCCGACAGCGCCACCAGCCCCAGGTTGAGCCCGCCCGACAGCGGCGAAAGCAGCGCCAGCATCAGTCGCGGCGTCTCACTCGATGCGCCCCTCCTCGACGGCGTGGCAGGCCACTTCGCTGCCGTCGTCGCGGGCGATCAGCAGCGGCACTTCGGCCTTGCAGCGCGCGTTGGCATGGGGGCAGCGCGGATGGAAGGCACAGCCCGAGGGGGGATGTACCGGGTTGGGCACCTCGCCCTGAATCATGGTGCGCTCCTTGCCGACCCCTTCCAGCGAAGGCACTGCCGCCAGCAGCATCTTCGAGTAGGGGTGGTGCGGATTGGCGAAGAGCTGGTCGGAGGGGGAGATCTCGGCGATGCGTCCCAGGTACATCACCGCGATACGGTCGGACATGTGCTTGACCACTGCCATGTCGTGGCTGATGAACAGGTAGGTCAGGCCATACTCGTCCTGCAGGTCGCGCATCAGGTTGAGGATCTGCGCCTGCACCGAGACGTCCAGCGCCGAGGTGGGCTCGTCGCAGATCATGAACTCCGGTTCGTTGGAGAGCGCCCGGGCGATAGAGATGCGCTGACGCTGACCACCGGAGAACTCGTGGGGGTAACGCAGCGCATCCATGGGGGACATACCCACCTGTTCGAGCAGCTCGCCCACCCGGCGGCGGCGATCGGTGCTGCTCATCTCGGGGCGGAAGAAGCGCAGCGGTTCGCCGATGATGGTGCCCACGCGCCAGAGCGGATTTAGGCTGGCGTAGGGGTCCTGGAAGATCATCTGAAAGCGCTTGCGCAGGCTGGCCGCCTGGCGGCCGGTTCGTTGGGACAGGTCGCTGATGTCCTCGCCGTCGAAGACGAGGCTACCCCGGGTCAGGCCGTACAGCCCCACCACCAGCCGGGCCACCGTGGACTTGCCGCAGCCGGACTCGCCGACCAAGGCGACGGTCTCGCCGCGGCGGATGGAGAAACTCACCCCGTCCACCGCCTTGAGCGACAGCTTCTCGCTGCGCTCCAGCACCCGGTTGAGCCAGGGCTTGGAGACGTCGAAATGACGCGCCAGGTCCCGCGCCTCCAGAAGGATGTCGCCACTCGCCGGTGACGGCTGCTGCTTGATGGCCGTGTCAGCGCACATGAGCATGCTCCTGTGTGTCGTTCTCATCGAGCCTGGGTAGCGGGTCGACGGGGTCGTGCAGCCAGCAGGCGGCCTGGCCGGCCCCCGCCGGCATCAGGTCGGGCCGTTCCGTGCGGCAGCGATCCTGGGCATGGGGACAACGCGGGTTGAAGGGGCAACCCAGGGGGATGGCCGCCAGTCGCGGCATGGAGCCTTCGATCTGGTAGAGCCGGTCGAGCCTCTTAACGATACCCGGAATCGAGGCCATCAAGCCCTTGGTGTAGGGGTGCTGGGGGCTGCGAATCACCTCCTCCACGGGGCCAATCTCGATCAGGCGGCCGGCATACATCACCGCCACGCGATCGGCGGTTTCGGCGATCACCCCCATGTCATGGGTGACCAGCATCACCGCGGTGCCGTGGTCGGCGCAGAGCCGCTTGAGCAGGGCGAGTATCTGCGCCTGCACCGAGACGTCCAGCGCCGTGGTGGGCTCGTCGGCGATGATGAACTCGGGCCGCGCCGCCAGCGCCAGGGCGATCACCACGCGCTGGCGCATACCACCGGAGAACTGGTGAGGGTAGCTGTTAAGCCGCTCTTCCGCCGCGGGGATGCCCACCTCCCGCAGCAACTTCAACGCCTCCTCGCGAGCCTGCTTCTCGTTCATCGGCAGGTGCGTGCGGATGGTCTCGATCAGCTGGTCGCCGATCGAGAACAGCGGATTGAGGCTGGTCAGCGGGTCCTGGAAGATCATGCCGATATGGCGACCGCGCAGCGGCACGAAGTCCTCCTCCGCCAGGTCGTCGATGCGCTTGCCGGAGAGATAGACTTCGCCCTCGGCGATACGGCCCGGCGGTTCCAGCAGCTGAATCACGGCGTTACCGGTCATCGACTTGCCGGCACCGGATTCGCCCACCACGCCCAGCACCTCGCCGGGGGCGATATCGAAGGAGACATCGTCCAGCGCCACCAGGGTGCCGTGTCGGGTGGGAAACTCCACCCGCATATGGCGCACGCTGAGTACCGGTTTTTGCTGAAACGTCGCATCGTCGAGCTTGTGGCTCGGCGACTGGCCACTCTGTTCACCTGGGCCGGCATGGGTAGCGGCGCCTTTCTTATCGGAGCTTGGGGTTGAGGATGTCACGCAACCAATCTCCCAGCAGGTTGACGGAGAGCGCCAGCATCAGCAGCGCCACCCCGGGGAAGAGCAGGATCCACCACTCTCCCGAGAACATGTAATCCTGTCCGACCCGGATCAGGGTCCCCAGGCTCGGCTGGGTGGCCGGCATGCCGACCCCCAGGAACGACAGCGTGGCCTCGGCGATAATCGCCAGCGCCAGGCCGATGGTGCCGATGACCAGCACCGGTCGCATCACGTTAGGCAGGATGTGCTGGAACAGCAGCTTGCGCGCCGGCAGGCCGATCACCCGGGCCGCCTGCACGTACTCCTTGTTCTTCTCCACCATGGTCGCCCCGCGCACCGCCCTGGCGTACTGCACCCAGTCGGAGAGCCCGATGGCGATGATCAGCACGATGATCGCCACCTCGGCGTGCATCGATCGCGGCAGGAAGCCGCGGATCACGCCGAAGATCAGCAGTGCCATGAGGATCGAAGGGAAAGTCAGTTGCACGTCGGCGATGCGCATGATCAGGGCATCGCGCCAGCCGCCGCGGAAGCCCGCCATCAGCCCCAGGGCGGTACCCAGCGCCAGGGCGAAGATCACCGCCGCGAAGCCCACCAGCAATGAGATGCGCGAGCCGTAGAGAATCGCCGAGAAGACGTCCCGCCCCTGGCTGTCGCTGCCCAGCAGGTAGAAGTTGCCGGTGAAGTCCGACGTCGTCAGCGGCGGCGTGAAGGCGTCGATCAGCTCCAGCTGGCGCGGATCGAAGGGGTTCTGCGGCGCGATCCAGGGCGCAAACAGTGCCGCGGCGAACATGATCAGCGTCACCAGGGTGGCCACGATGACCACCGGCTGGTTCTTCCAGGAATGGACGATATCGCTGTCGAGGAAGGTGCGCAGCTTGCCCGGCGGCTTGGCCACCACCGGGGTCGGGTCGGCGCGCTGGAGTTCCTGGCTCATTTGCCACCTCCCGGCGCGCGCAGGCGCGGATCGACGGCGTAGTAGAGCAGGTCCACCACCAGATTGATGATGACGAACACCAGCGCGATCATCATCAGGTAGGCAGCCATCACCGGCACATCGACGAAGCGCACGGCGGTGATGAACAGCGCACCGACACCGGGCCACTGGAACACCGTCTCGGTGATGATGGCGAAGGCGATGATGGTGCCGAGCTGCAGGCCGATGATGGTGATGACCGGGATCAGCGTGTTCTTCAGCGCGTGGCGCAGGTTGACCACCCGATTCGAAAGCCCCCGGGCCCGGGCGAACTTGATGTAGTCGGTGCTGAGCACCTCGAGCATTTCCGCACGCACCAGGCGCATGATCAGGGTCAGTTGGAACAACCCCAGGGTGATCGCCGGCAGGATCAGCGAACGCAGCCCACTCGTCGTCAGCAGGCCGGTGGTCCACCAGTCGCCAATGCGCACGGTCTGGCCACGCCCGAAGGCCGGCAGCCAGCCCAGCTCCACGGCGAATAGATAGATCAGCAATACACCAATCAGGAAGGTAGGCAGTGACACGCCGATCAGCGAGGCGGTCATGATGAAACGCGACAGCCAGCTGCGGCGGCGCAGGGCGGTATAGATGCCCAACACAATGCCCATGACCACGGCAAAAATTGCCGAGATGATAGCCAATTCCAGGGTGGCGGGTAGCCGCTCCATGATCAGGTCGGTTACGGGCCGCGCCGAGCGGTAGGAGATGCCGAACTCGAACTGGGCGGCATTGACGATAAACCGGTAGAACTGCACCACCACTGGTTGGTCGAGGCCCAGGCGTGCCCGAAGTTCGGCGCGGTCGGCCTCGGTGGCCTCTTGCCCAAGCATGTTGAGCACCGGATCGCCGACGTAGTGGAACAGCGAGAACGAAATGAGCGCGACAACGAACATCACGAAGATGGCCTGCAGTACGCGCTGAATCAGAAACGCTAGCATGGGATCACCAAATAACGACGATACCCCTGGCCGCTTTTGACGGCCAGGGGTCGTGCCTAGTCAGACTTACTGATTGAAGCGAAGATATTTGAAGTGCGGGGTATTCTCGCTCTGCACCTTGAAGTCGATATCGTCGCGCATCGACCAGGTCAGCATCTGGTGGTGGATCGGAATATAGACGATCTCGTCGTGCACGATCTGCCAGGCTTCGGAGATCATCTCGTTGCGCGTATCCTGGTTTGTCTCCTGGGCCATGCCCACAGTCAGCTCGTCGACCCGCTCATCGGAGTAGCCGGTGAAGTTCCAGGTGCCGCGGTCGTCCTCCTTGGTGTGGTAGAGATAGTTGAAGACGTACTCGGAGTCCATGGTGGGCACACCCCAGCCGAGCATGTAGAAATCATACTCGCCGCGAGCCAGCTCGGCGAAATGCAGCGAGCGGGTCTGGGCCACCAGGTCCACGGTGATACCGATGCGGGCCAGCATGCTGACCACCGCCTGGCAGATCTGCTCGTCGTTGACGTAGCGGTCGTTGGGGCACTGCAGGGTGACGCGGAAGCCGTAGCCGTAGCCGGCCTCTGCCATCAGCTCCTGGGCGCGGTCGAGGTCGGCAGGCAGCACCTCGTCCATCTCTTCGCTGTAGCCGTTGACGAAGGGCGGAGCGATCATGCCGGCGGGCTCGGAGTTACCACGCATCACCGCCACCTGGATCGTGTTGGCATCCACCGCCAGGTTGATTGCCTCACGCACGCGGCGATCGGCGAAGGGGTTGTCATCGGTATCGGCGGTCTCCAGGGTTGCCGCCCCCATCTGCATGCCCAAGAAGATGGTGCGGTTCTCGGCGCCCTGCTCGTTCTTGAGGCCCGGGGCATTACCCAGGCGCTCGATATCCTGAACCGGGGTCTCCTGCAGGAAGTCGACCTCACCGGAAAGTAGCGCCGCCACACGAGTGGAAGCCGACTCGATCGGTGTGAACACCAGGCGAGAAATTTCCAGCGGGTAATGGTCGATACCCCAGTACTCATCATTACGCACGAACACAGTACGTACATCGGGCTCGCGACTCTCGACGCGGAAGGGGCCGGTACCGTTGGCATTGCGCACGGCATGGGTCTCTTCGCCCGCCGCATAGTTCTGCGGCTCCTCGACGCCGTGCTCCTCGGCCCATTCACGGCTCATGATGAACAGGTTGGTGAGGTTATTGGGCAGCAGCGGATTGGGTTCGTGGGTTTCCACTTCGACGGTGTAGTCGTCGGTCGCACGGACCTCGGAGATAGAAGTCAGCAGGCCGCGCATGTCGGCATGCTCGTGGCGAGCGCGATTGAGCGAGAACGCCACGTCATCGGCGGTCAGTGACTGCCCCTCATGGAAGGTTACGCCCTCGCGGATCTTGAACACCCAGACGGTGGGCGCGCCTTCCTTGACGTGCCATTCAGTCGCCAGGCCCGGCTGGTACTCCACGTCCATGTCCTGATAGAGCAGGGTGTCGAAGATCTGGTGGTTGACCGAGTGGGTCGGCCCCTCGTTCTGGGAGTGGGGGTCCATGGTCAGACTGTCCGCGGAGCGTGTCCAACGCAGGGTCTCTGCATTGGCGGCTGTTGCCAGCATGGCACCAATCACGGCGCTAGCCAGTAAGGTCTTCTTGAGTAGCATCTTGTTATTCCTCAATCGAGCGTTTGTTGGGCCAAAGCCCTGTTAGTCTTCTCCCATACCTTAGTCAATAATGCCAGCCTCGCACGGCGAGAGGCTTTCAGCGCTATTTTGACTATCGGTAGTTGCATTTTTTACAGAGTGATTTTTACGTAGTCGGAACGCCTCGATCTGCACAGAAAATACCGTGCCATCGACGACACCGGCCGAGGGAGAAATGGAATGGTACTACTGGAAACGCGAGTCGCCCCCGAGTGGGTCGACTATAACGGCCATATGAACGACGCCGAATACGCCAGGGTCTTCTCCCTGGCGGTGGAGGCGCTGATGGACGGTATCGGCCTCGACGAAAAGGGTCGGACGCAACACGGTCTGACGATCTATACCCTGGAAACCCACCTCTGCTATCGACGCGAAGCCCACGAGGGCCAGCTGCTGGCCGTAGACATCACCCTGCTGGACCGCGACGCCAAGCGGCTGCATGTGTTCTTCTCGATGCGCGATGACCAGGGCGAGCAGCTGGCCACCAGCGAGCAGATGCTGATGGGCATCGACCGGCAGAGGGGCCGCTCGGCGGCGTTTCCGGAACCGGTGACCGAGGCCATCGCCGCCCTGCCCTGGGCCAAGCCGGACGCCTGGCCAGCAGTCGCCGGGCGGCGTATCGGCATTCCGCGGGGGGTGAGAAGCGTCGCGACAAGCCTCGTCGCAAGATAGCCTTCATCGCCCGCCTTATACAGCGGTGAATATATAATTGACACATGTGTACATCCATCACTACTGTTGTGAGACAGACAACAAGATGGAGGCCTGGCCATGGCCAACGATCCGCTGCTGCAGCCCTTCCAGCTCAAGCATCTCACGCTGAAGAACCGGCTGATGATGACGTCCCACGAGCCCGCCTACCCCGAGGAGGGGATGCCCAAGGCGCTTTATCGTGAATATCACGTCGAGCGGGCCCGGGCCGGTCTTGGCCTGACCATGACTGCAGGATCAGCAGCGGTAGCCAAGGACAGCCCTCCGGTGTTCAACAACATCCTGGCCTACAAGGACGAGGTGGTGCCCTGGATGCGCGAGCTCACCGACGCCTGCCATGAACACGGCACCGCGGTGATGATTCAGCTGACGCATCTGGGGCGGCGTACCCGCTGGGACAAGGGCGACTGGCTACCGGCGGTATCGGCCTCGCATCGTCGTGAAGCCTCCCACCGTGCCTTTCCCAAGCAGGTGGAGGAGTGGGACATCGAGCGTCTGATCCGTGACTATGCCGACGCCGCCGAACGTATGCACGCCGCCGGCCTCGACGGCATCGAGCTGCAGGCCTATGGCCACCTAATGGACCAGTTCTGGTCATCGCTGACCAATACCCTCGAGGCACCCTACGGGGGCGATCTCGACAACCGGCTGCGTTTCACCTTCGACGTGCTGTGCGCCATTCGCCAGCGAGTCGGTGAGGATTTCATCGTCGGGGTGCGCTATACCGGCGACGAGATGCTGCCGGGCGGACTGACGGCCAACGACGGGATGGCGATCTCGTGGCGCCTGAAGGAGAGCGGCCTGGTCGACTTCCTCAACGTGGTTCGCGGTCATATCGACACCGATGCCGGGCTCACCGACGTGATTCCCATCCAGGGCATGCCGAGCGCCCCGCACCTGGACTTCGCCGGAGAGATCCGTCGACAGGTGGACTTCCCCACCTTCCATGGCGCCAAGATCCAGGACGTCGCCACCGCGCGCCATGCCATCGCCTCGGGCAAGGTCGACATGATCGGCATGACCCGCGCCCACATGGCCGACCCGCACATCGTGCGCAAGATCATGGAAGGCCGCGAGGAAGAGATCCGCCCCTGCGTCGGCGCCAACTACTGCCTCGACCGCATCTACCAGGGCGGCGCCGCCTACTGCATCCACAACGCCGCCACCGGGCGCGAAACCACCATGCCCCACACCATCCCCAAGGCAACGCAGAAGCGGCGGGTGGTGATCATCGGCGCCGGACCCGCAGGGCTGGAGGCCGCCCGCGTCGCCGGTGAGCGGGGTCACGAGGTCGTGGTACTGGAAGCTGCCAGCGATGCCGGCGGCCAGGTGCGCCTCACAGCGAAGAGCGAGCGCCGTCGCGAGATGATGGGCATCATCGACTGGCGCCTGGAACGCTGCGAGGCACTCGGCGTCGAGATCCGCTACGGCATCTGGGCCGAGGTCGAGGACGTGCTCGCCGAGAAGCCGGATGTAGTGATCGTGGCCACCGGCGGCTATCCCCTGGAATACCAGCCCGAGGTCGGCAGCGATCTGGTGGTCAACACCTGGGACATCCTTTCCGGGCACGTGGCCTCGGGCAGCCGGGTATTGCTGTTCGACGATGCCGGCGATCATGCCGCCATGCAGGCGGCGGAAATCATAGCCGCCACCGGGGCCGAGCTCGAGATCATGACGCCGGACCGCACCTTCTCGGCGGAGATCATGGCCATGAACCTGGTGCCCTACATGCGCGCCCTGCAGCGGCCCAACGTCACCTTCACGCCCACCTACCGGCTGAAGTCCGTGCAGCGCGACGGCGGCGAGCTGCTCGCCAGGATCACCAGCGACTATGCCGTTCAGGATCAGTTGGACCTGGACCAGGAGCGGCGCATCGACCAGGTGGTGGTCAACTACGGCATCACGCCAATGGCCGACGTCTACTTCGAGCTGAAGCCACATTCAAGCAACGGCGGCGAGGTGGACTACGAGGACCTGATCACCGGCCGGACTCAGGCGGTTGTCCGTAACCCGGACGGCAGCTTCCAGCTGTTCCGCATCGGCGATGCCATCGAGTCGCGTAATACCCACGCGGCGATCTACGATGCCCTGCGGCTGGTCAAGGATATATAGTGGCCTGGCACCCGAAACAGGGAGACCCTCTCGATGCCAACCGGCAGTGACCACAGCACCAAATGGAAAGGCTCCCGCGACGCCTGGCTCGATGCCGCCTTCGAGCTGCTGCTCGACTCCGGTGTGGATAGCGTGCGGATCCTGCCGCTGGCCAAGCGGCTCGAGGTCTCGCGCACCAGCTTCTACTGGTTTTTCAAGGATCGCGAGGCGTTGCTGAACGCGCTGGTTGAGCGCTGGCGGGAGAAGAACACCCAAGGACTGGTAGGGCAGACCGAAGCCTATGCCGAGAGCATTACCGAAGCGATTCTCAACGTCTTCGACTGCTGGCTGGATTCCGGGCTTTTCGACTCCCAACTGGAGTTCGCGATGCGTAGCTGGGCGCTGCAGTCCGAGGAGGTATCAAGGGAGATTGATACCGCGGACGAAGCGCGCATCGAGGCGCTGACGCGTATGTTCGAGCGCTACGGCCATGAACCGCTGGCGGCCAACGTCCGCGGCCGCACCATCTACCTCACCCAGATCGGCTATATCTCGATGAAGACCCAGGAGGCGCTCGAGGTGCGCATGCGGCGCATACCCGCCTACGTAGAGATCTTCACCGGGCAGACGCCACGAGTCCGAGAGCTGCAACGCTTCCAGGCCCGGCATGATCATGTATCGTAATCCACGGCCGGGTGACACGAATTCGAACCCGTCCCGTTAGTTGCGCTCAGTGGCGGGAATCGTTTTCATCGGCAGGCGGGCTATCAGCTCGCCAACCTGCTCGACGACCTCGTTGACGGTGTCGTCGTCGTAGTTCTGGCCGCGCCGCTTGCGAAAGCCCTGCTCATAGAGCTTGACGTGTTCGGTGGCAATGACGTCAGCGTTGGCCAGGCAGTGGGTGACACAGTGCATCTGACAGCCGTCGATGGCGACGATGGGGCGCCCGGAGCGGGCGGTCTTAACCAGGCCGGGCACACCACCGCCTACGCCGGCGATACAAGACATCTCCGCCACCCCGGTGTGATCGAGTGACAGGGCGACGTCGTTGGCCAGCTGTGCAACGTCAGAACAACCGGAACAGGAGTAGACCAGGGTGCGCGGCTTCTTGATAGTGCGGGACATGTTGCCTCCCCTTGCGACAGGCCAGTCTGTCACCTGTCTAGTCATCCGTCATCATGGCGTCACGCAGCTTCTGCTCATCGAGCACCACCAGGCGCTGACGGTCGATATTGATGGCTCCGCAGTCGCGCAACTTGGCCAGTAGCCGCGACAAGGTCTCGGGTGTCATGGCGAGCTGGGCGGCAAGCCAGCGCTTGGGTATGGAGAGGCGCACCACCCGCTGCGACTTCGAGCGGCCGGCAGGCAGCTGGCGCAGAACATAGCTGACCAGCCGCGACATGGCATCCGCCTGGGTCAACAGCGCCAAGTCCTCGAGCCGCTCGGTCAGCTCGAGGGCCAGGCGGCTCATGAATTCGGCACGACAGGCGGGCTGGCGATCCATGATGTCGCGACAGCGCTGGGCCGGAATGGTCAGCACATGGGTACGGCGCAGCGCTTCCGCCGAGTAGAGATAGACACCGGCGCTCGATACCATACTCAGCTCGCCCAGGGTGCCGCCGCGCTCCACGCAGCGAATGGTGGCCAGGCGTCCATCCCCCGCGGCGCGCGTCAGGCGCACAGCGCCGTTGATGACGATATACAACCAATGGGCTGGGGCATCCTGACGAAACAGCCACTCGCGACTCTTCAGTGCGCGCAGCTCGGAGTCTTCCAGCAGCGACGTCACTTTGTCTTCATCGAGTCCACCCAGCCACGGCACACCGTGGACCAGCTCGCGCAGCTGCTTGGGCTTGAACAGCAGGTCAGCCGACGAATTGTCCGGCGGGCAGATAGGGGTATTCATGACCTTCCTCCACATCAGTATCGGCGGCCATCATCAGATAGCCGTGTGCCTGGCTGGCTGCCCGCAGCATGTGCGACCCCTGCCCACCAGCAATAAAGGCTACTGGAAGGCCATGTTGCCAGTCGAGCACGACTCGCAGCAACTCACGACGTCCCGGGCTGGCGCGCCGCGAAAAGCCGGCACGAACACTGAATTTTTGTAATGGTTCGACGGAGCGCCCCTGGCACCCATGGACGAAGGGCCTGGCCAGGAACTGCCACCCCACCAGCGACGCCACCGGATTCCCCGGCAATGCGATGAGCGGTACACCCTTTGCCGAATCATCGTCCAGGAAGCCGAACGCGAAGGGCTTGCCGGGCTTGATCGCCACGCCGTGAAACACCACTCCGCCCAACGCCTCGAGCACCGGACGGACATGGTCCTCCTCTCCCACCGATACGCCGCCGGTGCAGATTACCAGGTCGGCGCTGTCGCGGGCGGTGGTCAAGGCTGCATGCAGCGCCTCTGCCGTATCACCGATGATGCCAAGGTCAAGCACCTCGCAGCTCGCCTGCTCGAGCAGCGCTTTTAACATCACACGATTGCTGTTGTAGACCTGTTCCGGCAGGCAAGGCTCGCCGGGTTCGATCAGCTCGTCGCCGGTGGAGATCAACGCCACCGTCAGGCGCGGCAATACCGGAACCTCGGCTATCCCCTGGCTCGCCAGCATGGCCAGAGCCGGAGCATTGAGGGTCGAACCTGCCGGTAGCAGGGCATCGCCAGCACGGTACTCCTCGCCCCGGCAGCGAATGTTGGCCCCCGACCTCGCCTCGCCGCTGACATGTATGCAGCCCTCATCATCCAGCGTGACTCGCTCCTGGGGAATCACGCAGTCGGCACCCGTGGGCACCGGTGCGCCGGTGAAGATGCGCGCACAGCCGCCTTCGGGCAGCGTCGAGACCGCTGCCCCCGCCGGCACCCGCAGGACGACGGGTAGACCCCGCTCCCCGAGTTCCGACACACGCAGGGCATAGCCGTCCATCGCGCTGTTGTCGATGCCCGGCATATCCAGGCGGGCGGTAAGGTCGCGCGACAGCACCCTGCCGAAGGCCTGGTCGAGTGCCACGGACTCTTCACCCTGGACCACCTCGGCCGCAGCGATCATTTGCGCCCTGGCGACATCCAGGTCGAGTAGACCTTTGGCAAGACTGGCACAGCTCATGCGTGCGCTCCTTGACCGTGATCAGGTGCCGCTTCGGCGCTTCGCGTGACACAGCGCGACTGTTCGGGCAGTACCATAGCCACGAAGTTGCACGGTCGGGTGCGGGCATCGAGCTGGGCGAGAAGGATGCCATCCCAGGCGGTGGCACAGGCCTTGGGCGATCCGGGCATGGCGAATATCAGCGTGCCGTTGGCGACGCCCGCCACGGCACGGGACTGGATCGTGGATGTGCCGATCGTCTGGTAGGAGAGCTGACGGAACAGCTCGCCGTATCCGTCGACCGCCCTGTCGAAGAGCGGTGTCAGTGCTTCCGGCGTGGTATCCCGAGTGGTGAATCCCGTCCCCCCGTTGACCAGGATTACCTGTATATCCTCGCGTACCACCCACTTCGATACGGTCGCCCGGATACGGTAGATATCGTCAGGCACGATACGTCGCTCGACCAACGCATGGCCCGCCTCGGACAGGCGCTCGCTGAGCAGATCGCCACTGCCGTCGCGGTCGAAGCCACGCGTATCGGATACGGTCAGCACGGCGATACCGAGCGGTGCGAAGGGGGTATCAGCGTGAACATGGGACATCATGAGCTCCTATTGCATGAGACTACCGGCACCATCATCGTCAAGGGCAATTCCCTCGACGCCCACCTCGGCCTCTAGCGCCAGCAGGTAGTGGCGCAGGGCGCGGCGCGTCGCCTGCTCACGCAGGTTGTGACGCACGCGGTCGACCACCTGCTCGAAGGGCAGTGGCTGACCCTCGGCACGCTGATCGATCAGGATCACGTGCCAGCCATAGCGCGAGGCCAGCGGCCGCTCGTGGAGCCCTTCGGGGAGGTGCTGCAGGGCACGGTCCAGTTCACCGACGGTCTGTCCCGGCGCAAGCCAGCCCAGCTCGCCACCCTCCTCCTTCGATGGACACGCCGAGTGGCGCATGGCGAATTCGGTGAAGCGTTCGGGATTATATTCCATCTCTGCGATCAGCGTCTCACCCAAGCGGTACTGGGCATCACGGGACGGCACATCGTCCGGCGCGGCGGCCAGCAGGATGTGGCGAACGGCCAGCCGGGTAGGCTCGCTGAAGCGCTCCGGAGCAGCATCGAAAAAGCGCCGGCAGTCAGCCTCCGTGGGTTCCGGCACCACCAGTTCCTGCTCCAGAAGACCGGCGATGGCGGCGTCGCTGTCGCCTTCCTCGGCCTCGTCGGCCGCCACCAGGCCCAGCTCGACGGCACGCTGACGCAGCAGCTCGCGAACGACCAGTGCTCGTGCGGCCTGGAGCTGCGCCTCACCGGCGGTTCCCGCGGGATGGTACTGCATCTCCCGGGCGATGCTCTCTTCGTCGATGGCCTTGCCGCCGACCCTGATGGGCGGCGGGGTGACGCGGCCCGGCAGCTGTTCGATCTCGATCATTTGCATGTCATTCACCTCAATAATCTTGCCGGAGCAGGCCCGGGGACCAGGTTTCCGAGGAGGCGCTGTGAATCCTTCCCTGGACGCTACTTTTTCCATCCCTGGAAAAAGACCTCCTCGTCCACCTGTCCCCGGCCCGCTCGGTGGTGCCATTATTCGCGAAGCTGAGCGAGCGATGGTCAGCCCGTTCGGAGCAGTGCTCCTCACCCATGGCGAAGGACCTCCTCTTCGGCCTGTCCCCGGCGCCCCTCACGGGAAGCTCCGAGACTCGCGAAGCTGAGCGAGCGAGCGAGCGATGGCCATACTAGGCGGAGATCGACGAAAAAGCGGAGTTTACGTGTTTGTAAATGAGCATTTTAAGTCGATCTCCAACAACGTCTGGCCGAGCTCTGCCAGCTTGTACTTAGCCCCGGCGGCGGACCAGCTGGTAGCGCCTAGTGATATACCCGAACGGCACGCTCCAGACATGCACCAACCGCGAGAATGGGAACAGCAGAATGATGGTCAGGCCGACGAAGATGTGCAGCTTGTAGATCCAGGAGACCTCATCCATGTAGTAGGCGGCGCCGCCGCCGAAGAAGACGATCGCCTGGGCCCAGCTGGCCAGGGTAACCATCATCTCGCCATCCATGTGACCCAGGGAGAAGAGGATGGTGACCATTCCCAGCGCCGCCTGGAACACGATCAGGCCGAGGATGGCGGTATCCATGGTGCTCGATGAGGCCCGAACCCGGACGTTGGTGAGGCGGCGATGCAGCAGCATGGCACCACCCACCACGCACATGGCACCGGCGATGCCGCCCACCACGATGGCGAGAAGCTGCTTGGTGCCGGGATCCAGGAACCGGTCGTACATCCAGTGCGGGGTCAGCATGCCGAACAGGTGGCCGAAGAAGATCACGATGATGCCGACATGGAACAGGTTGCTGGCCAGGCGCATGTTCTTCGACGACAGCATCTGGCTGGAGCCGGTCTTCCAGGTGAACTGGCCATGGTCGTAGCGCATCAGGCTGCCGATCAGGAAGACGGTACCAACCAGGTACGGGTAGTAGCCGTAGATCAGGTGATTGAGATAGGTGGATATGGCGTCAAACATGACAGTTCTCCTGTTAACGACCGCTCACGCGAGGCGCATCCGCCCCGGGTGACATGATCCGTACCGGCTGGCTCTGAGTCTCGCGCTTGCGCTCGGCCAGACGGCGCCCTTCGGCGGACTGCAGCGCGCAGTCCTCATCGGACTTGGCGGAAAAGCGCACCGCCTCCTCTTCCCATACCGCATCGAGCGCCTCGGGGGTGTCGTCACGACTCTCACCCACCACGGTCTCACGCTGGGCTTCCACCTCCTCCTCGGCGCCGATCATCGCCAGCAGGGCGCGCATCACCAAGGCGTGGTCGGTGCCACGCTCCTCCAGACGCGCCGCCAGCAGCGCCAGGATGTGGCGGATCTCACCCAGCCAGCGGCCTATCTCGGCCTCGCTGCGGGTGGAGAGATATTCCAGGAACAGCGGCAGGTAGTCCGGCAGTTCGCGGGCATCCAGCTCGAAGCCGGCTTGCTGGTACTCGTTCATCAGGTCGACCATGGCCTGGCCACGATCGCGGGATTCACCATGGACATGCTCGAACAGCAGCAGAGAGTGAGCGCGGCCCTTGTCGAACAGCGCCACGTACTCGGACTGCAGTTCCAGCAGGTCGGCCTCACTGATGCGCTGGCACCAGCTCATCAGGTCGGCACGCAGCGCCGTCGATAGACGGCGCTCGACATAGATCGCCTCGATCAGCTCATCCACGGCGCCCTGGAGCGCCTCGGTCGGATAGTCCAGCAGGCGGGCGAGCACGCGCAGGCTGCGCATGCCAAGCTCGGCCTGGGGTAACTGGAGTGCGACATCAGCCATGGTGCTTCTCCTTGGCAGCCGTCTTCCCGGCCGCGGCCTTGGGATCGAAGACGTCCACCGGTTTGACCAGCAGGGAGGTCTGGGAACGACCGTTGAACAAGCTTGGCTTGCTCTCACCGTGACAGCCGTCGCCGAAGCTGAAGCCGCAGCCTCCGCGCTCCGGGAAGGCCTCGGTGGCCATCTCGCGATGGCTGGTGGGGATCACGAAGCGGTCCTCGTAGTTGGCGATGGCGAGATAGCGATACATCTCCTCCACCTGGGCCTCGGAGAGGCCCACGGCGTCGAGCACCTCGGTATCGTGCTTGCCTTCCACGTGCCGGTTGCGCATGAAGACACGCATCGCCATCAGCCGCTTGAGCGCCAGCACCACGGGCTCCTCCTCACCGGCGGTGAGCATGTTGGCGAGATACCTCACCGGGATGCGCAGCGACTCGATCTTGGGCAGCACGCCGTCGTACTCGATCTTGCCGGCCTCGGCGGCCGACTGGATCGGCGACAGGGGCGGCACGTACCAGACCATCGGCAGGGTGCGGTATTCCGGGTGCAGCGGCAACGCCAGCCCCCATTCCATGGCCATCTTGTAGACAGGCGATGCCTGGGCGGCCTTGATCACGTTGTCGGTGATGCCGTCCCTCTTCGCCTGAGCGATCACTTCCGGGTCGTTGGGGTCCAGGAATATCTCGCGCTGACGATGGTAGAGGTCGCGCTCATCCGGCGAGCTGGCCACTTCCTCGATGCGGTCGGCGTCATAGAGCAGCACGCCGAGGTAGCGGATGCGCCCCACGCAGGTTTCGGAGCAGATGGTCGGCATGCCCGCCTCGATACGCGGGTAGCAGAAGATGCACTTCTCGGACTTACCAGTCTTCCAGTTGTAGTAGATCTTCTTGTACGGGCAGCCGGAGATGCACATCCGCCAGCCGCGGCATTTGTCCTGGTCGATCAGGACGATACCGTCCTCTTCCCGCTTGTATATCGCGCCGCTGGGGCACGAGGCCACGCAGGTCGGGTTCAAGCAGTGCTCGCACAGGCGCGGCAGGTACATCATGAAGGTGTTTTCGAACTGGCCGTAGATGTCGGCCTGGATCTTCTCAAAGTTGGAATCCTTGCGCCGCTTTGCGAATTCGGTGCCGAGGATCTCCTCCCAGTTGGGACCCCATTCGATCTTCTTCATGCGCTCGCCGGAGACCAGCGAGCGCGGACGCGCCACCGGCTGGTGATCGGCCTGCTTGGCGGTATGCAGGTGCTCGTAGTCGAAGTCGAACGGCTCGTAGTAGTCGTCGAGTTCGGGCAGGTCGGGGTTGGCGAAG
The DNA here is from genome assembly GCF_003339685.1 of Halomonas sp. DQ26W. Lineage (GTDB taxonomy): Bacteria > Pseudomonadota > Gammaproteobacteria > Pseudomonadales > Halomonadaceae > Halomonas. The sequence goes on along the minus strand of NZ_QPKI01000004.1, from coordinate 113,703 downwards.
ATGTTCGCCAGCACCCGCCACTTGCCGCCGATGCGCGGCTCGATCTTGCCATCGGCACGACGCAGCCAGCCACCCTTCCACTTCTTCTGGTTCTCCCACTCCTTCGGGTAACCGATGCCGGGCTTGGTCTCGACGTTGTTGAACCAGGCGTATTCCATGCCTTCACGGCTGGTCCAGACGTTCTTGCAGGTGATCGAGCAGGTGTGACAGCCGATGCACTTGTCGAGGTTGAGGACCATGCCTACCTGGGAACGAATTTTCATTTCACGGCCTCCTGAACGCTGTCGTTGCCTTCGCCGTCCAGCCAGTCGATTCTCTTCATCTTGCGTATCAGGACGAATTCATCGCGGTTGGAGCCAACGGTTCCGTAGTAGTTGAAGCTGTAAGAGAGCTGTGCGTAGCCGCCGATCATGTGGGTCGGCTTGGGGCAGACCCGGGTCACGGAGTTGTGCATGCCGCCGCGGGTCTTGGTGACCTCGGAGCCCGGCACGTTCACGTTGCGTTCCTGGGCGTGGTACATCATCACCATGCCGGCCTTGACCCGCTGGCTGACGATGGCCCGCGCGGTGATGGCGCCGTTGGCGTTGTAGAGCTCGATCCAGTCGTTGTCCTCGATGCCGATCTCCTGGGCATCGGTCTCCGACATCCACACCACCGGGCCGCCGCGGTTCAGCGTCAGCATCAGCAGGTTGTCGCTGTAGGTGGAGTGGATACCCCACTTCTGGTGCGGGGTGATCCAGTTCAGCGCCTTGGTCGGATAGCCGTTGTCCTCGGGCAGGTCGAACCCGGTGACCGTCTTGGTGTTGATCGGCGGACGGTAGACCAGCAGGCTCTCGCCGAAGGCGCGCATCCAGGGGTGATCCTGGTAGAACTGCTGGCGGCCGCTGACGGTGCGCCACGGAATCATCTCGTGGACGTTGGTGTAGCCGGCGTTGTAGGAGACGTGCTCGTCCTCCAGGCCGGACCAGGTCGGGCTCGAGATGATCTTGCGCGGCTGGGCGACCACGTCGCGGAAGCGGATCTTCTCCTCCTGCTTGGGCCTCGCCAGGTGGGTGTGGTCGCGGCCGGTGATCTTGGACAGTGCGTCCCAGGCCTTGACCGCCACGTGGCCGTTGGTCTCCGGCGCCAGGGTCAGGATCATCTCGGCGGCATCGATGGCCGTCTCGATCTGCGGGCGTCCCTTGTGCGGTCCGTCCAGCTTGCAGTGATTGAGCTTGCCGAGCAGCTCGACCTCGCTATCGGTGTTCCAGGCGATCCCCTTGCCGCCGTTGCCGATGCTCTCCAGCAGCGGCCCCACGGAGGTGAAGCGATCAAAGGTTTCGGGATAGTTGCGCTTGACCTCGATCAGCGCCGGCATGGTCTTGCCGGGGATCATCTCGCACTCGCCCTTCTTCCAGTCCTTTACCTCGACCTGGGCCAGCTCGGCGGGGGAGTCGTGCTGGTGCGGCAGGGTGACCAGGTCGGTCTCCTCGCCCAGGTGTCCCACGCAGACCTTCGAGAAGGCCTTGGCGATGCCCTTGTAGATGTCCCAGTCGCTGCGCGACTCCCACGCCGGGTCGGTGGCCGCGGTCAGCGGGTGGATGAAGGGGTGCATGTCCGAGGTATTGAGGTCGTCCTTCTCGTACCAGGTGGCCGTGGGCAGCACGATGTCCGAATAGAGGCAGGTGGAGGACATGCGGAAGTCCAGGGTGACCACCAGGTCGAGCTTGCCTTCCGGCGCCTCGTCGTGCCACTTCACTTCCTGGGGCTTCTGGCCGCCGAAGTCACCCAGGTCCTTGCCCTGGATGCCGTGGCGGGTGCCCAGCAGGTACTTGAGCATGTACTCGTGGCCCTTGCCCGAGCTGCCCAGCAGGTTGGAGCGCCAGATGAACATGTTGCGCGGGAAGTTCTGGGCGTTGTCCGGATCTTCCGCGGCAAACGCCAGCTCGCCGCTCTTGAGCTGCTGTACGGCGTAGTCCTTGGTGGACATGCCGGCGGCTTCCGCGGCCTTGGCCAGGCGCAGCGGGTTGGTGCCGAGCTGCGGCGCGGAGGGCAGCCAGCCCATGCGCTCGGAGCGCACGTTGAAGTCGATCAGGCTGCCGGGGTAGTCCTCGGCCTTGGCCAGCGGCGACAGGATCTCCTTGATCTCGAGCTTCTCGTAGCGCCACTGGGAGGAGTGGTTGTAGAAGAAGGAGGTGGAGTTCATGTGGCGCGGCGGGCGCTGCCAGTCGAGGCCGAAGGCCAGCGGGGTCCAGCCGGTCTGCGGGCGCAGTTTCTCCTGCCCCACGTAGTGTGCCCAACCGCCGCCGCTTTGACCGATACAGCCGCACATGACCAGCATGTTGATCAGGCCGCGGTAGTTCATGTCCATGTGGTACCAGTGGTTCATCGCCGCACCGACGATGATCATGGAGCGACCCTGGGTCTTGTCGGCGTTGTCGGCGAACTCACGGGCGATGCGAGCGACCTGCTCGGCAGGCACGCCGGTGATCTTCTCCTGCCAGGCCGGGGTGTAGGGGCGGACCTGGTCGTAGGCAGTGGCGCCGTCGTCCTCTCCCTCTTTGCCGAAACCACGGTCGATGCCGTAGTTGGCGCACATCAGGTCGAAGACGGTGACCGCCAGCACGTCACTGCCGTCAGCCTTCTTCAGGCGCTTGACAGGCAGGCTGTGGAACAGCAGTTCGTTGCCGGCCACGTGGTCGAAGTGCTCGTGGGCGATGCCGCCGAAGTAGGGGAAGGCGACCCGGGCCACGTCGTCATGGTGCTCGGCCAGGCTCAGCAGCGGCTTGATCTCGGCGCCTTCGGCATCGAGTGGCTCGAGGTTCCACTTGCCCACCTCATCGCCGGTCTCGCCCCAGCGAAAACCGATGGAACCGCGCGGCACCACCAGCTGATCGCGGGTCTCGTCCCAGGCGACGGTCTTCCACTCCGGGTTGTTGCCCTGGCCCAGGCTCGCCTCGAAGTCGCTAGCACGCATCTGCCGGCCGGGGGCATAGCTACCATCCTCCCGGGGCTCCAGCTCGACCAGGAAAGGCATGTCGGAGTACTGGCGCACGTACTCGGTGAAGTAGGCGCTGGGGTTGTCGAGGTGGAACTCCTTGAGGATCACGTGGCCCATGGCCATGCCGAGCGCGGCGTCGGTGCCCTGCTTGACCGACAGCCATTCGTCGGTGAGCTTGGAGACCTCGGCGTAGTCCGGGGTGATGGAGACGGTCTTGGTGCCCTTGTAGCGCACTTCGGTGAAGAAGTGGGCATCCGGGGTACGGGTCTGGGGCACGTTGGAGCCCCAGGCGATGATGTAGCCGGAGTTGTACCAGTCGGCCGATTCCGGCACGTCGGTCTGCTCGCCCCAGGTCTGGGGGCTGGCCGGCGGCAGGTCGCAGTACCAATCGTAGAAGCTCATGCAGACGCCACCGATCAGCGACAGGTAACGGCTGCCCGCGGCGTAGCTGACCATGGACATGGCGGGGATCGGTGAAAAGCCGATGATGCGGTCCGGGCCGTACTGCTTGGCGGTGTAGACGTTGGAGGCAGCGATCAGCTCGTTGAGCTCGTCCCAGTTGGCGCGCACGAAGCCACCCATGCCGCGGGCACGCTTGTACTGCTTGGTCTTGGCCGGGTCCTCGACGATGGAGGCCCAGGCGTCGACCGGGTCATTCTTCTCCTTGAGGGCATCGCGCCACAGCTTGAGCAGCGGCTTTCTGACCAGCGGATACTTGAGGCGGTTGGCGCTGTACATGTACCAGGAGTAGCTGGCGCCACGCGGGCAGCCACGCGGCTCATGGTTGGGCAGGTCCGGGCGGGTGCGCGGGTAGTCGGTCTGCTGGGTCTCCCAGGTGACCAGGCCGTTCTTGACGTAGATCTTCCAGCTACAGGAGCCGGTGCAGTTCACGCCGTGGGTGCTGCGCACGACCTTGTCATGCTGCCAGCGCTGCCGGTAGCTGTCTTCCCAGCCACGCGATTCGTCACGGGTCTCGCCATGGTCATTGGCGAAGGGCTCGCGAGCCTTGCGGAAGAAATTCAGCCGATCTAAGAAGTGACTCATGGTCGATCTCCAGGCTTCTTGAAATGATGCGTGGCACCCGGGCCACCCCGCCTGCCGTGTCGTGCGCCGTGTTCCACACGACTGTCGGGGCAGGTTCTTGGAGAGGATTCTGGAGGAACCAAACCTGGATTACTGCCCGGTTACCTCCATATACACCCCAACTACCCACAAGGTGATAGGTACCCGAGCGAAAGGGGATAAGCCTCGTCAGGAAGGGGTGTCGGCATGGGTTGCGGAGTCCCAGAGCATGGCCAGCATGCAAACCGCAAGCGCCGCGTAGAGAAACATGAAGCCGGCGGTGCGCACGCCGATCCACTCGTTACCGAGCACGAACATCAGCGGCAAAACGGCAGCGAAGAGTCCGCCCAGGGCCAGCGCCAGCCCGCCCGAGCGAGCCATATCGTCGCCGTAGTCGCGGTGCAGCAGGCACATCAGGCTGCCCTTGCCGATGCCCATAGCCAGCCCCATCACCCCCAGCAGGCTGATAAACCCCCACAGGGGCATGGAAAAGCGCAGCGTCAGGTCGCCATGCACGCCATGGATCTGCATGGTGAAATCGGGGTAGGAGAGCAGGAACAGGCAGACCATCACGCAGGAACTCACCCACCAGCGCAAATCGCGGAAGTCGCGCCGATCGGCCAGGCTACCTCCCACGATTTGCCCCAGGCCGCCCGGCAGCGTGAACAGCAGCGCCCAGAGTGCCGCGCTCTTCAGCGACAACTGGTACTGGGCCGCAAGATAGGCGGGCAGCCATAATGCCAGCGCCACGAAGGCGCCATAAAAGAAGCTGTAGTAGAGAGCCAGCCGCCAGACGGCCAGTGAGGGGAAACCATCTCGCCACCGCCCTGCTGGCGTGGGCGGAACCTCGTCCAGGACATCCGGCTCGGGCACCTCGGGGTGTGGTTCATCCTCGGCGAACAGCCACAGCAGCCCCGCCACCAGCAGTATCGGCAGCAGGAAGAGCTTTGGCGCCATGGGCCAGCCATAGGCCTGGCTGATCAGCGGCAACAGGAAATAGGTGAGCCCGGCACCCAGCATGCCGGCGCCATAGAGCCCCAGCGCCAGGCCGGCGTGGCGGCGCGGGCAGAGAGCGGAGACGTAGACCAGGCCTGCCGCCAATGAGCCGGCCCCCAACCCCAGCCCGGCACCCGCCAGCAGAAAGTCACCGTACTCCCGGGAGTGGGCGATAGCCCACAGGAAGGGGCAGATCAGCAGCAGGCAGCCAATCATCACCCGTCGGCCGCCGACGCGATTTGCCAGGGCCGCCAAAGGCAGGGCCGACAGTGCCCCGGTGAGCATCGGCATGGCCAGCAACACGGAGAACTGCACCTCGCCGAAATTCAGCGCACTCTTCAACTCGACGCCCAACACAGCGAAGATGGTCCAGCTGGCGAACACCAGCGCGAAGGCAAGCGGTGACAGCAGCACGACCACCAGCGAACGATAGTCGCCCTGCAGGCCCGCCGTTGGGGCTTTTTCGGCAGACATCATGAACGGTGGTTCCGAGGGAGTGGTCCAAAGAATTCTCGTCACCCGTGCCCACAGCGTCAAAAGGGCAAGCGAGGTACCCCTTAATGGGGTGCCGCCGCTACCTAATAGGGTGAGGTGCAGCGGCTACCCACTGGGGTATAGTGGCTGCCTACCCTCGTAATACTTCGGAGACCGCACCTGGCGATGAAACTGCTGCAACGCTCCCTGGTGGCCCGCATCGTGGCCTCGCTGCTGGCGATCAGCGCCATGGCGCTGATCAGTATCGTAGTGACCATGGCGGTCGCCGGAGGCAGTCGAGGCGATGCCGCGGCCATCAACGTGGCGGGCTCGCTGCGCATGAACACCTATCAGATCGTCGGCGCCTTGCAGCGCTACGAACGGACACCCTTGATGGTTCATCAGGCCGAGGTAAACGTACTCAAGCGTCGCTTCGAGGAGCGACTGGCCAGCGACGCACTAACCGGCGCGATTCCCGTCTCCGAGGCCCATGAGCTGCGTCGTCAGTATCGCCTGGTGCTGTCTCGCTGGCACAACGAGCTGGCTCCCGAGGTAGGCGAAGCCGTTGCCAGCCAGTACGTGCGTATCGACTCGCTCAATCGTGCCCTTGATGGCCTGGTGGGCGAGATCGATACCATGGTCAATCAACTCGAGCAGAACACCGAAGCCAAGATTCGCCTGCTCAGCGCGCTGCAGATCCTGTTCCTGGGCTTGACCGCCGTGGTACTGATCATTGCCCTCTACGATATTCGCCACAACCTCGTAGCACCACTGCGCCAGTTGATGGTACTTGCCCGGGAAGCCGCACGGCGCAATTTTTCACAGCGCATCCGACTCAGCGGCAACGACGAACTGGCGATGCTCGGTCGCACCTTCGACACCATGGCGGAGCAGCTTGCGTCCAGCTATGCCGAGCTGGAAGAGCGGGTAGCCGACAAGACCCGGGAGCTGGAGCGCAGCAGCCAGGTGATGCAGGTACTGCACGATGGCAGCCGCTGGCTCTACGGCGGCGGCAACGACCTGTGTGCCAGCGCCGCCCCCATGCTGCGCCAAGTCGAGCAACTGCTGGAGATCGGCCCCATCCGGCTGTCGCTCAACGACCCCCATGACAACCGTCAGATTCCGATCCTCGCTACCCGCTCCGCCAGGCGTCCGGACTACTGTCGCGACCATGACTGCCACGCCTGCCTGATCGATCCGAGCCCCATGCGGCTGGCGGATACAGAAGGGGGCGATTGCCTGCTGCTGCCGGTCAGCGTGGGCGAAGAAATGTTGGGCACCTTGGAGATTTGGCACCCCAAGGGCCAGCGCCTTTCCGACAGCGTTCGTCGCCTGCTCAACGCCCTGGCCGACCAGCTGGCCACAGCGGTCTACCTGCAGCGGCGCATCGAAGAGGAGCAGCAGATCTCGCTGATGAATGAGCGCACCATCATTGCCCGTGAACTGCACGACTCGCTGGCCCAGTCACTCTCCTATCTCAAGATGCAGGTGGCGCGGCTGGAGCGCATGCAGAGCAAAGACGCCCCCCGCGAAACCCAGGCGGCGGTGTTCGACGAGCTGCGTACCGGCCTCAACAGCGCCTATCGTCAGTTGCGCGAACTGCTCACCACCTTCCGTCTCAAGCTTGAGGGTCCAGGCCTGCAGTCGGCCCTTCACCAGACCACGGTAGAGTTCTCCGATCGCATGGGTGCCATGGTGGCGCTGCACTATGACGTGCCGCCCCATCTGCTCAATCCCAATGAAGAGATCCATGTCCTGCAGATCGCCAGGGAGGCCCTGAGCAATATACACAAGCACGCCCAGGCGCACTGGGCCGCCGTTACGGTGTACTTCCAGGATGCCCGTATCGTGCTGCGCATCGAGGACGACGGCGTGGGCCTGGCGGACGATGAGTCCCCACCCATGCACTATGGACTCGTCATCATGCGCGATCGGGCCCACACCCTGGGCGGCGAACTCACGCTGACCAACCGCACCGAAGGAGGCACCCGGGTCGAGCTGATCTTCACTCCGCAGACGGCGCGCCTGATCACCCGGCAGCCGTTGCCGACCGCAATCACTGAAGAGAAAGGAAACTGAATCGATATGGTCCAGCCAATCAACGAGACGCCTGCCAGTATCCTGATCATTGACGACCACCCACTGTTACGCCGCGGCGTGGCCCAGCTACTGGAGTTGGAGGATGATCTGGAGCTGGTCGGCGATACCGGCGAGCCCGAGGAGGGCGTGCGCCTGGCCATCGAGCTGGATCCGGACATGGTGCTACTCGATCTCAACATGCCGGGCATGGACGGTATCCAGACCCTCAAGGCGCTGCGCGAGGAAGGATTCACCGGACGGGTGGTGATGTTCACCGTCTCCGACCATGAAGAGGACCTGGTCGCCGCCTTGCGCGGCGGCGCCGACGGCTACCTGCTCAAGGACATGGAGCCCGAGGAGATGGTACGCCAGCTGAGACAGGTGGCCCTGGGCCGCATGGTGGTGAGCGAAAGCCTTACCGCCTTGCTCGCCGAAGCGCTGCGCAACCAGCGTGCGGCACCGGCCACGCCCGATATCCACAGCCTGACCCAGCGCGAGCGCGAGATATTGCGAGAGCTGGCCGCCGGGCTCTCCAACAAGCTGATCGCCCGCAAGCTCGAGATCACCGAAGGGACCGTCAAGGTGCACGTCAAGCACCTGCTGAAGAAGCTCAACCTGCGCTCGCGAGTCGAAGCGGCGGTGTGGGCCGTGCAGGAAGGCATAGAACGGTAGGTTCTGTGTGGATACCTCCAAAGACTTCAAGGCGCCGCCAAGGCGCCGCCCCCTTCCCGGCCGTCGTTTGCAAATGCTTTCATAACAGCCAGTTAGACGCCTACCCCCGCTACCCCTCAAGTGGTATTCCGCTGATTTTACGGCCGTTTCGGCCAGTTTCGCCGCCCTTACGCGCGGCGTATCTTTGCGCCATACGAACCTGAATTGATCCCGGTCAGGCCATAGGTCGCAAGCCGGGGGCAGCGGAACCACCAAGGGGAAATCACCATGGCCAAGACAGATACCGATATCGGGGGTCCTGTCGTGAAGTCCGGCAAGACGAATGGCGATATCGAACACTGGGATGTCGAAAACGACGAATTCTGGCAACGCAGCGGCAAGAAGATTGCCAACCGCAACCTGTGGATCTCCATTCCCAGCCTGCTGATGGGCTTTGCGGTGTGGTTGATGTGGGGCATGATCACCACCCAGATGCAGAACCTGGGCTTCCCCTTCACGGTGAGCCAGCTGTTCACATTGACTGCCCTGGCCGGGCTGTCCGGCGCCACCCTGCGCATACCCGCCTCGTTCATGATACGTATCGCCGGCGGGCGCAATACCGTCTTCCTGACTACTGCCCTGCTGATGATCCCGGCGCTCGGCACCGGCGTGGCGCTGATGAATCCCGACACGCCATTCTGGGTCTTCCAGATGCTGGCACTGCTCTCGGGTATCGGCGGCGGCAACTTCGCCGCCTCGATGAGCAACATCTCGACCTTCTTCCCCAAGAAGCAGCAAGGCTACGCCCTGGGCATGAACGCGGGGCTGGGGAACTTCGGTGTTACCACCATGCAGATCCTGATCCCGCTGGTGATGACCGTGGGAATCTTCGGTGCCATCGCCGGCGGCTCAATGGAACTACAAAGTTCCAGCGGCACCCTGATCGGCCGCATCGAGGCGGGCACCGATACCTGGATCCAGAACGCCGGCTTTATCTGGCTGGTGTTCCTGATTCCGCTGGCCTTCCTGAGCTGGTTCGGCATGAACAACCTGCGCACCATCACCCCTAACCCGGGCACCCCCGCGCAGGCATTCGGCAAGATCCTCGGCCTCTATGCCGTGGGCCTGGTGACTTCCGTGATCGGCATGCTGGCGCTGGTATGGCTCAACATGTGGATCGCACTCCCGCTAACCATCGTGCTTACCGTTATCGCCCTGCGCCTGATTCCCGGTGACATCAAACCCAATATCCAGAAGCAGTTCGCGATCTTCTCGAACAAGCACACCTGGTCGATGACAGTCCTCTACATCCTCACCTTCGGCTCCTTCATCGGCTTTTCCGCCGCCTTGCCGCTCTCCATCAACGTCATCTTCGGCAACATGATGGAAGTGGCAGCCGACGGCAGCGTGACCCGTGTGACCAACCCCGATGGCCCCAGCGCTCTGACCTGGGCCTGGATAGGCCCCTTCGTCGGCGCCCTGATCCGCCCCATCGGCGGCTGGATCTCCGACAAGGTGGGCGGCTCCATCGTCACCCAGATCATCTCGGTGGTCATGGTGGTGGCCTCCGCCGCGGCCGGCTATGTGATGATGCAGGCCTACAACGCCACCGATCCGAACAGCTACTTCGCCCTGTTCATGATCCTGTTCGTGATCCTGTTCGCCGCCAGCGGCATCGGCAACGGTTCCACCTTCCGTACCATCGGCGTGATCTTCGATCAGCACCAGAAGGGCCCGGTGCTGGGCTGGACATCCGCCGTGGCCGCCTACGGTGCCTTCATCGCCCCGCGGGTGATGGGCGAACAGATCCAGGCCGGTACGCCGGAGCTCGCCATGTACGGCTTCGCGATATTCTATGCCCTATGCCTGGTGATCAACTGGTGGTTCTACCTGCGCCCCAATGCCTACGTGAAGAACCCCTGACGCGGTCATCCGTGCTCCGGAATGGGTTCCGGAGCACCCCCTTACTTAGCTCAACTTGCCTTCTCCGGAGGGATGTCATGAAAGTCATGATCGCCTATGACGGTTCGCGAAACGCCAAGCTGGCCCTTGCCCAGGCCGTCAGCCTGTTTCGCTGCAACGCCCCCACGCTGGTGCTGGTCGGCGTGGCGGAAAACCCCCGCGATGCCACCGATGCCAACGAGGACCTGTTCCAGCAGGAGTACGAGGAGCTGAAGGAGGCCTTGCAGGAAGGCGCCGATTTCGCCACCCGCGAGGAATTCGATGTGGAGTGGATCCTGGCCGAGGGCGACCCGCGAAAGATGATCCTGCGCGCCACCCAAAAGCATCAGCCCGACGTGCTGGTCATCGCGCGTCACAGCAACAAGCCCGACGGCGGCATCATCGCCCAGTCGCTGAGTTACTTCGTCGACGAACTCGACTACATGACCTTCGGCAGCGTCAGCTCCTTCCTGGCCCGGCGCGTCGAGTGTCCGCTGCTGATACTGCCCAGCCCATGAGGCGAGGTATAGAACCCAATTATCCCTCCTTTCGCGAGAACAGGTTGATACGACCATGAAAGTCGCCGCCCTATTCAAGTTCCGTACGCCCGAGATCCGGGCCCTGCACCTGACCTGGATCGCCTTCTTCATCACCTTCTACGTCTGGTTCAACATGGCGCCGCTGGCGTCAAGCATGCTGAAAAGCGTCGATTGGATGACCCAGGATCATATCCGACTCTTTGCCATCACCAACGTGGCGCTGACCATTCCCGCCCGCATTATCGTCGGCATGGCGCTGGATCGTTTCGGCCCGCGCCGGGTGTTCTCGATACTGATGGTGGTCATGGCGATTCCCGCCCTGGCCTTCGCCTTCGGCAACACCATGACCCAGATGCTGATCTCGCGCCTGGTGCTCAGCTCCATCGGTGCCAGCTTCGTGGTCGGCATCCACATGACCGCGCTGTGGTTCAAGCCCAAGGACATCGGCTTCGCCGAGGGCTTCTACGCCGGCTGGGGCAACTTCGGCTCCGCCGCCGCCGCCATGACCCTGCCGACCATCGCACTGACCATGCTCGGTGGAGAAGACGGCTGGCGCTGGGCGATCGCCATCAGCGCCATCGTGATGGCCGCCTACGGCGTCTTCTACTGGTTCGCCCTCACCGACGGCCCCAGCGCCACCTCTCACCGCAAGACCCGCAAGGCCATGGCCATGGAGGTCAGCACCTGGGGCGACATGATCAAGCTGATCATCTGGACCATCCCGCTGGTGGGCTGCCTGGGTATCCTGGTATGGCGTATCCAGGACATGGGCTTTTTATCTATGAACGGTGCGCTGATCGCCTACCTCGCCATTGTCGCCATTGTCATCTACCAGATCGTGCAGATCATTCGTGTCAACGTGCCGATCCTGAAGAAGGGGGTGCCGGAGGATGACAAGTATCACTTCAACAGTGTGGCGGCGCTTAACACCACCTACTTCGCCAACTTCGGCGCCGAGCTGGCGGTCATCTCCATGCTGCCGATGTTCTTCGAACAGACCTGGGGGCTCTCCGCGGCCGCTGCGGGCCTGATCGCCGCCTCCTTCGCCTTCGTCAATCTGGTGGCTCGCCCCATGGGCGGGGCGGTCTCGGATCGCATGGGCAACCGGCGCTTCGTGATGCTCAGCTACATGTTCGGCATCGGCATCGGCTTCATGCTGATGGGGCTGATGAACTCCAACTGGCCGCTGATCGTCGCCATCGCCGTCACCATCTTCACCTCCTTCTTCGTGCAGGGCTCGGAGGGCGCCACCTTCGGCATCATTCCCTCGATCAAGCGCCGCATCACCGGCCAGATCTCGGGCATGGCCGGCGCCTACGGTAACGTGGGGGCGGTGGTCTACCTGACCATCTTCACCTTCGTGACGCCGACCCAATTCTTCTACATCCTGGCGGGCGGCGCCTTCATCAGTTGGGTGGTCTGCTTCATCTGGCTCAAGGAGCCGGAGGGCGCCTTCGACGAGGAGTACTACGTCTCCTCGGTGGACCGCATGATCGAGGAACAGGAACTGGCCAAGGTGCAAGAAAAGCCCCAGCAGGGCTGATTCGGCCTGCCCCAGGGCAGTGGTCGCCAAGGCGGCCACTGCCTTTTGGCTTTTCTGGTCACCGACACAGGCAGCGGGACAACCGCCCCTTTCACCGGGAGACTCCATGGCTTCGCCGCGCTTCAAGCAGTATTCGGTACTGACCGCCAACACCTTCGCCTTCACCATCTGCTTCATGGTGTGGACAATGTTCGGCGAGATCGGCGTGCCCATTGCCGAGGAGCTGGGGCTGAGCGATACCCAGTTCGGCATCCTGGCCGCCGTTCCCATCCTGACCGGCTCGCTGGTGCGCCTACCGTTGGGGGCCATGACCGACCGCATCGGCGGGCGCCCCGTCTTCATGGCGCTGATGCTGGCCACGGTACCGGCGATCTGGGCAGTACAGTTCGCCACCCAGTACTGGCAACTGCTGATACTGGGCGCCGTGATCGGCCTGTCCGGTGGCGGTTTCTCGGTGGGTATCACTTATACCGCCAAGTGGTTCGAACGTGATCGCCAAGGCCTGGCCATGGGTATCTTCGGCGCCGGCAACGCCGGTGCCGCCGTGACCAAGTTCGTGGCCCCCACGGTGATCATCGTGCTCGGCTGGCAGGCGGTACCCAACCTGTATGCGGCCATCATGCTGATCACCGCCCTGATCTTCTGGTTCTTCACTTTTTCGGATCCGAGCCACCGCAATGCCAACCGCCCGACTCTGCGCGAGCAGATCGCCGTGCTAAATGATCCCAAGGTGTGGAAGTACTGCCAGTACTACTCGGTGGTCTTCGGCGGCTATGTAGGCGTCTCACTGTGGCTGACCCGCTATTACATGAACGAATATGGCATGGGCATTCAGCTTGCCGCCCTGATCGCCACCATCTTCGTGCTGCCATCGGGTGTCATCCGCGCCTTCGGCGGCTGGCTCTCCGATCGCTTTGGCGCCCATGCCGTGACCTGGTCCTGCATGTGGGCCAGCCTGGTCGCACTGTTCATCATGTCCTATCCCCACACCCAGTACGCTGTGCAGCAGGTCGACGGCTCACGCCTGGAGTTCAGCTTCGGCATTCCCATCTGGCTGTTCACTTTCGCCCTGTTCGTGGTGGGCATTGCCTGGGGTATCGGCAAGGCGTCGGTGTTCAAGTACCTGTCGGATGAGTACGACCGCAACCTGGGCCTCGTTTCCGGCATCGTCGGGCTGGCCGGCGGCGTGGGCGGCTTCCTGCTGCCGATCATGTTCGGCGCCCTGGTTGACGTTACCGGCGTGGCCACCTCGGTGTGGATGCTATGCTTCGGCGTAACCCTGGTCTCGATCGTCTGGATGTGGTGGACCGAGCGGCGGTTGCCGGTTTTCACCCGCGATGAGCACCACCAGGCCACGGTCATCCGCAAGTCGGCTGCAGAATCAGATTGACTGGCTCGATGCAGTCGCAAGGCGGGAAGGAGTTTGATCCACGACAAGGACGAAACTGCCATCAGAAGGCATAGTGGTATCCTGGATACTTGTTCAACGCATGACTTCACTGGGAGGTGGCCGATGTCTTCCACCGCGTATTCACAGACCGATACTTCCTGCCCGCCGCAGGACGTCCTGAATCGCCGTGGCAAGGTGCTTGCCGCGGTGGTCTACGTACTCTACCTGGGCAGCATCATGGCCGTGGTCACCGCCCCTATCGGCGTGTTGATCGCGCACCTGCGGCGGCGTAGCGCCGCCGACTGGGTGGAAAGTCACCTGCTGTTTCAGATCCGTACCTTCTGGCTGGGTGCCCTGGGCGGCGCCGTGGTGCTGGCCGCCTGGTACCTGCTGGGGTTAATCGGCGCGCCCTCCTGGGTCTCCTGGGTGCTGGGCTACGGCTTCTTCACCGCCTGCCTGGGCTGGACCATTGGCCGCAGCGGTGTAGGCATCAATCGCCTGCTGAACGACCGCGCCATCGACGCCCCGCGCAGCCTGCTTTTCGGCGGCGCCACCGTCTCATTGACCGATTGATTCGTCATGGAGCTGCAGATGCGCACGGCCACGTATCACTCTCGCTCAACACCCTCCCGTTCCGCTGCTGTATCCGGCATCGCCTGGTGCTTCATCGTCTTTTCACTGCTGGTGATGGCACTGGTGACCCTGCCGCTGATGCCCGGTGACGCCATGGTGGCTTCGCTGGGCGTCGAGGCCGGTAGCGGCGGGCTGACCGGCGGTGTCGCTTGGCTGATCGAGCGCAGCAGCCTGCTGGCCATACTGATGATGATCGGTTCCCTGGCCACGCTGGTGCTGGCCGTGGCGCTGCTTCAGCGACGTGCCTGGGCTCGCCCCGCCTTTGTCGGCCTGATGGTGGCCGGTTTCGTCGGCGTGTTCGGTGCCGCCGCCCTGACACCGATGACCTTCGGCTTTCTGCCCGATGCCGCCACCGCCGACGCCGTGAACCCCACCAACCCGGTGGCAGGGCTGGTGGGGGCTCTCGCCCTGCTGATACTGGCAGCGACCACCCTGGTGGCACTGTTTGCCTGGGCGGGGTGGAAGCTGACCACACCGGCCGTGCGCGCCGAGTTCGACCGAACGCCCATCGCCCCGGAGGGCTGAGTGGCACAGCAGCAAGATACTACCCACCAGCGGCCGCTGCCCAACCCGGGCTGGGGGCCACTATCGGCGCTTCCCGGCAATCCGCTGATGTGGGTGCTGATCCTCAGCGAGATGGTGGTTTTCGCCGCCTTTTTCGGACTCTTCGCCTGGTTGAGGATCGGCGAGCGGGAGGTATTCGATGCTTCCCAGCAGCTGCTCGACCCGGTGGCCGGCGGCATCAATACCCTGGTACTGCTGACCAGCGGGCTTTTCGCCGCCCTGGCCGTCCAGGCCATCACACATGGCAAGGTGCGCCGTTGCCGCCAGTGGCTGGGGGCCGCCTTCGCGCTGGGCGTGGTGTTCTGCGTGGTCAAGGTGATGGAGTACGCCGACAAGCTCGGCCAGGGTCTCATGCCCGAAACCAACACCTTCTTCACCTTCTACTATCTGCTGACCGGCTTTCACTTCGCCCACGTGCTGTTCGGCCTGGGGCTTATCGCGTTGGTGGCGTGGCGCATCTCTCACGACAACGTGGAGACCGCCGCCGCTTTCTGGCATATGGTCGATCTGATCTGGATCCTGCTCTATCCCATCATCTACCTGCTGAGGTGACCATGCCGACACGCCTCGCCCCCCTGTCTCCCGCTACCCACCGGCTGCTGATCACCTGGGCGATGCTGATGGGCCTGACGCTGGTCACCATGCTCTCGGCCCAACTCGGCGGTGATGCCCGCCTACAGGCGCTGCCACTATGGTCGGCGGGCCTGCTGCTGCTCAGCACCGCCTTCAAGGCACATCAGGTGCTGATGACCTATCTCGGCCTGCGCGATGCCAGCGCCGCCTGGCGGGGCGCCTTCATCGGGTTGGTGCTGTTGACGCTGCTGCTGGTGGCTTCCGGTTACCTGCTGGCACAGCTGGGTGGCTAAAGCCGGGCAGCCAGTGCCCACCGTGCTTGCCCACCGAAAACGACACCCAACGAACAACGCCGGCCCCAGGGCCGGCGTTGTGTCTGGAGCTGCCAGAACGAGTGCCGTCAATCGCCTTCGGGTGGCGGCGGCGGGTCGACCCACTCCGCCAGCCGACGGCCGGCATGGATCAGGCCATAGATCACGAAGGGCGCCAGCAGCATCAGGAAGATGCCCCAGTCCCGAGTATTGATCAGCCAGATCAGTGGCGTGAGCACGGCAAAGGCCACGATCACCCCGAAGATCGTTGCCATGACGGGGCGGCTCACTGTCAGTGTCATGTGAAGTCCTCTCTCAGCTACCGATGATCTGACGATAGATACCCGGCAACGCCTGGGCCAGATGCTCGGGTCGGTTGACAATGGCGTAGCTGCCCCGGCCAAACAGGCGCGAGACATACTGATGGGCCTCGCTGTCGACAGTCACCCCGAATACCCGCACCTCCTGCTGGCGCGCCTCGAGCACCGCCTTGCGGGTGTCCTCGATGCCGTAGCGACCCTCGTAGTAGTCGGTGTCGTTGGGCTTGCCGTCGGTGATCACCAGCAGCAGCCGGTGCCGGTTGGGCCGCTTGGCCAGCTCCTGGGTCACATGGCGGATCGCCGGCCCCATGCGGGTGTAGTGCCCCGGCTTGAGCGCCGAGATTCGCCGCGCCACCCGCTCGCTCATGCTCTCCTCGAAGGTCTTGAGGGTATTGACCCAGACCTTCTGGCGCCGATGCGAGGTGAAGCAGTGGATGGCATAGTCATCGCCGCAGCCGGCCAGGCCGTGGCCCAGCACCAGCAGTGCCTCCTTCTCCACGTCGAGCACCCGGCGGTCCTCCAGCCAGGCGTCGGTGGAGAGCGAGACGTCGACCAGGATCGAGACCGCCAGGTCGCGGGCCTGCTGCCGGGTCGCCTGGTAGAGGCGGTCGCTGGACTCGCCGGTGGCGGCCAGGTCGCAGCGCGAGCGGATCACCGCATCCATGTCGAGTTCACTGCCGTCGAGCTGGCCGCGCAGCATCTCGCGCCGCGGGCGCAGTGCCTCGAACTCGCGACGTACCCGACGGATGCGCCGGTGGGTGGCGGCATCGGGCTCCCACTGCTCGCCCTCCTCGCTCGCAAGCTCGGTATGCACCAGGCAGTGGTCGGGAAGGTAGATCTGCTTGCGGTAGTTCCACTCGTCGTAGGCGTGCTTGCCACGCAGCCGCTCGCCCAGCACCTCGTCCGGCGGCAGGTCGAGGTCGACCTTGATGCGCGTCGCCGCCCGCTGCTTGTGCGGGCTCAGGATGATCTCCTCCATCTGTTCGGCGGCGCGCTTGGCTTCTTCGTCCTCGTTGTCCTCGACCAGGCGATTGAGGTTGACCATCTCGGTCCAGGAGAGCATTTTCTCGAAGCGGTTGGCGACCAGCGGATCGTCGCGCTCGGTCTGGTCCTGGGTCTTGCGCTCGGCCTTGCGCTTGCCACCGTCTACCGACTGGGGGCTGTTGGTCTCGCCCTCGTGGGGGTCGTCGGCGCTCTCCTCGCGGCCCGAGCCGGTGCCCAGCTCCACCACCTGGCCCCACAGCGGGATCGGCAGCGGGGGACGATAGCCGCGCGGCGCTTGGAAGTCTTTCAGCGAGAGGTCCGGATCACACACCGCCCGGTGCATGGCATTCGCCCAGCCTTCGAGCTCGAGCTCTTCGCCCAATAGCACGCGAAGTGTAGCCTCCAACGCCATCTCTATGGGCGGCAGTCGTTTGCGCTCTGGCCGCACGATCAATAGCGCCATACAGAGCCGACGATAGCGTTCAGCCAGGCCCGGGAAACGAACCAGCGCCGCGTCGCGGGCACGCACCGCCTCTCTCAGCCGGGAGAGGTCATCGCGCAGCGGGTCGCGCTGGACAACCGGGCGCCGGGCCACGGCGAGGAAGGCAACCAGCCAGAAATAGAGATCCCGGTTGAGCGCCGGATCGGGGAAGACATCCAGCGTGGGGGGCAACAGCAGGTTCTCTTCGTCGCGGCGCGCCTGATCGATGGCCTCGTCGTCAAAGCCCAGGCGTTGGCGCAGCGACAGGCGATGCTGGGAGCTGCGCGCAACGATGGCGGCGACCTCGACCCCGGCCTCGCCACCGCTGGCACGAAAGAACACGCCCAGCACATGGCGCAGGTCTTCCAGGTTCACGGCCGCATCGGGGTAGCGCTGATAGCTGGCGGCACTGGACGCCCAGCGATGCCAGTGGCGACCGACGAACTCCTCGACCTCGAGAAACTGCAGCATGACCAATCTCCTGTCCAGGAAGGCGTTGACCGACGCCCTATGCTCGGATCTAACCCGGCAGGCCCCGAGGGGCAGACCATCGAGGAGGCGCTGTGAATACCTCCCTGTACGCTACCGACGCCCTGCTTCGCTCTCGCATCCTGCTCCGCTTGCAGGACCGGGGCTGGCCATCCATGGCCAGCCCGTTCGGAGCAGTGCTCCTCACCCATGGCGTAGGACCTCCTCTCCTATCTCCCCCCGGCGCCTCGCAGGGCCTAGCCGAAGGTGGCCTGAATAGCTTCCATCAACCCTTCCTGAACATCCAGGTCGTCGGAAAGCGGCTCGACCAGGGTGGCCCGGGTCGCCTCCAGAATCGGCATGCCGGCATTGATCAGGGTGGCGCAGTAGACCAGCAGGCGGGTGGAAACGCCCTCCTCCAGGTCCTGGCCCTTGAGCTCGCGCAGGCGCGCGGCCAGGTTGACCAGGGCGGCACACCGCTCATGCGACAGGCCGCTCTCGCGGGCGACGATATCGCACTCCACCCGGGGGGGCGGGAAGTCGAAGGACATCGCCACGAAGCGCTGACGGGTACTCGGCTTGAGTGACTTGAGAATGTGCTGATAGCCGGGGTTGTAGGAAACCACCAGCATGAAATCGTCCGGTGCCTCGAGCAACTCGCCGGTACGTTCCAGCGGCAGCATGCGGCGATCATCGGTAAGGGGGTGAAGCACCACGGTGACGTCCTTGCGCGCCTCGACCACCTCGTCGAGGTAGCAGATGCCGCCTTCGCGCACGGCGCGGGTCAGCGGACCGTCGACCCAGCGGGTCTCGCCGCCCTGCAGCAGGTAGCGGCCGGTGAGGTCGGCGGCGGTGAGGTCATCGTGACAGGAAACAGTGAACAACGGACGGCCCAGCTTGGCCGCCATATGACTGACGAAGCGGGTCTTGCCACAGCCGGTCGGTCCCTTGAGCAGCAGCGGCAGATGCTGCTGATACGCCTGCTCGAACAGCGCGCACTCGTTGCCGACCGGTTCGTAATAGGGTAGGTCCTGCTCGAAAGCGGAAGGCGCTGCCGGAGCAGTAGCAGTATGAGACATGGCGTTACTCCAGGGAAAGGCTCGGCGGGGCGCGAGGCACACCCCGCCGAGGATCTATCACTCGTTGGCAGTCAGCGGGCGGCTGGTAGCAGGCACCTGCTCACGCGCCGGTGCGAACACCGCGTAGATGAACATCAAGGCGGCGATACCCACGAAGATACCAGTACCGAAGCGCATGATGTAGAACAGCTCGAGCTGCTCCTGGATCTGCATGAAGTTCATGCCGAGCACCCGCTGCAGGTGAGTCTGGACGACTCCTGCGAAGGTCAGGGTAAAGGTCATGAACCACATGGCCGAGGTCATGATCCAAAACGCCCACATGTTCAGCACCTGGTTGTAGGGCTGCACGCGACGCAGCTGCGGCATGGCGTAGGTGATGACACCCAGTACCAGCATCACGTAGGCGCCGTAGAAGGCCAGGTGGCCGTGGGCTGCGGTGATCTGGGTACCGTGGGTGTAGTAGTTGATCCACGACAGGGTGTGCATGAAGCCCCACACACCAGCACCGAAGAAGGCCACGGCAGCGCTGCCCAGGGTCCACAGCATGGCGGCCTTGTTCGGGTGATTACGGCTGCCCTTCCAGAACATGTAGAAGGCGAATACCACCATGGCGAAGAACGGGATCACCTCAAGCGTGGAGAAGATGCTGCCGATCGGCTGCCAGTAGGCGGGTGTGCCGATCCAGTAGTAGTGGTGGCCGGTTCCCAGCAGGCCGGAGAACAGCGCCAGGCCGACGATGACATAGAGCCACTTCTCGATCACTTCACGGTCGACACCGGTCATCTTGATCAACAGGTAGCCAAGCAGCGAGGCCATGATCAGCTCCCACACACCTTCCACCCAGATGTGAACAATCCACCACCACCACAGCTTATCCAGCGCCAGGTTATCGGGATTGTAGAAAGCGAACAGCCAGAATATCGCCGCCAGCCACAGGCCGAGCATCAGCACCATGTTGATGGCGGTCCTGCGTCCCTTGAGCATGGTCAAGCTGGTATTGAACAGGAACATCAGGAAGGAAACCGTTATCACCAGCTTCGCCCATAGCGGCTGCTCGAGATAGTGGCGACCTTCATGAATGCCGAACTGGTAGCTGATCAGCGCACCGGCACCGGCGATGGCGAACAGCGCCAACTGGAAATAAGCCAGGTTGGGGCTGTAGATCTCGTTCTCCGCCTCTTCCGGCATCAGATAGTAGGTACAACCCATGAAGCCGATCAGCAACCACACGATCAGCAGGTTGGTGTGGCTGGTACGGGTGATGTTGAACGGCATGGCTTCGGACATGAAGTGCGGCCACACGTATGCCGCTGCGGCCAGCAGCCCGAAGACGATCTGTAGCGCGAATAGCGCCATGGCCACCATGAAGAAGGGTAAGGCCACCTTCTGTGTTTCATATTTCATCGGTTCGACTCTCCTTGGTTCCTGGAATCCGGATCAGCCGGCCGGATGCGGCGGCCAGCCCTGGGTGTCGATGGAATCGGTCCACTCCAGGAAGTCGATCAGCGCCTGCATTTCTTCATCGTTGATGTCGAAGGCGGGCATCTGACGACGGCCGGGCGCGCCGGTGGGCTGGGCGTTCATCCACGCCTCGAGGGCCATGCGAGCCCCTTCAGGGTTGTTATGACCACCGAAACGGGTCCAGACGTTGCCAACTTCAGGCGCGAAGTAGGAGCCTTCGCCGAGAATGGTGTGACAGTTGATGCAGTTGTGCTCTTCCCAGACATGCTTACCTAGCCTGACGGAATCCGACATGGGCTGGGTCGACGTGTTGACGATGTAGTAGTGACTGTGAGCCGTCAGTCCGGCAAACAGCAGGAAGAAGAATAGCGAGCCGCCGTAGAATATATTTCGGGCCGCCGCCTTGGTGAGGCCTTCGGTCATGGGCCTTTCCCCCCTCGCTCGTGTGGCTTTTCAAGGGACCTGCGATCATGATCGATCAGTCCCACCCCTTTAAACATGCATTTATGGTGCATCTTTAGAGTACAGCCCCGGATTGGGGCCGGCATTGACCTTCGTCAAATGCGGGGCAAAGAGCCGTGAAAGTGGCGGTATGGCAGGAGGGAAAAGGTTGCGGTCTGATGTCGCACGGCGGGCCGAAAAACACGAAAGGAAAGGTCTAGAAACGCACGAGCGGGATGAAGGGCTAGGTGCACGGCGCACAGGAACCGGAGCCTATGGGGTATAGGTGAGGATTCCGAGCACCGTGCAACAACGCCATTCGCCCGCGCAGTCGTTTATTCTCTGGCGTCGGTGATGTCCTCGATCCAGGTTAATGCCGCAACGCCGGCGGGCAGCCCCAGGGTCGGAATCGCCAACATCGCTACCTGTTTGAGTGCCTCGGGCTCGATGCCCTCAGCCATGGCACGCCGCATGTGCGAATGCACGGCACCTTCGGAGCCGCCCCCCACCGCCAGCGCCAGCTTGACCAGGCGCCGCGTGCGGGCATCCAGCGGACCGGCTTCGGCGCACGCCTTGCCCAGCGAGGCGAAGGCTTGCCACACCTCGGGATAGTCATCCGCCACCTTGCCGGCGCCGGAAGGAAGATCTTGATTGGCCATGCGGTTTTCCTCGTCTTGTCGTGTGTGTCTCACCAGGCTCTCAGTATAGAAGCCCAGCGGGTCGTGCCCGTAGAAGAGAGCCATGTCTAGGCTATGTACGAAAAGTCGGCGAGCGAAGGTCAGGCAAGGCAAAAATCGGCGAAAAAGCGGAGTTTGCGGGGTGTAAATGAGCATTTTGAACCGGTTTTTAACGCCGCATGACCGAGCGCAGGCAGTTTTCGTTCAAAGCCTAGCAAACCAGAGGGGATCCTTGAACATGGCCGTGCCCAGCATGTACAGGAAGGTGATGACTGCTGCCAACGCCGCCATGCCCCGGACCAGCGATGTGCGCCCGCGCTTGATCGCCACACTCCCCAGCACGATATACACCAGCAGGGCGAGGATCTTTGCGGCAAGCCAGGGATGACGCTGCGGCCACATCGACAGCATCACCATCAGCAGGATGCCGAATGTAAGCAGCAGCGTATCGTTGACGTGGGGCACGATCTTCACCCAGCGCCGCTGCAGAATCGGCGCTTCGCGCACCGACCACCAGGCACGCAGGATGAAGAAGGCGAGGCTCAGTCCCGCCGTGGTCATATGTAAATGCTTGATCAGGAAGTAGTGCTCGACCACGTCTCGGCTCCCTCAGCCATCCCTGCCATCCACTCGAGCAGTCAAGAGCGGCACGGTGTAATGGAGCAGGAAGATCAGGTAGGCGATACACCAGAACAGGATGCTGAGGTTATAGGTCCAGTGGGTGATCTGCGGGAACATCGCCAGCACCGGCGAGCGCAGCAGGGCACCGGCAAACATCAGGCCGAGGCCCACGCCGATGCCCGGCAGGGTACGAATCGTGCGCCCGGTGTGGCCCAGCGAAACCCGTGACATCATCGCCAGCATCATGGTGGCAATGCCGCCGATGGCCAGGGCATGCAGCGCCAGCTCGACACGAAATGCCCCCATCAGCGCCATCGCCCACATCAATAGCCCCACGGAAACGAAGGCATAGCTGATGTGCAGGCCCCAGAGCAGCGGCTCGTGGAGGGTGCGATACCCCTCCCAGCGCGCCAGACGCACCAGATTGGCCGCCGCCGCCACCAGCATGACCAGCGCCAGCAGCCCCGGCGGCACAGGCACACCGAACAGTATCAGCAGCTGCAACAGCACCACGCCGAGGGTGGAGCCCACGGAGAGCGACTCCAGCCAGGCTATGGGTGCCACCTTGGGCCGGCCGAGCTTGAGCGAGGTAAAGAAGGGAATGACCCGACCGCCGAGCAGCACCATCAGCACGGCAATCAGCAGTACGCCCAGGTAGCCGCCCTCGCGAATCAGCGGCAGCTTGCCCTGGATGACCCCCAGGTGCATGGCCAGGTTGGCCAGGGCCAGCAGCAGCAAGACCGGCACGAACATCAGGTTACGCCACAGCCGGGCCGCTACCACCAGCCGCCCCATCACCAGGGCTGCCAGCGGCAGGAAGGCAACATCGAGCAGCATCAATAGCCAGGCCGGCAGGCCCATCGGGTAGGCCAGCAGCACGCGTGCCGCCAACCAGACGCCCACCAGCCCCAGCAGCGGAGCACCGGTAATGCTGGGCCGGCCGGTCCAGTTCTGTACCGCCGTCAGCAGGAAACCCACCACCACGGCAGCACCGAAGCCGAAGATCATCTCGTGCTGGTGCCACCACATCAGCCCTCCGTGGGGCCGCAGCAAGATATCGCCATGCCAGAAGGCGAACCAGACGATCATGGACAATACGCTGAACAGCGACGCCAGCAGAAAGAAGGGGCGAAAGGCGAGACGCGCCACGGGAAGACGCGTCAGGCCGGATGCAGATTGTGGTGCGGAGGTGGCAGATTTCATGGTGGTATACCCGACTCAAACGGTTGGATAAAGCCATTGTGTGCGCATGGACCGGGTAGCACCATGACCGGTATCAAGAATGCTTCTTTTTACCTGATTATTCACCTTGATCAGCCATCGGGCCAATCTTTCAGCCTCCGCCGAGGCGCCTATCGGCGCCAGTCGCGATGGGAACCAGCGCTCCAACAGCGATCCTCTCCACCGACGGTGCCACGCCGCTGTAGGAGTAGCTTCAGCTCACGACTGGAGGCCGCAGGCCTCCCGGCGGTGTTGCCGACGCCAACGATCACCGCTAACGCGGCGGCCTGCACCAGGCGCCTGCTGAGCCTTATGCGTAATCAGGTCTTTTTAATGACTCCTAATGGCTCGTGCCTTCCTCGTACTGTGTCTTGTTCCATACATTGTACTTGCCCGAGGGGCGTTTCATCGGCATGCGGCCCAGTTCCTCCAGGGTATTGCCGTCGAGCCACAGCAGGTAGCCGTCGTCGTCCCAGATGCTCAGCAGCAGGGTCTCGCCGCGGCGGTCGAACTCCACGTGGGCGGCGGTCTTGCCCGGCTCGGGGATCAGCGTCTCGACGATCTCCAGGGTCTGCTTGTCGATCACGTGGATACGATCGTGGTTGGGGCCGAAGAAGACGTCTACCCAGGCGTAGGGCGAGTTCTCGTGGCTGCGCATGAAGAAGCCGGGGCCGTCGGTCTCGATATGGGTGATCAGGGACCAGTCGGTCATGTCGAACACCGACACCTGCCCCTTGTCGATGTGCGGGATCGCCATGACGCGGCGCCCGTCCAGCTCCCAGGTGATGCCGGCGCCCAGGTGCGGCATGCCTTCCAGCGGCAGGTCGGCGACCTTGACCTCCTCGTCCATGTCGAACACCTGTCCGCCCTTGCCGCCCCGTGCGGCGCCTACCAGGTAGCGGTAGTCCATGTCGAAGAAGAAGTCGTCGAGGTAGTCCGGCGCCTCCATGCGGTGCAGGGCGAAGTCGCCGATGATGGTCTCATCGCCGTCGGCCCGCTCTTCGGGCCAGCGGATCTCCCACACCTCGGGAATGTCGCGCAGGGCGGCAACGAAGCTGTTGCGTGGCGGCGCGGTATAGACGGCACTGACGCGAGAGGTTTCGCCGTTCAGCCCCTCCACCGGGATGGTGGCGATCAGGTCAAGATCCCGGGCATCCAGCAGCACCAGCGAGTGCGGCAGGTAGTTGCCGGCCAGCACATAGCGGCCATCGGCGGAGACGGCGATGTTGCGCATGTTGATACCGGCACGCACCTCGGCGGTGACCTCGAGGTTGTAGATGTCGTACTTGGTTACCCAGCCGTCGCGGGAGCCGAAGTAGACGTAGCGGCCGTCCGGGGTGTACTTGGGCCCGCCGTGCAGCGCATAGCGGCTGGGGAAGCGGGTGATGCGTTCGAACTTGTCACCGTCGAGCAGGCTGACGTGGTGATCGCCGATCTCCACGACGAGAAAGAGGTTCTTGAGATCCTCGACTTCGAAAACAGGCTCGTCGGGCAGGGTGCCGTAGGCGTGACGGACGTCCTGACTGGCCAGGATATCCTCGTCGGTCCAGCTCGGCTCCACCTCCGGCGCCTCGAAGATCCATTCGGCCAGGGCAGCAATCTCGGCCTCATCCAACAGTTCGCCGTAGGCGGGCATCTGAGTGGCTATGCGGCCGTCGCGGATGACCTCGAAGGCCTCGTCGTGCTTGAGCCGCGAAAGGTTGTCCGGCAGCAGTGCTGGGCCGATGCCGCCCAGGCGGCTGACGCCATGACAGATCGCGCAGTGGTGGTTGTAGAGCACGTTGGGGTCGGGCTCGTCGGCCACAGCCGTCAGGGCCGGAATACCCAGGCCCAGCAGGGCGCCGAGCAGCAGCGAGGGGCGTATCACAGCACCATCCTCCTCATCTCGACCGGCGTATCGGTGCTGTCGCTCTGCGTGACAGTATCCGCGTCGGTATCGCGTCGCGTCATCCGGGTCATGGCCGGCGCCAGGGTGTCGGCCAGACGCACCACCTCGCCCACCACGATCAGGGTCGGCGGCTGGAAGTTTTCCCGCTCGATGACCTCGACCACGTCGCCCAGGGTGGCCAATACATGGCGCTGCTCGGGGGTGGTACCACGCTCGACCAAGGCAACAGGGTGCGTGGCCGGCAGGCCGTGGCGCTGCAGCTCACGGCTGATCAGCGCGGCATTGGCCAGGCCCATGTAGAACACCGCCGTGTGGCTGGGCACCGCCAGCGCCGCCCAGTTGAGATCCAGTGCACCGTCCGCCTTGCAGTGGCCGGTGACGAAGGTGACGCTCTGGGCGAAGTCCCGGTGGGTGAGCGGAAAGCCGGAGTAGGTGGAGCAGCCCGACGCCGAGGTGATGCCCGGCACCACGCGAAAGCCGACGCCGTGCTCGATCAAGTACTCGGCCTCCTCGCCGCCGCGGCCGAAGATGTAGGGGTCGCCACCCTTGAGGCGCAGGACCCGCTTGCCCTCGCCCGCCAGGCGCACCAGCAGCGCGTTGGTTTCGTCCTGGGTCAGGGCATGGCAGCGCGAAGCCTTGCCGACGTAGAAGCGGCGCGCAGAGGCCGACGCCATGGCCAGCACTTCCTGGGACACCAGCCGGTCGAAGACCAGGCAGTCGGCCTGCTGCAGCAGCGACAGAGCACGCAGGGTCAACAGGCCGGGGTCTCCGGGCCCGGCACCCACGATGGCGACTTCGCCGGACGCCAAAGGCGCCTCGTCGAGATTGAAGCTCAAGTTACGCGAATGGCGATGTGTGATCATGGTCGGCCTCTCCCCGAAGCGTCAACGGTCATCTTACAGATTCTGTGTGAAGGCCTACAGCTCGATGCTCTGGATGGCATCGTAGGGTGCTGCTACCCGGCGCTGGCGGTTTTCTTCGACGCCAATTTCCTCATTGCTGAGGTAGCAGCCGGGGTCCTCCTCCCAGGGGTCGCCGGTGACCTTCCACGCCCGCACCCGGGTGTTGCCGTTGCAGATTGCCAAGTACTGACATTCACCGCAGCGCCCCTTGAGGGGCCGTGGCCGCTGGCGAAAGCCCAGCATCAGCGGATCCTGCGTATCGCGCCAGATCTCGGAGAAGGGCCGCTCGCGGACGTTGCCGAGGGTGTGATCCCACCAGAAGGTATCCGGGTGAACGTTGCCGAGATTGTCGATGTTGGCGATGTGCTCACCGGAAGCGTTGCCCCCCCAGTTGGTCAGTCGCCGCACCAGGGTCTCGGCCTGCTCCGGGAAGTGCTCGCGGGCCCACATCAGCAGGAAGGGGCCATCGGCGTCGTTGTTGCCGGTGACGTACTCGCGTTCCACGCCGCGGGCAAGCTCCGTCCGGCAGTGGTCGAACAGCTGGGTCATGGCGTCGCGGGTCATCTGGTGCCAGGCATCGTGCTTGCCGTGACGATGGCCGCGCCCGCCGTAGTTGAGGTGCGAGAGATAGAACTTGTCGACGTCGTGCTCGTCGATCAGCGCCAGGATGTCACCGAGCTGTTCGTAGTTCTGCTGGGTCAGGGTGAAGCGCAGCCCCACCTTGATGCCGCGCTCCTTGCACAGCTTCACCGCGTGCATGGATTCGCGAAAGGCGCCTTTGCGCTGGCGGATCACATCGTGGGTCTCCTCAAGGCCATCGATGCTGATGCCGACGTAGTCGTAGCCGATGTCGGCAATCTCATCGATATTGGACTCATTGATCAGGGTGCCGTTGGTGGAGAGGCCGGTATAGATGCCCAGCTCCCGCGCCCGCCTCGACAGCTCGAAGATATCGGGTCGCATCAGCGGCTCGCCCCCGGAGAGGATCAGCGCCGGCACCCGGAAGCCCTGCAGGTCATTGAGAACCGCATGAGCCTCGGCGTTGGAGAGCTCACCGGCGAACTCGATGTCCGCCGAGGTGGTGTAGCAGTGCTTGCAGGTCAGGTTGCAGCGGCGGATGAGGTTCCAGATCACCACCGGACCCGGCGGCTTGCGGGCCGGCGGCACTTCAGTGGGCTCGACCAGGGACTTGATGTAGCGGGTGACTCTGAACATGGGGAACTCCTCTTGCGGCACACCTTGGCACAACCTAGCTCTGCCTGTCGGACCGGCCGGCCAGTCGCAGACCGGTCTTCTTGAGAATGCGCGAGCTGTAGAGAATGCGATGATCCCGGCAGGCGTCGCCAAGCAGGGCGCGAAGTTCGTCGGCCTGACGTTCGACATCGGCGTGGGTCTGACCATGCAGCATGGCGAACAGATTGTAGGGCCATTCCGGCAGGTGGCGGGGCCGACGGTAGCAGTGACTGACGCCCGGCAGCGTCCCCACTACGCGGCCCAGGCGATCGATATGGGCGTCGTCCACGTCCCATACGGTCATGCCGTTGGCCAGGTAACCCAGTCGGTAGTGATTGGGCACTGCAGCAATGCGCCGGATGATCCCGGCCGCCTGCATGCGCTGCATGCGCTGGCGAACCTCTTCCCCGTCGATACCCAGTGGCGTGCCCACGGCACTCCAGGGGTCGGGTACCAGCGGCAGGCCGGCCTGGGTGGCCAGTACGATGGCGCGGTCGACGGCGTCCAGGCCACTCGGCGTGGACTTGGCGACGTTCACGTCAGACGGGCAGGTGGAGACGGACATGGAATTCCTCCTGCTTGGGCATGTTGAAGACCGGCAGGCCGGTGGCCGCCTCGATCGCCTCGATCGCCTCGGCGATGCCTTCCGGCGTCTCGGTGGCCAGTACGAACCACATGTTGAGGCGGTGCTCGCGGCGGTAGTTGTGAGCCACCTCGGGAAAGGCGTTGACCGCCGCGGTGACGCGTTCAAAGTCGGCTTCCGGCACTTCCAGCGCCGCCAGCGTGAGGCCACCACCGAGCCGTTCGGCGTGATACATGGGGCCGAAGCGGCTGAGTATGCCGCTGTCCCGCAGACGCTCGAGCCGATAGAGCAGCTCGCCCTCGCTCAGCTTGAGTTCCGCCGCCACGGCGGCAAAGGGCGACTCGACCAGCGGCAGGCCATCCTGCAGGCGGTTGATGATGCGCCGGTCGACGGCGTCCAGCTCCGCCGGCTCAGGCCGACTGAGGCGTTCTGCGATCATGGCTGTCGTCCTCTCGGGTGTAGCGGCCCCCGCGTTGCTTGTAGGCCTTGAGGCTGAACAACACGCGGTGGGAAATAGCCTGTAACGCCTGGCGCTCGACGATCTCATCCAGCGCGGCAAGTACCCGGTCGCGCCGGGTGCCATGAATCATGCAGAACAGGTTGTAGGGCCAGTCGGGAAGGCGCCGCGGGCGACGGTAGCAGAGTGTCACGGCGGGCTCGGCCGCCAGGCGCCTGCCCAGCTCACCGACGGCATCGTCGGGTACGTCCCAGACCACCATGGCATTGGCGCAGACGCCCAGCGCATGGTGTCTGACCACCAGGCCCATGCGCTTTATCAGACCCACTTCCTGCCAACGCTGCACACAGGCCATGACCTCGCCCTCGCTCATCCCGCACTGCTCGGCAAGCGTGCTCCAAGGCCGGGGAGTCAGCGGCAGGCCGCTCTCCAGCAGCGCGCGCAAGCGGTGTTCGGCCCGAGTCTCGGGCACGGCATAGGACAGGGATGAACTCATGGCACCTCCAGTTCGGTCCAAGGAATGGGAAAGCTCAGATCGATATGGAAGCCCTCAAGCATCGGCAGGCGCAGCAGCGGCTTGCCCAGCTCGGCCTCCAGCGCATCGAGACGCTCATCGAGTTGGCACTCGTCGGCAGCCGTCATCACGAACCACAGGTTGTAGCGGTGTTCGCGAGCATAGTTGTGGTTGACGCCGACAGAGCGATTGATGACTGCCGCCACCTCGTCGCGCTGCGCTTCTGGCACGGCCACAGCCACCAGCAGGCTGGCGCCGGCTCGGGCGTGATCGAAAACCGGCCCCACCCGGCTCAGTACCTGCACGTCCTGCAGCGACTGAAGCCTCTCGACCACTTCGTCCTCACTCACCCCGAGCTGCTCGGCCATGGCCGCATAGGGCCGTTCACAGATCGGCAGGCCGCGCTGGTAGGCGTCGATGAGGCGACGATCAAGAAGGTCAAGTGCAGCCATGGGCAGGTACCGAGCCATTGGATGGAGAGCATGATGTTAAGACGCATCTTACATGCCTCATCAAATCTGAAAGTGGTCATTGACGCTGCCGTTGACACAGGTCAAAAGAGGCATTTTTACTAACCCGACTTGATATTCGTCAAAGCAGCCAAGCCGCAACGGGGGGACACTTCGCTGACGACCACTTTCTTTCACGGCCGTTCCTGTTCCGTCGTCTTGCGAGGTTTTCACATGCACCAGCCGGCCCTCTTGATGCTCCTCGGCTTACTGCTCTCGGCCTCCGCCATGGCGGAGACCACCGAGGATGCGCTTGATCCACAGCGCCAGGCCGAGCTCGAGACCCTGCTCTACCAGGACTGCGGCTCCTGCCACGGCATGACGCTGCGCGGCGGGCTGGGGCCGGCGCTGCCCCGCGATCGCATGGAAGGCTTCAGCGTCGAGGCGCTCGCGCACATCATTCAGTATGGCATTCCCGGCAGCGCCATGCCGGGCTGGAAGGCCCTGCTCAGTGACGATGAGGCGCGCTGGCTGGCTGAACATCTGCGTACCGACAATCGCCTGCAAACGCTGCAACAAGACTGACCCCGGAGACCTGCCATGCCTATCCCGTACCCGCTGAAGACCCTGCTTGCCGCCGGCGCCCTGGCCCTGCTCTCCACCGGCCATGCCGTGGCAGAGGCACCCGTCGCGGGGCCGGAGCTTCGCGGCACCGGGGATCTCGGCGTGATCATCGAGCGTGCCACCGGCAGCGTGGCACTGGTCGACACTACTCAAAAGACGGTGCTGAGCCATATCGAGGGCTTCGGCGATCTCTCCCACGCTTCGGTAAAGTTCACCCGCGATGCCCGCCACGCCTTCGTCTTCGGCCGCGACGGCGGCCTGACGCGACTCGACCTGCTCACCGGCGAGATCGACGGGCGCATCATCCAGGGGGGCAACAGCATCGGCGGAGCGATCTCCCAGGACGGCCGCTTCGTGGCGGTGGGCAACTACGAGCCGGGCGGGGTGAAGGTCTTCGCTAGCGACACCATGGAACTAGTGATCGACGTGCCGGCCACCTATGAGAAGCCGGATGGCACTACCGATCAGGCCAAGGTGGTCGGCGTGGTGGACGTACCGGGCAACATCTTCGTCTTCAGCCTGTTCGAGGCCGGCGAGATCTGGACCCTGGACATGTCCACGGATGAGCCCGAGCTGACGAAGTACCGCGACGTGGGCAGCATGCCCTACGACGCGCTGATTACCGCCAACGGCCGCTACTATATCGCCGGCCTGTTCGGCGAGGACGGCATGGCCCTGCTCGACCTGTGGCATCCGGAAAACGGCGTGCAGCGCATCCTGCCCGACTACGGCCGCGGCGAAGAGCGCCTGCCGGTCTACAAGATGCCCCACCTGGAGGGCTGGGCCATGGCCGGCGACCAGGCCTTCTTCCCCGCCGTGGGACGCAACGAGGTACTGGTAGCCGACGCTCGCGACTGGTCGCTGACCAAGCGTATAGAAGTGCATGGCCAGCCGATCTTCGTCATGAGCCGCCCCGACGAACGCCAGGTCTGGGTCACCTTCGCTCACCCGCTCAACGACAGGGTGCAGGTAATCGATACCCAGACCCATGAAGTGATCAAAACCCTCGAGCCGGGCGAGTCGATCCTGCACAAGGAATTCACGCCCCGGGGCGAGCATATCTGGATCTCGGCCCGCGACAGCAACCAGGTGGTGGTCTACGACACCCGAACCTTCGAGGTGTTGGCGACACTGCCGGCCGAGTCACCCAGCGGCATCTTCTTTACCAATCGGGCGCATCGCATCGGGCTTTAGGGAAACACGACACCACAGTAGAAAAGCAAAAGCCGGGGCTATCCTCCCCGGCTTCTTTCGTCCTGCCCGCGACAATGGGTCTCACGTCATCGCCTCTTGAAGAGGTATTTTACATATTTCCTCATAAAGTCATGCCCGCCAACCTTGCCGCCCTGGTTATCCAAAGCGGCAAGGTTTTCATTTCGAGACAACTCCACCTCGCCATGACCCGTATCAAAAGCGTGACGTCGATAGTCGACTAGCATGGTCGGATTTAACCAGACTGCGAGGAGAGCGTCATGGAGCTTGTCTGTCCGGCCGGCAACCTGCCTGCCCTGAAGCGAGCCGTGGATGAGGGAGCCGATGCCGTCTACTTCGGCTTCCAGAATTCCACCAATGCCCGGCAGTTCGCCGGCCTCAACTTCACCGACAAGCGTGCCCGCGAAGGTATCGACTACGCTCATGCCCGCGGCAAGCGGGTGTTCTGCGCCATCAACACCTATCCGCAGCCCGACGGCTGGGCCCAGTGGACCCGCGCCGTGGACCAGGCTGCAGACCTTGGTGTCGATGCCCTGATCATGGCCGACATGGGCCTGCTTGACTATGCTGCACGACGCCACCCCGATCTCGCCCGTCACCTCTCGGTGCAAGGTTCGGCCACCAGCCACGAGGCCCTGCGCTTCTACCACGACCAGTTCGGCATCAAGCGCGCGGTGCTGCCCCGGGTGCTCTCCATCACCCAGGTGCGCGACCTGGCGAAGCAGAGTCCGGTGGAACTCGAAGTATTCGCTTTCGGCAGCCTGTGCATCATGGCCGAGGGGCGCTGTTATCTTTCCTCCTACCTCACCGGCGAGTCGCCCAATACCCGCGGCGTCTGCTCACCGGCGGCCCACGTGCGCTGGGAGGAGACCCCCGAAGGGCTCGAATCACGCCTCAACGGCGTACTGATCGATCGCTACGGCGAGGGCGAGCGGGCCGGCTACCCCACCCTGTGCAAGGGACGCTTCGAGGTGGGTGGCGAGACCTATCACGCCATCGAGGAGCCCACCAGCCTCAATACCCTGGAGCTGCTCCCCGAGTTGCGCGAGCTGGGTATCAGCGCAGTGAAAATCGAGGGCCGCCAGCGCAGTCCGGCCTACGTATCAAAGGTAGCCGGGATATGGCGCCAGGCGCTGGACCGCCTCGAACGAGCACCCGAGCGCTTCCACCCCGACCCCGCCTGGATGGCTGGCCTCGGCGAGGTCTCCGAAGGCGCCACCACCACCCTGGGCGCCTACGAACGCCGCTGGAAATAGGAGCACGTCATGTCGACTTCCCCTGACCTGCAGCTGTCGCTGGGTCCGGTACTGTTCTACTGGACCCGCGAACACTACGCCGATTTCTACCGCGAGGCCGCCGACTGGCCGGTGGAAATCGTCTATCTTGGCGAATCCGTCTGCTCGCGCCGCCGCGACATGAAGCTCGACGACTGGCTCGGCATCGGCCGCGAGCTGGCCCAGAGCGGCAAGCAGGTGGTCATCGCAAGCCAGACCCTGATCGAGTCCGAGGCCGACCTGCGCGACCTGCGCAAGCTGTGCGACAACGGCGAGTTCATCGTCGAAGCCAACGACCAAAGCGCTCTGCAGCGCCTCTCCGCCGCCGGCCGGCCCTTCATTGCCGGCGCCGCGCTGAACCTCTACAACCCGGCTTCCATCGGTGTGATGGCCCGGGCCGGCATGCAGCGCTGGCAGGCGCCAGTGGAGATGTCCCACAAGGATCTCACCCGGCTGCTCGCCGACTGCGCCGCCGAAGGGCTCGAGGCGCCCTGCGAGGTGTTCGCCTACGGCCACCTGCCGCTGGCCTGGTCGTCGCGCTGCTTCACCGCGCGGCGTCACCAGAAGCCCAAGGATCGCTGCCAGTTCGTCTGCCAGAAATACCCCGAAGGACTGGCGCTGCGCTCCCAGGAATCCAAGGAGGTGTTCACCCTCAACGGCATCCAGACCCTATCCGGCGCCTGCCAGGACCTGCGCCACGAGGTGAGCGGCATGGCCGAGATGGGGGTGGCCGTAGCGCGCCTGAGCCCCCGCGCCGAGGGCATGGCCGAGGTGGTGGCCGCTTTTGACGCCGCCCGCCGCGGTGAGCTGCCCGCCGCCGACCCACTGGCGCTGGTCGAAGCGGAGGTCTGCGACGGCTACTGGTACGGCCGCCCGGGAATGGACAACACTCGCCTGCCCGCCGGCTGAAACCACCAATACCACAGCACACTCTCTCATGGGGCCTCGACGGAGCAGATTGAGGCGCCGGGGCAGGTCGAAGAGGAGGTCATTTGCCATGGGTGAGGAGCATTGCTCCGAACGGGCTGGCCATGGATGGCCAGCCCCGGTCCTGCTAGCGGAGCAAGATGCGAGAGCGTAGTAGGGCAAATGTAGCGCCCATGGATGGGTTCACAGCGCCTCCTCGTAGACCTGGCGACGGCGCGGTACAGCCAACGGCAAGCGCTACCGTTTATCTCGATAGACCTTTTTCTGACCTGGATCATTTTCTCCCGCCGCCGTAAGCACTAGCCTTCACACACCATATGTAGTGTATGAAAACACCAAACGGCAGCACATATAGGGAGATTGCGGTGAACGCCCCCATCCGCCAGGCCGGCCCGCGCCGCATCGACGTCGCCTCGACCGTCAACGAATACCTCGAACGTGCCGACTGGCGCGTGCACGCCAATGCCAACCAGGGCTATTCCCTGGGCGGCCTGATCCTCAACGTCTCGGGCAAGCTGATCGCCAACTACTGGCTCGACGAGGTCTACCCGGCCGAGGTCGGCGCCGCCCACCGCGAGGGCGACCTGCATATCCACGACCTCGACATGCTGTGCGGCTATTGCGCCGGCTGGTCGCTGCGCCAGCTCTTGATTGAAGGCTTCAACGGCGTGCCCGGGCGCGCCGAGAGCGACCCACCGCGCCACCTCTCCAGTGCGCTGGGGCAGATGGTCAACTTCCTCGGTACGCTGCAAAACGAGTGGGCCGGCGCCCAGGCCTTCAGCTCCTTTGATACCTACCTGGCGCCCTACGTGCGCCGCGACGGCCTCGATTTCGTGGCAGTGAAGCAGGCGGTTCAGGAATTCATCTACAACCTCAACGTGCCATCGCGCTGGGGCAGCCAGACGCCCTTCACCAACCTCACCTTCGACTGGGTGTGCCCGGCAGACCTGCGCGATCAGGTGCCGACCATTGGCGGCGAAGAGCAGCCGTTTCGCTACGGCGAACTACAGACGGAAATGGACCTGCTCAACCGCGCCTACCTGGAGGTGATGGAGGCCGGCGACCGCCAGGGGCGGGTGTTTACCTTCCCCATCCCCACTTACAACATCACCACCGACTTCGACTGGGAGAGCGACAACGCCGAGCGGCTGTTCGCGCTGACCGCCAAGTACGGACTGCCCTACTTCCAGAACTTCCTCAATTCGGACCTGGAACCTCACATGGTGCGTTCCATGTGCTGCCGGCTGCAGCTCGACCTCACCGAGCTGCTCAAGCGCGGCAATGGCCTGTTCGGCAGCGCCGAGCAAACCGGCTCGCTGGGTGTGGTGACGCTCAACTGTGCGCGGCTCGGCTACCGCTTCGCCGGCGACCGGACGGGACTGCTCGAAGAGCTCGACCGGCTGCTGGCACTGGGCCGCGACAGCCTGGAGCTCAAGCGCAGCTGCATCCAGCAATGGATGGACGAAGGCCTCTACCCTTACACCCAACGCTACCTGGGCACCCTGCGCAACCACTTCTCCACCCTGGGCGTGAATGGCCTCAACGAGATGGTGCGCAACTTCTTCGAAGACCACTACGACATCGCCGCCCCGGAAGGGCGCCAACTCGCCCTGGAGGTACTCGACCACGTGCGCGGGCGAATGCAAGAATTTCAGGCCGAGACCAGCCATCTCTACAACCTGGAGGCGACCCCAGCTGAGGGCACCACCTACCGCTTCGCCAAGGCTGACCAGGCGCGCTTTCCCTCCATTCTGCAGGCCGGCACGCCGGAGTCGCCCTACTACACCAATTCGAGCCAGCTGCCGGTGGGCCATACCGACGACCCCTTCGAGGCGCTGATTCACCAGGACCCGCTGCAGACCCGCTACACCGGCGGCACCGTGCTGCACCTCTACATGCGCGAGAAGCTTTCCAGCCCCGAGGCCTGCCGCAAGCTGGTGCGTACCGCGCTGTCGCGATTCCGCCTGCCCTACATCACCGTGACGCCGACCTTCTCGATCTGCCCGGTGCACGGCTACCTGGCCGGCGAACACGAATTCTGCCCAAAGTGCGACGAGGCACTGCTGGCAAGATGCGCCGCGGCCGTGACGGCCTGAGCGTTATTTGACCCACTGGAAGGAGCCAACCGATGACGAATATCGACACCTTGCCCACCGAACAACGCCAGCGCTGCGAGGTGTGGACCCGCGTGATGGGCTACCACCGCCCGGTCAGCCAGTACAACGTCGGCAAGCGCGCCGAGCACCGCGAGCGCCACCACTTCACCGAACGAGCCGCGGCCCTCGCACCCCCTGATACCAAGTAGTTGACGCATCCATCAACGCTGCCGGGCCTCGTGCCCGGCACTGGCGCCTTCAGTTTGGTAAAGGAGCCATCAGCTTGGTAAGGAGTCTTCATGATCGCCACCGACCTCGACTCCCCCCCACCCGTGCCACTCGACGGCATTCGGCTACCCATCGCCGGACTCACCCAGATGACCACGCTGGACTATCCTGGCCACCTGGCCTGCGTGGTGTTCCTGCAGGGCTGTCCGCTGCGCTGCGGCTACTGCCACAATGGCCACATGATGCCACCGCGCCGCGGTGACGAACGGGAGTGGCAGGCAGTGCGAGAGTTCCTGGGTAGCCGCCGGGGGCTGCTCGAAGCGGTGGTGTTCAGCGGCGGCGAACCCACCCTGCACAACGCCCTGCCGGCCGCCGTCGGCGAGGTGAAGGCGATGGGTTTCAAGGTGGGCCTGCACACTGCTGGGCCTTATCCGGGCCGGCTCTCTCACCTGATGCCGAATCTCGACTGGGTGGGGCTCGACGTGAAGGGGCGCGGGCGCGACTTCGACCGCATCTGCGGGCGGCCCGGCATCTGGCAGCGCCACAGCCAGAGCCTGATGACACTGCTCGACAGCAGTATCGACTTCGAGTGTCGCACCACCGTGCACTGGCGCGACTTCGAGCTCGCCGACGTGGAACGCCTGGCGCTGACCCTGGCCGACTGCGGCGTGCGCCACTATGCAATCCAGGTAGCTCGCACCCATCAGTGCCTCGACCCGGCCTACTGCCAGCCGGCGGACAACGCGCCGCCGCAAGCCATGCTCGCCGGGCTGATCAAGCGCCTGACTCCCCACTTCGCACGGATTGAACTGCGTGAGTAGACTGACAAGAGAACCATGCGGCGACAGGTGTTCGAGTTCATCGAGCCGGACTACAACCGGTAGCGCCGACAAAGTGCGATTGGGATGATCAGCTCAGAGGCCTTCGAGGCCCGAATGATCGCTTAGATCGGTGTCCACAATTGCAGGGTGAAATAAGCCGTTTATTGCTCTGTCACTAGGTTCCCATACACTAAGATCTTATTTTCGAACGCCAAATAAGCTAATGCGTGCGCCATAGAATTAATTTCAAAAAAAATTCAGGACGACCTCAATTTATTAAGTTGATTAATTGCGTCAAAATGAACAAACCCTAACATAGCGGGCATCTTTTCCAAGCCTGCACAAATTGCCATACAAATACGATGTCTTCCGTCGGGCCCCCATATGAGACTAGCATCTCGCGCAACACTTACTTTAACCAAATCCTTTTTTTTGGTACTCATACACTTATCTTTCAGCACTTCAAGAAATATACTATCAAGATTTTCATATCGTTCACAAAGAGCACTGCTCGAAGAGAAGCGGCATGGCTCACCGCGACCTAGTTTTTCGACATAAAATTGATACAAAGAGGTCTGACTCCAACTTTTCCCCTCTACCCAGTGTTCGTAGCAACTGAGATAAGGGTCCAATTTCGTGAATTCCATATAATGAATATTCTCGATATCCCAATCTCCACCGAGTAAAGCGCCACCATTGAACCCTGTCCTCCTCCTTAGCTCTTTCCACACATCAGGAAACATATGTCCAGAAATTTCTCGGGGATTAACCCAGATAACTTCACCTTCCTGCGGGGCATTATTTCCATATTCCTTATGGAAAAGCGAAGCATGGATAATTTTTTTTAATGGGTAATAAAGTCTAACTTCTGCGTGACGAACAATTTTATTATTAATTCCTCTGTGAAACATACGAATACTCCACATAAAACTTATTAAATTTTAATCCAAGTGCCGCGAATCATCAATTTTACGTTAAGCTCATGGCCATCTACGTTATCAACCCTCAAGCTGCCTGTACATGCGCCTAGTAAACTCTTTAGCCCCAGTCAAGCTCCAATGATCTCCATCACGCCAAAACCAACTATCACAATTAATAAAATCTTTAGCGATCGAGAAATTTACTAGTTCTATCTGATCAACATACTCTACTAGGCTGTCCTTAGCCTGCCGCGATATCAAATTACTGATTTCTTCATAAAGTTCTTGCTGACCGGGTCGCATTCTGAATTCGCTGTTACAGCCACTCCTAACGACACGCTTTAAAGGTATATGCGGTTCGATGCGAGGCCCAACCCAAACAATATCAACACCTTCTTTTTCCGCAGCCAGCTGTTCGAGGAAAGCTATCGTTTCAGAGATATAATCTTCCCTGATTTTAAAATCAGAAATCAATATAGGATCAGTAAGCGAAACATGAGAAATCATATTCCTACCTTCCAACTCATCATTATCATCCACCTTTTCCATTAAATAAAATCCTGCTTGCGTGTAGATCACTCTATCAAATAACTGCCCTTTAACGTTAACTAACTTTTTTATTGTCTGATACTGATCTTGGCAAATATCCCTGTTTGTATAAGGACTGCACCCACCCCTCACAAACCCTAAGATAAAATCACTAAATTCATTAAGAACTAGCCCATTAAATAGATCAATACCATGGCTATCCCCAATCACCAGGATCCCGGGGCCATGTAGCAGCTGACATTCATCGAGACGACTTAAATCGTTTACATTAATTTCAAGCAAGGAAAACTGACACCTTTTCAAGCGCGGTCCATTATTTGCTTCAGACATTTCACGCTCAGCTATTTCATAAGTTAATGATGCGATCGGATACTTAGACTCCCATAAATATCGCATCCCATCCGTAAACTTACCGTGCAGGCCTAAGCTGACGAAAAACAAAGTTCCAGCTAACGATAACCCAAAAATTTGTTTTTTTGTCAAACCACCATTCCCCTGCCTTCTTTTCCGGAAAGGCTGCTCTACATACTTCCAAGTGAAGTAGGCCAAAC
Organism: Halomonas sp. DQ26W; assembly: GCF_003339685.1. Classification (GTDB taxonomy): domain Bacteria; phylum Pseudomonadota; class Gammaproteobacteria; order Pseudomonadales; family Halomonadaceae; genus Halomonas. The sequence goes on along the minus strand of NZ_QPKI01000004.1, from coordinate 74,986 downwards.
CAAGAGATGTCAAGGCAAGTATCAACATGAGCGACGAATCCGGATAAGACTCACTCCTGATTCGAGCAAATGCCATAAGGGGCTGATGCCAAAGATATGCACTGTAACTAATCAGCCCTACACCAACCATATACTTACTGGACAAAAACCAGTTCGCAATCCCTTTTTTACTGCCGAAAAGAACGACGAGAACGGCTCCTGTGACTGGCACCAGCGTATAGGCGGATGGAAACGGGGTATCATTATCATAAAAAAACACAGAATATAAAATAAGAATAACGCCAAGCAGAGATAGCAACCCTTCTTGTCGCGGCTTTCTATTATAAATAATAAAGGCACATATTGACCCGGCACCCAGCTCCCAAGCACGTGTCGGTAATAAATAGAAAGTGGCGCTTGGTGAAATCCTCCATCCCCATTCAGAAAGTAAAAAGCTGACCAAGGTTAAAATTATGACAATATAAAATGCTGTTACCTTTCCGTGCCGCCATGCCAAAAGCAGCAGCACGGGAAAGAAAATATAAAATTGCTCTTCTACCGACAAACTCCAAGTATGAAGCAATGGATTCGTTTCTGAGTCTGGCGCAAAATAACCATCCATCCTCCAGAAAAGCACATTGGACACGAAGAAACTTATCGCCACAAGCGCTTGAGAATACTCTTTGAATTGGTTCGGAAGCATCCATATCCAAGCTAATGGAGTGCAACATAATAGCACAAAAAACAAGGCGGGCAGCAACCTCCTGGCGCGCCTCTCATAGAATCTTGAGAACGAAAAATTGCCCTCCTCTATCTCGTTGATAATGACTAAAGTTATTAAATATCCACTAATTACAAAAAAAACATCAACACCAACAAACCCACCTGAAAAAGGCTGCAGGCCAGCATGAAAAAGAATGACAGGAATTACGGAAACTGCGCGCAACCCATCTATATCTCGCCTGTACTCCATATGCAAATTCCTTCTCAGCTAACATGGAGATAGCCAGCGCCGTGGTCTCTTAATGATAAAGAAGAACTCCAAAGCTACTGGTGTCAATACGCTCTCAACCGCATGCGATCAAGAATGATAAGTCATGACTGGAATCTAGCTTACGGCGTTCTGTATAGATTCTTCCACTATCTGTGCCAGATCACGCATTTGCGCAGGTGTCAGGTGTCATGCGTCAGGTGTCATGCGTCATCAACCAGAGACATTCGGTAGTTGTTAAGGAATCTGTCGCCTCTGAGTTCATTCACGCCGACTGTTTTTCTGGTTCGGCGACGGTGTCCTGGAGATCCCGATCGGCGCAGGTGTGAGGTTGCTTCGGGTCATGGGGACCAATGTCGATGAAGCACGCATCAGAGTAGTCTCCGCAAAGCGCGCGGGACGCTTCACAGAACTCGGCTACGCCTTTTTCAGTCAGTAACCTCCCTATAACCAGAAAGTTGATCGCCCCCCCAGGTAGCGGTTCGCGAGCGAAAATCTGCATATACACCCTGAGGCCGTAAGTACGCACCGCCTTGCGGCGATCCTTAGCATCCTAAGCTCAACAAACTCTTAAAGGTCGTCAAAATTTTGAAAAAAACACCTGGCAGTTAACTGCAAGCCCACTGCGGTAAAGAACGACGATGACCTTCTGCAGCCTGCGGTTGCGGTTGTGCTCGGTAGTGAACGGAGATATTAGCTATAAACATGAATGCATGAGAGTAGACAGCCACATGCCATGTTACGTCGCAGGATCATTCCTCATGCGATCTTGTGCGGCTGGCTATTGGTCGCCGCGGCACGCAGTGCCAGGTTTGTCTGATTTGCTTCGAGAATGCTCGGGGCGGTCACACTGAACTCCCGGTAACAGCGCCTTATGGCTTTCAGTTCGGCGGCCAGGTCTATACAAGACGAGAGATCCGCCAGGCTTTCCGCCCCGCCGTGAAAGGCTCGCGATAAGATCACCCACTCAGAGCCGAGCCGGGCATGCTCGCTGATGACCCATTCCGCCGGCACCATTCCCTTGCCGATACTACCAACACCACCTATTCCGAACGGGATTCCGGCATCGCGGCAGAGCGCCGCCGGACCATCAAGAAGACGTCCGCCAAGCACCTCAAAGAGAAAATTGAGCTGCATATCGATACACAGATCATTGAGACCGAAATGAATACGATCCTCTTGACCAAGCAAGGGCAGGAACACCGGCAAACGAGCCAAGCTTGAGGCCGTTTCCACGAGAAGAGTCACCGGGACCCGCCCCGCCACGGCTCGCTTAAATTCCATGACTTGTTCTACATTGCGGAACATGGGCAACATGACTCGTTGGGCCCCAGCGTCGATGGCGGCATCGACTTCCGCTGACGTGCCGTCCCAGGGTGGATTAATCCTAACCATCACTTCCGCCTTGGAGAGGACGGCAGCAATGCGAGCAACGTCGGCATAGGTGTGTGCACTTTTATGAGTGTCAAGATGACCTTGTCGATCTGCCTTACCACGTGCCTCCATATCGATGAAGATGGTATCGACACCACATGTTTGTGCATGCAAGGCAATTTCCGGCACTACAGTGATCAGCATGGTGTGCAAGTGTTTCACTTGGTTTCTCCCGAGTCCTGTTGACACTTACCCTTCCGGTATTGGCGCCAGTTCCGTTCAGTGCTGCCGTAGACATCCTTGAAGGTCAGCACTACATACGCCGTGGCCAGCATGAGCCGCAGGTCCAGCCAGACACTGGCCCGTTCGGTGTAGCGCACGTCCAGTTCCAATTGTTCGAGCCAGCCGAGACTGCGGCGCCCATGGACCTGAGCCAGGCCAGTCAATCCCGGGCGCACCACGAAACGTTCCATGAATTTGTCGGGCACGGCTTCGACCTGCTCTTCGAGCACGGGGCGAGGGCCGACCAGGCTCATGTCACCCTTGAGAATGTTAAAGAGCTGGGGGAGCTCATCGAGACTCGTCGTCCGAAGGAATCGCCCTATCCGGGTAATGCGCGGATCGCTGCCCGAGCTAATCACGCCTTCGTTCAGTGGATCGATTTCCTCGGCATTGCGATCTTGCATGGTGCGGAACTTGTAGATGTGAAACGGCTCAAGGTATCGCCCAACGCGACGCTGGACGAAGAGCGAAGGTCCGAACGTGTCACAACGAATCAGCACGGCAATCAACACCAGCAGCGGTGCCAACACCAGCAATGCCAGGGCGGATACGACGATATCCAGGCAACGTTTTATGACTATCTGCATGTTGTCTTACCTGCACGAAAGGAACGGCAACTGGCACCGTTGTGGAGGGAAAGTAGCGAAGGGGTGATTTGCTCAGTGGTCCACCGAATTGCTGCAGCCTCACCAGTTCAAGATGTCGCAGCCATTGGAGACCGGACTTCAGCGAGACTGGCCTAAGGGGAGGGGCCAGGGCGACGAACTTATGCCATTCCCTTGAGCGTTCCTCCGACATTGGCGATCGGCATTTCATCAAGCATTTGTCGATTGACGAAGTCAGTAGTGAAGCGCGCCTCCACCAGGGCTCTCCCCGCTCGACCCATTCGCCCTACCAGGCTCGGATCGTGAATGAAGGCTTGCATCCGGTCAGCCAGCGCTTGGACATCGCCAGGAGGTACCAGCCGGCCGTTGACGCCTTCCTCTACCGTCTCGCGGCAGCCAGGCGAATCACAGGTGATGATCGGCCGCCCTGTGCTCATGGCCTCAAGCAGGCTGCGTGGGATTCCCTCCCGATAGTAGGAGGGCAGGACCATCACCGAGGCGTCCCGGAGATAGCGCCGCACGTCGCGAACCTTGCCAGGGAACGAGACGCAACCCTCTTTGCGCCACGTTGCTACTTCTTCCGGTCTAATGGCATTGACCGAGGTTTCGTCGACGTCGCCCAAGGCAATGAATTCCACCTCCGGGTTTTCCGATGCCAGCCGCCGCGCCGCGCTGACGAATTCGCGAATGCCCTTCTCCTCGAGAAATCGCCCCATGAACAGAAAGCGAATCGGAGCCGTCGAGGGCTCGCTGAAGGGATACTCGCCAGGATCCACGCCAGATCCGTTGACCACCACGCTGCGCGTCATGCGACGAAAGAGAAAGCTCTGCTGAAGTTCGTCGCGATCGTCGGGATTTTGAAAGAAGAACGTTCGACTCAGGCCTCCCGATACGGCATAGCAGCGGTTGACCACTGCACGAATCAGGCGCGTGCGCCAGTCATGCCGGCCGTACAGGTAACCAAGGCCGGTGGCCAGGCAATAGGTCTCGCTCACCCCCGCCAGCCTTGCCGCCGGGACACCAAAAATGATTGGTTTGACGGAGTAGGCGAAAACAGCCTGTGGCGCAATGGCCCGGATTATTCGCCGCAGTTCGAGAAAACGCGTTATTTCTCCGCCCACGCCCATGCTGTGGCGATCGAGATGATAACGCCATGTCGTGACCCCTAGCGCCAGAACTTCCTGCAGGAAATCATCGTCCGGCACCAAGGCGCCAACGCTTAGCCCTCGCTGCTGTAGGGCTCGGATCAGCGCTCCCCGATTGGCAACCAGCGATCGCGTGTTAGCCGCAATGAACAGCACATCCTTGTATTCGAAGTCGGAGTTTATCGTCATCATCAATAACCTCTTTGCGGAAAGACTTCCGTGAGCAACGGGGAACCTGCGAGATAGGCGGTCATGTTGTCCCTGAGGACCGCCAGACCGAGCTCATGGCCCAAGGGAAAGCGGCCAGCGACATGGGGCGTGATCAGCAGGTTAGGCGTGGTCCACAATGGCGAATCGCTCGGCAGGGGCTCCTCGCGAAACGCATCCAGGACCGATCCACCCAGCCGTCCGGCTCGCAGGGACTCCATCAACGCCCATTCATCCACGAGTTCACCCCTGGCGACGTTGACGAAAAACGCACCGGGCTTCATGGCATCGATTACGCCCCGATTGAAGACGTCGCGGGTCTCGTGGGTCAGAGGCAAGGCACAAAAAACGTAATCGAAGGCACCGATTACGTCGGGCAAGGCGCTCAACGGATGAACACATCGAAACGGCGGTCGGGGACTCGTCTCCCGGGCGACAGCCTCCACCGTGACACCGAGTCCATCGAAAACGGCTCCCACAGGGAGACCGATTCCACCAGCCCCGCACACCAGCAGACGCTTACCGGCCAACTGGCCCAGGGTCGGCCTCTCCCAGTGTCCGTGCACCCCGTTCTCAACGAATGTGCCGATACGCTTTTCAAAGTGCAGCAGTACCGCCAGCAGGTACTCCGCCATAGCTTGGGCATGAATGCCGCGTACGTTGGTGATCCTAAACGTAACGGGAGCGCCGCCGATGGCTTCGAGGAGACGGTCCACGCCAGAACGCATGACCTGCACCCACCGAAGCGATGCCGGAGGGGTCGTCAAATCGTCAATGAGGACGTCACTCTCGTGGCCCACCACGACCTCGGGTTTTAGATCAAGCAAAGAACCCGGCCTGCGGCAATCGTGCAGAGTCAGATCGGGCACCAGTTCAGCGAGGGACAAACGTATTTTTCGCTCCCAGTCGTCATAGCTTTGTGGAGTGAATGAGAGACCTACTTTCATGATGCACCTTCGACTTATCAGAACGGTGACGGGAAACTATCTCCGACTCAAGCGTATGCTTGGCGGTACAAGCCCTATGCATAACCGTAATACCATGTAGGCTCGATCCGACCAGCCCCCACCCAGACCCGCGATCACACGCCGCTGAACCAGATAGCTGTTCCATATATAACGCAGCCGCCGGTGCCGTTCGAATGACTGGCGAGCGTGAAACCGCTTGGCCACAAGTACCGAAGAGGAACGTGTGATGGGGTATTCCGCCAGGCAGATGCGATACCAGAGGTCATAATCGAGCTGCGACATCAACCGTTCGTCATATCCCCCTACTGCTTGGCATAGCGTGCGCTCCATGATCACGGAGGAGTGATTGACCGGGTTTCTGCGCAGCAGCCGATGACTACAATCGACCACTTCGCAGGACCGAACATCAACCGGCTGCCAGTACACTGCCTCGTCATCCCGAATGTACTGTGGTGCCGAGCAGAGAAAAGGCAGTTCATGTTGTTGCATGAGGGCTAGCTGTACCTCAAGTCTTTGCGGATGGGACAGGTCATCGGCATCCAGATTGGCGATATAGCTTCCCTTTGCATGAGATATGGCATGGTTAAGCGCCCGACCTCTACCCATGCCGGTCGTTGGCAAAACCAGAATACGGTTATCAAGCTCAGGCAAGGTCAACAGATAATTCAGCGTGTCATCTGTTGACCCATCATCCACGATAATTAGCTCCCAATTCTGATATGTTTGATTTCGCACGCTGTTGACGGCATGCCCCAAGTAGGGGCCACCATTTCGAACGCTCATATATACACTGACTAAAGGTTTACTCATAACTCCACCATTACTCTAGCGGCAAACATATAGCTTTATTTTGAAAACTTCCTGTAGAAAAATTTCAGCACATTTTTAATTGGCACTGGAAAGAATTGGCTTTGGTGCTTTAATCTTGTCATTACAGAAGCAGGATTAGTATATAGACCACGCATGGCGGAGGCATGATATATGATGTTACTGCTGGAGCAATAAACAGGCTTTCCGCTTTCCTTAAATATACCTAGCGCTTGATTATCATCAGGCTCAATAAAAAATTCCAGCTTGCTTGTTTTGTAATAAAATGCCTTTTCAATAGCAGCTTCGAACCGACTGGAAGATGCGCTCCCCGGCCTGACATCCAGAAAGACCAGGTTCTCATAGCTAATGCCGCGTTCTGCCAGCCATGCCTCAATGTCACTCCTATTCTCCTCTCCTTCCACCGACACGAGAGAATGGACATAGGTAGCCGAAAGCGGAGAAAAATCGTTGCTCTTCACCACATCAGTCTTTCCATGTCCTTCACCCTCCCTCAGGATGCTTGCTACTTCTCTGTCAATGGAAATACAGCTCCTTGAGAGGATAGGATGATGGAATACATTCCACTCGAATATCCGAGGATGAGACACATATTCAAGATAAAGATCGATATCATTTCTTCCACGAATAGATGAATAAATAGCCAGCTCTACGATTTCCCCAGTGAAAGATGCTGGAATACTATTTCTCGCCAGCTTCATGGATTTTCCAGAAAAGATGCTATCGTCGACAAGCAAAATCTTTTTGGCATCCCATACCGTTTCCAAACTCCTGGAAACCTTTCTGGTTACACCACTCTTCAGTTGCCCACCACGCACAAAGTGGTCAATATCAGTACAGTGTAGATTCAACCCCAGCGCGATCATGTAAGCGGGAATCATGCCGCTTCTGGGAATACCAACAACCAGATCGATATCGAGCGCATGGAGAGAGCCGATATGCTTTCTTATATCATTACTTAGTTCTGAGTAGGTCTTGAAATTCATAGGGACTCCAGTGACTTAAGACAGGAAAGTTAGTTCATCCAGGCCAAGACAATCTTGCCTTTCTCAACAACCTCAGCCCCTTGAAAATCCGCTGCGGCAACAGCAATGAAACCAAAGGTATAAACTGACGAGGCCGAAGCCCCAAACACGAGAGGCCTCGCACATCCTCAGCGACTGGCAGACCGCAACTCTTCTTTTCCACCGCCCAGGCTATTGACTTTCTATTCACCGCCGCTTTCAACCTGGCTCGATCAAGAAATGAAAGATTGTTTATTTCCTCCGCCAACAAATCGACACTTGGGTGGGTGCCGCTCAAGTTAAGCGTATTCCGGGTAACCTCCCTGTAATCCATTGTCCAGAAACTTGTTACCTCCTCATTAAAGTAAATCACCTCAAGACGACACAGCGATTTCAACCAGAGATACACATCGCCACCTCGCCGAAACCGCCCTTCTGGAAACCCACCTATGGAAAAAAAGAACGGCTTGTGCATGCAGACACCATTCATATGAATAAAGTCCGCACTAGCAAAGGCAGCCAAGGATTTTTGGCGAGACACGCGCCCAGTTTCAAATACTTTTCTACGTCCTGATTTTTTTCCATGCTGAGTTTTTTCATACGCATTCACCAAAAGCTGAACATCCGGATTCTTCTGTATCGCCTCATGAAAATTCTGCAAATGGGTTGGCGAAAAAAGGTCATCGGCATCGAGAAACACCAACCAGTCCGCTTTTGCCTGAGAGACACCGTAATTTCTTGCCGCATAACCCCCGGGACCTGGAACAGATCTTCTATAGACTCTCACTAGACCCTTCTCCTCATGACTCTTGATTAACGCAGCGGAACGGTCCGTTGAGCAATCGTCTATGGCTATGATCTCGAAGTCACGGAAAGTCTGTTCATACGCCGAAGACAACGACGCTTCCAGAGAGGATTCTTTATTATGGACAGGCACGATAATAGTAAAAAAAGGCATTGCTCATCCCACCTTTTGCGCATCAAGAACAGGAGAATAAGTACTTATACATCTCAAACACCCAGATACCTGGTCATTTGTCGCACACATGATCACCATAAAGCACGCCATGCTTTTTCGAAAATATTATCGCACGTATATCAGGCACTTCATTCCTAGCGAATCGTTAAAGTCAGCATGTGTTATTGCTAAGTTGCCGGCATGCCAGGCACCAAAGACCAAGCGCTTTTCATCGCGAATAAATATCTAACTGAACAAACACAAAGGCAGCTAGCCGTCTCAGCAATCGTAGCTGACTAATGTGAATAATATCGATGGCGTTGTAGGAAATTACCGCGTTGAGCCGTCTTTTTCTCGCTTCGACCCCTCTTTTTTCTTTTCATAAAAATTTAAAATTCAATGATAAAACCATTTACTTTAACCATTTCTTCAGCTTGTCATAGTACGGATAAGGAACTAGGAGCATGGCCATATGTAGCCAATGCCTAAGTCGCATGCTGCTGCACCTGATAGATGCCAGGTCCCTCCTTATGGATTGTCCAAGCCGTTTTTTTTCCAGCGCCCAGGAAAGCACCTTGCGGTTAACCGCTGCCCGTAGCTGACGCCGTTCACGCCATGGCAGATTATTTTCACACTCTGATAACACGTCGACACAGGGGTGGATATTGGCAAGGTTATTTCTGTCGTGTGTGATGCCGCTGTGTTCCAACTGCCATAGGCTGGTGACGACATTATTGTAATAAATAGTTTCCAAATTGCAGAGTGTCTTGAGCCAGAAATAGATGTCTCCACCGCGACGGTAGCGCTCGGCAGGAAAGCCGCCCAGCGCCTTGAATCGGTCACGCCGAAGGCAGGCTCCATTCATGTGAATGAAGTCGTATCGTGCAAAAGCCATCAATGCATCATATCGCTCGAGCACACCACTTTGGATTTGTTCGCTTCGAGGCAAACGCTGGTGCTCTTTCATCTTTTGATAAGCATTTATGAACAGTTCGATCTCTGGATAGCGGGCGATTCCATCGGCAAAACAGGATAAATGATCGAACAGAAGCAGGTCGTCGACATCGAAAAAGACCAACCATTCGGCTTTCGCCTGTTCCGCGCCATGATTACGAGCCGCATGACCCCCGGGTCCAGGCGTTGCCGGACGATACAGGCGCAACCGACCGGCTCGTTCATGGCGCTTCAACAATTCGAGGGAGCCATCGCTGGAGCCATCATCCACTGCGATGATCTCAAAATTGCGAAATGTCTGCTGGTAAAGGCACTCCAGGGAGGCAGACAGCGTCGAAATCTTGTTGTAGACGGGAACCACTACCGAAATGAGGGGCACCTTAACGACTTCGCCATTCATAGCGCCGATGGTATGATTCGAGCGGCTGCAAGTGGCGCTACAATGCTTCACACTTGGTAGTCCGGTTACTTTTTTGAAACGAAAAACCAGAACCCAGGGCCATAGCATAACTCTTCGGTGTAGATTCAAGCATGGTTGAACATCCATCGAGCAGCAGGTCAGGCCCATGCGGGTAGACCGTCACCTCTACTTGACGGCTATCTGGCGCGCAATACGACGCACATAGCGCCGGCCAGCCCGCTTCATGCCGGCGAGTGTCAACGGCACCAGGAAAAAGGAGCGAGCCAATACCAGTACCGGGCGCGGAACCTCATGAAGGCATAGCAGGCGCGGCAGACCGGTATAAGGAAGCCATCGGCGCAGGTAGGGGCGATTACGCGCCGACTGGGGCACGTCCCCGCAAAAGTCGCCAGGTACGGCATACCATGCATAGTTTCCCTTCAAGGTGTCGACGCCACGTGGCCCCGGCTGCAGGAATTCGAAATCAATGATCTTCAGCCCCTGACAGGGGTCGTAGATCAGGTTATGAGGGTTGAGGTCGATACACTCGTAGCCAAGCCGGCGATAATGCAGGATCACATGTCTCAGGCGCTCTATGGCCCAGATAGGCAGCATCCCGTGTTGATAGAAAGGCGCCTTGGGCGACAGGATACGCTGGAGATTGTCGGCATACCACTCGAACACCAGGTGCCGGGGGCCAATCTCCAGGATACTCGATACCTCCGGTAGCTCCTTGCCGAGCTCACGGGCCTGTACTTCCCGCTCCATGAAACGCTCCCTGCCAGGTCGAAAGGTCTTGCAGATCGCCTGGGCACCATGGAAGTCCACCAGTTCCACCTTGGCGCGCTGAGCATGCTTGCTGAGATCAGCCAGCACGGGATAAGGCGTACGGTAGGCGGCGTTACGCTGCCGCGCCTGCTCCACAATTTCTTCTATCCGATCGGGTGCCACAACCGCTAGGTATTCAACGGCCTGAGCGGCATTGTCCGATGAATGCAGGGGATTGCAGTGCTGCCGGGCCGGGCGGCCACGGTTCATGCGCCTGCGCATGCTCTCCTTTGCGGTGAAGACTCTGGCATTATCGACCTGTTCGTTGGCCCCGGCAGCTTCGGACCGGCTGACGTCGGGATGGACATCATGTATGACCAGCATATGAGCCGGCAAGCCGCCGCTGCAGGGAAAGGGTCCACGTCCCCAGTTTCCTCCTCGTATCCGATCGGCCACCCGGAGTTGGTCCTCACCTTGGATATTGAGATCGCACAGCACATCGAAGCCATGGTGCTCCAACGTTTTGTGAAAGTCATCAAGGTGGAGCAGGCCCTGCTCTCTCACCAACATCACAGCCAGGCCAGGCACTGGCTCCGGGTAGCCTTGCTGGGCCAGGGCCACAATCTGCGCAAGCCATGGATTGGACCGGGATAGCTTCCTCAACGTATCCGTGCTCGGCCGCCAACACGCTTCGGCCATCCGCCCTTCCAGTTCCTCCAGCCCCATCACTTGAGGGCTCGGCCAGATACCACAGCTGGAGTTGAGTAACTGCATGGCCTGTGCATAGGGCGATAATGCAACATCGGATGGCTGGCCTGCACACAGCGGCAAGCCACTCTCGGTACCAAGGTGATAGACCGCCTCGCTGCACATCGCCAGCAGGCGCTGCTCGTCGCTTGCCAGGTGCATTCCGCAGCGCCCTGATGCGGCCAGCATCTCACGTGCCCGGCTGATGGGGAGCCAGGCCACACCATTTCGATCGCTGCCCGGCAGCCCCCCGATGGTGAATAGCGTGCAAGCGATATCACCCCTGTGCCGCTGTGAACGTAACAACCTTGTCACACGATACAGGTCATGATCCGACGCCAGCAGGATGACCCCATGGTCTCCTGGCCATGGCACCTCGGCGCCGGGCCAGTTGAAGAACAGGTGCTCTACGTGCAGCTCCTTCAGGGTGGCAGCAAATTCATCGAATCCCATCCCTCCAGCAATATATCCTCGGTGCTTGAAACTCCGTTTTCCCGATAGACGGTGCGCCAGTCTTTTTTGAGCACTTTGCCAGTTCATTCCACGCTTCCTCCTGAAGACGTGCAGACCCTATTGAGAACATCCAAGCCGGTGCGGTCCTCTGCACTGGAAAAACAGGCATCGAAGACCTCGAGCGCTGCAGCCGGAGTGAATAGCCCCGAAACGACGCCAAGCCACAGCATCACTTCTTCTCGCCCGACGAAGGATTCCACCCGTATATCGATAAGCGGCTTCCCAAGTGCACTGATCACCGCGTAGCGGTGCTGGCCTACCAGAGCCTGCCAACGCCCATCGGGATGGCTCAAGACCAGCGTGCTGATATCACCATTGGCACCATCATGTCGCAGAACCCCGCGGGCCAGATAACGCTTAAATTATGAACATGAAGCCCGGCCTGCTCCACTTGCCGAATCACCCAGAGCTTGATAAGCAAGGGTTCAATGCGCATGTCAACCTTCCTTTGTTATGGGGCTCAGGAAGGTATTGAAAGGCATGACGGGGCCGCCGTGCGGCATTGGCCGGACGACTTTTCTAAGATACCTAAACCTTTAACGTTCTGTGCGAGCGATACTGATCAGCGGATCCACCCTAGTGTTCGTCTCAGGGAAGGGAATGATAAAACCGGGTGATCCTTGAGCAGGCCCGGCTTGTTGTTTACGTGCGTTCCAGATTAAATCGACAATGTCATCCTCAGGCGTATAGCCTAACGGAGCGGAGACTAGCAGTTGACGCAGACGGGCATGGTCGAACTTGGCCAGCACTGCTTCTAGTTCGTTCAGAAAAGGCCTAAGCCGGTCCCAGGTCCAATACACTTCTCGTGAGGTGCTGATTCGATGATGTCGGGTTGCCTCGACTTCTCCGCCGATCAGTAGTTCCTCGTAAAGCTTCTCACCCGGCCTCAAACCGGTGTAGACGATCTCGATATCACCATCAGGGTGATCCGCGTCCCGCACCTCCAGGCCGGAGAGACGAATCATGTTCACTGCCAGATCTTGGATTCTTACCGGCTCACCCATGTCGAGCACGTAGACTTCGCCTCCCCGCCCCATGGCGCCGGCTTGAATCACGAGCTGGGCGGCTTCGGGGATAGTCATGAAGTAGCGGGTGATGTCGGGGTCCGTCACCTGGACAGGCCCACCCTGCTCGATCTGCTTGTGGAACAGGGGTACGACCGATCCGCTGGAACCCAGGACATTGCCGAACCTCACCATGCAGAAGCGCGTACGACATCCGGTGTCGGCGAAGGCCTGGCAGATCAGTTCGGCCAACCGCTTGGACGCGCCCATGACGTTGGTGGGTCGTACCGCCTTGTCGGTGGAAACGACCACGAAGGTCTCGACTCTCGCCGTCATCGCCGCCCTGGCAAGGTTCAGGGTGCCAAAGACGTTGTTGCGAATACTCTCGATGAGATTGTACTCCACCAGTGGCACATGCTTGTAGGCCGCGGCATGGTAGACGGTGTGAACCTCAAAGGCACCGAAAATGGTCTCGAGTCCCTCCCGTGACTGCACCGATATCATCAAGGGCTTGATTTCGGTTCCCATCCTGCCGGCCCTCGTGTGATTGGCAAGCTCCTGCTCGATGGCATAGAGCGCGAATTCGCAGTTATCGACCAGCAACAAACGAACGGGTCCAAGCGCGATGATCTGACGACACAGCTCGCTACCGATGGATCCTCCCGCCCCGGTCACCATGACCGACTTGCTGCGGATATTGGCTTCCAGCAGGTCAGGGAATGGTGGCACGGGATCGCGTCCCAGCAGGTCTTCCAGTGCCACATCGCGCAGCTCGCTGATCTGAGCGCGGCCCGCAATCACATCGGCGCTACCGGGAATCGTCTTCACCGGTACCGATAATGCCGATAGGTTGCGCAGGATCTCCCTACGCCGACAGCGTGGCGCACTCGGTATGGCCAGCAGCACCATGGCAGCCTTGTATTCCTCGACAAGTGCCGCCAGAGCAACCGGCTGATGCACGCGCAGTCCTTCGACCAGGGCACCGTCGAGGCCGCGCCAATCATCGACGAAGGCCACCGGTTCGAATTCGCCCCCATGGCGAAGGGCAGCAAACAGTTCACAGCCGGCCGCCCCCGCCCCATAAATCACCACGGGCCGGCGTAGCCGCCGCTGGCTGAGTATATAGAGTTCCCGCAACAGGAAACGTACGCTGCCCAGGCCGAGCAACATAAGTAGTGCATAACTGACGAGAACCGGAAGGGTGACAAGGCTAAGGCCCGTCAGCCTGCTCGCCAACAAGACCACCAGCGACGACACCCCGACCGCCACTGCCACCACCGGCACAGTGGCGTGGTTCATATAGCGGATCACAACGCGGTAGAGCCCCAACCACTTGAACAGCAGCAGGCTCGCCGCTGCTATGGAGACACTGGCCACCCACAGGGGGGTATCGCGTGATAATTGCAGGCTACCCATATGCAGCATGAGGGCAAGATGCAACGAGGCAACCACGATAATACCGTCGACCGCCACCAGGACTCGACGCTTTATGTCGCGTGGGAGAAACAACAAGGGGCTCAATAAATTCTGCATGCGTATTCCCTCACTTCTATCCCGAGCAGCAATGACTCGTGCTCGGTTAGATCCACTGCGGCAGCGATATGCAACTAGCCGAGGTGCTTGAAATTTTAAATATCTAACCCATCGATCGACGATGAGACAGGGGGCTCAGTGCCTTGACGATGATTCGACATGCACAAGTTCGTCTTGTGCAGCGGGCGGTGGATAGAAAACCGGCTGCCGCCCCCATCGATAGAGATGCCAGCACAGCACCAGCACCAACCAGAAAAGCGTCGAACGAAGCCCGTTATGGGTCATTGAGTAGAAGAGCGGGCCGGCCATACCCACCCACACATAGGCTGGAGCACGGCGTAGCGCGGTGAAGATCACCAACAGGAAGAGGCCGAACCCGGGTATGCCGTAGGCGAACAGCATATTGATAAAGGACGAGTGGATCTCGGCACGGTGGTAGGGAACAAAGCGTTGGCGCTCGCCTTCGCCTGCCCCGAGGATCGCATACTCGGGAAAGTGCTCGAGCCGGTCGAACTTGCGCTGCTCGTAAACACCTTCCACCTTGTCGGGCGCCCGGTCCATGCGTTTCTGCAGGTTATTGAAGATCTGACCATCGGCGCGAAGGTTGATCACGATAACTACGATGAGAAAGAGTGGCACCGCTACTACCAAGCGTGCGAAATGCTTGATTCGCGTGGCGTTGGCCATGGCCCAACCGACCACGACCAGGGCGCCCCCCCCCATGGCCGCCAGCGACGACGCCGACAGAATGCCCACCATGCCAGCGGCCAGACCACTGAGAACAAGTGGCCTCAACTGAAGCCGATAATCGTCTAGCATCATCAGTACCACAATGCCGCAAAGCGAAAAGTAGGCCATCTGGTTGGGGTTGTTGAAACTTCCTGTTGCCCGATTGAACCCCAATGCCAACTGCACCATGACCTCAGTGGCAGTGACCAGCAGCGCGATGGATACGGCAATGCGAATCAAGCTACGCGCATAGGAGCCGTAGACCCTCAAGAACCGCAGCGTTGCCATTCCCACGAGGAAATTGAAGAAGAAGAAGGCCGGGTAAATCAAAAAGCCCGTGGTTTCCATCACCAGGGTCCAGGCCAGGCTCACAAACAGCACCCACAGCACCATCAATCCCCAACTGACAACAAACGGCGAGAGCTCCAGATGCTCGTCACCCAAAGCCATGATCGACATGATGATCGCGAAACCGAGCAACACGAAGTCAGCAGGCTGAGGTTGCCCGCTAGGGAAGACATAAAAGCTGGCTAGGCTCAGCCCCAGGAACAGCAGCACGGCGGCGATCAGGTTCATGTGTATTCTCGCCCAGGTAGTGTTAGAGGTTGGCCATCATGCGGAATGCCGTATTCCGTTCAGCAAGCTCGTCATAAGTACCACTGTCCACCACCCTGCCCTCATCGAGCACATAGATGATGTCGCAGCCTCTTACCGTAGAAAGGCGGTGGGCAATCATTACCAGGGTCTTGCCGCCGGCAACTTGATCGATATCCTCCATTACCCGTTTCTCGGTGATCCCATCCAGGGCGCTGGTGGCCTCATCGAGAACCAGCACATGGGCCTTACGATAGAGGGCACGAGCGATGCCGATACGCTGACGCTGACCACCTGAAAGTTGAACGCCCCGCTCGCCTACCTGCGTTTCCAATCCTTCCGGAAAGGAGTCGATCAAGGTATCGAGCTGTGCCATCCGCAGCGCTTCCTCCACCTGTACCACGTCGATCCGGTCACGCGGCAATCCGAAAGCGACGTTCTCCAGAATGGAGGCATCCGCCAGGAAGATGTGCTGCGGAACAAAGCCCACGCCGGCCTGCCAATTCGCGAGGTTCTCCTTGTCCAGCGGCATGCCGTCCACCAGTACTCGGCCCTGCTGCGGCAGGATCAGTCCCAGCAATAGATCCACTGCCGTCGACTTGCCCGATCCCGACTCACCTACCAACCCCACCCTGGACTTAGCCGGGATTGTCAACGTGAATCCATTGAGCGCAGGCTCCTCCTTGCCCGGGTAGTGGAAGACCACATCCTCCAATTGGATGGCCGATGCAGGAACCATCGGCGTCGCTTCGGGCTGGTTGTCTGCGGTGGAATAGGCCTCTGGCGAACGGCTGGCCAACAGGTCGCCGCGAATTGCCTCGTAGGCCGCCAGGTTGCCGCGGATATGGGAAACGGAAGAATAGATCTTCTGGTAAGCCGGCAGCATCTTGAAACCGGCCAGGGCATAGATCGACAGAGCGGGCAGTATCGCCCCCAGGTTGCCCTGGTGAATATTGAGCAGATAGAGAACCAGGAAGATCACCGAACCGAAGGCCACCAGCTCGATGGCATAGCGCGGTGCATCACTTAGCCCTTGGGTGACACCCTGGCCCCGCGCCACCCGGTGACTGGCCTTGTCGAACTGCTGGGTGTAGGTAGCTTGACGATGCAACAGCAGCAGATCCTTGATGCCACCAAAGCCCTCGGTCATGAGCTTGAAGCGCTGGGTCTGGGCCTGGGATATCCGCTTTCCGTTGGCGATCAGAAAACGGCGTACCGTCTTGTAGAGCAGCATATAGGTGGTGACAAAGATCACGACACCAATGGCCGCAACCACGGGGTTATAGATCAGAATGGTCAGCGACATGCAGATTACCATCACCACCTTGGCATTGAACTGCATGAAGGGGTTGATGATCTTGGTGGTCACCCGCTGTACTTCCTGAGACACCCGATTTATCAAGCGGCTACTGCTACCCCCTGCATGGAACATCCAGGACTGGTGCAGGTAGTAGAGGTAGAGGCGGCTCGAAAGCTCGGCCCCGACATGCGCCCCGTAAAGCGACAGGCGCCAGGTGGTGTACATCGAGAACAGGGCTGCCAGAATCAGGATCGACAACACCGCAATGCCCATCAGAGTGAGGAAGCGCTGTGGGCTGTCGACACCACTCAGCGTATAAGCCTGGGCCAACCAGCCTTCCCCTTCGAGCCGACTCATGTCGCCCACCACCGCCATGAAGGGGCCGATGGATATCACGCTGACAACCTCGGCGAAGGCCATGATGATGATTAGTATCTGAAGCCGTATCAGGCGGCGACGCTGCGGCTTGGTCAGCAGCGTATAGAGTTCGTGCATTTGCTTCAGCATAGCGATTCACCGATAGGCATAGAGGTAGCTTCCGTAATGGCCGTAGCGGTTCTTGGTGGGCTTCTCGACCCCGTTCAAGATAGCGCCCTTGAGCCTGACCCCTGCACTTTCCAGGCGCCGCTTGGCTGCCTTGATCTCGGCTGGCGGGTTAGTGCCGAATCGCACCACCAGCAGGCTGGTACCGGCCAGCTTACCCACCACGGCGGCATCGGTGACGGCCAGCACCGGTGGGGTATCCAGCACCACCAAGTCGTAACGGGCGCTCATCGATTCCAGGAACACGTGAAAGCTACGCTGCATCAGCAGCTCCGAGGGGTTGGGAGGCACCGTACCGCGGGAAACATAGTGAAGCCCCTCCAAGTCGGTGTGACGAATCGCCTCGTCCGGTTCAATGCGCTGTGCCAGAAGCTCCGACAGCCCACCTTCGCTCTGTCCGCCAAACGCATGATGCAAGTGGCCGCGACGCATATCGGCATCGACCAGCAGGACCCTCTGGCCTGCCTGTGCACACACCCCGGCCAAGTTGGCAGCCACGAAACTCTTGCCCACCGCAGGACTCGCCCCGGTAATCATCAGTCGATTGTCCCCGGCTTCCAGCATGGCGAAGTAGAGGCTGGTACGCAGGCCGCGCAAGGATTCCACGGCAATTTCGGAGGGGTTCTCCATGGCCAGAAGACGACGAAAGATGTCCTGGGGTTTCTTTGCATGGCGGGGTCGGATACGCCGGGTCAGCTTGGCCTGCTCAGCAGACTCCGGTAGCGCGGCGTAGACTGGTAGCCCCAGCTCCTCGAGTTGATCCGGACTCTTGATGGCCCGGGTCATTAGCATCCGGATTACCAGGACCATCGACACCAGCAAGGCACCGACCAGCCCGCTGATTGCGGTTGTCAGGCTGACACGTGGCGAGACCAGCCCCGGCTGCAGCATGGCAGCGTCAAGGATTCGCACATTACCTACCGTCCCAGCCTTGACCAGGCGCATTTCCTGGCGCTGGTTGAGCAACTGGACATAGACCTGCTGGTTGACCTGGGTATCGCGGGTCAGACGCAGCACCTCCTGCTGCGTCTCGGGTAGGTCGCCGATCTGCGCATCCAGACGCTCCCGCTCGGCCTGCAACTGCGAGCGCTTCCTCAGCAAGGCCTGATAGTTGGGGTGAGTCGGTCGATAGCGTTCAGCCAGATCGGATTCGGCCAGCGCGAGTTCGGTGAGCTGGTTATCCACTGCCACCAGGCTGTTAAGCAGGTTCTGGGTCTCGAAGGTAAGATCCACTGAATCCCGCTGAGCTCGGTACTCGTTGAGCTGATTCTCCGCGTCGGTCAACTGCTCATTGACCTGGGGGATCTGTTCATTGAGAAAGGCGATCTGCTTCTCGGCCTCTTCCGACTGCCGCTGAACGTTCTGGGTCAAGAAGACCCCGGTCAAGGTATCCAACGACTCCTGGATCTGCTCCCTGTCCGTGCCGCTGAGCCTCAACTGGTAGACGCCGGAATCTTGCCCCCTTGGCTCGATGAGGAATCGATTCTGTAACTGCCTGATGGCAGCGAGTCGCGAGACTCGATGCAGGTAGAACTCCGCTCCTGGGTGCGCCTCGAGCTGGCTGACGAAGAGTCGATAGCCATGGACCTCGTCCTGCGCGGTCTCACCCGCAAGACCTGTCAGCACCAACTGACCATCATGTAACAGTTCGTACCCTCCCTGCTGGGTTACCCTCAATATGTGGCCTCGGCCCTCTCGCCCCGGGGGCACGTCGAAGCGGGATACCCTCAGCGACTCCTGAGACCAGACATAGGGGCTACCCAACTCATCCGATGACTCCAGCCAGCGCGTTCGCAGGAAGTCCGGCGCTAGCCCCTCATATTTCTCATGGGTGACGCCGTGGTTGATCAGGAAGTCACCGATGACAGGCAGTCGACGCGGCTCGATACGAATCGCCAGGTCGAGCCGGTCAGCGGTTTCGCCGAGGACCATCCTTGACTGCAGGATCTGCAGCTCTGCCGCCGTGGGGTTCCCGGTTTGCTCACCCACCGCCAGGGATTCCAGCAGGCCCAGCATCGCGCCACGGTTCTCGATCTGGATCAAGGCATCGGCCTGATAGATGCGAGGCTGAGAGCTGGAGTGAAAATACCCGATCAAGATCGCAACCAGAGTGACAAGTATAATCAGCCACTTATGGTCGACCAGCGTTCCCAACAGCTTTCTCAGGCTGATATCGCTATTCTCTTGAGGTGCCGGAGAAGAAGCCGGGGGGGCGGGAAAGATCGTCATTGCCATAGCCTCATCGCTCGTAAAGTGTCAGGAACCCCGGCTCTCAAATATCACCTAGGCGATCAAACGATCTGGCTGTGTCACCCGGAAGATTGACCGAAGGCAGCAGCAGGCTGATGACGTTGTTCCAGCGAGACAGCGGTGCTGCCGTCACGTAAACCACATCCTGCGGATCCAGCGGGAAGCGTGTGCCGAGCATCAACCGAGTGGCATCACTGATATCCAGTTGATAGACGGTCGCCAACGTCTCGCTGTCCGGGGCGTTCCCACGTACCACGAAGATGCCGGAAGGCTGTGCTCGATTCTCGTTGACGCCGCCGGCCCGGGCCAGGGCATCGGTCAGGGAAAGCCGCTCATTACCCACCGCAATGGCTCCGGGGCGCAGGACATGCCCCAGCACCACAATGTTCTGATTCTCAGAGGTGGGTACATGCAACAGGTCGCCATCCCGAAGCATGCGGTTCTGGGACATATCACCCTGCCGCAGCATGGCGTAGAGCGATATACGCTCTTCACGCCCTTCGCGCGAGAGAATGATGTTGTGCCAATCCGCATTGTCACCAGCCCCGCCTGCCTCGCTGATGGCATCCAATATCGTTATCGGCACGATGGTAAGTGGCTGAGTACCTGGGTTAGCCACCGCGCCACTGACGTAGACCTTCTGGGAACGGAAGGCGGCGATACCCACCTCGACCTGGGGCTCGGTGATCACATTCGAAAGGCGCTGGCCAATCAATGCTCGAATCTCGTCTAAGGTCATACCCGCCACACGGACCCGTCCCACATAGGGATAGAACATCGTGCCGTCGGGCCTTACCCGGTTGCCGGTTTCGGCGGCGGCACGCTCACTGCCTGCCGGAATGGTCAACTCCGGATGGTCATAGACGATGATGCTCAGGACGTCTCCCGGGCCGACACGATACTCGTATTCCTGCATGGCGCGCTGAAGCGTCGGGGGGACGGGCCGAGAGGCGGACTCAACGGCCTGCATATCCCTCACCAGCTCTGGCGTTATCGGCTTGATATCCACACGCGAATCGAGCGACTCATCGAGCCGGTTCTCGTTGATGTGCCCCCCGGGGGCAAAGGCACAACCGGCGGTAATCAGCAATGCAGCTACCAACACCAGGGTGGTAGTAAACCGCATTATTCTCGAGGCTGATCTGTTCCTTGCTCCCCCTTTACTGGAGACTTCCAACGAAGTTGAAGTGTCTACTATCGATATCATTTTTTTTCTCCCGTGAATTCCCTTGGCACGCTACCGCCCCGGATTTCACTGGCAGCCATCCGAAGCCCGATCGTCCATTATCTGGTTGACCCGCTCTGCCGCTCGCATAGTGCAGCAGGGCGGGTATACCTTCCGTTACATACAAAGCAGCGGAAGATACGTACAGGTTACGTTGGACTGACAAGCTCACCGGCTGATTTTTAGTTAAATGACATGCTGAAAATTGGTTGTCACAATTGACCAAACGAAGTTTGGTCAAGCCTTGCGTGTGGGATGAGGCAACTCAGCCGCAGGCACGACAAACCGACCCGCCCAATGTAAGGAACAAGGCTCCTTATGGGCGGAAAAAGAAGGGGGATTTGCTTTGATATGCGCCGAAACAGGCGCGCGGTCTCGAGGGTTATAAACGACCGACCCACTCGCGGGTGGCGCGGGCAATAAGACGATGCACCAGGAGGAAAACAGCATCGGAGCGGCGATAGGGGTCGGGAATATCCTGGCCATTGCCCTGCTCCAGCCAATGGCCCAGGCGCATGGTCTTGCCCAGTACTGATGGCCAGCGTGATGCAATCTCACGACGCTGGTCATCGCTCATGACAAGTACCAGGTCGGCTTCGGCAAGCAGGTCGGCTTCCAACTGCCGGGCGCGATGCTTGCCAACCTCGAAGCCATCGGCTTCGGCAAGCTGCCGAGCCTTAGGCTCGACTTCCTCACCGACCAGGGCTGTGATGCCAGCCGACGATACTCGGCAATGTGGAAGCTGCTGACGAAGCATCGCCTCGGCCACGGGACTGCGGCAGATGTTGCCTCGGCAGACAACCAGGATGGACTTGAACATCGATATTCGTACTCCCAATGTCGAGGTACGCCATGTCTCACCGTAACAGAGTGGAAGGGCTCGGCAACTACCACACTGTTGGAGCAGCTTCAGCTCGCGACTGGAGGCCGGAGGCCTCCGTCAGGCGCCTGCTGAGCCTTATGCGAAATCAGGTAAGTTTCAGCCGCACTTGGACCAGCCACAACCC
Source organism: Halomonas sp. DQ26W (assembly GCF_003339685.1). Classification (GTDB taxonomy): domain Bacteria; phylum Pseudomonadota; class Gammaproteobacteria; order Pseudomonadales; family Halomonadaceae; genus Halomonas. The sequence continues at coordinate 53,078 of NZ_QPKI01000004.1, read as the reverse complement.
GCATAACAGGTCGGACAGCCATCCATCATGATCAGCTCGCCGCGGCACTCGGGGCAGTGACCCACCACCGTGGGGCCGTCACCCTTCTCCTTGTCCTGAGCAAGAGCCTCGGCCTTGGCCTGCTGTTCGGCACGGGCCTCCTCCTCGAGGGTGGGCGGCTGCCAGGGGTGGCCGTGGGTCAGGCGATGGGCGTAGCGGCTGACCAGCTCCTCCACCGGCACCTGGTTGCCGTCCTGGTCAAGGAAACCGCGACGATAGAGGATCTGCTGGATCGACCAGGCAATGGCCGCCACTTCGGAGTCATGGAACATCGGCTTGCCCCAGCGGTTCATGCCGCAGCGCACCAGGCCCTTGTCCCAGGCCACCTTGCGTAGGTCGGCCACCGCCTGGGTGACGTAGCCGCCGCGGGCGGCCAGCGATAGGCTGCGCATGGTGGCGGTGATCCACTGGTGTTCGCTAGAAAGCTGGCCGGAGGGGAAGAAGAACTCAACCGGACGCTCGATGACCACCCGCCTGCCGTCGAGTACGCCTTCCACCGGCATGAAGGAGACCAGCAGGTAGACCTTCTTGCGTCCTTCGGCGCCGACGTAGGAGATTTTCTCGGATACCGCCTCCAGGGTGCCCTCGGGACGAGACGGAATGCGCACCGTGAGCGGATTCTCATCTGCCAGGGGGGCTTCCTCCACGGCTTTCTTGACGCTGTAGGAAACGATCTTTGACTTGATTTCGACGGCCATCAGCAGGCTCCTGCGGAAAAGGATTCAAAGGCGCGCAGCTTTACTCGCTCGGGGCTGCTCCGGCGACACGTCCCGGAGCGCCGGACCGACGAGGAGGCGCTGTGAATACATCCCTGTACGCTACCTACACCATCCCTGGTGCAGGACCTCCTCTTCGACGTGTCCCCGGCGCCCCTCGCTACCGGCAGCTGGAAGTACACGGGCTTACCACTTACCATAGGTGCCTTCCTTCAGCGCATCATAGAGGTTCGCCGCGTTGTGCTCTTCGCCGTCGTAGACAACCTTCTCGTCGCCTGAAAGCTCTACCGTCTCACCGTTTTCCAGCTCGAAAACATAGGTGGTGTTCTTGAGATCGTCCTCGCGCACCAGCACGCCCTGGAAGGCTTCCGGATTGAAGCGGAAGGTGGTGCAACCCTTGAGCTTGCTCCCGTAGGCGTCCAGATAAAGATCCTGGAAGTGCTCGAAGGGGAAGTCGGTGGGCACGTTGACGGTCTTGGAGATCGCCGAGTCGACCCAGGCCTGGGCCGCAGCCTGCACTGCCACGTGCTGCTTCGGTGTCACCGCGTCGGCGGTGATGAAGTAATCGGGAAGGTCGCTCTCCACCGCGTCGGCGGCGATGAAGTGACGGTAGGCGGCCAGCTCGAAGGAGCACACTTCCACCTGCTCCTTGGTTTTCTTGCCCGACTGGATGACGTTGCGGAAGTAGCGGTGCGAGAACGACGGCTCGATGCCGTTGGAGGCATTGTTGCCCAGCGACAGCGAGATGGTGCCGGTCGGCGCGATGGACGAATGGTGAGTAAAGCGCGCGCCATGCTCGGATAGCGCTGCCACCAGTTCCGGCTCCAGCTCGGCGATCTTCTGCATGTAGCGGCTATAGCGCGCGTGCAGGATGCGGCCGGGCACCTTGTCGCCCACTTCGTAACCGTCCTTGGCCAGTTCCGGGCGCTCGCGCAGCATCTTCGGCGTGATCTCGAAGTCCTCAGCGAGTATCGGTGCCATGCCCTTCTCGCGAGAGAGCTCCAGCGCCTGTTTCCAGCCCTCGAGGGCCAGGTTGCGGCTCACCTCCTCGGTGAAGGCCAGCGACTCCGCCGAACCGTAGGGAATCTTGAGCATGGTCAGGGTCGAGCCCAGGCCGAGGAAGCCCATACCGTGACGGCGCTTGGCCTCGATCTCCTTGCGCTGGCCTTCAAGCGGCAGGCCGCTGATCTCCACCACGTTGTCGAGCATGCGCGTGAAGATCGCCACCACTTTGCGGTAGCGGTCCCAGTCGAAGCGCGCCTTCTTGCCGAAGGGGTCGATGACGAAGCGGGTCAGGTTGACCGAGCCGAGCAGGCAGGCGCCCTCCGGCGGCAGGGGCTGCTCCCCGCACGGGTTGGTGGCCCGGATCTCCTCGCAGAACCAGTTGTTGTTCATGCGGTTGACCTGGTCGATCAGGATGAAGCCCGGCTCGGCGAAGTCGTAGGTCGACTTCATGATGGTGTCCCACAGCTCGCGGGCCTTGATCACCTCGACGATGCGACAGGCCACGCGGCCTTCGTCGTCGGTGGTGTAGGCGTCTTCGACCACCGGCCAGTCTCGATAGATCAGGTCCTCGGGCTTCACGTCATCCTTCTCGCCGGCGTGCAGCGGGAAGGCCAGCGGCCAGTCGGCGTCCTGCTTCACCGCCTCGATGAACTCGTCGGTGATCAGCAGTGAGAGGTTAAACTGACGCAGCCGGCCGGCCTCGCGCTTGGCCTCGATGAAGCTGCGCACATCGGGATGGCCGACATCGAAGGTGCCCATCTGGGCGCCGCGGCGGCCGCCGGCCGAGGCCACCGTGAAGCACATCTTGTCGTAGATATCCATGAACGCCAGCGGGCCGTTGGTGCCAGCACCGGCGCCGAAGACGAAAGCGCCCTTGTGGCGCAGGGTCGAGAATTCGTAGCCGATGCCGCAGCCCGCCTTGAGGGTCATGCCGGCATCCACCACGCTGCCGAGGATGTCGTGCATGGAGTCGCGAATGGTGCGCGACACGGTGCAATTGATCAGGCTCACCGCCGGCTTGTAGTTTTCGGCGCCGGCGTTGGACATGATACGTCCTGCAGGGATGGCGCCGTTTTCAAGCGCCCAGCGAAACTTCGGCAGCCAAGCGTCGGCCAGGTCCCCTTCCACCACCGCCAGGGCGCGAGCCACGCGATCCCAGGTTTCAGTCACGTCCTTGTCGACCGCCCGGCCATGGCGATCCTTAAGGCGGTACTTGGCATCCCAGATATCACGGGAGGGTACCTGTAGCGGAACCTCATTGGATGTCTTGACGGCCTTGGTGGAAGTGCTCATGTCGGCTTATCTCCGCCTATGTTGGCTGTATTCGTTAACAAGAAGAAACTCAATCGTCGCGGCGTGCCACTCGTTCCAGGCGCGCCAGCCAGTCGCCCAGGCGTCCCTGGGCCAGCCCCTCTTCGCGGCTGTCCAGTAGGTTCTTCACCATCAACCCCAACTCGGTGTCGCCCTCGATCAACAGCCGCCGCTGAAAGAACAGGGCATCGGGGTCCTCGCGGCGCGTGGCCAGGCACAGGAACTCGCGCCAGCCGCCACGAATGGTCGCTTCCCCGACCTCGCGGCTCAGCACCAGCCGCTGGTTCTCGAGGGTCAGGGTCAACAGGACACCCAGGTCTTCCACGTGCAGCGTGATGCGACGCCCCTCCAGGGCATCGAACTCACCCTCTTCCAGGGGTTCGGCAAAGGTGCGGTTGAGCACTGGCTCGATCACGTGGCGTTTGAGTGTCAGAGGCACCCGGGGGTCGATGGCTCGTATCAGGCGAGTCAGGGCGGGCGGACGCGGCAAAAACGACAGGGGCAACGGAAGCATTGCTACTCTCCAGTGGAATCGAGCCTTGGGAATCGGCTGTGGCCATGGCGGCCGACGAACCGTCCATCCTAGGCACGATGCCGCACATCTGCACTGATATGTGTCAAGCTCATGCCACTCCCCCGACCGGGGGCTTGAGTACCATATATAGCTCACACGATCCGATCAAGCACCAGATGTAGCGTATATTTTCAACGCTACCTCTTGCATTGTGCTAACTATTTGATCCCTAAACGGCGCGCGCTCAACACCGGTCTCAATGCATTTCGCCAAGGCCTGATGCAGCACATCCACCTGGAGAACAACCTGCTGTTCGAGCGCACCGCCTGAGGCTCTACTCGCTCATGAAAAACGGCGCTCCGTGGGGCGCCGTTTGCGTGGGTCCTGGCCTGGGAGGCTAGACCGTACGTGAGAAACGCCCTTCATTGGGCTTGAGGTAAGCATCGAAGGCCATGGCCACGTTGCGCATCATCAATCGGCCGGTCGGCAGTACGTCGATGTACGACTCACCGATGGCGATCAGCTCGTCCTGCTGCATTTCGGCAAGCTCGGCCAGGGCATCGGCGAAGTAGTCGCGAAAGACGATATCGTGCTTCGCCTCGATATCGGCGAAGTCAATCCGGCCATGGCACATCAAGGCATTGATCACATCACGGCGCAGCCGGTCGTCGTCATTGAGACGATAGCCGCGCATCACCGGCAGCCGGCCCTCCTCTAGACGATGCTGGTACTGGGCGATCTCCTTGACGTTCTGGCTGTAGCTGTCGCTGACCTTGCCGATGGAAGTAATGCCCAGGCCGATCATGTCGCAGTCGGCATGGGTGGAATAGCCCTGGAAGTTGCGCTGCAGGGTGCCGTTCTCTCTGGCCAGGGAGAGCTCGTCCTCGGGCAGGGCAAAGTGATCCATGCCGATATACACGTAGCCGGCCCCGGTCAGGCGGCGAATGGTCAGTTCCAGCAGCTCCATCTTGCGCTCGGGCGGCGGCATGTCCTCGGGGCGGATCAGTCGCTGGGCCTTGAACAGCTCAGGCAGATGCGCGTAGCTGTAGGCGGCGATGCGATCCGGGCGTAGCGCGATAATCTTGTCCAGAGTGGTATCGAAGCTTGCCACGGTCTGCAGCGGCAGGCCGTAGATCAGGTCGACGCTGATCGATTCGAAGCCGGCATCGCGGGCGGCCTTGACCAGCGACACCACCTGCTCCTCGCTCTGCACACGGTTGACGGCTTGCTGGACATCCGCATCGAAGTCCTGAACGCCGAAGCTCAGGCGATTGAAGCCCAGGTCATGAAGTTCATGAATCTGTTCCGGGCTCACCGTGCGCGGGTCCACCTCCAGGGAGAACTCGCGCGCTTCAACGGGTGCGAAGTGAAACGACTCGTCCAGCGTCGTCATCAGATCACCCAGTTGAGCATTGCTCAGATAGGTTGGCGTGCCGCCCCCCAAGTGCAACTGGGTCATGCGACGCGACTCGTCGAACAGCGCCCCCTGCGTCTGCACCTCTCGCTTCAGCCAGTCCAGGTATTCCGCTGCCCGGTCTGTATTGTGGGTAATGATCTTGTTGCAGGCACAGTAATAACAGAGGCTCTTGCAGAACGGGATATGCACGTAGACCGAAAGCGGTTTGGGGGAAGCGACCCGGTTGCTGCGCTCGGCTGCGGCACGATAGTCATCCTCGGCGAATGCCGCGTGGAACTGGGGCGCCGTGGGATAGGAGGTATAGCGCGGCCCGGGGCGGTCGTACTTCTCCACCAGGGGGCGATTGAACAGTAGATCGTCTTGCATGATCGAAAGCAGCCTCTTGATAAGGGGGCATGTACATGCCATTGGCTATGCCGCCAGTATGACATCGGCACTACGCGTCGTCTTCGTATGCTCGCTCGACTATTGTCCGTGATCAATTACCGGGGCGAGTCGGCACCGGTCGGCCGGCCGGCATCTGCGCCAGCCAGTAGCACAGCCGCCAAGCCACCAGCAGCCAGGCCAGGCTCCAGAGCAGGGCCGAACACCACAGAACCACTAGCCAGCCACTGCCCGCGTCGAGCGCCCACAACCTCAGAATGGCGGCAGTGGCAAACAGTCCGGCCAGCGGAACCAGGGCCCGCTCGCTCTCAGGGCGCTGCCTGGCGCGCAGTATTACGTGGCGCAGCATGATGGTGCTGGACAGCGTGCCCAGGGCACCGATGGTGAAGACGTGGAGCGCCGAACTGGCATGCGACGGCACCCACCAGGTACGCGCCAGCAGCAGCAGTCCAATACCGAGCCAGGTATACCCCAGCATCAGTACCAGCAGGTCGGGGCGCTCGCGACATAGGCCGGGCTCCCAGCGCACTATCCGCCACAGCACCAGCAGCCCGGCAGCCAGCACCAGGCCTGCCGCCAGCGGCCGCAGGGCGCCCCACAGCATGAGGAAGGGAGCCAGGCCCAGCAGGCCGATCAGCGCCGACTCTACCCGTGGCTGCACGCCGGCCCCAACCATGCGATAGCGGCTCAGCAGATAGCCATTGACGGCCGGTGAGATGATACGCCCCCCCATGAAGGTCATCAGCAATACCAGCCACAGCACGCTCTGGTGCATCAGTGGTGCCGTCGTCGGCATGTCATCCAGGTAGCGCCAGGTCAGCGTGACCACCGCCAGCAGGCAGATCAGCGCCAGTAACGGGGAGAGCACCCGGTTGCGCCACTTTTTCGCGGCAAGGAACCGAGGTACCAGCAGGCCGGCCAGCCACAGGGCAAAGAGGGCATCGGCTAAGGTCGCCAGCATACTACCCGGCCACTCGAGGATGCCCAGCCGCCCCACCAACCACAGCCCCACCAGGCCCGCCTGCTGACGTTGCGACAGCGGACCGAGCAGATAGCCGGCGATGACCGCCAGGGCGAAGCCGAACAGCAGCTCTCGAGCGTGGGCCGCGGGAGAGGCCAGCTGCGACAAGATGCCCCACCCGTGGTAAAGGGCAAACAGCGACAGCGGCACCATCAGCGCCGCGTGCAGCGCCGCCAGCGGAAAGAACCAGCGCCAGGCCGGTCTTCGGGATGGCCTTGGGTGCGGGGCCGACACTTTTTCTGCGCCGATGCCCTGGGCAAACGGCTTTACAATGAGCCTAAACATTCATATAAAATACTCGTTAAAGCAAACACTGCCAATCCAAGAGGCCGCCATGACCTCCATGCTCTCGCGATTCGCCTGGCGCGCTCTGGCCTATGGCTGTATCGGCCTGGGGACTGCCGGTCTGGTGATGCCGCTGCTGCCCACCACCCCCTTCCTGCTGGTGGCAGCCTGGGCGGCTCCCAAGGGCTCGCCGCGCCTGGCACGCTGGCTGTGGCAGCACCCGCGGATCGGCCCCACCCTGCATGCCTGGCAGGAGCAGAGAGCCGTTCCGCGTCGCACCAAGCGGCTGGCAGTGGTGCTGCTGATATTCAGCTGGCCAGTGCTGTGGTTGGGTGGTGCGCCGCCCGGGGTTCTGGCACTGACCGCGGTGATCTTCAGCGGCGTGGCCTCCTTCGTGCTGACGCGACCCGATGCCGCACCCCTCCACCAAACCCGCTTGCCGGAAGTGAATACTAGGATAAGATGAATTTAATGCACTCTACTTGACTCTTATCAAGCATCGATCAGACGGGATATTCCATGCACCTGACTCGCTATACCGATTTCGCACTGCGTGTCCTCATCTACCTCGCCGTCAAGGGCGAGGAGCGCGCCACCATCCATGAGATAGCCGTTAGTTTCGGCGTGTCGCGCAATCACCTGATGAAGGTCGTCCAGGACCTCAGTCACCGCGGCTATATCGTTACCATCCGTGGCAAGAACGGGGGCATGCTATTGAATCGCCCCCCCGAGTCCATATCGCTGGGCGGCCTGGTGCGCGATACCGAGCACGAACTCGGCCTGGTCGAGTGTTTCCGCGATGCGAACGAGTGCGTGATCACACCAGCCTGTCGCCTCACGCTGATTCTCAACGAGGCAATGGCAGCTTTCATGACCGTGCTCGATGGCTACACCCTTGCCGACATGCTTGGCCAACGCCAGCCACAGCTGGCCCAATTGATGCAGATACCAGCAAAATCGCAATAGATTTGCCTATGCTCGCTTTGGGCATAATATCGAAGTCAGTCAGGAGCTGGGCCTCGCCCCGTCTGCCTTCACCGTGATCAGTACCATTTGGAGAAAACCATGAAAAACATGACTACCGCCCTGTTGGCCGGCGCTGCCGCCTTCGCCTTCGCTGCCACAGCCCAGGCGGAGCCCGACGGTGAAGCCATCTACAACCAGGCCTGCATGGCCTGCCATATGACCGGTGCCGCCGGCGCTCCGATCAAGGGTGATGAGGCGGCCTGGGCGACGCGCCTGGAGAAGGGGGTCGAGGCACTTTACGAAAACTCCATCAATGGCATCAACGCCATGCCGCCCAGAGGTGGCTTCGCAAGCCTGAGCGACGAGGAGGTCAAGGCCGCCACTGACTTCCTACTCGAGCCGGTGCTGTAACAGCCTTCTTAAGCAGGCCGGTGTGCTCAACCCACCCGAGGAAAGGGCGCAAGACCACTCGTGGCGTTGCGCCCTGTTCCGTTTCAAGCGCTCCCTACTATTTACTTCCTCCCCTCCTTGTTTCTCTCTGCATTCTCCCTGGCGCCCTTCATGCCGCACTGCGACATTGACCACCCAATACCCCTTTAAGGGTACTCCCTCAAGACGGTTAGACGTCCGCCACAGACATGATCCACGTCAATTCGGTGCCGGCGGTCTGCTGGCATGATGACAACAAGCTATAAAGATTCATTCCAGATACCTGTTCATTGCCTTCGTCCGTCACGCGTCTAGCAACAGGTTCGCAAGAAGGATCGCAACATGCCCACCCGGCGTAGCACCCTCTCCTCCCTGGTTCTCACCTGCCTGTTCTGCATACTGATGCTGATCGGCCTGTCCGCTCAGGCCTTCGAGCTATCGCAGATGAAAGCGGGATTCCCAGATGCCACGCGCATGGCAGAGGTTGAAGGTGAGCATGCCGCCAAGGCGGTCTATGCCGGTGAGAAGTTGCTGGGCTACGCCTTCGAGACCGACGATATCGCACCAATCCCCGCCTATTCCGGCAAACCCATCAACATGCTGGTGGGGATCGACCTGGAAGCCCGCATCACGCAGACCACCATTCTCGGGCATGAGGAGCCGATCATGCTGGTCGGCATTCCCGAGCAGCGATTGGTCGACTATGCCGATGCCCACGTGCCCCATCACGTCAACGAGCGTCTGCGTGTCGGCGAAAACCTGGACGCCATCTCCGGCGCCACGGTGACCGTAATCGTCCTCACCGAGACGGTGATGCGCTCTGCCCGGCGGGTAGCGGCCGAGCAGGGCCTGATCGACGATCCGCTGGCCACCCCCCCGGCCGAAGTGCGCTACGACGTGTTCGAGCCGGCCGACTGGGAAACCCTGGTGGGCGACGGCAGCATTCGCCGCATGCATTTGACCCACGGCGAAATCGACGAAGCATTCATGGGCACGCCTGCCGAGGACTATGCCAGCGGTCAGGCGGCTGACAGCACCTTCATCGATCTTTACGTCACCTACCTCAACGCTCCCACCGCCGGCCGCAATATCCTCGGTGATATCGTTTACGAACAGCTGATGGAGCGTATGGATGAGGGCGAGCACGCCATCGGCGTGATGGCTGGCGGCGACTACTCGTTCAAGGGTTCGGGCTACGTTCGCGGCGGCATCTTCGATCGGATCGAAGCGTCCCAGGGCAATACCAACATCGCCTTCCAGGACAGTGACCACCGCCGCATCGTACGCCTGGGCATCGACGGCGCCCCTATGCTCACCGAGCGTGACATCTTCATCATTCGCGATGATGTCGAGTTCGATCCCGGCGAGCCTTGGGAACTCGGCCTGCTGGTGCGCCGCGCTACCGGCCCGCTGGATACCGAATTCGTGCGCTTCAACGCCCACTACAGCATTCCCGAAGCCTACATCGAACGCCCCGAACCCATGGTGGAAGAGGCGCTGTGGGTCCAGGTATGGCGCGACCGTACCTTCCAGATCGTGGTTCTCGGCCTGGGCCTGACCGTGCTGACCGCCATCATGCTGTTCCAGGACGTGCTGGTGCGCTATCCGCGTGTATTCGCCCCACTGCGTGTCGGTTTCCTGGTCTACACCGTGGTATTCATCGGCTGGTACTCCCTGGCCCAGATCTCGGTGGTCAACATTCTGACCTTCGTCCACTCATTGATGGGCGGCTTCAGCTGGGGGTCGTTCCTCATCGATCCGATGATGTTCATCCTCTGGTCGTTCGTGGCAGTAACGCTGCTGCTGTGGGGCCGCGGCGTGTTCTGCGGCTGGCTGTGCCCATTCGGCGCCATGCAGGAGCTGATCAACAAGGCGGCCCGCAAGCTCAAGGTGCCCCAGTTTGAAGTGCCCTTCGCCGTACATGAGCGGCTGTGGGCGATCAAGTACATCATCCTGCTGGGACTGTTCGCCGTGTCGCTGCACTCGCTGGGGCAGGCCGAACGCTACGCCGAGGTAGAGCCGTTCAAGACCGCCGTGACCATGCGATTCCAGCGCGAATGGGCCTTCCTGGCTTACGCCCTGGGTCTGCTCGCCATCTCGGCGTTCACCCACAAGGCCTACTGTCGCTACATCTGCCCGCTGGGCGCGGGACTTGCGATTCCCGCCCGCCTGCGCCTGTTCGACTGGCTCAAGCGCCATCGCGGCAGCTGCGGCACCCCCTGTCAGATCTGCGCCAAGGAGTGCGAGGTGGCCGCCATTCATCCCGACGGCCGCATCAATGCCAACGAGTGCCACTACTGCCTGGATTGCCAGGTGACCTACCACGATGACCAGCGGTGTCCACCAGTGGTCAAGCGCCGCAAGCGTTACGAGAAGGCCGTCAGGGCCTCATCGAAGAACGGCGGTGTCGACACGTTCCCGGCCGATGCTGCACAAGGCAGCCAGGCCAAACTGCAGCGCATTCCCACTCTTCAGGAGGAGTGAATCATGAGTGACAATGAGAACATCAAAGACCTCAGCCGCCGCAAGTTCCTGCGCAACAGCGCAGTAACCGGCGTCGCCGGGGCCGGCATCGCCGGCGGATTCGGTGCCGGTGCCATGATGGGCAGCCGTCCCGCCGAAGCGGCGACGAACAATGAGCATCATGTAGAGCCGGGCGAGCTGGACGAGTACTACGGCTTCTGGAGCGGCGGCCACTCCGGCGAGGTGCGCATCCTTGGCGTGCCCTCAATGCGTGAGCTGCTACGCATCCCGGTCTTCAACGTCGACAGCGCCACCGGCTGGGGACTCACCAATGAGTCCAAGCGCGTGCTGGGCGAGAACGCCCCGCTCAACGGCGACACCCACCACCCCAAGGTGAGCTACACCGACGCCCGCTATGACGGCCGCTACTGCTTCATCAACGACAAGCTGAACACTCGCGTGGCGCGCATCCGCCTGGATATCATGCGCGCCGACAAGATCGTCACCATCCCCAATGTCCAGGCCATCCACGGCCTGACCCTGCAGCGGGTGCCGAAGACCGTGGACGTCTTCGCAGTGGGCGAGATGATCGTGCCGTTGAACAACAATGGCCAGAACATGGACGACACGTCCGATTACTGGACCATGATGACCTGCCTCGACGCCGACACCATGGAGATCAAGTGGCAGGCGATCGTCGACGGCAACCTGGACAACTGCGACACCGACTATACCGGCCGCTTCGTCGCCGCTTCCTGCTACAACTCGGCCCGCGGCATGACCCTGCCGGAAATGATGGGACCGGAGCGTGACTGGACGGTCTTCTTCGACGTGCCGGCCATCGAGGCGGCCGTTGCCGCCGGTAACTACACCACCCTGGATGATTCCCAAGTGCCGGTGGTCGATGCTCGCGAGCAGGCCCATGAGGGCCGCAACCCCTTCGCCCTCTACGTGCCGACCCCGCGCAGCCCGCACGGCGTCAACACCATGCCCCCGGAAGGCAAGTACTGTGTGGTCAGCGGCAAGCTCTCCCCGACCTGTACCGTGATCGAGTGGTCTCGCGTCGGCGAGTGGTTCGACGGTGGCCTCGACGACCCGCGCGACACCGTGGTGGCCGAGCCAGAAGTGGGCCTGGGGCCGCTGCATACCACCTACGACAACCGCGGCAACGCCTACACCTCGCTGTTCCTGGACAGCCAGGTGGTGAAATGGAACGTGGAGGATGCCATTCGCTCCTACAATGGCGAGGAGGTAAACTACATTCGCGACCGTATCGACGTGCACTACAACATCGGTCACATCAAGGCATCACTCGCCTGTAGCCGCGACGTCGACGGCAAGTACCTCACCGCGCTGTGCAAGTTCTCCAAGGACCGCTTCCTGCCGGTAGGCCCGATGCACGCCGAGAACGATCAGTTGATCGATATCTCCGGCGAGCAGATGACGCTGATTCACGACGGCCCGACCTACGCCGAGCCCCACGATGCGCTGATGATCCGCGCCGACCAGCTCAACCCGTCGCAGATCTACACCAGGGACGACCCCTACTTCGCCGAAACCGTGGCCATGGCCCAGGCCGATGGCGTCACGCTGGAGACGGACAACAAGGTCATCCGTGACGGCAACAAGGTGCGAGTCTACATGACCTCCGTGGCGCCGAACTTCGGTACCACCGAGTTCCGCGTGAAGAAGGGCGACGAGGTCACCATCGTGGTCACCAACATGGATACCATCGAGGATGTCAGCCACGGTTTCGCCCTGGTCAACCACGGCATCAACTTCGAGATCCATCCGCAGCAGACCTCTTCGGTGACCTTCGTGGCCAACAAACCCGGCGTCCACTGGTACTACTGCAGCTGGTTCTGCCATGCCCTGCACATGGAGATGTCAGGCAGGATGCTGGTGGAAGCGTGATGTAACCCGGCCGGCCCTGCGGGGCCGGCCCAAGGCTCTGCCTGAAAAGTCGACGAGCGATGGTCAGGGCTAGGCCCGTTCCATACGGGCCAACGCACTTCCCACATCCCTGTGGGTCGCAAGGCAAAAATCGATGACAAATCGGCAGGAAAGCCGATTTGGGCAGCTCCGCTGCTCGAAGAGCGAGCGATAGGGATGTCGTGAGTCCAAAGACAAAGTTTACGAGCTGTAAATGAGTACTTTGAGCCGATTTTTAACGCCGTATGGCCGAGCGCAGGCACTTTTCGGACAAAGCCCAGCAATTCACGAGGTGACCGTGGTGCGACATACTCTTTTCTCTTTTCTGGGCGGCTGCGCCCTGCTGCTGACGGCGAACTTCGCCTTCGGCGAGCTGCGCATCGAACCCGGCGACGGTCCACTCCAGTCTCATATCGATGCTGCTGCGCCCGGCAGCGAGCTGACGCTCGCCGAGGGAATCCATACTGGCAGCATCCAGATCGACAAGCCCTTGACCCTGCGCGGCGAACCCGGCGCCATCCTCGACGGCGAAGGCCACGGCGACGTGATTCGCGTCACGGCCCCGGATGTACGCATCGAAGGCCTGGCCCTGCGCAACTCAGGTTTCAACCTGACCGACATGAACGCCGGCATTCACGGCGAAAGAGGCGCCCATCGCCTGCATGTCGAAGACACCACCATGGATAATGTGGCCTTCGGAATCTGGCTGTGGCATGCGGAGGCACCGGTTCTGGTCGGCAACCGCATCACTGGCAATACTGAGATTCGCTCTCAGGATCGTGGCGACGCCATCCGGCTTTACAACATCGATGGCGGCCTGATCGCCGATAACGTCGTTAGTGGCTCCCGAGACGCCATCTACGTCGATACCAGCCGCGACCTGGAATTCCGCGGCAACCGGCTGAGCGACTCCCGTTTCGGCATCCACTACATGTTCACCCACGGCAGCCGCATCATCGACAACCATACCAGCGGTACCCGGGCGGGCTATGCGCTGATGATGTCCCGGGACCTCAAGGTGCTGAACAACCGCTCCGAGAACGACAACAATTACGGCATCCTGATGAATTACGTCAACTACAGCACCATCGCCGGCAACCACCTCAGCGGCATCACCGCCTGGCAGGGTACTGGCGGCAATGAACATGGCGTGACATTGGGGGCCGAAGGCAAGGCGCTGTTCATCTACAACTCCCAGGCCAACGAGATCCACAACAATCGCGTGGCCGACAGCGAACTGGGTATTCATCTCACAGCCGGCTCCGAGAACAATCGCCTCTACCACAATGCCTTCATCAATAACCGCCAGCAGGTGATGTACGTCTCCACCCGCACCCAGGAGTGGTCGGTGGACGGCAAGGGCAACTACTGGAGCGACTACCTGGGGTGGGACCTCGCCGGTGATGGTATCGGTGACACCGCCTACGAACCCAACGACGCCGTGGACCGCCTGCTGTGGCGCTACCCCAGCGCACGACTGCTGATGCACAGCCCCGCAGTGGTGGCGCTGCGCTGGGTGCAACGGCAGTTCCCGATCTTCCGAGCCCAGGGCGTACGCGACAGTGCCCCCCTGATGCGCGAACCCCAAATAGGAGGCATCCGCCCATGAATCCGGTGATCGAATGCCACGGACTCACCCTGAAAAATGGCGACCTGACTCGCCTCGATGCCCTGAACCTGACCGTCAAGGAGGGCGAGGTGCTGGCCCTGCTCGGCCATAACGGCGCCGGCAAGACCACCACCATGAAGCTGATCCTGGGGCTGCTCTCGCCCAGCGCCGGTTCGCTCTCGGTGCTCGGCGGCGCCCCCGATGGCCCCCACGCCGAGACGCTGCGTCGTCGACTGGGCTACCTGCCCGAGAACGTCAGCTTCTATGAGCAGCTCAGCGGCCGCGAGGTACTGACCTACTTCGCCCGCCTCAAGCGAGTCGACAGGCGTCAGGTGGATACGCTGCTCGAACGTGTCGGCCTCATCGAGGCCGCCGGACGGCGCGTCAAGACCTACTCCAAGGGCATGCGCCAGCGCCTCGGCCTGGCCCAGGCCCTGCTCGGCGACCCTCGGTTGCTGCTGCTCGACGAGCCGACCACCGGGCTCGATCCCGCCGCTACCCGCGACTTCTACGAGACGGTAAGGGAGCTGCGCGAGCGAGGCTGCACGGTACTGCTCTCATCCCACGTGCTGCCCGGGGTGGAACCCTATATCGATCGCGCCCTGATCCTCGGCGCCGGTCGCCAGCTGGCACTGGGAAGCCTTGAGGAGCTGCGTGCCGAAGCCGCACTGCCGCTGACGGTTCGTGCCCGCGGCAGCTGGCCCGGTACCGACTGGTCGAACGGCTGGGACGAGACCCAGGTGACGGCTCGCCATCTCAATGGCCACGCCCTGGAGTTCGACGTTCATCCGTCGGCCAAGATGGCGGTTCTTAGGCGCCTGGCAGACGCGCCGGGGGTCGAAGATATCGACGTCATGCCACCGACCCTGGAACATCTCTACGCGCATTTTTCGGCGCCAGCAGTGTCATCATCATCGATCCATGCATCACGAGGTGCGTCATGAACACGGCCCTGATCGTCGCACGTAAAGAGTTCCAGGATGGCCTGCGCAACCGCTGGGTGCTGGCCATTGCCTTGATCCTTGCCGCCCTGGCGGTGGGCATCGCCTGGTTCGGCGCCGCCGCCAGCGGTGGCATGGGCTTCACCTCGCTTGCCACCACCGTGGTCAGCCTGTCGACCCTGGCGGTGTTCCTGATTCCGCTGATCGCCCTGCTGCTGGCCTATGACGCGGTAGTAGGCGAGCAGGAAGCAGGCACCCTGCTGCTGCTGCTCACCTACCCGCTGAGTCGCACGTCGCTACTGATTGGCAAGTTCCTCGGCCACGGCCTGATCCTGGGTGCCGCCACGGCGCTCGGCTTCGGCATTGCCGGGGTGGTGATCGCCTTGGGCGCCGAGGGCGTAGATATCGCCGAGCTCACCGCCAGCATGGGGCTGCTGATTCTCAGCAGCGTGCTGCTGGGCTGGGTCTTCATCGCCTTCGCCTACCTGATCAGCGTCTGGGTGACCGAGAAGGCACGCGCCGCCGGTCTGGCACTGGGCGTCTGGTTCCTGTTCGTGCTGGTGTTCGACCTGGGGCTGCTGGCGCTGCTGGTCAGCGTGCAGGGCGGCGGCGACTGGCTGCCCTGGCTGCTGCTGCTCAACCCCACCGACGGGTTCCGCCTGATCAACATGGTCGGCTTCGACACCTCCCAGGCCTATACCGGCGTTACCGCCATCGCCCAGGATAGTGCCTTCCACCTCGGCTGGCTGGTCCTGGTGCTGCTTGGCTGGATCATGGCGCCGCTGGGCCTTGCCATCCTGCGCTTCCGCCACCACTCGGCCTGAAGGGCCTACCGGAGATGCCCCGATGATTCGCGCCACCCACACCGTTCGCTCGCTAGCCTTCGCTTTCATCCTGGCCCTGCTGGCAGGCTGCGGCAGTGACGAGGAGAGACCGCTGGCCCCGGCCCAGCCGATCACCGACGGCGACAGCTGTCACGTCTGCGGCATGCTGATCAGCGATCTTCCCGGCCCCAAGGGGCAGGTCTACCTGAACCGGGACGAGGCGGTGCGCAAGTTCTGCTCCACCACCGACATGTTCGCCTTCCTGCTGCAACCGGAGAACGAGACCCAGCTTAGCCACGCCTGGGTCCACGATGTCGCGGTCACCCCTTGGGCAAGCCCCGCCGATGACGCCTTCATCCTGGCCAGCGAGGCCTGGTATGTGGTGGAGCATGAGCGCCGCGGCGCCATGGGTCACACGCTCGCCTCGTTTCGCGAGCAACACCACGCCGATGCCTTCAAGGAAACCCATGGCGGTCGCGTTCTCGCCTTCAAGGACATCGACCTCGAGCTGCTGGCCGAACTGGGCCGGAGGGATGCCGATATGCACAATGGCATGAGCCACGGCGGCGGTGCACAGAGCAACGGTATGCAGGGACATTAAAGAAAACCGCCTGTCCACAGCCTGGGGCTATGCTGTAGTCGATAGCATGACTATTCGGCTAGAGGGTTCGGATGATGGTCGGCGTAAACAGAAGTTTCGTCGAGGGTATGAAATCACTACGTACCGGAAAGAAGGGACACCTGATGGCCAGCATGACCCGGGGCCTGAGCGATCAGGACATTGCCGATCTGGCAGCCTATTTTCGGTTCTACGCAGACTGGCGTGAAGAAGCCGCAGGCCTCCCGGCGGGGTTGCCAGTGCCGGCGACCATCGCCAACGCCGTGGCCTCCGCCAAGGCGCCTGACGGCGCCAGTCGCGATGCGGAGCAGCGCTCCAACAATGATTCTCTCCACCAACNTGCCAGTGCCGGCGACCATCGCCAACGCCGTGGCCTCCGCCAAGGCGCCTGACGGCGCCAGTCGCGATGCGGAGCAGCGCTCCAACAATGATTCTCTCCACCAACGCGAACCGCACCGCTGCAGGAGGAAGCTTCAGCTCACGACTGGAGGCCGCAGGCCTCCCGGCGGGGTTGCCAGTGCCGGCGACCATCGCCAACGCCGTGGCCTCCGCCAAGGCGCCTGACGGCGCCAGTCGCGATGCGGAGTCGGGGCGCCGAACCGAGCGCTCCAACCAGGAGCGCCTGCGTCGCTATCACCGAGGCGTCCTTCCACACTGCAGTCTGTGCAGAGCAGATTCACACCAAAGTGTGAAGAAACTACTTTTCCAGCCTCGGCCCCTGAGCCGGCACCCGCATAGGGTCGGCTCGTTAGGTTCGGGGTGCTACCATCGGAGGTTGTCGCCCCCAGGAACCCGGTCATGATCCCGATCACTCGCTCAGCCTTGTGCCACGCTCCCATATGGCTGCTACTTGCCAGCTTGCTTGCAGCTCCACTGGCCCACGCCACCAACTACAATATCAGCGACATCCAAGCGCATGGCCAATGGCACTCCCTGGCCCTGTCGCTCGGAGAGGAACGACACTTCCGTGCTCTGGAACAGCACAGCTACAGCGATTCCATTATCAGCCTCAACTACACGCCTGGAGTCTGCGACCTCCCCTGGCTCGAAGTCCGCGTCGAACTCGACGAGCATCAGGCCGAAAGTCGGGTCGCCAACCTGGTGCCCGGCGACCTGCGGGTCGACCACGAGACTATCCACAACGGCATGGCGGAGTTCGTCACCCAGCGAGGTGACAGTGGATTTTATGTCAATTTTTATCTCGACGAGCAGGCGCTGCTGGTCGAGGAGATGCGCGAGGGTGAGACGCTTCGGCTACGTCTCGATCGCGGCGAGGAGGACTACTGGTTCATGAGTTTCGACCTGAACGGTGCCGATGCGGCCATCGGCCGTGCCGAGCGGCTGTGCGAGGCGGCCAGCTGATGGCGACACTGCTGTTTCGCTTTACCCATGTTTCCGAAGAGGAAGCGTGGGAAGTCCGCCAGCTGCTCGCAGAGCAGGGCTTCGACACCTACGAGACCCACGCCGGCTTCTGGCGGCTGGGCGTCGATGCCATCTGGCTGCGCGATGCCTCTCAGTTGGAAGCGGCGCAGGAGGTGCTCGCCCGCTATCAGGCCGAGCGGCAAGAGCGAGTGCAGCAGGAGCATGCGGACCAGGTCGAGCATGGCCAGGCGCCCACCCTTTGGCAACGCCTGCGCCAGCATCCCCTGCAGATGCTGCTGGTGGGCCTGGCCGTCATTGCCATACTGGCGCTGACGCTAGTGCCCTTTCTCGGACTTATCGAGGCCTGACACCAGCATCCGTGACGCAATAACGAAGACAGCCGCTCTTGAGGGCGGCTGTCATGGGTAGTGCTCCTATCAGCGAATGCTCTGCTCAGAAAATGCTCATCTCAGCGAAACATCTGGGTATCGAGGTATTCCACCGACAGGTAGTCCTCGAAGGACCAGAGCCGCACGAAGCGGCCTCTTTCACTCGCCTCGTTACCATCACCTCCCCAGACGGTAAGGCTATTGGGCTCTTCCGGCATACCATCCTTCAACTGCTCGAACCACCATTCGGCCATCTCCTCTTCCCAGGGCTTGCCGTAGCGCGCTTCGAGCTCTGCCTTTACGCTGGCGTAGTCCTCCACACGGGGGTGGAAGGCCACCACCAGTGCGAGCTGGTCTCGCCCCGCCGGAAAGACAAAGCGCAGGTCGGTTACCGGCTCACCCTCGGCAGCGAGCTCACCGTCGATGATGAGATCGTTATCCTCGGTCTCCTGAACCGCAACGTTGACGACCTGATCCTGCTCCAGATGCTCCAGCACCGCTTCGGATGACATCCCGAAGTCGGCACTGCGATAGCCGTTGGGACTCTCGGATGCTACCGCGCTATCGGCCATTGCACCACCGGCCGTCGCCAATGCCAGTGAGGCCAGCAGTCCGCCGAACAGTGCGGCGGGTCGAGTGATTGTCGGCATGCGAACTCCTATGTTTTCAGTGCCCTGTTTACAGTGTCCATGGGCGCCACATACTTGTCGATGAAGACCTATTCGGCCTCGATGACATGGATCACGCCACGCATGTCACGATTCTCGTGGGGCTGGCAGAAATACTCGAAGGTGCCGGTTTCGTCGAAGGTGCGCTCCCAGCTCTCGTCGGGAAACAGCCGCGGCGAGCCCATATCCTCATCGGGGAAGTAGACATCATGGCTCGTGCGACGCTCTGCGCTGACCCAGCGCACCGTCGTTCCCACCGTCACCTCGAGCTCGGCAGGGTGGTAGCCGTAGTCGAGCATTTCCACTTCGACGACATTCTCGCCGGCCTGGGCCACCCCGCTCAGCAGCAGGATGGTCAGGGCGGTGGCGCCAAGTGTCAGAAGGTGTGCGCGCATTATCGCGTGATCCTTGTGGCATTGAGTTCCACCATATCCTCTTCGAAGTCGCCGGGAAGCTCGGCGTCAAAGGCCAGGCCGAACTGCCAGGAGACGTGGTGGAAGCGAGACGCGGCATGGTCGTCGTGTAGTGCCACATTGAAATTGTACTTTCCATCGGTGGAGAGTGGCTTGTCGCCTTCCACGCCGGTGCGCAAGGCCCGGGTCAGGTAGGCCGTCCACACGCCGTCCTCCTCTGCTGCGGTCATGACCACCGCATCGCTCTGGGAGAGATGACGCTGCTCGAGGATATAGCCGCTCTCGGTCACCTCGTCACCGCTCTTGAAGCGCGCCAGGTCGAGATACACGCCACCGCCCAGAAGTTCCTCGATTTCGGCCTCTTCCTTGAGCTTGTCCCACCCCCCGCGGGCAGCACCACGACGACCGCGAATCTCGATCTCGGTACGACTCTCGGACAGGTATTTGGTCACACCGTTCATCATGTCGAGACGCTCGGCCAGCTCGCTCTCGGCCATTGCTTCCGCTTCCGGTGCATCAGGCATGTAGGTTGAATCGTGGTGGCAGCTCGCCCAGCAGCCGCCGCGGTCGGCCATGTCGACACGATCGTCAGCAAAGCTCAAGGCGAGCTTGATGGCGTTGTCCGGGTCCATCATGCCGCCATCGACGAAGGGCAGCGGCGCGTGCTCGCCGGCCTCCCACTGGAAGCGCATGAACAGGTAGTCATCATCGAAGGAGGCCTGTACGGTCATCGGGATATGGCCGCGCTTGTCACCCAGGTCATAGGTCTCGAACTTCTCGGCGTTGACCGCCATCTGTCCTATCTGCTCTTCTTCACCCTGATGACACCAGATGCAGCGGTCACCGAAGCTGAAGGCGCGGCCGCCGCCGTGCTCGCTGCCGTCCTGGACCCATTCGATGGAGGCCTGGCCAGGCAGGAACAGCGTCATGTCCAGTGCCGGCACGTCACCCCAGTCGAGGCTAGAGGCGATGTCGCCCTCGGCCACCATGGCCTCGCCAAGCTCTTCGGTTTCCAGCGGCATTTCGGGTTCGCCGCGTTCAGCAAGGCCGGTAGCAGGCTCGTCGTGGTCGAAGCGGGCCAGCCAAACCTCGGACTCATCCCAATCCTCGGGCAGCTCATGGGCGATGCCCTGGTGACACTCGATGCAGGTCTGCCCCTGCTCGAACCCACGGGCGTGCTCGCGGGCGGCACGTGGCGCCTGCTCCTCGAGATCCATGGCCGACCAGTCATGACAGTTGCGGCACTCGCGGGAGTCGGTACGCAACATGGAGCGCCAGACATTCTCGGCCAGGTGCAGCCGCTTATCCTCGAATTTCTCCTTGGTATTGATGGTCCCCAGCATCCAGTGCCACACCTCGCGGCTGGCCTCGATCTTGCGGATCATCTTCGGCCCCCAGGCATCGGGCACGTGACAGTCCGAGCAGGTCGCCCCTACCCCGGTGGCATTCTGGAAGTGTGGCCGCTCCTCGTACTCCTCATAGACCCAGCTCATCTCGTGGCAGGCCGTGCTGCAGAACTTCATGCTGTTGGTGGCTTCCATCACCGTATTGAAGCCACCCCAGAACAGGATGCCGGCAACGAAAAAAATCATGGCGGCACCAAGCGATGCCCCCATGATGGTGATCTTGCGCCAGTTGCGAAGACGCTCCCCTTTCATGTCAGTCTCCCGAAATTGTCATGACACGGTTCTTGCTAGGAGCCTGTCGGGTTTGACCGATCGTCACGAGAGATTTGGATTTCGAGACAAGTTTATCGATCTGATGAGGCGAATAGCCCGCTATTTAACGAATCAGATCGAATGAAATTGGCCGAAATACCGGATCTCGCAGTAGATCAGTGTTAAGTCCGACAGGCTCCTAGAGTTAGCCTGCCTTGCCGCCTGGTTGAGGTGGTGTTGTCCGGCCCCTTGCTCAGACGCTCCCCCCTGTATGGGATAAGAAACGGCTGAAGAAGGAGCCGGGACGTCATGGGACGCCCCGGCGGGTTCAGCAAGTGATCAGCCGATGTGCTTCTTGCGGTTGTAGACGTTGAACTTGCCGGTCGGCGTGTTCAGGTTCTCGATGACTGCCTTCACTTCCAGCGTCTTGTCGTCATAGACCACGATGGCGCCATCATCCTGGTGACCGCGGCCGCGGGCCCAGATGGAGACCCACACCTCGGTACCGGTCTGGTCGTACTCCATGTGCACGGCAACGGCGTCATGTTCGGCCGGACGGTCGGCAACATGGATCGGAGTCAGCTCGCGGGTCTCCTTGTCCATGACCATGACCCACTGGTTGACGTCGGCCTCCGGGTGCATGGCCTGGTCGATCCAGACATTGCCGGAGTCAGGGTGGCTACGCACGAAGAGCCCCGGACCATCGGTCTCGACGCTGCCGCAGATTTCCCACGCCTGGTCCGGATGTCCCTCGGGATCGTTGCCCCAGAAGGTCATGCGGCCTTCACCCAGGTGGGTGGTGCCAGCAACCGGGCCACACTCGGAGTCGATCCAGTTGGCACCTGGTCCCGGGTGGGGGATCTGACCGGTGTTGAGCATGCCCACGCGTTTGCGGGTCTCGGTGTCGACGAACACCATCAGGTTGCTGAAGTTCGCCGCGATCTGGAAGTAGCGACCGGTAGGATCGAAGAAGCCGTCATGCAGGAACTCGGCAGACTCGATCATGTCGATGCGCAGATTCTCCAGGTCGCTGTAGTCGACCTGCCAGACCTGACCGGTTTCCTTGACGTTGACCAGCCAGGTGGGTGCATTGGGCGTGTTGTAGAGTGCCGCAACGCGCGCCTCGTGGACGTAGTTGCCTTCGGTATCATAGCCGCGGGTGGAAACCACCTTGAGCGGCTCCATGGTCTCGGCGTCGGCAATCACGAAGTGCGGTGGCCAGTAGCCACCCCCAATGACGTACTTGTCCTGCCACTCACCGTAGTGAGAGACGGCCACGTCACGGGCGTCGATGCCGATGAACACCTCGGCGGTCACCTGGGGCGGATCCATCCACAGATCGATCTTGGACAGGCGACCGTCACGGCCCTGGACGTACCAGAAGCGACCATCGGAGCTCTCCTTGGCCACATGCACGGCGTAGCCGGTCTCGGCCTCGGTGACGAGTTCCTTGGTGTCGCCGTCGATGATGCCCATGGCGCCACGGTCACGCAGGATGGTGACCATGAAGTTTTCCCAGTTACGATCGTGCTGGGGCTCGCTGGGCCACTCCTCCTGGGGCACCAGGATCTTCCAGGTATCGCGGATATCGGAAAGCGACATTTCCGGCGGCTCTTCCGGCGTCTGCTGGATGTACTTGGAGATCAGGGTGATCTCATCTTCATCCAGGATGCCGTCGAAGTTGTTCATGCCCCCTTCGGTGCCCAGTGTGATGATGCTCTCCAGACGACGCTGGCCCAGCTCGATGGTGTCTTCGGGCAGCAGGCCCGGGCCAGTGGCGCCGCCACGCAGGGTGCCATGACAGCCGGCGCAGCGCTGGAAGTAGATGGCGCCAGCCCTGTCCAACTCTTCTGCTGACATTTCCGGAGCCGCGGCATGGGCGGTGCCCATCATGGCGGCCAGCGGGAAGCTGAGGGCGAAAATCCCCTTGCTCAATGCTCTCTTGTGCATAACGTGCCTCGCTTGGTTTCCCCTTCGGGTAGTACCTGGCGGGTGCCCCAGCCTGACCCCTTTGTTAGGTCCAGTCGGTCATGACCATCAGCCACCCCCCACCTGAACCCAGTAGAGCAGCTTTCAGCCCCTGCTCACTTGACCATTATCAATAGATGCATCCTGGAGTTGACTTGTGTCACAAGTGACGCCAAGAAATTTGCCGAAACGCCGCCGGCCCGAAAAAAACGTGCCGATGGAAAGCGATGTTCGGGGTTGAATTCGGCACTCATTGTCAGTTCTGAGCCGCGAAAGAAGCGGAGGCGTTGAGGCCTCCATTCAGCCCAGGAGGCGCTGCTGCGACCGGGTCACAAGCGTCTGCGAAACGGCGCAGAGCCGCGACATCGTCTATCTGCACGCAGTTGCGCTCGCAGGTGACCCCGACTTCCCTGAGGCGTGCCATGGCACGGGAAAAGCTCTCGGGCTTCATACCCAGGCGACCGGCAATCAGCATCTTGTCACAGGGTAGACAGACGGTGGCCTGATCGGTATCACAGGGACAGAGCGAGACGATAAAGGACGCCAGGCGCTGATAGGTGGGCTGGTTGGTCAGCTGGTCAAGCTGGCGAACCAGATAGCGCAGCAAACCCGACAGGTTGGCCAGCAGGTTAAGTGCCAGGCCGTGGTTCTGCTCCAGGGTGGTGAGAAAGTGATCGGCAGTGAATACCAGCAGCCGGGCATCCTCGGCCACCGCGGCATGAACCGGGAAGCCCAGCCGATCGAACATCGCCGCCTCGGCAAAGGACTCGCCACGGGTGAATAGCCCCACCATGCACTCGTTGCCATCGGGGCTCTCACGGAATAGCTTGACCCAGCCATCCAGCACCACATAGAAGCGATTCGCCGGCTCGCCTTCGCTGAACAGTAGCGTACCGCGTCGATAGCTGCGCTCCACGGCACCGCAGGTCAGCAGCGCCAGGGTCTCGTCTCCCAGACCTCGGAACAGGGGCACCTGCCGAACGGCCTGCAGTGCCTCATGGCTCAATGTCGGCCTCATGACCACCTCCTCGAATATGGCTTCACGTTCATCCCTCCGCCGCGGACAGGGCCACCTGGGAGAGGTTGCCGCGGATGATCTCTGCCTCCGGTGACTCGCCCGGCAACACTCCGAGCAGATGCTCCCAGTGTCGTCGTGCGGCCTCGAGATCGGCGATCTCTAAGGCCAGGGAACCCGCCATCCACAGCCCCTGCGGGTGGTCGGGGTCGATCGCCAGCGCCTGTTCGATCCGTGCGCGGGGCTCCCCCTCCAGGCTGCCCTGCCGCTCTGCCAGCACATCCGCATAGCGAGTCAACAGGTTCGGGTCACGGTCGCCGCCGTGAATCATCGCCTCACGGAAGGCGCGCTCAGCAGCCGCCAGGTCATCCAGGAACACCAGTGTTCTGCCCAGCAGGATCCAGTCTTCAAGATCATCGGGGTTCTGCGCCAGTCGTCCCTGCAGCTGTCGGGAAAGCTGCTCGAACTGGCGTTGCATTCCTTCCTCGCTGATCGGCGGGGGCTCCGGCATGCTGGCCATCTCGCCCGGCGGGAGCTGGGTAGCAAAGACCTCATCGGCATAGCCCACGCCCAGGTAGATACCTACGGCCACGAACGGCACCAGGGCGACGCTGGCGAAGGCGGCAATGCCGGCCATACGGCGCGGCACGCGGCCTTCACTGGAGGCATCGCAATGCGCTGCATCCGGCTCGACGCCGCCGCTGTCGAGCAGTTCTCGCTCGAGATCCGCCAGCGCCGTGTCGTACTGCGCTTGAGTCAGGGTGCCTGCCGCCATGTCCTGATCGAGCTCACTGACCCGATCGCGATGGACCTTGAGGTTGATCGCTCGCCTAGAGTGGCCCATCTCCTGGCGCGGCTCCCGCAGCAGCGGATAGACCACAAAGGCAAGAGCCATCACGCACAGCACCATGGCAAAAAGTAGAAAAATTCCGTTCATCATCGCCTCCGGGGTCACTCGCCGCTGCGGATTCGCTGCAGCGTCGTGCGCTCCTGTTCGGTAAATTCCGGGCGCAGCGCCATGCGCTTGCGCCCCACTATCATTCGCCACCAGACGATGCACCCGACCAGCAACAGCAGAAAGGGGCTGGCCCACAACAGGGCGGTGTTGGCCTGCAGGGGCGGCCGATAGCGCACGTAATCGCCGTAGCGCTGCACCATGAAGTCGACGATGGCGCCGGCGTCGTGGCCGGCGAGGGTCATCTCATAGACCCGACGGCGCATGTCGGCGGCAAGCTCGGCGTTGGACTCGTGGATGGTCTCGCTCTGGCACACCGTGCAGCGCAACTCGCGTACCAGGGTGTCGTACTGACGCTTCTGGGCCTCGCTCTCGAATTCGATCGGCTGGCCGATGGCCAGCGCCATCGCAAGGCCCGCCGGCAGCAGCCAGGCAACCAGCCACAGCGCCACACACATCAGGGAGCTGATCAGATGTCGCTTCATGACGTTGCCACACTCCTTGCCTCGTTCCTGCGCTGTTCATCACGCAGCTTCTCGGCTCTTAGTTTTTCCACCAGCGGCAGTACCTCGTCGAGCAGCAGCTGGCGGTTGAGCGGCCCGATGCGCTTGTAGCGGATGATGCCTTCGGCATCGAGCACATAGGTTTCCGGTGTGGCATAAACTCCCCAGTCGATACCCGCGTCACCGCTGGGATCGTAGGCGATAGTCCGGTAGGGGTTGTCGCTGACGCTCAAGTAGCGCAACGCTGCATCTCGCTCGTCCCGGTAGTTGAAGGCGTGGATCGGGATGCCCCCGCCGGCCAGCTCCATGAGCAGCGGCTTCTCTGCGCGACAGGTGCTGCACCAGGTGGCCCAGACATTGACCAGCGCCACCTCGCCGATGAAATCCTGCTCGGACAGCATCCGGCTGGAGTCTTCCAGCGCTTCGAGTTCGAAGGCCGGCGCAGGCTTGCCGACCAGCGGCGAAGGCAGGTCGCGGGAGTTCATGCCCAGGCCGATGAACAGCAGACCAAGCAGCGCCGACATGGCGATCAGAGGAATCAAGAGGCGCAGACTCATCAGGTGGTCACCTCCCGAGAGGGGCCAGTGCCCTGGCCTCCGGCGCGGCGCCGGGTATCAATGGCACGATTGCGTGCCAGCCGGTAGCGCCGGTCGCTGGCCGCCAGCAGCCCGCCCAGGGAGAGCAGAATAGCGCCGGACCACATCCAGAACATGTAGGGCTTGTAGTAGAGACGGAAGCTCCAGGCATCGTCCACCAGGCGCTCCCCAAGGGAGACATAGACATCGCGGGTTGGGGCTCGATCGAGCGACGCCTGGTTCATGGGATTGGCGGGCTGGGTGTCGTAGTAGCGGCGCTGGGGTAGCAGGGTCGCCACGGAGCGGCCTCCATGTGTCACCTCGACAACCGCCTGGTCGGCATCCCAGTTGGGGCCGCGCACCGTTTCCATGCGCAACAGGGTGAAGTCGAAGCCGGCCGCCGACGTGGTCTGGCCCGGCTCCATGCGCACGTCGCGCTCGACCTCATAGGTATTGACCATGGCGATGGCCACAACGATCAGTGCCAGCCCCACGTGAGCCAGGTGCATGCCCATGAAGCTGGGACGCATGACCTTGCGCAGCCGCACGGAGAGCGGCTGACGGCCGGTCCCCAGCCGCTTGTGAATATCCAGCAGCGCGGTAAGAAAGATCCAGCTGGCGAGCATCAGCGACAGCGCGGTCAGCGGATGCCAGGCGCCCATGGTAAGCGGCCAGAGCCCGCCGGCGATGACGCTGACCAGCAGTGCCCAGCGCAGCTGGCGAAAGGTGTCGCTGGGGTTGGCCTGCTTCCACATCACCGCGGGGCCGAGGCCGATCAGGAACAGCAGCGGCAGCATCAGCGGGGCGAAGACGGTATCGAAGTACGGAGGACCCACCGATATCTTGCCCAGGCCGAAAGCATCCAGCGCCAGCGGGTAGAGGGTGCCGATAAACACCGCGGCGCAGGCCACTGCCAACAGCACGTTGTTGGCCATCATCAACGACTCGCGGGAATACCAGGCAAAGGAGCCGCCCAGCCCCACCTTGGGTACCCGCCAGGCGTAGACGGTCAGCGATCCGAGCAGGGTGATGGTGAGCATGCCCAGAATGAACACGCCGCGCTCCGGGTCGGTGGCAAAGGCGTGGACCGAGGTGATCACGCCCGAGCGCACAATGAAGGCACCCAGCACGGTCAGGGCAAAGGTGAGGATCGCTAGCATCAGCGTCCAGACCTTGAAGCCGCCGCGTTTCTCCGTCACCGCCAGCGAGTGGATCAGGGCGGTGGCGGTCAGCCAGGGCAGGAAGGAGGCATTCTCGACCGGATCCCAGAACCACCAGCCGCCCCAGCCCAGCTCGTAGTAGGCCCACCATGAGCCGATGGCAATCCCCAGGGTGAGAAAGACCCAGGCCACCGTGGTCCAGGGGCGCGACCAGCGTGCCCAGGCGGCATCGAGGCGACCGCCGAGCAGGGCCGCCATGGCGAAGGCGAAGACCACTGCCGTACCCACATAGCCCATGTACAGCAGCGGCGGATGCAGGATCATTCCCGGGTCCTGCAGCAGTGGATTCATGCCGCGCCCATCCATGGGTCCCGGGACGACGCGCTCGAAGGGGTTGGAGGTGAACACGGTGAAGGCAAGGAAGCCAATCGAGACCATGCCCATCACGGCCAGCACCCGCGCCAGCATTTCCCGGGGCAGCGACTGACTGAAGATCGCCACGGCGACACCCCAGGCAGCCAACAGCCAGACCCACAGCAGCAGCGACCCCTCATGGCCACCCCAGACGGCAGTAACCTTGTAGATCGTCGGCTGGCTGAGGCTCGAGTGGCTGGCCACATAGCGCACCGAGAAGTCGCTGACCACGAAGGCCCAGACCAGCACCGCCAGGGAGAGCGACAGGAAGACGAACTGACCGGTGGCCAGGAAGCGTCCCGTGCGCATCAGGCGGGCATTGTCGAAGTACGTGCCCAGCAGGGGCAGTACGCTCTGGACTACCGCCAGGCATAGCGCCAGTATCAGTGCAAAGTTTCCGAGTTCCGCCACCATGGATTGGCTACCTCCTGCCTATCCCCGGCTCGCAGAGGATCACCCTGCCAACCGGTCACTATCTGGATATTGTTGGGCGAGGCATCACGGCTTGAAACTCAACTGCACAAGGCGCCTCGACCTGCATATCCGAATGGTCCGGCGATCGGCGCATAAAAGCCATACTGGATGCTTCTTTACTCCGGTCAGTTGTGACCCACGTCAAACAATCCACCGTGGCGGGATGTCGCGCCACGGCCTCACGCATCGAAAGCCTGACATCGGGGCGTAAGCTAGGCACACTCACAACATCCATTCGTGCTGCAAACAGGAGTCCCCCGTGCTGAAACGAACTCTGTTGACCCTTCTTGTCGCCGGCACCCTTCCGCTGGCCGCCCAGGCCGATGCGACCGACGCCGATGTCATCCTGCATACCAACCACGGCGAAATCGCCATTGAGCTATTCCAGGAAGAGGCACCCGAAAGCGTCAACAATTTCCTGACCTACCTGCAGGACGGCCACTACGACGGCACCGTCTTTCATCGTGTGATTGACGGCTTCATGATCCAGGGCGGCGGCTTCGACGAGGACTTTCGCCAGAAGTCAACCCGGGATCCGATAACCAACGAGGCCGACAACGGCCTGAAGAATGAGCGCGGCACCCTGGCCATGGCGCGTACCGGTGCCCCGCATTCGGCCACCGCCCAGTTCTTCATCAATGTGGCCGACAACGCCTTTCTCGATCACCGGGATACCCACTCCGCTCAGGCCTGGGGCTATGCGGTTTTTGGCCAGGTAGTCGACGGCATGGACGTGGTAGACGCCATTCGTGCGCTGCCCACCACCAGCCGTGGGCCGTTTCAGGACGTTCCCACCGAGCCGGTGATCATCGAGCGCGCCGAGCTGCGTTAACCCGCACCTGAAACGACGACGCCCCACCACCTTGCGGTGGCGGGGCGTCGCTGTGTGTCAGTGCTGCAAGCCTAGGTCAGAACCTTTAACACCCACCTACGCAGGCCATGCAGCAGCACTACGGCGGTAGCTGCACCGAGGGTGTTGGCCAGGATATCCCACCAGTCCCCACCGCTGCGGCCGGGTACCGGTATCTGCAGGTATTCAATAAAGATGCCGTAGAGCACCACCGTGGCAAAGGCCCAGGGAAGACGTATACCGGCCAGTGCCACCAGCCCCGCCAGACCGCCGTAGCCGACAAAATGGTTGAACTTGTCCCAGGGCAGGTTGGAGGGCATCTCGCTACCCGGGGTCAGGCTGCCGACGGCGATGACCACAGCCGCCAGAATAGCCAGCACCGCCCACAGGCGGTGCCGGTCATGCCAGGTTTGCAGCGTGCTTCTGTCAAGCATTCTGGCACTGGATGGTGCGGTGATACTGCGGACTCAGGTCGTTCAGAGCCTCCATGAAAGCAGTGACATTGTCCGGATCGGTGAACTGGCTGATACCGTGGCCCAGGTTGAAGATATGCCCCGGGCCCGCGCCGTAGCTGTCGAGGATCCGCCCAACCTCGGCGCGAATCGCTGCCGGGCGGGCGAACAGCACGTTGGGGTCCAGGTTGCCTTGCAGCGCCACCTTGTGGCCGACCCGGGCGCGGGCGTCGGAAAGCTCCGTGGTCCAGTCGACACCCAGGGCATCAGGCCCGGCAAGGGCAATGTCCTCGAGCCACTGGCCACCGTTCTTGGTGAACAGGATCACCGGCACGCGCCGGCCCTCGTGCTCGCGGATCAGGCCAGCGACGATCTGCTCCATATATCGCAGCGAGAACTCCAGGTAGGCCGGCGTGGAGAGCACGCCACCCCAGGTATCGAAGATCTGCACCGCCTGGGCACCGGCACGAATCTGGGCGTTCAGATAGTCGGTGACCGAGTGCGCCAGGGTATCGAGAAGCTGATGCATGGCGTCGGGGTTGTCGTAGAGCATGGTCTTCACATGGCGGAAGTCCTTGCTCGAGCTGCCCTCGACCATGTAAGTGGCCAGCGTCCAGGGGCTGCCGGAGAAGCCGATCAGCGGCACGCGACCGTTCAACTCGCGGCGGATGGTCGAAACGGCCCGCATCACGTAGTCCAGATCGCGCTCGGCATCCGGCATTTTCAGTGCTTGCACGTCGGCCGCAGTGCGTACCGGCTTGCGGAATTTCGGCCCCTCGCCGGTCTCGAAGTAGAGCCCCAGTCCCATGGCATCGGGGATGGTGAGGATATCCGAAAACAGGATGGCGGCATCCAGCGGATAGCGCTCCAGCGGCTGCAGCGTCACCTCACATGCCAGGTCCTGGTTGCGACACAGGTCCATGAAGTCACCGGCCACAGCGCGCGTAGCGCGATATTCCGGCAGGTAGCGGCCGGCCTGGCGCATCATCCAAACCGGCGTGCGATCCACCGGCTGGCGCGCCAGGGCGCGCAGAAAACGATCATTCTTGAGTTCCATGCAGGCAGTCATCCACAGGAAATGTCGGGCTATTGTAGCGCATGATTTTACGCAAGGCTTGACCGAGGCCAAGGTAAAGAGTGAACGCGATTCGGCGAGCGGCACAATCGTGAGCCCCGGCGGCGTTCCTGCTAGAATGCTGGATTCACTTCCGGCATCGCCGTGGTCTTTCACCGAGGTACCCCGTGACGATTCGATTCATCGCCGCCTCCCGGCTACCCACACCCTGGGCCACCTTCACCATGCACGGCTTCGAGGACGACGCCACCGGCAAGGATCACATCGCCTTGACGCTGGGTAACGTGGCCGATGGCAAGCCTGTGCTGGGCCGGGTTCACTCCGAATGCCTGACCGGGGACGCCCTGTTCTCGATGCGCTGCGACTGCGGCTACCAGCTACAGGAAGCACTCAAGCGCATCGCCGACGAGGGACGCGGCGTGCTCTTCTACCTGCGCCAGGAGGGGCGCGGCATCGGCCTGCTCAACAAGATTCGCGCCTACCGCCTGCAGGACCAGGGTGCCGATACTGTCGAGGCCAACGAACAGCTGGGCTTTGGTGCCGACATGCGCCGCTACGATATCTGCGTGCCGATGCTCGACCATCTGGGCATCCAGGGCCTGCGGCTGATGACCAACAACCCGCGCAAGGTCGATGCCCTGACCAAGGCCGGTGTCACCATCACGGAACGAGTACCCCTTACCACTGGTCTCAATCCTCATAACGAACACTATCTTTCAACGAAGGCCGGCAAGCTTGGCCACATGATGGCATTGGGCGACTTCACCCAGGCCAGCGATGTGGATATCGAACGCAAGCCCTGAGCCGCAGGCGGCATCGGGCACCGACAGAGACTAGCACATGCCGCAACCCGCGCCTTCCTCCATGCCGCGAACGATGCCCTTCTCCGTGCCACTGGGAAAGCATCGCCACAGCGCCATCGAAGAGCTGATTAACAGCATCAGCCACGGCATCGGCGCGGTGCTGAGCCTGGCCGGTGCGGTCCTGTTGATCGTTCTAGCCAGCGTGGCCGCCCACGTCGACCCCTGGAAGATCGTTGGCGTCAGCCTGTACGGGATCACCCTGGTACTGCTCTATACCGCCTCGACCCTCTATCACGGCGTCAGGCATCCTCGGCTCAAGCAGATGTTCCAGCAACTAGATCACTGTGCCATCTACCTGCTGATCGCCGGCACCTATACGCCCTTCCTGCTGGTCAATATGCGCGGCCCCACGGGCTGGACGCTGTTCGCCATCGTCTGGGGCCTGGCGCTGGCCGGCATTGCCTTCAAACTCGCCTGGCCTCACCGCTTCGCCGTACTGCGGGTGGCGATTTACCTGATCATGGGCTGGCTGATCGTCTTCGCCAGCGGCGAGATGTCGGCCAGCTTGTCTACCAGTGGCATCGCCCTGCTGGCTGCCGGCGGCATCACCTACACCCTCGGCGTGATCTTTTTCGCCATCCGTGCGATTCCCTACAATCACGCCATCTGGCACGTGTTCGTGCTAGGCGGCAGTACCTGTCACTACTTCGCCGTATACGCCACGGTGCTGCCTTTCGGGGCTTAGGCTCTCTCTAACGCCATTTGCAGGCCTCTTTCCAAGCTCGCTCTATCAGCACCATCCCTACTGCCGGACTGGCGACCTTGTGGCTTGGGAAAGTAAACACCGGGACATAGCGCTTCATGAATGAGGCCTCTTTCGTGTAAAACATTGGGAAAAGCACGACTTACTATAAAAAAGGACATACATGAAGCCCCGGCTCAGTCTGGTTGGTCGCTATTCGTTTCTGTCGCTGACGCTGATGATCGGCTCGGTGGCGGTGCTGAGCGCGCTCTATGCGACAGTCGCAGATTCGGTCACGGAGCGCCTGGCCGGTGAGCGGTTGGAAGCACAGATAGCAGGCACGGCCAACCGTCTGACCAACTTCATCGAGAATCGGATCTATCAACTCGAGACCCTTTCGACCCACCCCTCCATGCCGCTCTACCTGCTCTACAGCGATGCTGTGCCAGAAGGCCTTCAGGAGCTCGTACGCGTGGAAGCCGACGCACCCGACCTCTATGGCATCCTCTTCTTCGACGCCAGCGACAGACTGTCCGAGGTCATCCCCGGCCAGGCGGCATCCGGACAGCCCTACTGGGGACGCAATAACTGGTCAACCCTTGATCTGCCGTCCGTTTATTTGGGCACCAGCGAAATCATCGGCCCGAGCCTGACCTCGGGCTCCGGCCCCGGCTGGCTGCTCATCCGTCAGCCGCTGAGAGATATCGCCGGCCAGAGCACCGTCGGTGCGGTAGCGCTTCATGTACGCCTGGCTTCTCTGACCGAGCTGATGCGTACCGAAAGCCTGGCTGGCGTACTTCGGCCTTTCCTGAGAACCCCCGCCGGCGATCTGCTGGACCCAACGGGAAACCTCCAGAGCAACGAGCCGGAGGGGCTGCGAACCGGCCCGGAAGTGCTGCCCGGCTGGCGCATTGACTATCTGGTTTCCGCCGGAGACATTCTCAGCCCGCTTCGCAACGCACAGTTCGGCCTGTATGCGCTTGCCGGCGTGATGGCACTCGGCATCGTCGCCCTATTCTGGGCGCTGGCCAGAAGCCTGCGCCGACGGGTGAGCCGACTGGTTGCAGGGGCTGAAGCCTTTGCCTCCGGCAACCTGCACTTCCGCCTGCTGACCCCCAAAAACGACAAGGACGAAATCGATGTGGTCGCCCATGCATTCAACGCCATGGCCGACCGATTGCAGGAGATGATCGAGCGAACCATACAGGCAGAGAAGATGGCAGTTCTGGGTGAATTCGCCACCGGCGTGGCCCATGAAGTGCGCAATCCACTGGCAACGATCAAACTGACAGTACAGGCCCTGGAAAAAGGTGAATTGGAGAGCCGGCGGCGCAATCTGCTGATTTCCGTGGAGGAGGAGATCGATCGCCTCAATCGAGTCGTCGGCGACCTGCTGGATTACGGCCGACCTGTCGCCGGTGAGCCACAGGCCGTGGCGGTCGGCCAGGTATTCAGGCACGCTTCCATCTTGACCTCCGGCCTTGCCGACAGGCGGGGCGTTACCGTCAAGGTCAGTAGTGAACCGTTCCTCGCCGTCTATGTCAGCCCGGACCAGGTGATCCAGTGCCTGGTCAACCTGGTCGCCAATGCCATCCAGGCCTGTGAACCAGGCTGCCATGTGCAACTGAAGGCTTTTTCCAGCGGTGACAGCTTGACGATAGAGATCATCGACGATGGCTGCGGCATGGATCAGCCAATACTGGCCCAGGTGATGGAGCCGTTCTTCACCACCCGTCAGGAAGGCACAGGGCTTGGCTTGAGCATTACCCGCCAACTGATAGAACTGAATGGTGGCAAGCTGGAGATCCATAGCACACCGGGAAAAGGCACAACTGTATCCATGAAACTTCCCCAGGCACCGGTGGAAGCCATAGCACTCCAGGATTCAGCACAGCAGGATTCGTAGCACCGCTACAACAACAAGAGCAACTAGCAGAACAACGCCATGCACACAGATATCCTGATCGTCGATGATGAAAAGAGCTTCGTCCGTTCGCTGACTTTCGCTCTGGAAGAAGCTGGGTTCACTACCCGCAGCGCCCATTCCGGCGAAGCGGCCCTGATCGCTCTGGCGGAGACCCAGCCAGGGTTGATGCTGCTGGATCTGCGACTGCCGAAGATGAGCGGCATGGAGGTACTTGATACCGCCGCCCGCCTTTACCCGGCACTACCGGTGGTGATGGTTTCGGCCCATGGCGACACTAGAGCCGCCGTCCAGGCAGTCAAGGCCGGCGCGACCGACTATCTCACCAAGCCCTTTGCCCTGGACGAGCTGCTGCATCTCGTCGACGCCATTACCGAGCGCACTCAGATGCGTGACGAGCTGGCCTACCACCGTAGCCGGGGCGCCTCCTCGTCGGGGCTGGTGGGCAGCAGCGATGCCATGGAGCAGCTCTGGCAGACCATCCAGCGTATTGCCGGCAGCAGTGCCGGCCGCATACTGCTGCAGGGCGAGTCCGGCACCGGCAAGGCCGTGGTGGCCAGGGCCATCCATGACCAGAGCCCGCGCAGCGACAACGCCTTTGTGGAGATCAACTGTGCCGCCCTGCCGGAACAATTGATCGAGGCGGAGCTGTTCGGTGCAGAGAAGGGGGCCTACACCGGCGCGCATCAGAAGCGATCTGGCCTGGTGGCACTGGCCCATGGTGGCACGCTGTTTCTGGACGAGATCGGCGAATTGCCCCTTTCGCTCCAGGCCAAGTTCCTGCATTTCCTCGAGAACGGCGACTATCGACCGGTGGGCGGTTCTGCCAGCTATACCGCTGATGCCCGTGTCATTGCTGCGACCAACCGCTCACTGGAAGCCGAGGTCCGCAACGGGCATTTTCGGGAAGATTTGTTCTTTCGCCTCAATGTCATTGAACTCTCCATCCCCCCGCTACGCGAACGAGGCGCGGATATCGAAGAATTGCTGAATGTCTTCATCGACGCCCAGTCCAGGGAGGAAGGTTGCCGGCCCATTACCGTGCCCGAGGAGACGCTCGACTTGCTGATCGCCTATAACTGGCCGGGTAATGTGCGGGAGCTGCGCAACCTCGTAGAGCGCCTGACCATTCTGTATCCCGGTCAGCGGATTCGCCCCGGCCAGCTACCCACCGAGTTCCATCAAGGCCCGGCAGCGAGCGATCAAGCTGAAGATCCTTCTCTGGGCGAACGTCTACAAAATACCGAACGGCAACTGGTACTCGATGCGCTCGACAAGACCCGTGGCCACAAGGGTCAGGCCGCCGAGCAGCTGGGACTATCGCGCCATGCCTTCAAGCGCCGTTTGCAGCGCCTGGGGCTGGCCTAGCTGAAGGCTATCGACTGACCGAAGGCTCTCGACTAGCCGAAGACCCTCGCCTAGCGGAAGCGCCTTGCCGAGCGGTAACCGCTCCCTTTCTCGCGCCGATGAGCGTTATCCGCTCACCGTTCGTACCGCTTTGACCCAGAGAGCCCGGACATGGGGCTATCTGGGCATGGCACGCTTCTTGCCTATGTTATAGACCAGCAGGTTTATAACAACAATCAGCGACCACACGCCGGACTCAACCGGTCCAGGAGGCAATCTTGCCGGGACTGATGACCCGCCTGCGCCCCGCACAGGGCTCTCGCGTTTTCGCCACCACCCTGACCCTTGCCATATACGGCCTGCCGGCCGCGCATGGCACAGAGGCCCTCTACGAGACAACCTCGGTAGGCCGGGTGGAAATGGGTGCGGACGCCGCAGAGGCTGACGCCACCGTCGCCTGCCTGTATCCGATGACCGGGCGCTCAGCCAGCTATGGGCGGGACAGTATTGTCGCGATTCGCATGGCCCTCGATGAGCTGGCCACCGATCCCGCGGCGCCCCGCCTGCGCGTGATCGTCGATGATTCCCGCTCCAAGGCTTCCTTCGCCGTGCGCATGGCCGAAGACTTCATCGAGCAGGATAACGCCAACATTCTCTGCGGCATGGTCAGCTCCGGTGTCGGCATGGCCGTCAGCCGACTGGCAAGACAGCGCAGAACCATCCTTATCGGTACCGACCATGCCTCCTCGCGCGCGGCGCTGGAGGAGGGTCATCGCTACTACTTCAGGGTCTCCAGCGACACCTGGCACTCCCAGGCCGCCGGTGCGAAATACCTGCAGGAACTCCAGCAACAGGAAGGCTGGAGCAAGGTCGCCTTCCTCGGCCCCGACTACGAATATGGTCGAGTCGCCTGGCGCGACCTGCAGGAGGCCTTCGACCTCTACGACGTCGACTACCAGGTCACCGGCAGCTACTGGCCGAAACTCTACGAGCCGGATTACTCCCTGTATATCCAGTCGCTGCTCGAGGCGCCGCCGGACGTGCTGGTGGTCGCGCTGTGGGGCGGGGATTTCACCGCCTTCATCGACCAGGCCCGCACGACCCGCCTGTTCAGCCAGATGCGGGTGGCCAACTTCGATACCGGCGGCGACTACGAGACCCTGGTTGCCCTCGGCGACACACCGCCAGAAGGCCTGATTCTCTCCGCTCGCCACCACGTCAACTGGCCCCCGACGGAGCTGAACCGCCAGTTCGTGGAGCGGTTCCACGAACGCTCCGGCCGCTACCCCAACTATTCGGCCCAGGGGGCCTGGGCCGGCATCCTCACCGTTGCCAAGGCCATCACCCTGGCCGGCGACGTGACCGACACCGAGGCCATGATTGAGACGCTTGAAGGCCTGGAAATCCAGCTGCCCAAGGATCCGGAAGGCTACGTCTCCTACATCGACGCCGAGACCCACCAGATCATCCAGGCCCAGGCCATCGGCACACCGGTGCCCAGCCAGGATTATCCCCCCGCTCAGGTGGTTCTGGGAAACTGGAAAGTCTACGACGCCGAGTCCCTGAAACCTTCGCCGGCTCTCGTCGAGAGACGACGTGGCACACCCGGTGGTGGCTAGATTCTCCACCGTTTCCACCACGCACCACCAGCACCTCGCAAGACAACGACGCACCACAGAGCACAACAACAACCAAGGAGTACAACCATGAAGCACGCCACTCAACCCGGAAGCTGGAAGCGCACCCTGCTCAGCACCACTACCGCCGCGGCTATCGCCTCGGCGGGGATGATGGGTATCAGCGCGACAGTCCAGGCAGAAGAGACCTTCAAGGTCGGCCTGGTCACCTTTCTCTCCGGAGGCGCCTCGGGACCCTTTGGTGTTCCCGC
This sequence comes from Halomonas sp. DQ26W, assembly GCF_003339685.1. GTDB lineage: Bacteria > Pseudomonadota > Gammaproteobacteria > Pseudomonadales > Halomonadaceae > Halomonas. The sequence goes on along the minus strand of NZ_QPKI01000004.1, from coordinate 15,968 downwards.
CGCCCAGGCGGCGGAAACCGTGATCAAGGCGATCAATGCCGGGGAACTTCCTCCTCCCTACGACACCCCGGGCATCAACGGCTTGCAACTGGAATCCGTGGTCGTCGACGAAGCCGGCGGCCCCACCCAGCAGGTCGAGGAGTACCGCAACCTGGTGCAGCGCCAGAACGTGAATGCGGTGATCGGCTATATCTCCAGCGGTGACTGCCTGGCCGTCGGCCCCGTAGCCGAAGAGCTGCAGACCTTCACCATCGCCTTCGACTGCGGCACCCCGCGCATGTTCGAGGAGCTCGACAACCCCACCTACTTCTTCCGCACCGGCCTTGATGCCGTGGCTGACAACGTGGGTGCAGCGCGCTATCTGCAGGACCTTCACCCCGACGTCACCCGTGTCGCCGGCATCCAGCAGAATTACGCTTGGGGGCAGGACTCCTGGCTCGACTTCACGCTTTCCATGGAGCAATTGATGCCGGACGCCGAGATGGTCAACAACCAGACGCCACAGCTCTTCTCGGGCAGCTACGGCAGCGAGATTTCCGCCCTGCAGACCCGCCGGCCCGAGATCGTCCATTCCAGCATGTGGGGCGGCGACATGGAGTCCTTCGTCTCCCAGGCCAATTCTCGTGGCCTGCTGGGCCAGGCAACCGCCATCCTGACCACAGGTGAGTCCGGCCTGCATCGGTTCCAGGGACAGGCCCCCAACGGCACCATCCTCGGCGGACGTGGTCCCTTCGGCGCCTTCATGCCGGAAAACGCCCTGAGTAAATGGTTCAACGAAGCCTACGAAGCCGAGCACGGCACCAAGCCCAGCTACCCCACCTCGAAAATGGCCCAGGCCATCCTTGCCCTGAAATTTGCCGCCGACAATTCCGGTGCCGAAGGGGTGCCCACCAGCGAGCAGCTTGCGAGCACCCTGAAAGGGGCCGAGTTCGAATCCGTCAGCGGTACCGTGCGCATGGCCCTGGCCGGTGGCCACCAAGCCATGCAGGACATGCTCTACGGTGAGTACCACTACACCCCCGGTGAAGGTGCCGAACTGCGCAACGTGCGCTCCTACCGTGGCGAATGTGTCTCCGCACCTGATGGCCAGAACGCCCAGGAGTGGATCGAGGCCGGCTTCCCCGGCGCCCAGTGCGACTGACACTCTCCCCTGCCGGCAACCTTCGGGTTGCCGGCCACAGGGAGTCACTGCTCCACACTTGATGCGTCTGCGTCTTGTGCCGCCACTCTCTGAGTGGGCGGGCGCATGACGCCGGGCGCCAGCAGTGGTTCCTAACCGATAACAGGAGCACGCGAGATGTTAACGGTCTGGGCAATACTGATCGATGGTTTCATCTATGCCTCATGGCTGTTTCTGGTGGCGGCAGGCCTGACCGTCATCTACGGCGTCATGAGGATTCTGAACATGGCCCACGGCAGCCTCTATGCCCTGGGCGCCTACGCAGCGGCTTCGGCCCTCGGCTGGTATTACGCCGGTGGCGGCAGCCAGCTATGGATGGCCTTCGCCATTCTGGCCAGCTGCGCCCTGCTCATCGGCGCCATCAGCGGGCTGTTGATCGAGCGGGGTATCCTGCGACTGATGTACGGCCGCGACGAGATACTCATGCTTATCGTCACCTTCGCGATCCTGCTGATACTTGAAGATGTGATGAAACTGCTGTGGGGCACGACCCCCTATTTCGCCTGGCAGCCCTACGCTGCCATGGGGCGAGTGGAGATCGACGTCCTGACGGTCTCCGGCTACGACATCATGGTGCTGTGTCTGTCCGCCATCATAGGGTTTGGCCTGTGGTTCTGGCTGGAACGTACCAACACCGGCAAGATCCTGCGTTCGATCATCCATGACCGGGAAGTCTCTGAAGCCATGGGCGTCAACGTACGCCGCATGTTCACCATTACCTTCATTATCGGCGCCACCCTAGGCGCGGTCGCCGGTGGCATCACCGCACCGATCATCTCCGTGGTGCCGGGTATCGGTATCGAGGTCATCGTGCTGGCCTTCGCAGTGGTGGTCACCGGTGGACTGGGCAGCATCACCGGTGCGGCAGCGGGCGCCATCATCGTCGGCCTGGCACGGGCCACCTCGATACACACCATGCCCCAGTTCGAACTGTTCATCATCTACGCCGTCATGGCCGGGGTGCTGATCTTTCGCCCCAACGGCCTGTTCGGCCAGGCAATCGCGAGGAAAATCTGATGAGTCTCCAGAAATCCGAAGCCCTGATGATTGCCGCCGCCGTGGCCATTGGTTTGAGCGGCTTGATGAGCCCGAATTGGCTGATCTTCACCACGACGCTGGCGGTCGCCAAGGCGCTGGTGGTACTCGGGGTGGTCATGCTGATGCGCTCCGGACTGGTCTCTTTCGGCCAGGGGTTGTTCTTCTGTATCGGCGGCTATGCGGTAGGCATGGGCGGTCGCTTCTGGGGCATTCAAGATGCCCTGCTGCTGATTCTCCTGGGCGTACTGGCTTCGACCGCGCTGGCGATGATTCTCGGTCTGCTGCTGACCCGATACCGGGAGATATTCTTCGCCATGCTGACCATGGCGTTTTCGATGATCCTGTTTGGCGTACTGGTCAAGAGCCACAACCTGGGCAGTACCGACGGCTTCAGCGTGGTGGAGTGGTCCGTGCTTGGCTGGGTCCCGCAGTCCGGCATGGGAGTGTTCTGGCTTGCGCTGGCCCTCGGCCTGTTGGTCGCACTCTTTCTCAATCGCTTTTTCCAGTCCAGCATCGGCCTGGCCTGCGAGGCCATCCGCGAGAACGAGGTGCGTGTCGAATACATGGGCATCTCACGCCGTCAGGTGCTCTACATCAACTACGTATTGGCCGCGGCGATCGGTGCGATAGGCGGTTCTCTGACGGCACTGGCGGCCGGCCATGTCGATCCCGAAATGGCCTACTGGACGATTTCGGGTGAATTTGTCTTCATCGCGCTGCTAGGCGGTACCGGACATGTAGCAGCGGCCTTCATCGCCGCCATGCTCTTCGCCCTGGTGCGTACCTATGCTGTGGAGTTCATGCCCCACACCTGGCAAATGATCCTGGGCATCGTGCTACTGCTGATCATACTGTTCCTGCCCAAGGGGATCTGGAGCCTGTTCACCCGCCGGAGGAGGACCGCCCCATGACCGAGATTCTCAAGACACAAGGACTGTCCCGCTACTTCGGCGCGGTGACCGCCGCAGAAGATATCAACGTGACCATCACCCAGGGCGAAATCGTCGGCGTCATCGGCGCCAACGGCGCCGGCAAGACCACCTTCATCAACATGGTCACCGGCTACCTGCCGCCCTCGGAAGGCAGCATTTTCTTCAATGGCCGGCCGATCAAGGGCCTGGGGCCGCGCAAGTTGATGCGCGAAGGCCTGGCACGCTCCTTCCAGATACCCCAGCTGTTTCTCGAACTCCCCGTGATCGACAACCTGGCCATCGCGCTGTCGGCTGCCCAGAACGACCACCTGCAGATGCTACGACCGGTTCGCACCGCAAAGCGGCTCGCCGCAGCGGACGACATCCTCGAGCAGATGGGCATCACCCAGTATCGCGATGAGATGGTCACCGCCATGCCTCAAGGGGCCCGCAAGTTGCTCGACATCGCCATTGCCATGCTCGGCAACCCCAAGATGCTGCTGCTGGATGAGCCCACCAGCGGGGTCAGTATGGAAGAGAAATATGCGCTGATGGATACGGTGATGGAAATCGTCAAGCGGCGCAGCCTGACGGTGCTCTTCGTCGAGCACGACATGGAGATCGTACAGAAGTACGTCACCCGGGTGATGGCCTTTGCCAGCGGCGTTGTGATCAAGGATGGTCCGGTCGAGGAGGTACTGGCCGACGAACAGGTACAGACGCTCGTCACCGGAAAGCGGCGCCACACGAGCACGGCAACCGAACAGGGGGACGTCTGACATGAGCCTGGAAATCGCCAACCTCAATGTGTCGATCGATCGCATCGCCATTCTGCGAGATATCAACCTGACTATCCCCACCGGACAGATGGCCGGCCTGATCGGTCACAACGGCGCCGGCAAAACGACCCTAATCCGCGCCATCATGGGCCTGTTGCCGGCAACGTCCGGCTCCATCCGCTTCAAGGATGAGGAACTGACGCAACTGTCCTCCCACCGGCGCGCCAAGCTGCAGGTCAGCTACATGCCCGAAGACCGCCGACTCATCCCCGAGCTGACAGTGACCGAAAACATGCTGATGCCGGCATGGGCCAATCACATCCGCGATGGAGAAGAGCGGCTGAAATGGGTCTATTCGCTGTTGCCGGAAATCGCCGACTTCGGTGAACGCAAGGCACTGCAACTCTCAGGTGGCCAGCAAAAGCTGGTGGCCCTGGGTCGAGCGCTGATACCCGGCCGTGAACTTATCCTGCTCGATGAGCCCTTTGAAGGCGTGGCGCCGGTATTGGCACAACGGCTTACCTCTGTCATCGGCGACTTGCGCGGCGAAGGCCTGACGGTGCTGATCGCGGAGTCCGACGACAGCCATTCCGCGGGTCTGGTCGACCAGACCTGGCGCATCGAGCGAGGTGCCGTTGCCTTTGGGCGCAAGGCGTCCACCGCCCCTGCTAGCCACCAGCACTCAGTCTGAGAACACCCAAAACAACCCCAGAAACAACACCAGCCTGAGAACAACAAGGAGTCAGTCATGAAAATACGTGCTGCGGTACTACAGGCCACCGGCGCCAAACGTCCCTATCAAGGTAACCAGCCGTTGGTGATCGAAGAGCTTGAACTGGACCCGCCCGGCGACAACGAGGTTCTGGTGCAGATCAAGGCCGCCGGCCTGTGTCATTCCGATCTTTCGGTCATTGACGGCAACCGACCACGCCCCGTGCCCATGGTGCTGGGCCACGAGGCCGCTGGGGTCGTCAAGGCCGTGGGTAACGGGGTACACGACCTGCAGGTCGGCGATCACGTGGTGACCGTCTTCGTGCCCAGCTGCGGTCACTGCTCGCCCTGCGCCGAAGGGCGCCCCGCCCTTTGCGAGCCGGCGGCAAAGACCAACAATGCCGGGACCCTGGCCAGCGGCGAGCGCCGCCTGCACCGGGCGGACGGTACTGATGTCCATCACCATATCGGTGTCTCCGCCTTTGCCGACCACGCAGTGCTGTCCCGCCACTCCCTGGTCAAGGTCGACAACGACCTGCCGCTGCACCACGCCGCGCTGTTCGGCTGTGCGGTGCTGACCGGGGTCGGTGCGGCGATCAACTCGGCCGATATCAAGGCCGGCCATACAGTCGCCGTCGTCGGCCTCGGGGGCGTCGGGCTCAATAGCGTGCTTGGCGCGCTGGTGGCGGGCGCCTCCGAAGTCATTGCCATCGATATGGATGACGACAAGCTGGCGCTGGCCAGGGAACTGGGCGCCACACATGCCTTCAACAGCGGCGAAGCGGGCTGCGTCGACAAGATCAAGGCGTTGACCAACGGTGGCGTCGACTGTGCCATCGAGATGGCCGGCTCCGAGAAAGCCCTCGAGTTCGCCTATCAGGTCACGCGCCGGGGCGGCATTACGGTGACCGGCGGCCTGCCACACCCCGACAAGAAGGTTGCCATTCAGCAAGTCAGCCTGGTGGCGGAAGAGCGCACCCTGAAGGGCAGCTATGTCGGCAGCTGCGTGCCGGTCCGCGATGTCGCCCGCTACATTGCCCTGTTCCGCCAGGGCAGACTCCCTGTGGATAAGTTACTTAGCGACACCCTGACCCTGGACCAGATCAACGACGGTTTCGAGAAGCTGGCGGCAGGCAAGGCGGTACGGCAGATCATACTGTTCGATTGATCCACTGCTGACTATCCAGGGATACTTGAGCGCAAAGATGCTCAAGGCGGAAGTAAGGAAGCGAAGATCCAGCCCGGCCGCAAGGCCGGGTTTTTCGTATCCCTCCACTGGATCAATTCGGAGCCCCACCTGTTCCTACGCACTGTGTCAAGGCAGCAAGCCACCACATAGAAGAAATGCACTGTTGTAGGTAGCTATAAGCTCGCTACATCGGTGTTGCCGGCTCTAACTAATCGCCCATCCTCTTTCCTGCCACATCTTCTCATGCTGTGCTAGTGCATGGCACACCTACGCTCAAACAAGGTCACGCGGAATTTCCTGATCCCAGCTCTTGGAAAAAACCCGGCTATCGCCCTCAAAGGCATCTATCGTGGCCCGCAGCCGGAAATTTTCTGCATTGGACGTCATCAACGTGCGTGTGACGCTCCGTACTTCCCAGTCGCCGCGTCGAAAACTGCGTTCCCATTCGGTCCAGCCACTCAGGCTATTGTAGTTGCCGTAGGCATAGGAATACCGCTCGATAACCCGTGACGAGAGCTCAAGATCAATATCATCGAGACGAAAGGTACCTTGGTCATTAATGACTTCGAGTGTGGTCTGATCATTGGCAAGATCGCGTATTACCCGCCAGGCTTCTTGACTCGGCTGTATCAGGGTCACCGCCAGCGGGGGGGCTGCTTCCGGCGGGCCGAAGGCTGGCAGCGCGGCTTCTTCCTGGGGCTGGGGTTTGCGACAAGGCAGGATCAGCCGACTGCGGGCAGGATGTATGGTGAGCTTGACGGGCACTGGCGACGGCCAGGCCAGTGGCCAATAGCTGGTCGAGAGCGAGAGCCGTATGGCATTGCCCACGGGAAATTTCTGCGCGATGTGTTTCAGCGCTACACGCACCTGATAACGCTTACCGGGCTCCAGGTACTCGGGAAATTCGTCACTGTCACGGTGAGTCAGGTTGAGCAGACCGTAGGAAATCCGGGTCGCCTTGTCATCTTCTGCAATATCGCTGAGCCGTAGCGCCACCATCGCCACCGGCTGATCGGCTTCGATATCGAGTTCGACAACAGGCTGCCCGCAAATCTCGATGTCCAGTTCGAGGCGCGCCGTCTGGAAGATCAGCGAACCGCCATCCTCGTCACGTTGATCATGAGGCAGGTCGGGCGGCGCATTGTAGGAGCACCACTTGCCGGCATACAGCCCTACCGACAGCGTCGAACGAACGGAAAGAGGAACATCGTCGCCCGATACGCAAGCCGCGGGACTCTTCGGGGAAGGCAGCAGGTCATGACCGCTGGTGAAACGGAAGTGCTTCGGTTCGATCCGCGGCGATGGCCAGCTCGGTTCGGCAACCCAGCGCCCCGGTCGTACCTCGTAGCGGGCCGACGGCGGAACCGATTCCTGCATCCATACGCGCAGCATCGGCTCGTCCATGATGCCCGTTTCCTTGCCCTTCAACCAATAGTCCCACCAGCGTAGCGATTCCTGCAAAAAACCGATGGCCGGGCCCGGAACACCATGATAGGGATACATGTGCGCCCAAGGGCCAACCAGGCCCTTGCGTGGCACGTCAAGCCCCGCGAGCAACCGAAACACGGCGTTGCAATATCCGTCTGCCCAGCCGCTGATGGCATAGACGGGGCAGCGAATGCGTGAGAAGTCCTCGCAAACCGAGCCATGCTTCCAGTAGTCGTCGCGACGCTGATGCTGGAGCCAGGTAGCCAGCCAGAGCCCACTATGCTCAAGGCGCTCGAGCCACATGTCCCGCCAACGCTCACCAACCAACAGCGGGTCGGGTGGGCAGGTATTGCCATCGAACATGGTCGAGGCCCACGACAGGTTGTCGCCAAGCAGGCAGCCACCCATGTGGTGGACATCATCGGCGTACCGATCGTCGGTCGAGCACAGCGTGATGACGGCTTTCAGCTCGGGCGGCTGCAGTGCCGCAATTTGCAGGCCGTTGAACCCGCCCCAGGAAATGCCGATCATGCCAACATCACCGGTACACCAGGTTTGCTGACCCAGCCAGTGCAGGATTTCGACGCCATCATCCAGTTCCTGCTGCAGGTACTCGTCGGTCAGCACGCCGTCCGATTCGCCGCTGCCGCGGAGGTCTACACGAACTCCGGCGTAGCCGTGGCCGGCCCAGTAAGCGTGCGTCTGAGCGTCACGCATCGCCGTCAGGTCGCGCTTGCGATAAGGCAGGTACTCGAGGATTGCCGGTACCGGATCGCTCTCGGCATCCACCGGGCGCCAGATGCGTATGCCCAGCCGGCAGCCATCGGCCAGCGTGATCCAACCTTCCTCCTCCTGCACGTCGCGGGGAAAATCGCTGACGATATGCATGACCCTGCTCCCATTTTCGTAACTGGATGTCTTACGATTCATGCCCGCGACGAGAACACGTCAGCCGACGATATCCTCGAACGCGAAGTGTAGCTGCTCGGCAAGACGTGCATAGTTCTCTTCCAGTGCGAGATCGTCGTCTGCACCCATCCACACGTAAGCCAGGGCGTAGCTGTAGCTGTCTTGCTCGGGTAGGGATGACAAGCGCATACCGATCTCGACCTGTACCGTGATCATGGTGCCAGGAAAGGCTTGCTGCAGCGTCTCGATCTCCTCGGCACTCGGTACCTGGCTGACGGTGGCATCGACGAAGAATACCCGATAGAAGAATTTCGCTGCGACCTTGAATGCCCCTTTGCGATAAGGCATGTCTGGCAACTGCCCCAGAGCCAGGTCCACCGTCACTTGCTGATGGCTGATCCCATCGACCTTTTCGAACAGATCGCAATGCGATTGTGCAATGCGGGTATTGATCTCCAGCAGCCAGATGCGATCTTGCACTTCGTCCCAGAAGTATTCGATGTTGAAGGCAGCGTTGTCATAGCCGATATGGGCCATGACTTGACGAGTAAGCTCCTGCATCTTTTCCTGAATGGAAGAAGGCAGGCGGGACGGATAACGATAATAGAAAAAGCTCAGGACTTGCGGATAGCGAATCGAATCGACAATGCCATAAGGAACAGCGTCACCTTGGAAAACGTATCCCTCGACCGTACATTGCCACCCGCCGATGATCTCTTCCGCCATGCAGTAGCCACCATCGACCGAGCGTACCTTGTCAGGCAGGTTTGCGTGCTCCAGCACGTAATTGAAAGGCTCTGAAATCGTCCCGATGCCTTCACATAACCGCGCGACGGCATGGGCGAAGTCCTCGGGGCTTTCGATGCGAAATCCCAGGCGCGAGCCTGAGGATTTGATGGGTTTGACGAAGAAGGGAAAATACAGTCCCGCCTGCCCAATTTGCTGCAATGCCTGGGCGTCGAAGGGGTCAAATGCGGTAAAGCGAGGAATATAATTGGCAATCACCTCATGCTGAACGAGCCGACTCCAGTACTTGTGCTCGCATTTGAGCAAACTTTCTAGACTGGTAGAACGCGTACCAAGCCGCTCGCAGAGCAGTGGCAGCATGGTCGAGACGGGAAAATCCATGTAGCCAACGATGGCATCGATAGGCTCTCTAAATTCTTTCAGCTGGGTTTCGGCTCTGGACAGCATGTCTTCGATAGGAAAAATTTCCGTATCATAGACTTCCGCTGGCTCGATCACGCCATGAAACCGGTAATTCTCAGCTCCACGTAAATGCTCGAGCCGTTTAAGATTGTGTTCATCCAGCCCGACAACAAAAATATTCCGATCGCTCATGATCGCCTCCTGGCGCAAGCTCGGCTGTCACAATCCTCGCAGCCGCGATCCAACGGGTAGCAGGCAGGGTATGGCGCTTTCCGTCCTGACGATCGGCCAGGCATGGGAAAGGCCGTTTATCGAAGCATAGCGCTTTATCGTTGCTGCGCTTGGCCAATACGCAAGTGAGCAGGAACTCCACTGCTCCAAAGGAGGGATTTAGTCAGGCCAAGGGTCCATTATTAATCTGGCTAGGGCGGTTTCCAGCTGTTATAAGTGAAGACTCGGGTTAAAGAATCACGCGATACGACATTGCCGGTATCGGTAACGTTTCAGCGTTGCTCAAAAGCGTCGCTCGGCGGCGAATGGAATATGACTTCACACTACCCCACCGCCAATGGCCACATCGTGGCCATTGGCGGTGCCGAGGACAAGACCTCCGAACTCGCCATCCTTCGACGAGTTTTCGAGCTCGCCCCCGAAGACAGTGACGAAGTCGCCATCATCTCCACGGCCAGTAGCATTCCTGAACAGCTCTTGCCCTGCTACGAAGCGGCTTTCTCTCGCTTGGGCGCAAGCCAGGTCCATGCGTTGGACATCCAGGATCGCCAACAAGCCGCCGATGCCGACAATGTCCGGCTTATTCAACGAAGCGGCGTGATTTTCTTTACCGGGGGAGATCAGCTTCGCCTGACCAATGTTTTTGGCGGCTCAGCCACACTTCGAGCCATCCGCGAACGCTTGAAGGCCGGCGCCGTCGTGGCAGGGACCAGTGCCGGCGCCGCAGCCATGCCAGGCACCATGATCTACAACGGTGCGGCGGCAGACGCCTTGCGCAAGGGGGCGGTCAACATGAGTTTCGGCCTGGGCTTCGTTCGCGGGATGATCATCGACAGCCACTTTCTCGAGCGGGGGCGATTCACGCGCCTAATGGAGGTGGGTGCCAGCAACCCGGAGCAGCTGGGTGTCGGCATTGGTGAGGATGCTGCTGTCATCGTTCATCCGAATCGCATCCTGGAAGCCATCGGGCCGGGGCACGTCATCATCATCGACAGCCGAGATCTGGCGAGCTCCAATATCGCGGAACTGGCGATGGGTGAGCCGGTCGCCGTCGAGAACATGATCCTGCATGCCATGGTCAGTGGCCATGGGTACGATATTGATGCACGACGCTATCTCGTCGCCGAGGAACTCAGCACCATCCTGGCAGGGAGCCATGGGAATGAACATACTTGATCATCGGGCGCTGCGCGGCCCGAATTACTACAGCCGCTATCCGGCAATCTTCATGCGTCTGGACATCGGTGAGCTCGAGGAGCGGCCGAGCGATACCGTTCCTGGCATCGCAGAGCGCATCACCGAACTCCTGCCGACCCTATACGAACATCGCTGTTCGGTCGGGAGGGCCGGCGGTTTTCTGGAACGACTCGAGCGGGGCACCTGGGCTGGCCATGTGGTAGAGCATGTCGCGATCGAACTGCAGAATCTGATCGGCTTTTCGGTGGGCTACGGAAAGACGGTCGATTCCTACGAAACCGGTATCTATAACGTCGTCTATCGCTACCGGGACGAGGCCTGCGGATTGGCGGCCGGCGTGGAAGCCGTCGATATCGTCGCCCGGCTCTTCAATGGCGACGAGATAGATATCCCAACCGTGGTATCTCGCCTCAAGCAGGTGCGCGACGCGCATATGCTGGGGCCATCCACGGCATCGATCGTGGATGCCGCCAAGCGCCGAGGGATTCCCTGTGCTCGCCTTGACGAGAACAGCAGCTATGTCCAATTGGGCCACGGCTGCCGTCAGCAACGGATCCAGGCAACGGTGACCTGCCGCACGAGCCTGATCAGCCACGGCATCGCCGATGACAAGCACTGGACCAAGCAAGTGCTCGGCGAGGCCGGCATTCCCGTACCGCGTGGCCACATTTGCCATTCGATCGATGAGGCGCTCGAGGCCGCTCTCGATATCGGCTATCCCGTTGTCGTAAAACCGCTGATCGGCAATCACGGCCGCGGTGTCAGCACGGACATCACCGACGAACCGGCGTTGCGGGAGGCGTTCACCATTGCCTTTCGCCACAACTCGACGGTCATGGTCGAGAGCTTCGTCAAGGGAGAGGATCACAGGTTGCTAGTGGTCAATGGCAAGCTTGTCGCCGCCGCCAGACGGCGCCCGGCACATGTGGTTGGCGATGGTGAGGCGACGCTGCAGACGCTGATCGACAGGGAGAACCGGGACCCGCGTCGCGGTATCGGTCATGAAAACCTGCTGACCCAGATTCAGCTGGACGAGCATTCCCATCGGCTGATAGCGCAGCATAATCTGACCTTGGAAAGTGTCATCACGAAAGGCGAAGTCATCTATCTGAAATCCACGGCGAACCTGAGCACGGGGGGCACCGCGACGGACGTCACCGATGATGTCCACCCTGATGTGAAGTACACGGCAGAACGCATCGCCCGCCTGATTGGATTGGATATCATCGGCATCGACCTGCTCGCCGAGACGCTGACCATACCCCTGGATGAACAGTCAGCCGCTGTGGTCGAAGTCAACGCTGGCCCGGGGTTTCGCATGCATATTTCACCGACCCATGGTACGGGCCGGGATGTCGGTCAGCACGTCATCGAGATGCTTTTTCCCGATAGCGAGGACACCGGGCGAATACCCATCGTTGCGGTGACCGGAACCAATGGAAAAACCACAACGGTACGTTTGATCTCACACTTGCTCCGCCAGGCGGGACGCAGTGTCGGCACGGCCTGCACTGGCGCCATCGAGATCGACAACCATACCATCATGCGAGGGGATTACAGCGGGCCACAGGCGGCCGCAACCGTACTCCGCGAGCCCACCGTCGAGTATGCCGTGCTGGAAGTCGCGCGAGGCGGCATCATGCGTCGCGGGCTGGGCTTCGATGAGTGTCAGGTCGGGGTGCTGCTGAACATCGAGAGCGATCACCTGGGGGAGAACGACGTCCATACCCTGGATGAGCTGGCACGCTGCAAGGCCGTGGTGATCGACGCGGTCCGCCAGGAAGGGACGGCCGTGCTCAATGCCGATGATCCGCGTGTGCTGGCGAGCAGGGAATGGGCCAGAGGTGACGTGATCTACTTTTCCCTGAATTCCGACTCAGAGCCTGTCCGTCAGCATGTGCAGGACCATGGAGTTTTCTTTACGGTTCATGACGAGTGCATCGTGATGCGCCAAGGAAATGTCGAAGCCTCCATTATTTCGGTGGTGGATACCCCGATTACCTTCGAGGGCCATGCCCGTTTCAATGTTGCCAATGCCCTGGCCGCCAGCGCAGCGGCCTATGCCCTGGGGCTGACCATTGCCGATATCCAATTGGGCCTGCAGACGTTCCACCCGACCCCGGGGCAGAATCCGGGACGCACCAATTTTATCGACGCCGGGGACATAAAAGTGCTGATCGACTACGGCCATAACGTGCCGGCGCTTAAAGCCCTGAGCGAACTCGTGAGCCGAATCCCCGCGCAGCGGCGCATCAGCGTGGCCAGCGCCCCGGGTAACCGTCGTGACGAGGATCTGTATGACCTGGGAGCCCAGCTTGCCAGCATGCATGACATCGTCTTGCTCTGTGAAACCGCCCCCCGAGGTCGCCCTGACGGTGAAACCGTCAGCCTGCTGCGCGCTGGGGCGGAATCAAAACCCGGCACCTGCCGAGTCGAGGTGTTCAAGAAAGAACGTCACGCCGTCGACAGAGCGTTCGATGAGGCCAGGGAGGGCGACCTGTTGGTACTGTTGATCGATGATATCAATGGCGCCACCGAGCGCCTGCGGGGGCGGCGATTTCTGCCGGATACCCCGGACGCTACCTCAGGCGGTCAGCCATGATGCTCTCGAGCGAGCAGCACACCCCGCTCATGACGCTCTTGCGGGTCAGCACTATTGTTGCGCCCGAACGTCTTGAGACGACCGATATCCTCATGGCGGGAGGAAAAATCATCGCCCTGGGTAATGACCTCGACACTCCCAAAGGCTGGCCTATTCGGGTGGTGGAAGCCCATGACCTTACCGCCGTTCCCGCCTTTATCGACCAGCATGTGCATGTCACCGGAGGCGGGGGCGAAGGCGGTTGCGGTACCCGCTGCCCGGAAATTTCGGCCCGGGAAATCGCGTCGATGGGAATTGGCACGGTGGTGGGTGTGCTTGGCACCGACAGCATCAGCCGCTCCCCGGCAGATATGCTGGCCAAGGTACGTGGGCTTGGAGCCGAAGGTATATCGGCCTTCATGTATACCGGTGCCTATCGCGTCCCGCCTCCCACGCTGACCGGCGACATTCAGCGCGACCTGGCGTGGATTCCTGAAGTCATCGGCCTAGGGGAAGTCGCCATCTCGGATCATCGATCAAGCCAGCCACGCCAGGATGAAATCGAACGGATCGTCAGCGATACTCGCGTTGGCGCCATGCTGGCCGGCAAGCGGGGTATCTGCCATTTCCATATCGGTGACGGAAAGCGGGGACTGGAGCCGCTGCGCCGATTGCTAGCCGAGACCGAGATTCCTGCCGACCAAGTCATCCCCACCCATGTGAACCGCCACCCTGCCTTGCTCGAGGAAGCCGCGGACTATGCGTTAACGTTCAAGGCGAGTGTCGATGTCACCGCCTTTGAAGATGCCGGAGACGGCCTTTCCGCCTTTGATGCGGTGTCTCGGTTACTGGAGCTCGGCGTGCCCCCGGAGCGCATCACCATGAGCTCCGACTGCAATGGCAGCTTGCCGGAATTCGATGCCAACGGGACATACCTGGGAATGAAGGTGGCCAGGAACACGACACTGATTGCGGATTGGCAACGCCTCGTTCGTGAAGGTGTGCTGCCGCTCGAAGCCGCTTTGGGCCTGATTTCCACGAACGTGGCCCGGGTACTCGGTTTACACGCCAGAAAGGGACGTATCGCTATCGGCTTCGACGCCGATGTGACGCTACTCGACAGCGAACTTCAGCCGCAGCAGACGTTCGTGGCGGGGAAATGTGTTTATGACGTAAGCAACACAGAATAGCTCGCGACCGCGATGCTGCCATGCCATCACATAAGAGAAATACGCTGTGGGAGACAGCTTTAGCTCCGGTCCGACGCTTCGGCGATCGCGGTGTTGCCCTCCCTGGCTAATCACTCGCTAACCTTCCCGCTGCACCTTCTCGCGCCTCGCGACCTCCGCCGCAGTTGGCGGGTCCATGGCAAAATCTCCCGTTTTCACCGCGCCCTCGCGTATATACTTCGCGATCACAATGCCGTTGGGCGACACTCGACTGGCCGCAAGCTCGAACGCTGCTGGCTCCACCCCATCATCGAACAGCTTCTTGCCCTTCCCTAAGACGATGGGGAACGTGAACGTAGTGATTTCATCGACGAGGTCGTTCTTCAGCAGCGTATGGATCAGCTCGGTGCTACCTTGGGTGACTAGCGCCGGCCCCTCTTCCTGCTTCATCCTGGCGACATCAGACGCCGCGTCACTGAGGGCCACCGATCCCTTCCAGGTAAAATCCAGGCCCTTTCGGGTTGCAACGTACTTCTTGATCGAATTGAAGGTTCTGGCGATGAAATCATCAGGCCCTTCCTCCGCATACGGCCAGTGCGCCGCGAAGATCTCATCCCGGCTTATTCATGAGACCGGCCTGAAAACGAAGACGACGGATGGTATTCTCTTGAGAAATCAGAACGTTCCGGCAAGAACCTGATTCCAGAGGACCATCCGCCATGGGTGAAAGCGTATCTCCCTGGATCCCGTCCTGCAACGGGTCCATCCGCGTTGAGCTTGATGGCCAGCGCACCACCAGCGACAGTGGCGCTCTGCTGCTGCGTGAAGCCCTCGACAACAGCGGCGTGATCGAGGCGCTGGAGGACAATCTGGTCGACCGGCGCCACCCGCTGCGTATCCGTCATTCGCTGGCCAGCCAGCTGCGCACCCTGGTGCTGCAGCGCGCCATGGGCTGGATCGACCTCAGCGATACCGACACGCTGCGCCGTGACCCGCTCTGGCAGTTGGCTTGCAGCGATGCTCGCGGGATGACGCCACTGGCCCAGGATCGGCCGTCTCAAGCCACGCTGTCGCGGCTGCTGACGTGCCTCGGGCGCAACGACAACATCGATGCCATGCACGAAGGCCTGCTGCGGCTGGTGGTCTGGCGTCTGACCTCGCTGAAGAATGGCGAATGCCCCGAGCAGCTGACGCTGGATATCGACGGCCTGCCGATCGAGGTCCACGGCCACCAGGGCGGCTCGGCGTTTCATGGTCTTTACGGTGCACGGATCTACTCGCCGCTGGTCGCCTCGCTGGCAGAAACCGGCGACATGGTCGGCGGCCTGCTGCGCGAAGGTAACGCCGGCCCGGCCGAGCATGCCGATACCTGGATCGGTAGTTGTCAAGGAATCTGTCGCCTCTGAGGTCATTCAGGCCGCCTGTTTTTCTGGTTCAGCGACGGTGATCTGGAGCTCCCGTTCCGGGTTGAGTGACACGGTGCCGATAGGCGTCCA
>NZ_QPKI01000039.1 GCF_003339685.1 Halomonas sp. DQ26W | reverse complement strand
CTGTTAGCGGCCTCGCCAGCGCCCTGCGAGGAAGGCGTATTCTACTGAAGTGGCTGAGTTTGTCAACTCCCTTCGCACCCTGCCGAAGCCGTTCTGGTGTCGAAGCGCCGCGCTTGCCGGCAGCGGATGCGTACTCTACTTGTTACCCGAGAGGAGCACAACCCCAGCTCATCAAAAAACTATAGACCACCCTGCCGGCACCTTCCATGACCGTCATCAAATCTTTCGTCAACCCTGCGGAAACAGGGCACCGCTGCATTGCCGCTTCGGGAAACGCTGAACAAATCGACGAGCGAGAGGAAGCACAAAGTGCACGGAGCACAGGTACCGGAGCATATAGGGTATAGGTGAGGATTCCGCGCACCGCGCAACGCAGTGATTCGCTCGTGCAGGCATTTGTACAGTGTTTACCTAGATCACCCACAGGTCGACGAACTGGTGTACCGGCGTCTCTTCCAGCCGCGGCTGGTCGCGACATAGCTCGCATATGTGTGCGGTGCGTCCCTGAGGAAAACGCGTAGCCAGATTTCGCCGGAACTTGTCTTCAAGCACGGTGATGCCTTCCGAGCGGCGGCGCCGATGGCCGATCGGGTATTCGACCTCGACCTTGTCGGTGGCACTTCCGTCCTTGAAGAAGACCTGGATGGCGTTGGCAATCGAGCGTTTGCCGGGGTCGTGATAGTCCCGTGAATAGCGCTCGTCCTCGATCACCTCCATCTTGTCTCGCAACTCATCGATGATGGGATGCGCCGCGTGAAACTCATCCTCGTAATGCTCGGCCACCAGGATACCTAAAGCGAGCGGCACGGCAGTCATGTACTGCAGGCAGTGGTCCCGGTCGGCCGGGTTTGCCAAGGCGCCGGACTTGGAGATGATACGAATCGCCGAATCGTGGGTGGTCAGTGCGATCCTGTCGATCTCGTCCAGGCGATCCTTGACCTGCGGATGCAAGGTCACGGCGGCTTCGCAGGCGGTCTGGGCATGGAATTCAGCCGGGAAGGATATCTTGAACAGTACGTTTTCCATGACATAGCTGCCGAAGTCACGCTGGAAGGAGAACTTGCGCTCCCCTTCCGGTTTAGTCGCGAGGTCCTTGTTGGTATGGCTGAACAACACGTCATAGAAACCCCACTGCGGAGCCGACAGCGCTCCAGGCACTCCCATCTCGCCGCGCAGGGCGATATCAGCCAGACGCACCCCGCGGGAGGTGGCATCACCGGCGGCCCAGCTCTTACGCGATCCGGCGTTGGGGGCATGACGATAGGTACGCAGGCTCTGGCCATCGACCCAGGCATGAGACAGTGCAGAGAGTATCTGCTCCCGGTCGGCGCCCATCATCTTGGCGGTCACGGCGGTGGTAGCCACCTTGACCAATACCACATGGTCGAGGCCAACGCGATTGAAGGAGTTGCCCAGTGCCAGCACACCCTGGATCTCGTGGGCCATGATCATGGCTTCGAGCACGTCGCGCATGGTCAGCGGCGCCTCCCCCGCGGCTACCCGCTTCTGGGAGAGGTGGTCCGCCACGGCAAGAATGCCACCCAGGTTATCGGAGGGGTGCCCCCACTCGGCGGCCAACCAGGTATCATTGTAATCGAGCCAGCGCACGATGCAGCCGATATCCCAGGCCGCCTTGACCGGGTCGAGACGGAATGACGTACCGGGGACCCGGGCGCCGTGGGGTACGATGGTGCCTTCGACGATCGGGCCCAGGTGTTTCGTGCACTCCGGGAAGCGTAGCGCCAGCAGGCCGCAGCCCAGCGTATCCATCAGGCAGTTGCGGGCCGTGCCCCAGGCTTCGGCACTATCGATTCGGTAGTCAAGAACATAGTCGGCAATCCGCTGCAGCTCGATGTCGTAGCCCGGACGCACATTGGCTTCCACGGTGCTGCTCATGGTGTTCTCCTGTTCGTCGCTGAGTCCATGCTTCACTAGTACATGCCTTCACTAGTACATGCCTTCACTAATCCTTGCCTTCACTATAGAAAACGCCCCGGTTCTTGCGAACCGGGGCGAGTAACTGACGAAATGCAATGCCTCAGAAAGCATCACCGGGGATTCTCACCCACCCTTCCATCAGCACTCTTGCGCTGCGGCTCATGATCGCCTTGGTCACCGTCCAGTTGTTACCCACACGCGTGGCTTCGGCACCAACCCGCAGGGTGCCCGAGGGGTGACCGAAGTGCACCGAGGTACGATCCCCGCCGCCCGCCGCAAGGTTGACCAAGGTTCCCGGTATCGCCGCGGCGGCACCAATGGCAACGGCGGCCGTGCCCATCATGGCGTGGTGCAGCTTGCCCATGGAGAGTGCGCGCACCAGTAGATCCACATCATTGGCCTTGACCGCCTTGCCGCTGGAAGCAATGTAGTCCGACGGCTTGGCGACGAAGGCGACCTTGGGGGTGTGTTGGCGACTGGCGGCTTCATCGATGTGCTGGATGAGCCCCATACGCACCGCACCATGGGCGCGGATCGTCTCGAACATGGCCAAGGCATCGGGATTGTCGTTGATCGCCTCCTGCAGTTCGTTGCCGATGTAGCCGATGGCTTCGGCGTTGATGAAGATGGTCGGGATGCCGGCGTTGATCAGTGTTGCCTTCAAGACGCCCACGCCGGGCACATCGAGGTCATCGACCAGGTTGCCGGTGGGGAACATCGCACCTTCACCGTCGGCAGGGTCCATGAATGCCACCGGAATCTCCGCCGCCGGGAAGGTGACGCCATCCAGCTCGAAGTCACCGGTCTCCTGTACGACACCATCGATCACCGGTACTTCGGAGACGATGCTCTTGCCGATGTTGGCCTGCCAGATACGCACCTCTACTACACCGTTCTCCGGGATACGCGCCGGGTCCACCAGACCATTGCTGATGGCGAATGGCCCCACCGCCGCCGACAGGTTGCCGCAGTTTCCGCTCCAGTCGACGAATGCCTTGTCGATGGATACCTGACCAAACAAATAGTCGACATCGTGATCCGGCTGGGTGCTCTTCGACAGGATTACTGTCTTGCTGGTGCTGGACGTCGCCGCACCCATGCCGTCGATTTGCTTCTGGTAGGGATCGGGGCTGCCGATCACTCGCAGCAAGAGCTTGTCTCGGGCTTCGCCCGGCGAGTGCGCGGCCCCGGGTAGGTCGTCGAGCTTGAAGAAGACGCCCTTGCTGGTGCCACCGCGCATGTAGGTGGCGGGAATGCGAATCTGGGGAACCTGTGCCATGAAGGTCGCTTCCTTATCTATCGAGAAAGATCGACCCGGGCCTTGCGGCGCCGGGTCGATGAGGTTTCAACATCGTGAGACTGTCGCCCGGCTCAGCTGACAGCCTCTACCGAGGACTCCAGGAAGTCCTTGGCGAAGCGCTGCAGCACGCCGCCGGCGGAGTACACGGTGACTTCCTCTGCGGTATCCAGGCGGCAGGTCACCGGCACGCGATCGACCTCGCCCGTCTTGCGATGGATGACCAGTTCGAGCGTTGCGCCCGGTGACGCCGCGCCCTCGACGTCGTAGGTCTCGGTGCCGTCGAGCTGCAGGGTGTGGCGGGTGGTGCCCTCCTCGAACTGCAGCGGCATCACGCCCATGCCGATCAGGTTGGTGCGGTGGATGCGCTCGAAGCCCTCGGCGACGATCGCTTCGACCCCGGCCAGCGCCACGCCCTTGGCCGCCCAGTCCCGGGAGGAACCCTGGCCGTAGTCGGCGCCGGCGATGACGATCAGCGGCTGGCCGCGCTCCATGTAGGTCTCGATGGCCTCCCACATGCGAGTCACCTGGCCTTCCGGCTCGATGCGCGCCAGCGAGCCCTGTTTCACCTCACCGCTCTCGTCGCGGACCATCTCGTTGAACAGCTTGGGGTTGGCCAGGGTGGCCCGCAGCGCAGTGAGGTGGTCACCGCGGTGGGTAGCGTAGGAATTGAAGTCCTCCTCCGGCAGGCCCATCTTGTGCAGGTACTCCCCCGCCGCACTGTCCATCATGATGGCATTGGACGGCGACAGATGGTCGGTGGTGATGTTGTCCGGCAGGATCGCCAGCGGCCGCATGCCCTTCAGCGCACGCACAGCCGCCATGTTGCCTTCCCAGTAGGGCGGGCGTCGGATGTACGTGCTCTGCGGGCGCCAGTCGTAGAGCGGGCTCTCGGCAGGTTCAAAGGCGCCCAGATCAAACATCGGGATATAGACCTGCTTGAACTGTTCCGGCTTGACGAACTCCCCGACGATGGCATCGATCTCCTCGTCGGAGGGCCAGAGGTCCTTGAGGGTCACTGGGTTGCCGTTGTGGTCGGTACCCAGCACGTCCTTCTCGATGTCGAAGCGCACGGTACCGGCAATGGCATAGGCCACCACCAGCGCCGGCGAAGCCAGGAAGGCCTGCTTGGCATAAGGGTGTATGCGCCCGTCGAAGTTGCGGTTGCCGGAAAGCACCGCGGTGGCGTAAAGGTCGCGGTCGATGATCTCTTGCTGGATCTCTGGATCCAGGGCACCGGACATACCGTTACAGGTGGTGCAGGCGTAGGCGACGATGCCGAAACCGAGCTTCTCCAGCTCGGACAGCAGGCCCGCCTCTTCCAGATAGAGACGCGCGACCTTGGAGCCAGGTGCAAAAGACGACTTCACCCATGGCTTGCGAATCAGGCCGAGCTCGTTGGCCTTCTTGGCCAGCAGGGCGGCGCCCACCACGTTGCGGGGGTTGGAAGTGTTGGTGCAGCTGGTGATGGCGGCGATGATCACTGCGCCATCGGGAATCTTGCCCTCCTTCTCTTCCACCTGAGCCTTGTCGCTGTCCTTATATGAGGGTACGGCGATGCCGCGCTCGACCAGGGCGCTGGTGGGCAGGCGGCGGTGCGGATTGGAGGGCCCGGCCAGGTTGCGTTCCACGCTGGTGAGGTCGAAGGTCAACACCCGCTCGTACTGGGCTTCAGCCAGGCTGTCGGCCCACAGGCCGGTCTGTTTGGCGTAGGTCTCGACCAGCTCGACCTGCTCCGGCTCGCGGCCAGTGAGGGTGAGATAGTCGAGGGTCTGCTCATCGATGTAGAACATCGCCGCGGAAGCACCATACTCCGGGGTCATGTTGGAGATTGTGGCGCGGTCGCCGATGGTCAGGCTCTTGGCACCCTCGCCAAAGAACTCGAGATAGGCCCCGACCACGCGCTCCTTGCGCAGGAACTCGGTAATCGCCAGCACGATATCGGTGGCGGTGATGCCGGGCTTTGGTTTGCCGGTCAGTTCCACGCCGACGATATCGGGCAGGCGCATCATGGAGGGGCGACCCAGCATCACGGTCTCGGCCTCGAGACCGCCCACACCGATGGCAATCACGCCCAGGCAGTCGATATGCGGCGTGTGGCTGTCGGTGCCCACGCAGGTATCGGGATAGGCCACCTGCTTTCCATTTTCGTCGGGGCGCACCTGCACCACCGGCGACATCTTCTCCAGGTTGATCTGGTGCATGATGCCATTGCCGGCGGGGATCACGTCCACGTTCTCGAACGCCGTCTTGGTCCACTCGATGAAGTGGAAGCGATCCTCGTTGCGACGATCCTCGATGGCACGGTTCTTGTCGAAGGCGTCCGGATCGAAGCCGGCGTGCTCCACGGCCAGGGAGTGATCGACGATCAGCTGAGTCGGCACCACCGGGTTGACCTTGGCGGGGTCCCCACCCTGCTCGGCGATGGCATCGCGCAGGCCGGCCAGATCGACCAGCGCCGTCTGGCCAAGAATGTCGTGACACACCACCCGTGCCGGGTACCAGGGAAAGTCCAGGTCGCGGCGGCGCTCGATCAGTTGCTTGAGCGCATCGGTGAGCAGCTCGGACTCGCAGCGACGCACCAGCTGTTCGGCGAGCACCCGGGAGGTGTAAGGAAGGGTGTCATAGGCACCGGGCTGAATATCCTCGACGGCCGCACGCACGTCGAAATAGTCCAGCTCGGTGCCGGGAAGCGGTTTACGGTAATCGGTATTCATGGCGTCGAAGTCTTCGCGTGGTGTGGGTCGGTTAGGACAAAAGGCGGCCCGCAGGCCGCCTTGTCACGGGAGAGTTCAGTCGCGCTCCTCGAGGGGCACCCACTCGCTCTTCTCGGGGCCGTTATAGTCGGCGCTGGGGCGGATGATCCGGTTGTTGGCCCGCTGCTCGAAGACATGGGCACACCAGCCAGTGACGCGCGAGCAAACGAAGATTGGCGTGAACAGCTTGGTGGGGATCTCCATGAAGTGATAGGCGCTGGCATGGAAGAAGTCGGCGTTGCAGAACAGTTTCTTCTCACGCCACATGACCTCTTCGACGCGCACCGAAACCGGGTAGAGCACGCTGTCGCCAACGTCCTGGGCCAGCCTCTCAGACCACTCCTTGATGATGGCGTTGCGCGGGTCGGACTCGCGATAGATCGCGTGGCCGAAGCCCATGATCTTCTCCTTGCGCTCAAGCATGCCCATGATCTCACGCTCCGCCTCTTCCGGCGACTTCCAGTTCTCGATCATGTCCATGGCCGCCTCGTTGGCACCGCCGTGCAGCGGGCCACGCAGCGAGCCGATGGCACCGGTCACACAGGAGTGCATGTCAGACAGCGTCGAGGCGCAGACGCGCGCGGTAAAGGTCGAGGCGTTAAACTCATGCTCGGCATAGAGGATCAGCGAGACGTTCATCACACGGGCGTGCAGCTCGGAGGGTCTTTCACCACGCAGCAGGTGCAGAAAGTGAGCGCCCACCGACTCGTCGTCGGTCTCGGTCTCGATGCGCACACCGTCATGGCTGTAGCGATACCAGTAGCAGATGATCGAGGGTAGCACTGCCAGCAAGCGGTCGGAGACATCCTGCTGCTCGTCGAAACTCTCTTCAGTCTCGAGATTGCCCAGCATGGAAGCCCCGGTACGCATCACATCCATGGGATGGGCATTGGCCGGAATCTGCTCGAGCACGGCCTTGAGCGCCTGGGGCAGACCACGCAATCCCTTGAGCTTGGTGATATAGGCATCGAGCTCGGCCTGGTTCGGCAGCTTGCCCTTGAGCAGCAGGTAGGCCACTTCCTCGAAGCGCGCCTTTTCGGCCAGTTCCTTGACGTCAAAGCCACGGTAGGTCAGGCCCGAGCCGGTCTTGCCGACGGTGCACAGTGCCGTTGTGCCGGCGCTCTGGCCGCGCAGGCCGGTGCTGCTGACGGGTTTATCTGACATGTCGCGTCTCCTTGGTTTGTCTATCTTTCATTGTCATATCTGTCATGGGCGCCACCCTGCCAGGCCATGAATCAGGCCTGGTGAGACGCCACGAGATCAATACGTCATACCGAGCTACGGCCCGCCATCACTCGCCGCCCTTCTCGAAAAGGGCATCCAGCTTCTGCTCGAAGCTGTGATAGTTGAGAAAATCGTAGAGTTCGTCACGGGTCTGCATCAGCTCGACGACATCGCGCTGATGGCCGTTGTCGTGAATGCTCTGGTAGACCTTTAGCGCGGCGGCGTTCATGGCACGAAATGCCGACAGCGGATAGAGCACCATGCGGCAGCCCACCTCGCCGAGCTCCTGCTGGCTGAACAGCGGTGTGGCACCGAATTCGGTGATGTTAGCCAGGATCGGCGCATCGACCCGCTCGCAGAAAGCTCGGTAATCATCCAGGGTGTGCACCGCTTCAGCGAAAATGGCGTCGGCACCGGCTTCGATACAGGCGCTGGCGCGCTCAATGGCGGCATCCAAACCATCCTTCTGGAAAGCGTCGGTGCGGGCGATCAGATAGAAATCCGGGTCCATTTTCGCGTCGGCAGCTGCCTTGACGCGATCTACCATCTCCTGCTGGGAAACGATCGCCTTGTTGGGACGGTGGCCACAGCGTTTCTGGGCCACCTGATCTTCGATGTGCACGGCAGCCACACCGGCACGCTGCATCTCCTTGACGGTGCGCGCGATATTGAAGGCACCGCCCCAGCCGGTATCGATATCCACCAGCAGCGGCAAGTCCGTTGCCCCACAGATACGGTGAGCATCCGCTACCACGTCATTCATGGTGGTCATGCCCAGGTCAGGCAGACCGAAGGAGGCATTCGCCACGCCGCCACCGGACAGGTAAATGGCCTTGTGTCCCACCCGCTCAGCCATCATGGCGGTATAGGCATTGATGGTGCCGACGATCGGTAGTGGCCGGCTGTCGGCCAGGGCGGCACGAAAGCGGGCACCGGGAGTGGTTTGAGTCATGGAAATGCTCCTTTGTATGTCCGGGCTGGCCTCAGCTGGCCGCCTCGGCTTGCTGCTTGAGAGTCGTTGCGTAACGGTCGACCACGTTGGCACGTGAGGCACTGACGTGGCGGCGCATGAGCAGTTCGGCCAGTTCGGCGTCACCGGCTTCGATGGCATCAACGATGCGGTGGTGTTCGACAAAGGCGCGATGGGGCCGTGAGCCGCTGGCGCTGAACTGGGTGCGGTAGAGCCGCACCAGGTAATATAGGTCGTCACACAGCATCGTCATCAGCATGCGGTTGTGGCTGCCAAGGACGATACGATAATGGAAGTCCAGGTCACCTTCGCGCTGATAGTAAGCCTCACCGCTCTTGAGGTCGGCCTGCTGCTCATGAAGCGCGAGCACTTTGCGCAGGCCGGCGATCTCCTCGGTGCTCATGTGTTCCGCCGCCAGGCGCGCTGCCATGCTTTCGAGCGCTTCTCGCACGTCGAACAACTCCAGCAGCTCTTTCATCGACAACTTGACCACGCGGGCGCCGACATGGGGCACCCGCTCGATGAGACGATGCGACTCGAGGCGCCGCATGGCCTCGCGCAGCGGTCCGCGGGAGATGCCGTAGGCCTTGGACAGGCCCGGTTCGGTTATCTTGCTTCCCGGTTCCAGCTCGCCGCGCACAAT
Organism: Halomonas sp. DQ26W; assembly: GCF_003339685.1. Lineage (GTDB taxonomy): Bacteria > Pseudomonadota > Gammaproteobacteria > Pseudomonadales > Halomonadaceae > Halomonas. Next base: position 11,506 of record NZ_QPKI01000039.1, on the reverse strand, counting down.
GGCATCCTGCAGCTCATGAAAGACCCGTTCGGCCAGGGTGCGAACCTCGGGTGCGGCCTGTTCTGGTACGATTGAGTTCATGGCAATTGTCGACAATTAAATGATGGGGTGACTTTAGACATTGCCCACGCCCCGGTCAACCGCCTGATAAGCCCAACACGCTACGTCTTTGGTTGTAGAGAACCGGGGGTATTGCCCAACTGAGTGTCGACAATTAGAGCCAGCGTTGATGGAAATGCCCGGGGGCGTTGCATCGTGCTATAGGACAAATCATCACCTGATCCCTAGAATGGGTCGCCTGTTCCGAAAGGCGCCGGCAATGACCATACGACTCGAGATCACTCCGCTTCCCTACCGAGACGATCCGCTGGGCTATTTCTCCGCCCTGCGAAAGCGCCCGGGAGCCGTACTGTTGGACAGCGGACGCCCCATTGCCCCCGGCGGACGTTATGACATCATGAGCAGCGATCCGCTGACGGTCCTGTCGATCGACGATCGGGGCCGCCTGAGCGGCGGGGTCGAGGGTAGGAAAGAGGAAGACCCGTTTACCGCCCAACAGGCTCTGCTGGACAGCCTCGCACTCGCACTTCCCGACAGCGAGCTACCCTTTCTCGGGGGCTTGATAGGGTACTGGGGCTACGACCTGGGCCGCTGTCTGGAGCCCGTTGGGGGCCGATCACAGCAGATCGTGCACCTCCCGGCCAGCCGCGTCGGCCTCTATGATTGGGCACTCATTCAAGATCATGAAGCCGCCGAGACATGGCTGGTCGCAAGTGCCGAGCGCCGGGGCCAGGTCATGGAGTGGCTCGAAGCGTCACCGCTCCCGGGGGAGCCGTTTCGGCTATTGGCCCCCTTCGAAGGCGAGCTTCACAGGGAGGACTATGCACGGCGGTTTTCCGCCGTCCAGGACTATATTCGCGCCGGAGACTGCTATCAGATCAACCTGGCCCAGCGCTTCAGCGCGCCCTTCACCGGCGACCTTTGGGAGGCCTATCAGCGCCTTCGCCGGGCCACGCCAACCCCTTATTCAGGCTTTATGGCCTGGGACCAGCAGGCCATCCTGTCGCTCTCGCCCGAACGCTTTCTGCTATGCCTTGAAGATGGTAGCGTCGAGACCCGCCCGATCAAGGGTACTCGCCCACGCGGACTGACGCCCGAGCAAGACCGGCAACTGGCTGAAGCACTCTCCACCAGCCTCAAGGATCGCGCCGAGAACGTGATGATCGTCGACCTGTTGCGCAACGACCTGGGCCGGGTATGCCACCCAGGCAGTGTCAGGGTCCCTCAGCTCTGCGGGCTGGAAAGCTACGCCAACGTTCATCACCTGGTCAGCATCGTGTGCGGCGAACTAGCAGCCGGAAAGCGTCCGCTCGGCCTGCTTGCCGCCGCCTTTCCCGGCGGCTCGATCACCGGGGCCCCCAAGGTCCGCGCCATGCAGATCATCGATGAACTGGAACCCAGCAGGCGCAGCGTCTACTGCGGCAGCCTGGGCTACGTGGATGCTCGTGGTCGCATGGACACGTCCATCGCCATTCGCACTGCGGTGGCCGATGCCGGCAGGCTCCATCTGTGGGGAGGAGGTGGACTGGTGGCGGATTCCAACGTCGACGCCGAGTACACCGAGACACTGGACAAGATTCGCCACCTGATGGGCGCACTGGCATAACAACAAAGCCGATAAGCACAAAATGGTATATAAGATTCTAACCAATCGGTATTGGGGCTATGGCCACGGCCTTTGTTACGGTACCACCATGTTACGGTACCACCATCATTTGCTACGGAGGTCGGCATGGCGCCCTTCAATACCGCACAGTTCGTTCTCGAACAGGACCAGGCCGCGCCCAAGGAGATTCTGCGCGCTGCCTATGCTGCTTTCGGCGAACTGACGGTCTCCTTTTCCGGTGCCGAAGACGTGGTGCTGATCGACCTGGCGCTCAAAGTGGCACCCCCGGAGAAGGTGCACGTCTTCTCGCTCGATACCGGGCGCCTGCATGCCGAAACCTATGCCTTCATCGAACGTGTTCGCAAACATTACGGCATCAAGATCGACATACGCTTTCCCGACACCCAGGCGGTACAGGCACTGGTAACGCAGAAGGGGCTTTACAGCTTCTATCACGACGGACACCAAGAGTGCTGCAGCATCCGCAAGGTGGCGCCGCTGCGTGAACGGCTCCAGGGCCTGTCGATGTGGGTCACCGGCCAGCGCCGCGACCAGAGCCCGGGCACGCGCTCGACACTGCAGGTCGCCGAGCGTGACGGCGCCTTCGGCAGCGAGGCTACACCGCTCTTCAAGATCAACCCGTTGACCCACTGGACCAGCGAAGACGTGTGGACCTATATCCGCATGTTTGACGTGCCCTACAACCCGCTGCATGAGCGAGGCTTCATCAGCATCGGCTGCGAACCTTGCACCCGCCCCACCCTGCCTCACCAGCACGAGCGGGAAGGACGCTGGTGGTGGGAAGATAAAGGCGGCAAGGAGTGCGGACTGCACGTGGCCAATCTCGCCACACGCTGAGTCGCGCTGTCATGCCGGCCCGTCTATGCCGGTCTAGCGAACCGGCAGTTCGATGTCCTTGAACAGGCCATCTTCGTGCCGAGGCCCCGCGGCCAGCGCGGCATCGACCAGATCACGCTCGAGATGATCGGCAAACCCCTTGACGAAGTCATACATGTAGCCGCGCATGAAGGTGCCGCGACGAATGCCGATCTTGGTGACGGAACTCTCGAATAGATGGTTGGCTTCGAGCGCTATCAGGTCATCATCCAGCTCGGCATCGACCGCCATGTGAGCCACGATACCGACACCGAGGCCCAGACGGACATAAGTCTTGATCACATCGGCATCGGCCGCCGTCAGTACGACATTGGGTGAGAGCCCCTTGGCACGGAAGGCATCGTCCAGTTGGGAGCGACCAGTGAAGCCGAAGACATAGGTGACCAACGGTTGCTCGGCCAGGCGCTCCAAAGTAAGTTCTCCCGATTCGGCCAGAGGATGACCACGCGGCACCAGTACACAGCGATTCCAGCGATAGCAAGGCAGTAGAATCAAGTCATTGAACAGTTCTAGCGCCTCGGTACAGATGGCGAAGTCGGCCTGACCATCGCTGACCATCTGGGCGATCTGCTTGGGTGTGCCCTGCTGCATGTGCAGCGCCACATCCGGATACTTGCGAGTGAACGCGCCGATGACCGGCGGAAGTGCATAGCGGGCCTGGGTGTGGGTCGTGGCGATGGAGAGGCTACCGCGCCGCTCGTCGCTATGCTCCTGGGCCACCTGCTTGATGTTCTCGACCAGCCGTAATACCTGGCCTGCCAGCTCGACAATCGCCTGCCCTGCCGGCGTCACTCGCGTCAGGTGCTTGCCACTTCGGGCAAATATCTCGACTCCCAGCTCATCTTCCAGCAGGCGTATCTGCTTGGAGATGCCCGGCTGAGAGGTATAGAGGCTCTGAGCTGTGGAAGAGACATTGAGATTGTGGCGGGTCACTTCCCACACATAGCGCAGTTGCTGAAGCTTCATGGTGGACCTCTCCCCTATGCCGCCCGTTGGGCTATTACACAACCTCGAATAAAACAGCACCATGTAAGCACTAAATGGCATAAAAGAAAACCACTACACATCCCATTTGCCAGCGACCCGGTCGCCCGCTAACATCAGCCGACCGGACACGCCGCTGGCGTGTCATTCCGACCCGCTCGATGCAGCGCAACGTAACTGGAGAATCACATGGCCAATAACGTCGATGTCACCAATGCCAACTTCGAGCAGGAAGTCCTGAAGGCAGATCAACCCGTGCTGCTGAAGTTCTGGGCCCCATGGTGCGGCCCCTGCAAAGTCATGGCACCGGTGATCGACGAGGTTGCCGAGGAGCGTACCGGCAATCTCAAAGTAGTCAGCATCAACGTGGATGACGCACCGGAAATTGCCGCCGAACAAGGTGTTCGTGGCGTGCCTACCGTCATGCTATTCAAGTCGGGCTCCAAGGTTGCCTCACTGGTGGGCGCCCAGTCCAAGTCGCAGTTGGCCCAGTTCATCGATCAGAACGCCTGATTTCAGGCGGCCAAGACTCCCCGTTCGCCCCGGCCCTGGCCGGGGCGAATTGTTTCTGACTCAGATAACGCCGCTCAGGAAACATCGTCGCGTTTGGTAGCGCTGCGTTCGATGTTCCCGACGCCCTCCTTGTGACCGACCAGCTCCCCCCCCGGCCCCAAAAGGTAAGCGATCCAGCGTGTTTCGGGATGGCTATCCAGGGCGATCTTCAGCGTCATGGTCAACACCACCGATAACAGCATGCCCACCACGCCCAGCGCCCACCCCCACACTACCAGGGACAGAAAGGCCACCAGAGTCGACAAACCCAGTGCCCGCCCCATCAGGCGAGGCTCCACCAGATTGCCAAGGACGAAGTTGATGACCAGATAGGCCATTGCCAGCCCGAAGGCGTCCAGCAACCCGCCGTGTTGGGATATCAGCAACAGAAGGACTGGCGGTATGGCGGCGAGGGCCGAGCCGATATTGGGAATGAAATTGAGCGCAAAGGCCAGCACGCCCCACAGCAGGGGGAAATCCACACCCATCACCATGCAGGCCAGCCAGGCCAGTGCGCCGGTCACCAGGCTGATCACCGTCTTGACGGCCAGGTAACGCTTGAGGGTCTGACTGAACTCCTGGAAGCGCCGAAGGCTGGGAGCCGGGTCGTCCAGGGCCATGGAAATCTTGGCGCGAAAGTTCAGCGTCTCGTACAACATGAAGATCACCAGCAGTGCCACCACGACGCTCTGCACCAGCAGGTTCCCCAGGCCGCCGAGAAGGGTCGGGAACCACGCACTGCCATTTTCGACATCGATTAGCCCCGCCAACAGCTCGGGGTCGATGGCAAGCCCCATGGAAGCCATGGTGTCGAGGAGATCCAGATAGCGCTCATAGAGTCGCGTCTCGATGCCGGGCAGCGCCTGAGTGAAGGTACCGAAGGTATTGACCACCAACAGCCCGACCAGGGAGAAAAAGGCGCCGATCACCAACAGGGTGAGCAGAACGGCGAGACGGAGACTGATGCCCCACCGGTGCAGCCAGTTCACCGGAGAGGTACATACCACCGCAATGAACAGCGCCAGCAGCAAGGGCACAAGCAGGTCGGCCCCCGCCCTTATGCCGGCTATGATGATCACCAGTGCGGCCAGCGCCAGTGTCAGTGTAAGAGGATAACTGTAGTGCGGGTCACTGTTATGGCGAAGCATGTCACGTCCCTGTCTGGCGTGTGATACTCATCATGGCGCCTACCGGACGGTGACACAAATTCATCGCGTGTCGCCCCGAACTCCAGTACTCCAACCGACTACCCGCAGATACGCCCTGCTGCAAGGAGGCACAATGTCCCGCTCACTTCTCCCCCTTTTACTACTGGGTGCGATGATTGCCATGACACCACTCATCGCCACGCAAGCCGCTGAAACCCGCGCGCGGCTCGATGTTCAGGCCGAGGCCCAACGGGAAGTAGTACCCGACCGCGCCACGCTCAGCGCTAGGCTGTGGGAACGCACCCCGGCCATTGCTCGCGATGAGGATACCGGCAGCGACGCCACGGCGCTGCGAGAAGCCCGCGACCGGCTGGAAGAGCGTGCCACCGAACTGATTCGCACCCTGGAGGAAGCGGGACTGGAGCGCGATGCGATCAGTGCCGGCTCGCTGAACGTTCACCCCGAGCATATTCCCGGCACCAGGACCAGCGAGGGTGAACGCGAGATGCTTGTACGAACTCGCCTGGAACGCCCCTTCCAGATAAAGGTAGCCAACCTGGAAAGCCTGCCACTGCTGCTTGACGCAATGACCGATGCCAGGGTCAACGCCCTTGACGGCGTGACCTATGACCTCGCCGACCGCGACGCTGCCAGCGATGAGGCGTTGGTGATGGCACTGGAGAAGGCGCGCCACAAGGCCGAGCTGATGGCCTCTACCCTCGGGGTGACGCTGGGGTCGGTCATCAACGTCAGCGAGACCCATGCTCCGGTCTATGCCCCGCGCATGATGGCCATGAGTGCGGATATGCGTGAAAGCGTACCCCAGGCGGAATACCGCCCCGGCACCATCATCATCGAGGCAGCGGTCAGCGTCAGCTGGGAGATTGATCCGCAGCCGTAAGCTGGAATAGCAGCGCCACGTCAGGCCACAAACGAACAACCCCCATCGGGCAGGCCCAGATGGGGGTCGTTCGTATTGAAGCCTGCAGCGGCGATTAACGCCTCAGGTGTTGATGGTCTCGACACCGCTCATATAGGGCCGCAGTACCTCGGGCACGGTGATCGAGCCGTCGGCGTTCTGGTGGTTCTCCATCACCGCGATCAGGCAGCGCCCTACCGCCAGGCCGGAGCCATTAAGGGTATGCAGCAGCTGAGGCTTCTTCTGCTCGGGGTGGCGGAAGCGCGCCTGCATGCGCCGCGCCTGGAAATCTTCGCAGTTGGAAACCGAGGATATCTCGCGATAGGTCTCCTGGCTTGGCAGCCACACTTCCAGGTCGTAGGTCTTGGCGGCGCCGAAGCCCATGTCGCCGGTGCACAGGGTCACCACCCGGTAGGGCAGCTCGAGCGCCTGCAGGATCGCTTCGGCATGGCCGCGCATCTCCTCGAGCGCCGCATAGCTCTGCTCGGGCTCGACCATCTGCACCATCTCCACCTTGTCGAACTGATGCTGACGAATCATGCCGCGGGTGTCGCGACCGTGAGAGCCCGCTTCGCTGCGAAAACAGGGCGTATGGGCGGTGAGCTTCACTGGCAGCGCCTTGTAGGGCAGGATCTCGTCGCGCGCGAAGTTGGTCAGCGGCACCTCGGCGGTAGGTATCAGGTGGTAGCCGCGCTCGTCGTCGAGGCGGAACAGATCCTCGCCGAACTTGGGCAGCTGGCCGGTGCCGAACAGCGACGCTTCGTTGACCATATAGGGGACGTAACACTCCTCATAGCCATGCTCGAGGGTCTGCTTGTCCAGCATGAACTGGGTCAGGGCGCGATGCAGGCGGGCAATGGGGCCACGCATCACCGCGAAACGGGCGCCGGTCAGTTTGGTTGCCAGCTCGAAGTCGAGATTGCCCTGCAAGCCACCCAGGTCCACATGATCGCGGACCGTGAAGTCGAAGGCCTTAGGCGTGCCCCAGCGATGCAGCTCAACGTTATCTTCCTCACTCTCGCCCTGGGGCGCGCTCTCATGGGGCAGGTTGGGCAGGCCGCTGATTACCTCGTCCCACTCCGCCTGCACCTCGGCCAGGCGATGCTTGGCCGCATTGAGCCGGTCGCCCAGGTCGCTGACCTCGTCGAGCAGCGGCTGGATATCCTCGCCCTGGGCCTTGGCCTTGCCGATCGCCTTGGAGCGGGCATTGCGCTCGCCCTGCAGGGTTTCGGTCTCGGTCTGGATCTCGCGGTGCCGGGACTCCAGCGCCTCGAGGCGCGCAGTGTCGAGCGTGAAGCCACGCTTGGCCAGTCGTTGAGCGACCATCTCGAGGTCGCTGCGCAGCAGTTTGGGATCGAGCATGGAATCCAGTCCGTCGCATTCGGTGAAATGGGGGCGCCCATTGTAGGCAAAAGGGTGGCCGTATGCCATGTAACAGCCGTGGGCCAGGGTGCGCTCCACCGCCCTCTCGGGGTAAAGTAGCAACATCCCTTCTGCCTGTCCGGCCATGCCGCGATAGCGACAACGACTGAATACGACACCATGATCGCACGACTGGACACCGCTCAATCGAGCCCCCTTGCCGGCCTCGCCGCACCCTACCTGCGCTTTCTCGACGTCCTGAAGGCCAATGGCTTCGCCGGCGAAATCGCCCCGGACTACGCCGACCGCACGGTGCTCGCCACCGACAACTCGATCTACCAGCGCCTGCCCCAGGCGGTGCTGTACCCGAAAGGGGTCGAGGATCTCGAGCGCATCGCCCGCCTGGCCGCGTGCAGCGAACACCGCCAGATCGCCCTCACCCCCCGGGGCGGCGGTACCGGCACCAACGGCCAGTCGCTCACCGACGGCCTGGTGGTGGATGTCTCGCGGCACATGAACCGCATCCTCGACATCGACGTCGACAACCGCCGCGTGCGGGTGCAGGCAGGCGTGGTCAAGGATCAGCTCAACGCCGCGCTCAAGCCGCACGGGCTGTTCTTCGCCCCGGACCTCTCCACTTCCAGCCGCGCCACCATCGGCGGCATGATATCCACCGACGCCAGCGGCCAGGGCAGCTGCGAATACGGCAAGACCCGCGACCACGTGCTCGAACTCGACACCGTGCTGCTCGGTGGCAAGCGCTTGGTCAGCCGCCCGGCCGAAACGACCGAACTGGAGGCGCTGTGCAACCGGGACGACATCATCGGCACGGCCTACCGCACCGCCCGGGAGATCATCGACGAACAGGGAGAGCTGATCGCCGCCAAGTTCCCGCCACTCAACCGCTGCCTGACCGGCTACGACCTGGCGCACTTGAGGGATGCGCAAGGTCGCCTCGACATGAACAGCCTGCTATGCGGCTCGGAAGGCTCGCTGGGATTCCTCAACGAGGCGGAACTCAACGTCCTGCCCATCCCCAAGCACTCGACCCTGGTCAATGTGCGCTACGCCGGCTTCATGGACGCCCTGCGCGACGCCAAGGCATTGATGTCGAACAGCGGTTCTTCACAAACCCAGCCGCAGGCACGCCCCACCTCCATCGAAACGGTAGACGACAAGGTGTTGATGCTGGCCATGGAGGACTTCGTCTGGGACAGCGTGGCCGAGTTCTTTCCCGACGAGTCGAGCAGGGGTGTCACCACCGGCGACACCGCCACGGCCACCCGCCAGGCGGTGGCAATCCGCGGCATCAACCTGGTCGAGTTCAACGACGACGACCCCGAGCGGCTGGCCCAGCGGGTGACTGCCTTCTGCCGCCACCTGGAGGCGGACGAGAGCGTGCCGCGCCTGGGCTATACCCTGGCCGAGGGACGTGGGGCCATCCAGCGCGTCTACGGCATGCGCAAGCGCGCCGTGGGACTACTGGGCAATGCCAAGGGCGAGAAACGCCCGATTCCCTTCGTCGAGGACACCGCGGTGCCGCCGGAGCGGCTGGCGGACTATATCGCCGAGTTCCGCGCCCTGCTAGACGCCCGCGGCCTTGCCTACGGCATGTTCGGCCACGTCGACGCCGGTGTGCTGCACGTGCGCCCGGCCATCGACATGAAGGACCCCGACCAGGAGACGCAGATCCGGGAAATATCCGACGACGTGGCCGAGCTGACCCAGCGCTATGGCGGCCTGCTGTGGGGTGAACACGGCAAGGGCGTGCGTTCGGAGTACGCACCCAAGTTTTTCGGCGAGCTCTACCCCAGCCTGCAGCGGGTCAAGGCCGCCTTCGACCCGCATAACCAGCTGAATCCAGGAAAAATCGCGACTCCTCTGTATATCCCGCCCGAACCCGCGGGTACTGCCTTTACTCCGCCCGAACCCACGGGAAAGGCGCTCGATACTCCGCCCGAAGTGGTCGAGGAGCAGGCGGTGAAACTGGTCGATCCGGGCCTGTTGACCATCGATGGCGTGCCCACCCGTGGCCAGCTCGACCGTCAGATCGACGTGCGGGTGTGGCAGGCCCACAGCGCCGCGGTCTACTGCAACGGCAACGGTGCCTGCTACAACTACGACCCCAACGACGCCATGTGCCCCTCGTGGAAGGCGACCCGCGACCGGGTGCACTCGCCCAAGGGGCGCGCCAGCCTGATGCGCGAATGGCTGCGGCTTCAGGGTAACGCCGGTGTCGACGTGCTCGAGGAATCCCGCCAGCAACGAGCCGAAGGCGGATGGGGTTTTCTCAAGGCCCTTCCCGCGCGGGTGCGCAACACCTTCAAGCGCCGCGACGAGGCGGACTTCTCCCATGAGGTCTATGACGCCATGGCGGGGTGTCTGGCCTGCAAGTCCTGCGCCGGCCAGTGCCCGGTGAAGGTCAACGTGCCCGAGTTTCGCTCCCAGTTCCTCGAGCTCTACCACCGCCGCTACCTGCGGCCCGTGCGCGACTATCTGATCGGCGGCATGGAATTCTTCGTGCCCTACCTGGCGCGCATGGCACCGCTCTACAACGCCGCGCTGGGCCAGCGCTGGGTGGACCAGCTACTGTCGGGCCCCATTGGGCTGGTCGACAGCCCGCGGCTCTCCCGCGCGCGCCTGGCCAAGCAGCTCCGGACCTGGGGCGTGGCCGAGGCCACACCGATCTCGCTGGGTCTACTGAGTGAGGCACAGAAGGCCAGAAGCGTCGTCCTCGTCCAGGACGCCTTTACCAGCCACTTCGAGGCCGAGCGGGTGAAGGACATCGTCGAACTGCTCGCGCGCCTCGACATGAAGGTGTTCGTCGCACCCTACTCGCCCAACGGCAAGCCCCTGCACGTGCAGGGCTTCCTCGGCGCCTTCGAGCGCACCGCGGAAAAACAGGCACGGCACCTGCGCACCCTGGCCGAATTCGGCGTGCCGCTGGTGGGCATCGACCCGGCCATGACCCTGACCTACCGTCAGGAGTATGTGAAGGCACTGGGGCCACAGGCCATACCCGAAGTACTGATGCTGCAGGAGTGGCTGGTGGCCCAGGGCCAACGCCTTGTACCACCGGCCCTGGCCGGGCAGCTATCCGCGCTTGACGACCCCGGCTACCGGCTGCTCTCCCACTGCACCGAGTCGACCAACGCCCCCGGCAGCCCCAAGGCGTGGCAGCAAGTCTTCGCCGCCTTCGGCTTCGAGCTAGAGCTCGTCGCTACCGGCTGCTGCGGGATGTCCGGCACCTACGGCCACGAGGCGCGCAACCGCGAGACCTCAGCGGCCATCTACGCCCAGTCGTGGCAGCCCGTGGTAGAAGGCAACGCCAACCCCGGCCGCCTGCTGGCCACCGGCTACTCCTGCCGCAGCCAGGCGAAGCGGCTCTCCGACACGGATCTGCCACACCCGCTGCAGGGGCTGCTTACCCACCTGCGTCAACTCAGCTGGTAAATAGGCTGGTAAAACAGTGGTAAAACAGTGGTAAAACAGTGGTAAAACAAAGGTAAAACAGAAAGGCTGGCGGGGTATAGTTGACACCCTATCGGCCTTTCGAACCAAGCTGCGAGGAAACAGGCGGCAGGATGCCCCGCACGCTGATCATCATCGGCCTGTGCATCGTTGCCATCCGCCGTGAAACTTTCTCGTTCTACTTCCCCATCGCCACCATGACCCTGATTAGCGTAGTGCTCTCGGCAATGCTGTGGCTATTCAATCGATGAGGGTGGGGGGAAGAACCAATTCCAGTCATGCCACACGACATGCATAACAGTGATCAGGCTGAAAACACAGGAGCGAGTGAGGACTTACCAGCAACAGGATGGCCTAACAAAGGGTTCTACGCAGACTGGCGTGAAGAGGCCGCAGGCCTCCCGGCGGTGTTGCCAGTGCCGGCGACCTCGCCTACGCCGTGGCCTCCGCCGAGGCGCCTGACGGCGCCAATCGCGATGGGAACCAGCGCTCCAACAATGATTCTTT
>NZ_QPKI01000038.1 GCF_003339685.1 Halomonas sp. DQ26W | reverse complement strand
TGCGGAGTCGGGGCGCCGAACCGAGCGCTCCAACAAGGAGCGCCTGCGTCGCTATCGCCGAGGCGTCCTTCCACAATGCAGTCTGTGCAGAGCAGATTCACGCCAAAGTGTGAAGAACCATAAAAAATGGGGCGCCGGTCTGCACCGGCACCCCCAAGGACAAAAGTCGTGCAAGAGATCAGGCGCGTGCGCGGCGAATCCACACCAGGCCCTGCTTCAGCACCGGCATCAGCAAAGACAGCGCGGCGATGATCAACAGCCACATGGAGATCGGCTTGTCGATGAAGACCATCCAGTCCCCACCGGAAATCTGCAGGGCACGACGCATGGATTCTTCCATGATGCTACCCAGGATCAGCGCCAGGATCAGCGGTGCCGCCGGAAAACCGAACAGCCGCATACCAAGCCCCAGCAGCCCGAAGCCAAGCAGGAACAGCAAGTCGATCACGCTGAAACTCATGCCATAGACGCCGACCATGCAGAAGATCAGGATCAACGCCAGCAACAGTGGGCGAGGCATATCAAGGATCTTGGCGATATAGGGAATCAACGGCAGGTTAAGGACCAGCAACATGATGTTGCCGATATACATACTGGCAATGACGCCCCAGAACACATCAGGCCGATCCACCAGCATTGCCGGCCCTGGGCTGATCCCCATGACCAGCAGGGCACCCAACAAGACCGCCGTGGTACCGGAACCCGGCACACCGAGGGTCAACAACGGCACGAAGGAACCGGTACAGGCTGCATTGTTGGCTGCCTCGGGTGCCGCCACCCCCTTGATATTGCCCTTGCCGAAGGTATCCCCATCCTTGGCGATGCGCTTCTCCATGCTGTAGCCGAGGAATGACCCGATGGTGGCTCCGGCGCCGGGCAGCACACCGGTGAAGAAGCCCAGTACTGAACTACGGCTGATCGGGCCAGCGATCTGCCCGACCTCGCTCCGGGTGAGTTTGAGCGAGCCAATGGCATTACGTTCCGGCTCCTTACCACCGCCTCCCCTGAGAAGAATGTAGAAGACTTCTGCCAGGGCGAAGATACCCAAGGCCACCACCAGGAAGTCGATCCCGTCCAGCAGGTGGGTAGTGCCGAAGGCAAAACGCACCGTGCCGGTTTGCAGGTCGATACCGATGATCGAAATAATGACCCCCACAACGGCGGCGATCAGCCCCTTGACCAACGACTTGTCTGAGAGCGACACCACCGCCGTCAGCCCCAACACCATCAGCGCGAAGTACTCTGCCGGGCCGAACGCCACGGCGACTCGAGACAGTAGCGGAGCCACCATCATCAGGAAGACGATAGAGATGGTGCCGCCCACGAAGGAGGCATAAGCCGCGATAGCCAGGGCCTTGCCCGCTAGCCCCTGCTTGGCCATGGGGTAGCCGTCGAACGAGGTCGCCACGGTACCGGCGACGCCCGGTGCGTTGAGCAGGATCGACGAACTCGATCCACCGAAGATGGCACCGTAGTAGACGCCGGCCATCAGGATCAAACCGGAGGACGGTTCCATGGCGAAGGTAATCGGGATCATCAGGGCCAGGGCACTGATCGGCCCCAGACCCGGCAGCATGCCGATGATGGTACCGGCAAAGACTCCGCCGAAGACATAGGCGATATTCATGGGCTGCAGCGCAATGCCGAAGCCATACATTAGGTTGTTCAGTGCTTCCATGAGCAGGCTCTCTCTCGCGGGCCGATGATGTCATGGGACATCAGATCGGCAGGATTCCCGTGGGCAGGTAGACTTCCATGATGCGTGTCATGGTCAAGTACAGCGCCAACACCACGCCAAGCGAGGTCGCCAGGTTCACCCCATGCCGACGGTAGCCGTAATACCAGCTAAGGCCGAAGGCCAGCGCAGTGGATGCCGCCACGAAACCGATGGGTACCATCAATAGGGCATAGGCAATTATTGCCAGCGAGGTGACGACAATCCGCGACCAGGGGCGTAACCATAATGGTTGATTCAGCGCCTCCTGGCTCGGCTCTTCGGGAATATCCTGGGCCTTGGGTTTTTCCAGAAACAGACACACTGCAAGCCCAAGCAGGACAAACCCGAGCACCTTGGGAAAGACGTCGGAATCGACCGGTCGGGGAAGTGGGAAAGTGGGTATCTGAAAAGCCATTACCAGGTAGCCCACCGAGAACAGTGCAACGATCAGTGCAATGATCTGATTGGTATTGAGTCGTGTCATGAGCATTCCACCTCGATCTCACGCCAGTTGAAACCTGGCCTCGAGCCCAAGTGTTACCTGCAAGAAGATTGAGCCCTGAGATTATCAGGGCTCAAGAGAGTCACTCCGGATGAGAATCAGCCGGCATTCAGCGAATCAGGCCGAGCTCGGTCAGCACGCCACTGAACTCTTCTTTCTGGGCATCGAGGAAAGCGCCGAATTCTTCACTGGTTTGATAGGCATCAATCCAGCCCAACTGGTCACGGGCTTCCTGCCAGGCTTCTGTTTCGAGCATCTGTGCAAAGAGGTCTTCATAGTAGGCAACAGCTTCTGCTGGCATATCAGGCGTACCCATGACACCGCGCCAGATATCGAAGGTGTAATCGATACCCTGCTCCTGATAGGTCGGGATATCGGCCAAGGGCCCTCCCAATCGCTCAGGAGAGGAAACCCCCAGCGCACGAATATCGCTATCGGGACCCAGTTGACCTGCAGCTTCACCGGCACCGGTGATCACGGCCTCGACATGCCCCCCCATGAGGTTGGTCATGGCTTCACCGCCACCCGAGAAGGCGATGTAGTTGACACCTTGCGCCTCGATCCCCGCCGTCGACGCCACACCCACGACGGAAATATGGTCCATGGAGCCCGGTGCACTGCCACCACCGACACTCAGGGAGGGATTCTCGCGCATGGCATCGAACAGATCGTTGAGGTCCTGATACTCGGAATCTGCCGGAACCAGGACGATGGAGTAGTCGGTGATCAACCGAGCGATCGGCGTGAAGTCGGTATGATCATAGCGAGAGGTGCCGGCCAGCGGGACCAAAATGATCGGCGGGCTGGTGGCGAACAGCTTGTGCGGATTGCCGCTGTCGCGGGCGATCTGGGCCCAGGCGACGGCACCGCCGCCGCCCGGCACGTTGATGGCGGCCAGGTTGTACTCAGCCAGACCCTCTTGCTGAATCACTCGCGAGGTGGTGCGCACGAGGGTGTCCCAACCACCGCCCGGGTTGGCCGGGGCGATGAACTCGATGGAACGGCTTGGAGTCCATTCGTCGGCGCTGGCGGCGGTCGCTGCACCGGCGACAGCGGCCAGCGGCAGGGCCAGCAGCGTCAGGCGCTTGAGGGAAAGCTTGTTAGTCATGGCGTTCTCCGGGTTCGGCATCTTGTTGTGTGATCGTTCTTGTGATCGTTATGAGGTCGCCCTAGGGCGCTACCCTGTAAACACTAGAAGAGCGATACGTTGGCCACAAGCTTCTGAACATAAATGACAAATAGTCCTTTTCGCCCATTTTGTCCTTTCTGTTCACGGACGCCTTGAACCCGCTTCCACCCCATCTCGCCGCCCCTCTTCAGCTAGCCTTCTTCACACCATGGCGTGGTATCCCCTACCAGACGATAGCGTCGCTCCGGCCGACCCACGTCGCCGTAGCCCAGCTCGGCGCCCACCACCTGCACCGATACCAGGAATTCCAGGTAGCGCCGGGCCGTCGAGCGACTGGCACCCATGGTTCGGGCCACCTCCATGGCGGCCAGCGGCGATCCGGCATGCTCCAGCGCCGATACCACGGTGCGCAGCGTCAAGCGGTCGATGCCCTTGGGCAGGCTGCGCACGCCGCCGCCTGGCGCCCCCTCGGGACGCAGCCGAGTCAGTGCCCTGTCAAGCTCCTCCTGACTCATCTCGCTGCGGGCGTTCAGGGCAGCTCGCTCACGGCGGAAACGCGCCAGCATCTGTGCCATGCGCGAGGCCTCGACCGGCTTGATCAGATAGTCGAAGACACCGCCACGCAAGGCCTCGGCGATGGTTTCCACTTCCCGGGCCGCGGTAATCATCACGATATCCACCTGCAGGTAATCCCGGCGTAGCGACCAGAGCAGTTCGAGCCCCTCTACGTCAGGCAGATAGGCATCGAGCAGAACCAGATGTGCCGTATGGGCCTGCCGGGACATCAGTGCCCGCGCCTCAGCGCCGTTTCTGGCCATGCCCACCACACGGAAGCCTTCGCTCTGCTCGATGAAGGCCCGATGAATATCGGCAATGCGAAAGTCGTCCTCGACGATCAGGATGCCAAACTCTGCAGGCGAATCGCCCGATTCATGCATATCTCATTCCCCCCGCGATACCTTGTGGCATCGTCTCGTGCCTATGTTGTTATGCTTGGCTCAGGGCGCTATCGTGCCCGGCCGTCGCGGCTCGCCTTCACCCGCCTTTCTCGGCCCACACAGGGAGCGATCGAGCACGGCGATGAAGCAAGCCCCGCCCAACTCGCTCTCCTCCAGGGTAATGGCGCCACCGTTTTCGCGGCACAGACGGCTGACCAGGGCCAGGCCGATACCGTGATGCTTGCCCGGCTTGGTAGAGAAGCCTTCCTGGAAAATTGCCTCGCCGTGCTCGTGGGGAACGCCGGGGCCGTTATCCTCCACCTCGATGAGCAGTTGCTCCCCGAGATCAGTGAAAAACAGCCTTACCCGCGGCCTCTCGTCGCTATCGCGGTCACCCTGTAGCGCCGCATGGCAGGCATTGTCCAGCAGGTTGCCGATCACCGTCATGAGGACCTCCTGGCCCGTCACCGTGAGCGGCTCGACCAACGAACTCTGCTCGTCGATCTCCAGCAGCACCCCGAGCTCCCTGGCGCGGGTCAGCTTACCGAGCAAGGTACCGCTGACCACTGGGTCGCCCACGTGATTCATCAGGAAGGTCATCTGGGCCTGCTGATGCGCACTCTCCTGGTGAATCAGGGCGATGGCATCCTCGATGCGGCCGAGCTGGAGCATCCCGGAAATGGTATAGAGCTTGTTGGAGAACTCATGGGCCTGGGCACGCAACATGTCCACGTCCCGACTGGCGGCATTCAACGCATTGGAGAGTTCGACGATCTCGCGGCGGCTGCGGAAGGTGGCCACCGCCCCCTCGATCTCGCCAGCGTGATGGATAGGCACGCGGTTGACCACCACTGGATGATCACCCAACCACATGTCCTGATCGAACTGATGCTCACCACGCTCCATGACCTCGAGCAGACGCGAGTTGGGAACGATTTCCTGGATTGGCTGACCGACCACCGCATGCACCGGCGGCAGGCCCAGAAAGCGCCTCGCCTGCTGGTTGACCAGGGTGATCTGCCCCTCGCGATTCACCGCCAGGATCCCCTCGTGGATCGACTGCAGGATCGCCTCCTTCTCCATGGCCAGGCGGGCGATCTCGTAGGGCTCGAGGCCCAGGATCACCCGCTTCAGATGACGCGACAGCCCATAGGCACCGGCAAAGCCGAACACGATCATGAGTGCCACCAGCCACCAGCCCAGGCTGGTGTGCTCGACAACATCCATGGCCACCCGGTCGAGCATGAAGCCCACCGATACGATGCCGATGATATCGCCCTCGGCATCGAATACCGGCGTCTTACCACGCATGGCCTCACCCAGCGAGCCGGTGGCTTCCGAGACGTAGGATTCGCCATGCAGCAAAGCGCGATCATTGTCACCGCCGACCATCGGCTTGCCGAGCCGCTCGGGTAGCGGGTGGGAATAGCGAAGCCCTTCGGTATTGCCTACCACTACGTAGCGCGCACCGGTCTCACGACGAATGCGCTCGGCTATGGGCTGGATGGTGGCGCTGGGATCCGGGTCGTCGAAGGCGGCGATGAGCTGGGGGATACTAGCCACACTGAGCGCCACGGCCAAGGCACGTTGACCGATCTGGTCGCTGATGATCTCGCCCTTGCGGTGGTTGAGGTAGGCCCCCTGCGCCAGCAGCATGCCGGCCAGCAAGACGCCGACCAGCAGCATTACCTGCAGGCGAAAACTGTGTATCAGTCTGCCACGCCGCGGTCGACCACGACGCATACGCTGGAGCTCGGCAATGGATTCTCTGCGCGGGGAAGACATGGAGGGAAATCCGACGCTGATGAAAGCATCATTGTCGCATGCTGTCGGAACCGAGGCACCCCAACGATGACAGCCAACGGCAAAGCCCGGCAGTGTTGCCGGTGCTGGTAATTAGCGCCTAAGCCGCAGCCTCCGCCAAGGCCGACAGCGATCAGCGGGGAGACCGATACCCCCACACCCAGCGGTACGACACAGAGATCGATGATGACGTGCATGGGAGATCTCTTTTCAGCGTTGGGATGGTGCCAAATAGACCCTTCAACCGAGTGGCACGCGGGTCAATTCACTACCGAACCACTGCTGGAGTAGGCCTCGCTGATCGCCGAGCAGAACTTTCAGGTAGTTGGTGAGCGGATGACCCACGGGCAGGCTGACGGCCAGGTCACGCAGTGCGGACTGGTACTCCTGCTGTTTCGCTGGCAGATGCTCGACATGTGCGCTCTGTGCAAGCGCTGCAAACGGCGGTAGTAGCAGATGGGTGGCGCGGCTGGAGATGGCGAGACTGACACCCTTGGCATCGAAGTCTCCCAGGTAGAGATGTGCCTTGCCGGTGCTCCTCCAGGCCTCGGCCACTTTGGGGAAGGCGCCGCCATAGAAGCTATCTCCGCGATAGAGCACCAGCGGGCGGGACCGTTCGGCCAGGGGGGGAATGGATGGGTCCAAGGCGTAGAAGCTATCGAGGTTCTCGATCTGCACCAGCACATCGAATTGGGATAACGCAATATCACGCCAGTCGAGGTCGAGGATGTCGCAGGTACGGCTCGCCAGACCGCAGCGAGGTTCGCCGGTAGGCATGCTGGCCAGCACCCGATGCTCGCGTGGACTTTCGCGGATATTTTTCTCTTCGCGGTTGCCGAATCGAGCCTGTTCGGTGCTGGTCAGGCCGCCCAGGGCAGTGTCGATTGCGGGATGACCCAGGGCTGTAAGTGTGTCGCCGATCTGAGCCAGTAGCTCACGATCGAACCGCAGACGGTCGTGGGTCAGGCGAGGGCCGAGCTCGATATCATGCTCCCGGCACCAGGCGACAATGTCATCCACCACCTTGTTGCGCCGTTTCGCCAAATGGGGCGCGCCATGCAGTGACTGAGCGGTGTCCCGCAGCAGATTGCGGGCGCGCGATGAGAGAATCATTTGCCCTCCTCTTTACAGAACCTTAAACCACGAGGCCACCCACAGCGTCTTTCGTCGAGGCATCGGACCGCCTGCTGAGCGTGGCTCCCACAACCCCTAAGAAAGCTGAATGATGACGTCGTGGATCAGCCGCAGGTGATTGAACGGGCTGGCCTGGCTCTCCTCCTGACGCAGCCGGAAGGCGCGCTGTTCACCGCGCGGCAAGCCCTGGTGCTCGGCGATTACCTGAAACAGCCATATCTCCTCGCCCCACTCGAACTCGCCCTGCTGCAGGTACTCCAGCGCGCTGAGTGGCTCACCGCCGCCATCCACCACCGAAAGATAGAACCGCTCCACATCCTCCTTGAGCGCCTGATGGCGAGTGGCCGCCAGAGTGTTCTCCTGCAGTGCGGCGACGCCGGCGGCGGTGACCGGCTCGGGGCGCGGCACTGGCCTTGGCAGGCGATGGAGCAGCCCGGTCAGTATGCGGGTGTCTGCGTCGTGGTCCAGGGCAGGGGCGCCAGCGGCGGAGAGCAGCGCGGCACGGTTGACCAGCGCCGGCACCTCGCTGCGCCGGGCGTAGTTGCCGGGCGCAAAGCCGGGGTGCTCGCGCAGGAAGGCGGCCATGCCTGCCACCAGGCGGCTGCGCGACTGCTGCTGGCGAAAACGCGCCAGCAGCTCGATCATCCGCCTCTGCACCTCGCGCAGGCTGGTGTAGTGCTGGGTGAGTTGGTGCTGCAGCCCACTGACCAGCAGCTTGCGCAGGGCACCGTCCCCACCTACCAGTTCGATCAGTTCAGTGAAGTCGATCAGCTCCAGGCCATCAAGCAAGCGCACAATCTGCTTCTGGGCGCGCTCATTCTCGCGAATCTTGTCACCCAGGTGGCTGACGAAGCCGAAGTCGCTGTTGAGACGCCGCCACAGGCTGTCGATGGCGTCGGCGAAGCGGCCATTGAGATCATCCACCTCCTGGCGCAAGCGCAACAGTTGCTGCTCCTGGCGCCAATACTCGCCGGCGTCGCGGGCCTCGCGGTAGCTCTGCACCAGGCTGCGCAGCAGTTCGAGTGTTTCGGCCACGTCGGCGTTCACATGGCGGCGGGTCTCGTCGGCAAGCATCTCGGCAATCAGCTCACGCACCTTGGGGGCGAGCTTGACCCCGCCCTGCTCATCCGGGCGCCACAGGATGCGGGCGGCCAGCAGCCTGTTCAGTGCCGTCTTGCTCAACCCTGCCAGAGGCACCTCGTCCCGGGCGTAGCCGGCCATCAGCGCCTCGGCGTACTTGCCGAGCAACGTCAGGCGCTCGACGCCAGTGCTGATTAGGCGGCTCTCCAGGGCGTGGGGGTCGCTGGCACCGCCCATCACAGCAGGCTCTCCTGGCTGGCAGGTGCCTGGTCGTCAATAGGCAGGTTCTCCTCGTCGCGGATGAAACGCACCAGATCGATCAGGTAGTCGATCTTGGCGGTGACCACGAAGTACTGCCGGTCAGCGTGGGGCTGGAGCAGGTAGCCATGCTCCTTGAGTCGTTTGAAGACCTGTTTGATCTGGGCGTCGAGCTGCTCGCTCTGGGAGCCGAAGAAGGGGTCGGTAGCCAGGCGCTCGAGGCGCTCTCGCAAGCCCTGGTTATCCTCGCTTCGAGAGCTGAAGTCGGCGGGCTTGAGCACGTCGCCGGGAGCGGCCAGGCCATCGCGACCCAGTGTCTCCTGCACCAACTGCAGCCACTCTAGCATCGGCAGCAGACTGTTGACCGTGTCGGCCAGCTGACGCGAGAGCTGATCGCGGGCGAACTCATCAATGTTGCGCCAGGCGAGGAAATAGACACTGCCCTCGTCGTTGGTAGCCAGACGTCGGTTGAGCGGGCGCAGGTAGATATCCAGTTGCTCGCGGGTCTCGTCATCCTCCAGCCTGCGAAAGGCGCTCTCGTCGCTTACCGCGCAGATGAAGTCGCCGGCCAGCAGGCGTTCGAGCAGGGGGCCGTGTTCGATCATGAGATGGCCTCCTCGGCACGGACCTGCAGGCGCTGGGCCAATCGGCTCAGGCGTGGTTCGATGCGCTTCAAGCGGCGCTTGTCGGGGGCTGCCTCATCGCGGTCAATCAAATAGCGGTTGTGGAACAGCAACAGCACGTCCGACTCGGGGTTGGGGAAGGCGCCGACGATATGAATGCGGTTGTTGTCGCAAGCTTCGAACAGCTTCTCGACGTTGTGGTAGGCCAGGGTGCCGATCTCGTCGATGGGCCAGTGAATGGCAATCTCGGCCTGTCCACGCAGCAGGCGAGTGAAGGCGAGCAAGAACTTGCACAGGATCAGGTAGGCCATGCCGTGGCTAGAGGACTCCAGCAGCTGGCGATCATTACGAATCACCAGGTCGGTACCGCCCTCGTTGAGGTGCAGCTCCAGGCGCAGCAGGCTCTCGAAACTATATTGCTGGTCGCTACGCAGTAGCTCCACGACATCGGCCAGGGCATCCAGGTAGTCATCGCTGGGCAGCGGCTGGCCTGAATCGCGCCATTCACGGTAACGCTGGGCGAAGCGCTTGAGCGGCTCCCAGAAACCCAACTCGTCGATGGTCGACTGGATCTTCACCTCGGCGCGGCCGATTCCCTCCAGCTTCAGGTCGTCGGCCACTTCGTCGGAGAGCCGCCGGCTCTGGGCGTTGATGCGTCGATTGAGGTCGCGGAACACGGTGAAGAACTTGTCCAAATCGTCGCTGAGATTCCGGCCCTCCTGCAGCAACTGCTGTTGCTGACCCTCGAGCAGTTGGAGCATGTCGCGTAGTACGCCAAGCAGGCGGCGCGGGCTGGGATCTTCGAGCTTGCTGCGCTCGGACTCCAGGGTATCCTGGAAGTCAGCGCTGGCGCCCTTGACCAGCTCGACCTCGATTTTCTCACAGCCACGACGCAGCTCGTCCAGCGTCCTGGCGTGGTCGACCAACGCCTGGCGGGCCCGCTCGATACGCTCGGCGGCATCGCCAGGAGCCTCGCTGAGGGGTTCGGGGGCCGGTGCCACGGCCAGGGCCGTGAGCTTGTCGAGCAGCGGGGTCAGGATCTCGACCAACGCCTGATCGGCATCGCGCCTGGCCTTGAGGTCACGGACTGCGGCCTGGTGTTCCAGGCTGGCCGCACGAAAGTCGACTCTGTGCTGCTCGCGCTCGCGCTCGGCGGTCTGGCGCTCGCGGGCCAGCGACGCCTCCTTTTCTACCAGCCGCGGCTTGCGCTCGCCCCACTCTACGCGCATAAAGCGGGTGTACTCATCCAACTCGTCCTGGCGTCGGGTGGTCATGCTGATACGCTTGCCGAGCATTTCGACACGCGAGCGGGCCTCATTGAGCCGCAGGGTATCGACGCCCTGCTCGGCCAGCTCGCGGTCGAAGGCGGCCTCCAACTCCTCGCGCTGGCGGCGATTCTCCTCCTTTAGCTCAACGAGTTGGCGGCGATACTGCTGGACCTGCTGCTCGAACCCGGCTAGCCGACCCTGATAGTCGGCAGTGAGCTCGAGGCGCTGGGCGCGATGGGTATCGGCCAGGGCATCCAGCGCCCGGCGCTGCTCGTCGCGCAGCGCGTTCTGCACGGTCTCCTGCTCCTCCATAGCCTCGCGGCAGGCAGCCTGGCGAGCCTGCTGGGCGGCGGTGTGGCGCTCATGGCACTGCTGGCGAGCCTGCAGGGCGTACTCTACCTCCTCGCCTGCACGGCGCTGAGCGCTGCGCGCACGGTCAAGGCGTGCAGACACTTCCTGAACTTTTTCATGGCGCGCCTTGAGCGCTTTCTCCGAGGCCTGAACCGCGGCTTGGGCCTCCCGGAGGACCTGCTCGGCAGCCTCGATCTCGGTCAGCAGGCTGACTTCGTCCTGGGCGTAATCGGGCAACGCGATGGCGGTCAGATCCAGCGCCAGCCCGAAGAAGTCATCGCTGGTGTCGTCATTGCATTGGGGGGCAAGGTCGCGGCGCTCGAGCAGTTCAGGAGCGATCACCTTGCCCAGAGTCTGTTCCCAGCCCGGGCGGTGGTGGCGCAGAAAATGGCGCAGGCTGCCCTGGGCGGGGTCACGCTGGACCAGAAGAGCGTCGTGGTGAACCTCGGCGCGGGAGCGCTGCGTCCGGGCCAGCTCCAATTCACGCTCGGCTGCCTCCCGCTCAGGCTTCCGTTCATCAAGCTCACCACGCACACTCTCGACGACAGCCGCGGCGGTGTGCTGTTCGCTCTGAACCTGATCGACGCGGGCCTGGGCCTGCTCGGCTTCGCGGGCCTCCTCCGGGGTCGGGGCGGCATGGGCAAGCTGTGCCTTGAGTTCTGACAGCCTGACGGTGCCCTGATCCAATCGGGCGCGGTAGTCGTCATCCAGGGTCTGCTTACGGGTCTGATAATCGGTCTCGAGCCGGTTCTCAGCCTTGCTCTGCGCCTCGCGGCAGGCCTCCTTCTCCTCGCCCAGGGCGTCGATCTGCGCCTGGACCTCATCGCGTCGCTGCTCGAGCAGATCGCCTAGTTCCACCAGGCGTGCCTCGAGCCGGGCCTTGCTGTCCTTGAAGGCATGTTCCATGAGTTCGAGGTGGTCGCGCAGCTGTTGCTGCTCTTCACGCCACTGAGGCAATGCCTTCAAGTCCTGCTCGAGGCCAGGCATGTCGGCCTCCTCGAATGCCTCGAACCGGCGCTGCAGGTCGTCCAGGTCGACGCGCGTCTTGTCCAGCTCGCTGTCGAGCTCGCTTACCCGGTCGTTGAGGGCGTGGCTGAGCTCACGGTAGGCCTGCTCTCGGGTCTGGAAATCACGCTGGCGCTGGCCCAACTGCGCCTCGAGATCGGCCTGGTCGCGCTCGGCGCGGTGGCGGTCGGCCTCAAGCTGTGGACCGAGCTGCCACAGCGATGCCTCGAGATCGGCGATTTCACGATCCAGGCTCTCCACGACGGCCAGAGAGCGCTGAAGGGGTGCCAGCCGCATTGACTGGCGCATGCGTGCGATCCACTCGCGCGCCTTAGTGTTACGAATGCGGGTAACCGGCAGCTCGACTCCGTCCTCCTCAAAGATTGCCGCCAGCATGGTCTTGAGGGTGTCCATCTTGCCCTCTTTGGCATGCACTGCCGAAACCAGCTTCTCCATGTGGCGGATGCGCTGTCCGGGTCGCACCAGGCTGAATCGGGCGGCGAGTTGGCGCAGACGCAGCCCATCGCGACTGTTGCCCCGGGGTTGGGAGGGTACGGACGGGGCGGAACCGAACTGGGTAAAATCGTTCTGGATCACCGAACGGTACTCGGAAGTGGCACCGAGTTTGGGCGATAGCGCGATGCCCTGACGACGCAAGCCGTTGGCCCACTGGGCGTAGTCCAGTGCAGTGACACCGGCCTCGCTCTCCACCAGGTAATCTTCGGGGCGATAGGGCGCACCCACGAAGCGATACTCCACGCCACCTTCGCTCTTACGGGTCAGCACCGCCTGACAGACGTCGCCTTCCTCGCGACGATACTCATAGATCAGATAGCTGTTGCGGTGCGGCAGGTAAAAGGCGTCGAACTTGAGCCTTGTCTTCGGCACCACACGATTGGGCAGCTCGCCGAAGAACACTGGCACCAGGCGCTGCAGTGTGGTCTTTCCCGAGGCATTGGTACCGCAGATGTTGGTGTGACCATCCACATTGAGTTCGATCACGCCCTCGAGGTGACCGTGAATCATCACGATGCGTAGCAGGTGAGCCATGCCGCGTCCTTGAGCTGATGATGTTTTCGTAAACGTGCATTCTACTCACTGTAAGCGAGCAGGACTAACCGATTGCTTCCACCATTCCTTCACGACGTACCTTCCTTCACGACGTACCTTCCTTCACGACGTACCTTCCTTCACGGCGTACCTTTCCGGAGAACACGCCTTCCAGGCGCAGCCCAGAGAACAGCGTACCAATGATGATAGCTACGTCGCCACGGTGCTCGCGCGGGAAGGGACAGTCGTCGAAGGTGGCGATATGCGAGAATGTTCGGTGTCGGCCGGTGGTCGTCATGAACGCCGCCCTCCATACATGAACACAGTACATAAAACAACAGCGCAAGGAGTGCCTAGATGATTGAGCAGACGTTACAGCAGGTCTTCGGCTACGGCGACTTCCGCCTCGGTCAGCGCCCAGTGATCGAGGCGATAACGGCGGGCCGTTCGGCGGCGGCAATCTTTCCCACCGGCTCCGGCAAGTCGCTCTGCTATCAGCTCCCTGCACTGCACCTGCCCCACCTGACCCTGGTCATCTCGCCGCTGCTGGCGCTGATGCAAGATCAACTGGCGTTCCTCGAACGCCACGGGATCGCCGCCGCCAGCATCGACTCTGGCCAGAGCCGCGATGAGGCTGCTGCCGTGATGGAGGGTGTCACGCGTGGCAATATTCGAATCCTGATGATATCGGTGGAGCGGCTCAAGAACGAACGCTTCCGCGCCTTCATCCGCCGCGTACCGATCTCACTGATGGTGGTGGACGAGGCCCACTGCATCTCGGAGTGGGGCCACAACTTTCGGCCGGACTACCTCAAGCTGCCCGACTACCGGCGCGAGTTCGGCATAGCCCAGGTACTGCTGCTGACCGCCACGGCCACCCCGCGAGTGATCGCCGACATGCGCTCGCGCTTCGACATCGCCGAGAGCGACGTCACCGCCACCGGCTTCTATCGTCCCAACCTGCACCTGGAGGTGGCGCCGGTGCCGGCCGAGACGCGGCCGAGACGCCTGGTCGAGTGGCTGCGACCCAAGCTCGACGCCCAGCCACCCGCGCCCACCATCGTCTACGTCACCCTGCAGCAGACCGCCGAACGCCTGGCCGCCTACCTGAGCAAGGCCGGGCTCCCCGCCATCGCCTACCACGCCGGGCTCGACAGCGAGATCCGCGAGCGCATCCAGCGTGATTTCATGGCAGGCCGGATGCCCTGCATCGTCGCCACCATCGCCTTCGGCATGGGCATCGACAAGGCTGACATTCGCAACGTGGTGCACTTCGACCTGCCCAAGTCAATCGAGAACTATAGCCAGGAGATCGGCCGGGCCGGCCGCGACGGGCAGCCTTCCGACTGCCTGATGCTGGCCGGGCGCGACCACCTCAACGTGCTCGAGAACTTCGTCTTCGGCGACACCCCGGAACACTACGGCATTCGCCAGGTGATCGACGAGGTGGTCGCGGTGAGCCGGGGCGGCGCCGGCAGCCAGTGGGAACTGATGCTCAACAGCCTCTCGCAGCAGAGCAACATTCGCCCACTGCCGCTGAAGACCCTGCTGGTTCAGCTGGAGCTGCGCGGCATCATCGCCTCGCGCTACAGCTACTTCGCCGAATACCGCTTCCGCCTGGGCGAGGAGCCCGAGGCACTGGTCGCCCGCTTCGAGGGCGAGCGTGCCGCCTTCGTGCAGGCGATCCTCGACGCCTCCCAGCGCGCCCGCACCTGGTACACCCTGGATTTCGAGGCACTCGCGCGCCTGGGCGGCGAGCGCGGCTTGAACACGCAACGCGGCCGGGTGATCACGGCACTGGACTACTTCGTCACCAAGGGCTGGATGACGCTGGAAAGCAAGCAGATGACCGAAGTCTACGAGGTACTGCGCCATGATATCGACCTGGCCGCCCTGAGCGATGAACTGCATGGCTATTTCCGGGACAAGGAGCAGGCGGAGGTGGCGCGACTTCACGCCATGCTGGCACTTTTCGAGAGCGAGGCATGCCTGAGCCGCCGCCTGGCCGAGTGGTTCGGCGATGACCGGGCGCCACAGCACTGCGGCCACTGCTCCGCCTGTCATGGGCAGGTCGCCCGCCTGCCCCAGGGCGAGGCACCACCACCGCTGACAATCGACGCCATCGAGGGGTTGGCTGGCGAGCTGATCCAGCAGCTCACC
This sequence comes from Halomonas sp. DQ26W, assembly GCF_003339685.1. GTDB lineage: Bacteria > Pseudomonadota > Gammaproteobacteria > Pseudomonadales > Halomonadaceae > Halomonas. Next base: position 7,715 of record NZ_QPKI01000038.1, on the reverse strand, counting down.
GCCAGCCAGGATCGTCACCCGCTCACTCCCGACCTGATCACACGCTTCCTGTGCGGCCTCACCACGCCGCTGCTCACTCGACTCAAGGCGCGGCGGTTAACCGGCTTCGCCGCGCTGGAAGCCCACCACTACGCCGAGGTGCGAGAGCTGCTGCTCCAGTCGGGGCTCGGCTCTACAGTCTGACGCTAGCCTTCCGAGCCGATGCCGTGGCGCTTCAGCTTGTTGGCGATGGTGGTATGCGAAACGCCCAGCCGCTTGGCCCTGCCGGAGGACCGGGTACCGCAACTCGCTGATATCGACCGCGGTGCTCAAGGCCTGATAAACGATAACCCCCGACGACAATGAGACGGCATGAGCCAGCTATCCGAACAGCAGTGTGAAGCCTGAGGTTGGGACGCACCCCAGGTGAGTGACGAAGAGATCAGGGCCTACCATCGCGATATCCCGCAGTGGGAAATCGTCGAACGCCATGGCGTCAAGCAGCGTGAGCGCGTTCGGCCGAGCCCGCCTGATGGCGGGGTCGGGCGATGTTGTAAGCGCTTTACCGTATCGCGCCAAGGCGATATCCCACAAACGACATCGATAATGACCCCAACAATAATCGGCATTTTCTTACGTAGATAAAGGGCATATGCCGACTCTGTCAGCGCGACCTTTCGTATAGTTTTGGACGGGACGCCAACCGGTGTCACAAAACGTCACAAGAGGAGAAAAGAATCATGAAAGGAAACGTTCATGGCGCTGCGATCGGCCTGATGCTATGTGTGCTGCTGGCCTTGTCCTCTGCGGCCCAGGCCCAGGAGCTGGCCCCCATCAATGTGAATACGGCAAATGCCGAGTTGCTGGCCGAGTTACCGGGCGTCGGGCCCAGCCGGGCCGAAGCCATCATCGAGGAGCGCGAGGCCAACGGCAGCTTCGAGAGTGCCGACGACCTCACCCGGGTCAGCGGCATCGGGCCTGTGACGGTGGAGGCGTTCCGCGATCAAGTCGAATTCTGAGGAAACACTGCACAAATGCCTGCGCGAGCGAATCGCTGCGTTGCGCGGTGCTGGTGCGCCAGCCCGGTCGGAATCCTCACGTATACCCCATATGCTCCGGTTGACTCGAAACCTTCGGTTTCTCGCTCCTTCGGAGCCATCCAGGGGATGTTTGTCGCTTCGCTCGGTTCTGTGCTCCGTGCGCCTTGCGACCCACAGGGATGTGGGAAGTGCGTTGGTTCGTCGGGAACGAACCTAGCCGCTTCATCTCGCTCGTCGATTTGTTCAGCGTTTCCGGAAGAGCTATGGCTTACTGAAACGCGACGAGGCCGGCGGTGTTCACCGCCGGCCTCGTCGTTCAGTTCTTACCGTTGGGGGCATGCACTCAGAGGCGCAGCCCACCATCGCATTCGATCACACGGCCAGTGAAATAGTCGTTCTCGAAGATGAACGCTACGCTATGGGCGATATGATCGGGATCACCAAGACGCTTCAGCGGTACGCCGGCCGTGAGCTTGTCAAGCATGTCCTGGCGCATAGATGCCGTCATGTCGGTCTCGATGAAACCCGGTGCGACGGCACCCACACGAATACCGTAACGCGCCAGCTCATTCGCCCAGGTGGTGGTGAGAGACACCACGGCGGCCTTGGCGGCGGCATAGTTGCTCTGACCCATGTTGCCGGCCCGCGAGATGCTGGAAATATTGACGATCACGCCCTCATGGCCCGCCTCGACCATCTGTGAAGCAGCCTCACGCCCGCACAGGAACACACCGGTCAGGTTGACATCGATGACCTGCTGCCATGCCTGCAGCGACATGGTCTTCTCGACCTTGCCGCCCTTGGCCTTCACCAGCAGCGCGTCGCGCAGGATGCCGGCGTTGTTGACCAGGCCGCTTATCGGCCCCAAAGAGGTCGCTACGTCGCCGAAGGCCAGCTTCACCGAGTCTTCGTCGGCCACATTGACCTGGAAGGCACCGGACTTGATACCTTCACCATGCAGTGCCGACACCGCATGGTCCAACGCCTCGGCATCCATATCGAGCAGTGCCAGAGTCGCACCCTGCTTACCCAGGCGGCGCGCCATGGCGAAGCCGAGGCCACGAGCCCCACCAGTAATGGCGATGACAGTCTTGTCCAGTTTCATAGGCTACCTCAGGAAATGGTATGCGGCAGTATCGGCGCCGCCCTTCATTCGGTTCGGCTCTCCTGCTATTTCGGCCGCATGGGCGAAAAACTTGAGCGTCATCTTAACATTTTTGTGCACTGCAATAAAGAATAGGCCGCTATCGGGGCTCGTTTCATACCGTCAATCGTCCAGACAGGCTTGATTTTCACGGATTTGCCCCCATCCTTTCGGCAACCGATCCTTCCGGAGCCGTCATGCCTTTTCTGCTTATCTTCACGCTCTTTGCCCTGCTCGATTTCGTCATCCTGTTCTCCGTGGGCAGCAACATAGGCCTGTTGACCACCCTGGCGCTGGTGCTGGGCACCGGCTTCGTCGGTATCTACCTCATTCGGCGGGAAGGCACCGCCGCCCTCGCCCGTGCCCGGCAGCGCCTGGAGCAGGGTGAGCTGCCATCGAGTGAACTACTTACCGGCGCGGCCCTGATCTTCGGCGGGGCCCTGCTGTTGGCTCCCGGTTTCCTCTCCGACGCACTGGGCTTCCTTTGCGTGATTCCCGGAGCCAGGCGTGTACTCGCCAGGCTGCTGGCCATTGCCAATGTTCGGCTGCAAGTCCTGGCCTCGCGCCGCGGTGGCAGCCGGCAAGGGCAGGCCGGCGACTGGCAGCAGGCGCGCGACGAACAGGCAGAAAAGGAGGGCGCGCGTCGCCCAGGCCAGGGCGACGATAGCAAGCGGCCGTTGGAAGGGGATTTCATCAGCCGCGACGAGACAAGTCGGTAAAATGCGGTGACGATGAGGTCTTCGCGTGAAAAAAATTTCGTGCTGGCACTTGAAAGGGAACTGCCCGACCCCATTTCACGGTCAGCCCCAGGCTTCGGTGCCGAGCAGCGCTCGGCACCTTCGACAAGGGAGGCGTCCCTCGCCTCCACCTTCCAGGGTACTGGAAGAATCAAGATGAACCGCCATGTGTTGAATCATGGCACTGCAAACCATCAGGAGAACGTGAGCAATGAACATCCGTCCCTTGCACGATCGCGTCGTCGTCCGTCGCGTTGAAGAAGAGCAAAAAACCGCTGGCGGCATCGTGCTTCCGGGCAATGCCCAGGAAAAGCCGACTCGTGGCGAAGTGCTCGCCGTCGGTAACGGCCGGATACTCGACAGCGGTGATGTCCGCCCGCTGGACGTCAAGGTCGGCGACACCGTCATCTTCAAAGAGGGCTTCGGCGTAGAGAAGCAGAAGATCGATGGCGAGGAAGTCCTGATCATGAGCGAGTCCGATATCCTCGCCGTTGTCGAAGGCTGAGCCGCTCCTGCTCTTACCTCCTTTTCCATACGACGTTCACGAACTCACAGGAAGTAGCGAAAAATGACAGCGAAACAAATCAAGTTTTCCGACGATGCCCGCAAGCGCATGGCCCGTGGCGTTGACGTCCTGGCCAATGCCGTAAAAGCCACGCTGGGCCCGAAGGGTCGTAACGTGGTTATCGAGAAGTCCTTCGGTGCGCCGACCGTGACCAAGGACGGCGTCTCCGTCGCCAAGGAAATCGAACTCAAGGACCGGTTCGAGAACATGGGCGCCCAGATGGTCAAGGAAGTGGCTTCCAAGACCTCCGACGTCGCCGGTGACGGCACCACCACCGCTACCGTGCTGGCCCAGTCCATCGTGACCGAGGGCATGAAGGGTGTGACCGCGGGCATGAACCCGATGGACCTGAAGCGCGGCATCGACCAGGCAATCATCGCCGCGGTCAAGGAAATCAAGAACCTGGCCGTGCCCTGCACCGAGCGCAAGTCCATTGCTCAGGTCGGCACCATCTCCGCCAACGGCGACACCCGTATCGGCGAGATCATTGCCGAAGCGATGGAGAAGGTTGGCAAGGAAGGCGTTATTACCGTCGATGAAGGCCGTGGCCTGGAAGACGAGCTGGAAGTGGTCGAAGGCATGCAGTTTGACCGCGGCTACCTGTCGCCCTACTTCGTGACCAACCAGGACACCATGGCGGTCGAGCTGGAAGACCCCTACCTGTTGCTGGTCGACAAGAAGATCTCCAACATCCGCGAGCTACTGCCGGTATTGGAGTCCGTCGCCAAGGCGGGTAAGCCGCTGGCGATCATCGCCGAGGACATCGAAGGCGAAGCGCTGGCCACCCTGGTGGTCAACACCATGCGCGGCATCGTCAAGGTCGCTGCCGCCAAGGCGCCCGGCTTTGGTGATCGTCGCAAGGCCATGCTGCAGGACATCGCCATCCTGACCAACGGCACCGTGATCTCCGAGGAAGTGGGTCTGACCCTCGAGCAGGCAACCCTCGATCACCTGGGCAGCGCCAAGCGCATCACCATGTCCAAGGAAAACACCACCATCATCGATGGTGCCGGTGGCGAGGGCGACATCGAAGCCCGCGTCAACCAGATCCGCGCTCAGATCGAAGAGACCTCCTCCGACTACGATCGCGAGAAGCTTCAGGAGCGTGTTGCCAAGCTGGCCGGCGGTGTTGCCGTCATCCGCGTCGGTGCCGCGACTGAAATGGAAATGAAGGAGAAGAAGGCCCGCGTCGAAGACGCCCTGCACTCCACTCGCGCCGCCGTCGAAGAAGGCGTCGTACCTGGCGGTGGTACCGCTCTGGTCCGCGTGCTGACCAAGATCAAGGACCTCCAGGGCGACAATGTCGACCAGACCCACGGTATCGCCATCGCCCTGCGCGCCATGGAGTCACCGCTGCGTCAGATCGTGACCAACGCCGGCCAGGAAGCCTCTGTGATCCTCAACGAGGTCAAGGCAGGCGAAGGCAACTTCGGCTACAACGCCCAGACCGGCGAGTACGGCGACCTGTTCGAGATGGGTGTCCTCGATCCGGCCAAGGTGACCCGTTCTGCATTGCAGTCCGCCGGCTCCGTGGCAGGCCTGATGATCACCACCGAAGCCATGATCGCCGACGATCCGGAAGAGAAGGACTCCGCTCCGGACATGGGCGGCATGGGTGGCATGGGTGGCATGGGCGGCATGATGTAAACAGCCCCACCCTTGAAGGCCATTCCGGCCTGCAAGACTGAGCAAGCCCCGCCACGTGCGGGGCTTGTTTTTTGGTACCATCGCCGTTTCCGATTCTTGCGGCCTCTACCATGCTTGCCAATATTCGTATCGTCCTCGTCCAGACCTTCCACCCCGGCAATATCGGCGCCTCGGCGCGGGCCATGAAGACCATGGGCCTGACCGACCTGGTGCTGGTCAATCCCCGCTGCTTTCCAGACCCCGAAGCCTCGCGCCTGGCGGCAGGAGCAGAGGATGTGATCGACAGCGCCCGTGTGGTCGCCTCGCTGGCGGATGCAGTATCCGACTGCGTTCAGGTGGTGGGTGCCAGTGCCCGGCTGCGCAGCCTGCCATTGCCTCACTTCGACGAGCCTGAAACGATGGCAAGCGAGCTGGTCAGCCATGCCGTCGACGACCCGGTAGCGCTGGTCTTTGGTCGCGAGCGCTCCGGGTTGACCAACGGCGAGATTCGCTGCTGCAGCCATCAGGTCAGCATTCCCGCCAACCCAGACTACGGCATCCTCAATCTCTCCCAGGCAGTCCAGGTGCTGGCCTACGAGACCTTCAAGGCCTGGCGTCAGCGCCCCGAAAACGACCACCACCAGCCACGGCCCGCCGAGGAGCGTCAGCCTACCCGCGAGCAGATGGAGCATTTCCATGACCACCTGAGTCGCGTGATGCAAGCCAGCGGCTTTTTGACGCAGCCCCATGCCTGCACCCAGACCCAGCTTCAAGCGCTGTTCGCTCGCGCCCGCCCCAGCCGCAAGGAGCTCTCGCTGCTGCGCGGCCTGCTCAGATCGCTGGAACCGGACACAACCGATGCCTCGGACCGGAGCTAAAGCCACTCCTATAGCGGCGTGGCACAGTCGGGGAAAGGGGCGCTGTCGGAGCGCTGGTCTCCATCGCGACTGGCGCCGCCAGGCGCCTCGGCGTAGGCCACGGCGTAGGCGAGGTCGCCGGCACTGGCAACCCCGCCGGGAGGCCTGTGGCCTCCAGTCGTGATCTAAAGATTCTCCTACAGGGTGGTAGTCGCCTGTTATGGCAGGAAAAAGCAGCTGTTGGAGCGCTGGTTCCCATCGCGATTGGCGCCGTCAGGCGCCTCGGCGGAGGCCACCGACGCTGGCTATTACCGCTACCATGGCAACACCGCCGGGAGGCCTGCGGCCTCCAGTCGTGATCTGAAGATACTCCAACAGCGGTGTGGCGCCGTTGGTGGAGAGGATCGCTGTCGGAGCGCTGGTTTCCATCGCGACTGGCGCCGTCAGGCGCCCCGGCGGAGGCTGCCGACGCTGGCTATTACCGCGACCATCGGTAACGCCGCCGGGAGTCCTGCGGCCTCCAGTCGTGATCTGAAGATACTCCAACAACGACGTGGCACTGTCGGTGGAGAGGATCGCTGTCGGAGCGCTGGTTCCCATCGCGACTGGCGCCGTCAGGCGCCTTGGCGGAGGCCACGGCGTAGCCGAGGTCGCCGGCACTGGCAACCCCGCCGGGAGGCCTGCGGCCTCCAGTCGTGATCTGAAGATACTCCAACAACGACGTGGCACTGTCGGTGGAGAAAACAGCTGTTGGAGCGCTGCTCCGCATCGCGACTGGCGCCGGTAGGCGCCTTGGCGGAGGCCACGGCGTAGGCGATGGTCGCTGGCACGGGTAACACCGCCGGGAGGCCTGCGGCCTCCAGTCGTGATCTGAAGATACTCCANGCCGGGAGGCCTGCGGCCTCCAGTCGTGATCTGAAGATACTCCAACAGCGGTGTGGCGCCGTTGGTGGAGAGGATCGTTGTTGGAGCGCTGGTCTCCATCGCGACTGGCGCCGCCAGGCGCCTTGGCGGAGGCGGCCGAGGTTGGCAGTGGTCGCCGGCACTGGCAACCCCGCCGGGAGGCCTTCGGCCTCCAGTCGTGATCTGAAGATACTCCAACAACGGTGTGGCACCGTTGGTGGAGAGGATCGTTGTTGGAGCGCTGGTCTCCATCGCGACTGGCGCCGTCAGGCGCCCCGGCGGAGGCTGCCGACGTTGGCAATAACCGCGACCATGGCAACCCCGCCGGGAGTCCTTCGGCCTCCAGTCGTGATCTGAAGATACTCCAACAACGACGTGGCGCCGTTGGTGGAGAGGATCGTTGTTGGAGCGCTGGTCCCCATCGCGACTGGCGCCGCCAGGCGCCTCGGCGGAGGCCACCGACGCTGGCTATTACCGCGACCATGGCAACACCGCCGGGAGTCCTTCGGCCTCCAGTCGTGATCTGAAGATACTCCAACAACGACGTGGCACTGTCGGTGGAGAGGATCGTTGTTGGAGCGCTGGTCTCCATCGCGCCTGGCGCCGCCAGGCGCCCCGGCGGAGGCCACGGCGTAGGCGAGGTCGCCGGCACTGGTAACGCCGCCGGGAGTCCTGCGGCCTCCAGTCGTGATCTGAAGATACTCCAACAGCGGTGTGGTTTGCCTTAATGGAAAAAACAGCTGTTGGAGCGCTGGTCCCCATCGCGACTGGCGCCGCCAGGCGCCCGGCGGCGGCTGCCGACGTTGGCAATAACCGCGACCATGGCAACACCGCCGGGAGTCCTTCGGCCTCCAGTCGTGATCT
>NZ_QPKI01000037.1 GCF_003339685.1 Halomonas sp. DQ26W | reverse complement strand
GCTACGATTTCACCCATAGCGAATGGCCTCTTGGAATCGTGTTCTTGCCGGAACTGACTGATTCTATTGAGTTTACCATTCGCTATCTTCGTTTTCAGCACTCCCTCATGAATATCCAGGGGTTAGACTGGGAGAGGAACTGCTCGGAAAATAACGAGAAGACGAACATACTTAATAGAAAGAATACCAAGATACCCTGAGCGGAGAGAAAACTGAGGATACCCGCCCGGCTGATTCTTCCCTTCAAGAGCTGTTGTTTAGTTTGTTCTGCAGAAGCCATACTAATCACCTGTCTGGGTATGGCCTGACGCAAGGAGTTACTCCGCCTGGGCCAGTCCTGTGTCCCGGAGCATTCGTCGCACACGCGAGCCATGCTCCAGGCAGCACACCGCTCCCTCAGAAGACCGGACGATCGAACTCTTCCAAGTTCTCGGCGGTGATCTTCGGAGTCTCGAAGAAGTTCATCTTGGCCACTTCCTCGCCGGCCAACACATCCAGGGCTGTCTGCAAGGCTGCCTCGGCGTCATCCACCGGTGACTGATAGATGGAGCCGTAATATTCGCCACGCTGGATGGCGTCATAGCCCACAGCAAAGTTGGTGGCACCGATGAAAATGATTTCTTCAGCTCGGCCGGCGCCCTTGGCGGCGTTCAGAGCGCCAACACCCATGTTGTCGTCACCGGAATAGACGCCATCGATACGGTCATACTTGGTCAGGAAATCTTCCATGACACGCTGGGCGCGCTCTCGATTCCAGTTACCCGGCTGGGTTTCCATCAGCTCGACACCCGGACAAATTTCAGCAAGACGCTGCTCGAAACCCGCTGCTCGCTCCATGGCCGTCGTGTAGCCTGGCTGGCCGGAAATCTGCACTATCTGCCCATCACCTTCCAGGGCATCGCACATCATCTCAGCAGACAATATGCCTTGCTGGACGTTGTCCGGTCCGGAGAAGGCGGAAATAAAATCAAGGCCCGCTTCGGCGATCTTGGAGTTGGTTACCACCACGGGGATGCCAGCATTGTATGCTTGTCGAATGGCGGGAATCACCGCTTGTCCATTGGTCGGCCAGATGATGATGGCGTCGACCTGCTGCTGGACGAGGTCCTGCATCTGGCCGATCTGGCGAGCCACATCGCCGCCCGCATCCAGCACCACGATATCGACATTTCCGGCAGCCTCTGCGGCTTCCACGAAGGCTCTTTCATAGGTCGTTTGGTAACTATCGACACCGACGTTGTTCTGGGTAATTCCGATTCGATAGGAATTTTCAGCGTGTGCTGCAGTGGTCAACGCCATGAATACCGAAGCGGTCAGCACATGCATTTTCAAATTATTATTAATAAACATCTCTCTCTCCTTGTTTTAATACTTGTTCGTCCCCTGCTTCTTTTAGCAGGTAGGAAGGAGGAGCTTAGGCTTCGGCACCAAGACGGTGCAATGCGACTCATGAGGAGAAATGTCCAAACTGGATTTTTTGCAAGCCGACCAAATGGACAACTAATGGCCCAAAAAAAGATGTCCTGCCTATCACCATAGCCAGGACATCGGGCAACACAGAACGTTAAACAGAAGCGGCGTACAGCATCAACTCACCCATCCCGCTCCAGGTGCGCGACCCAGGATTCGATATCGGGCAGCCGGGTGGCGGTACCGTGGTAGTCGCTCATGTCCGGTAGCTCGTGGGCAATGCCCTTGTGGCAGTCGATGCAGGTCGCTTCGCCACTGGCCAGCGATGTGGAGTGGGCTTGGGCGGCCCGGGAACTCTGCGCCGTGAAGTCCATGGATTCGAAGTCGTGACAGTTGCGACATTCCAGGGAATCGTTGGCCTCCAGTCGCGCCCACTCTCTCTCGGCCAGTTCACGCCGCTTGTCCTCGAACTTTTCCGGCGTATTGATGGTGCCGAAGATCCAGCCCCAGACCTCCTTGGAGGCTTCCATCTTGCGCCCCATCTTGTGGGTCCAGCCGTGAGGGACGTGGCAGTCGGCACACTGCGCGCCGACCCCGGAGCGGTTGACGTCGTGGATCGTGCCCTGCAATTCCCGGTAGGGATTACGCTCCATCTCATGGCACGAGATGCAGAACTGCTGGGTATTGGTCGCCTCCACCACCGTATTGAAGCCACCCCAGAAGAAGACCCCGGCGATGAAGCCCCCCAGTGTCAGGAACCCCAGGCTGAAGTGCATGCTGGGACGGGTCAGAATGCGCCAGTAACCGGCCAGCCAACGCTTCATTGGCCACCCCCCTCACGCCGCTCCCGAAGCATGTCGCCGAGCACTTCGTCGACGGTGCGGAAGGTGTTGGGGACGATGGGGCTGGCATCCGTCTGAGGCACATGACACTGGGTGCAGAAGTAGCGGTCGGGCGATACCGCCGCCAGCACCTGCTGGTGACGGTCGCGGAAGTGGCTGATGCTGACCATGGGGGCACCGGCCTGTACCGCCTCGCTGCGGCTATGGCAGGTCAGGCAACGGTTGGCCCGGACATCGACCTGATAGTCGCGGATACCGTGGGGAATGACCGGCGGCTGTTCGGGATAGTTGAGCACTTCACGCCCCGCATCCCGGGGCTCGCCGGCCAGCGGCGGTGCCGGCAGGGACTGGCTGAGGGTGCCGCCCGGCCGCAGGCCGTCCGGTGCCGAATCGTCGCGGTGCTCTTCGGCGATCACGAGGCCGGCGACGACCAGCGCCAGCGAGAGACTGAGCATAGTGAACCATTTCATCGCATTCCTCCTTCTGTCTCGGCCTCAGGCCAGGCTGACCAGTTCGAGACGAACGGCGCATTTCTTGAAGTCCGTCTGCTTGGAGATCGGGTCCGTGGCGTCCAGCACCACGTTGTTGATCAGCCGATTAGCATCGAAGAAGGGCACGTAGACCAGCCCCCGCGGTGGCCTCACCCGGCCGCGGGTCTCGACCCGCAGGCGCACCTCGCCCCGACGACTGATCACCTTCATCTCGCTGCCGCGCCGCACGCCTTCCGCACGGGCATCCTCCGGATGCATGTAGAGCAGCGCCGCCGGCACCGCCCGGTGCAGTTCCGGCACCCGGCGGGTCATGGAGCCGGTATGCCAGTGCTCGAGCACCCGTCCGGTCGAGAGCCAGTAGGGGAACTCGTCGTCCGGCGACTCGGGGGGCGGCTCGTCGGGTACGGCAAAGATCAGTGCGCGGTCGTCGGGCTTGGCGTAGAACTGCACGCCCCGACCCTCTTCCACGTAGGGGTCGTAGCCTTCGCGATAGCGCCACAGGGTTTCCTTGCCATCCACCACCGGCCAGCGCATGCCGCGGTTCTGGTGGTAGTTGTCGAAGTCGTCCAGGTCCTTGCCCTTGCCGCGACCGAAGCGGGCATACTCCTCGAACAACCCCTTCTGGATATAGAAGCCGAACGCCTCGGCCTCCTGGTTGGCGTAGCCCTCCTCCATGTCGGAAAGCGGGTAGCGATCCACCTGGCCGTTGGCATAGAGCAGGTCGAACAGGGTGCTGTCGCGGTACTCCGGCGCCTTGTCGAGGTGATCCGCCGGCCAGACCTCGTCGACCCGGATGCGCTTGGAGAACTCGACCAGCTGCCAGAGGTCGGAGCGTGACTCACCCGGGGCGGTGACCAGCTGATGGAAGAACTGGGTGCGCCGCTCGGAGTTGCCGAAGGCGCCCTCCTTCTCGACCCAGGAGGCGGCCGGCAGGATCAGGTCGGCGGCCTGGGCCGACGCCGTGGGGTAGATATCGGAGACGATGACGAAGGCCTCGTCGTTGCGCCAGCCCGGCAGGATCTCCTGCTGAGTGTTGGGCCCGGCCTGCATGTTGTTGTTGACCTGGGTCCAGTAGACCTTGATCTCGCCATCCTTCAGCTTGCGGCTCTGCTCCACGGCATGGAAACCCACCTTTTCGGGGATGGTGCCCTCAGGCAGTTTCCAGACATCTTCAGCGAAGGCGCGATGTTCGGGGTTGGTGACCACCCGGTCCGCCGGCAGGCGGTGGGCGAAGGTACCGACCTCGCGTGCCGTACCGCAGGCTGAGGGCTGGCCGGTCAGCGAGAAGGGGCTGTTGCCGGGTTCGGAGATCTTGCCGGTGAGCAGGTGCAGGTTATAGATCAGGTTGTTCACCCACACGCCGCGGGTGTGCTGGTTGACCCCCATGGTCCAGAAGGTCATTACCTTGATGTCGGGGTCGGCGTAGAGTTCGGCAAGCTGCTCCAGGCGGTTCTCTGAGACGCCGGATTCCCGCGCTGCCCGCTCCAGGGTGAACTCGGAAACGTGTTCAGCGAATTGGTCGAAGCTCATCGCCGTCCAGCGGTTGGGGTCGTCGGCGTTGGCGGCTGCTTGCTGCAGCGGATGCTCGTCGCGCAGGCCGTAGCCGATGTCGTCCACCGCGCGCACGAAGTTGGTGTGGCTATCGACGAAGTCGCGATCGACCCGGCCGGTCTGGATGATGTGATTGGCGATGTAATTGAGGATCACCACGTCGGCATTGGGTGTCATCACCATGGGGATGTCGGCCAGGTCGAAGCTGCGATGTTCGAAGGTGGAGAGCACCGCCACCTGGGTATCGGGGAAGGAGAGCCGACGATCGGTGACCCGGGTCCAGAGGATCGGGTGCATCTCGGCCATGTTCGAGCCCCACAGCACGAAGGCATTGGCATGCTCGATATCGTCGTAGACGCCCATGGGTTCGTCGGAGCCGAAGCCGCGCATGAAGGCGTACACCGCCGAGGCCATGCAGTGGCGCGCATTGGGGTCGATGTTGTTGGTACGCAGCCCAGCCTTGAACAGCTTACTGGCGGCATAGCCTTCCCAAATCGTCCACTGGCCGGAGCCGAACATGGCCACACTGTCGGGCCCATGATCGCGAATGGCAGTCTTGAACTTGTCGGCCATCAGGTCGAAGGCCTCGTCCCAGGAGACCGGCTCGAAGTCACCGCGCTTGTCATAGACCCCGTTGCGCTTGCGCAGCATCGGCTGCTGCAGGCGGTCCTGGCCATAGAGGATCTTGGACAGGAAGTAACCCTTGACGCAGTTGAGCCCCCGATTGACCTCCGAATGGATGTCGCCGTGGGTGGCAACGATACGGTCGTTCTGGGTGCCCACCATCACGCTGCAGCCCACCCCGCAGAATCGGCAGGGTGCCTTGTTCCACTTCAGCTGCGTCAGCTCGGCATTGGTGATGAGGTTGCTGGCGCCCACCGGCATAGCCAGGCCAGCGGTGGCGGCCGCCACGGCCGCTGCATTGGCCTTGGCGAATTCACGACGAGTCAGCTTCATGTCGGCATCCCTTCTGCTGGGGCTTGTTGTTCAACGGGGTTGGCGGGGGCATCGGCGGTCGCGGGGTCGAGCACCTGGTGATAGACCAGCGCCGCTCCCAGCACGCCTGGCTGCACCTGCACCGAATCGATCAGTTCGAGAATTCGCGCTTCGCGTTCGCTCTCCACCACCACCACTAACTTGCCGGACGGGTCCTCGGCGCTGACCTCAATACCGGGCTGGGCGCCCAGCCATTGCGCCACTTCCCGGCTGTGCTCGGGCCGGGCATGGACCAGCAAACTGGCGATATGCAGCACTTCATTGGGCATGGGCCATCTCCTCGCTTGTCATTGTGATGGCATGATTGGGGCACTGGGCCTGGCAGGCACCGCAGCCGGTACAGGCCTCGGTGTCCAGTCGCGGTCTTGGCGCGCGGCCGATTTCAGGCGTAAAGACGATGGCTTGCCACTCACAGGCGTCCTGGCAGCTCTGGCAGTGAACATTGCCCAGCGCCAGGCAGTTGGCCTCGACCCGGGCCCGCCAGGGAAAGGCATCACGCTGGATGTCGAAGACCGGTTCACCGCAGGCCTCGACGCAGGCACCGCAGAGGGAGCAGCCCTCTTGGTCAAAGCGAATTTCGGGGTAGCCGCCACCGCCATGAAACAGCACCTGCTCTGGGCAGGCCTCGATGCAGGCCGCACAGCGCACGCAGCAATCGGTGAAGTCGTCCTCGGTCCAGGGAGGCCGGCGAATGGGATCGTGGCCGCCAAGGGAGCGAAAGAACTGACGACGCCTATTGTTATTGTGTGTCTTTACCATGTGGCCCTCAGCCCGGGGGACCGGGCGGGCCGGTGAAGGTCTGGTAGATCCAGACGGAAAAGCCAAAGCTACCCACCACAGCGATCGCCAGTATCGGAAACAGCAGGATAGCGATGAACAGAAACAGCTTAAGTTCCTTTCGCTTGCGGACCTCAGGCGCCATGGCATTCGGATCTTGCATACCACTCTCCCTCATTACCCAACAGCAAAATCTTGATCACCCTAGCTTCAAAGGTAGCTAATATTCTAAGCCTGTCACGCCCTGAGGATACGGAACCGGGCCGCAAGGCAAAGCAGACGACTCGCTCAGGGCTGTCTATACCGCTCAGGGCTGTCTATACCGCTCAGGGCTGTCTTCCGCCCCTGATCAGCGCATCCAGCGCAGCCTGGTAGCCTTGGCTACCGAGCCCGGCGATCACGCCGTCGGCACGCAGCGAGACATAGGAGTGATGGCGAAAACTCTCGCGCTTGTGCACGTTGGAGAGGTGCACTTCGATGACCGTGCCGTCGAAGGCGTTGAGCGCATCGAGGATCGCCACCGAGGTGTGGGTATAGGCGGCGGGATTGATGATGATCGCCGCGGTGCCGTCGACACGGGCGGCATGGATCGCATCAATCAGCTCGCCCTCGTGGTTGCTCTGACGACAGGTGACATCCCAGCCGCTCATCGCCGCCGACTCATACAGAGCATTGTTGATGTCGTTCAGGGTCTCGCTGCCGTATATCTCCGGCTGGCGGGTACCCAGCAGGTTGAGATTGGGGCCGTGCAGTACCAGTACCTTGTTCATCTCGTTCTCTCTTGCGAAATAGCGGTTTCGGCCGCGCCCGACAGTGCCGGAACTGGCTTCATGTCGACGGCTCGAGCAATCGCTGCCAGGCCTCGATCACAACCTTCCGATGCGCCTGGAAGTCCTTGTCGCGAACGCGAGACGCTTCGCGGGTCAACGAGGTCCGGTGCACGGCACTACGATAGGCCAGGTAAGCCTCGCGCAGCTGACGACAGTCATCGGCGGGCAGGCGACCGGTGCTCTCCAGGGTCTCAAGAATACGCATGTTGTCGCTCCACTGGAGCAGCTCGGGCGTTTCGTGCCCCATGGAGAGCACCGCGAACTGGCAGATGAATTCGATGTCGACCATGCCGCCGGCATCCTGCTTCAGGTCGAAGGCATCGGATTCCCTTTTGCTGCCCAGGTGGTCGCGCATCTTGTGGCGCATCGCCACCACCTCCTGGCGCAGCGCTTCGACATCGCGGCTGCGGCCGAGGATCTCCTGGCGTACCGCATGGAAGCCCTCTGCCAGCTGCGGGTTGCCGGCCACCACCCGGGCCCTAACCAGCGCCTGGTGCTCCCAGGTCCAGGCCTGGTTGCGCTGATAGTCAGAAAAAGCGGTCAGCGACGTCACCAGCAGGCCGGAATTGCCCGATGGCCGCAGGCGCATGTCCACCTCATAGAGCGTGCCCGCCGGGGTCACCGCCGTCAGCAGGTGAATGATGCGCTGGCCCAGACGGGTGAAGAAGACTGGCGCGTCGACGGGGCGAGCGCCATCGGTGCTGGCGTTGGCATCGGCATCATGCACGAACACCAGGTCCAGGTCCGAACCGTAGCCCAGTTCGATGCCGCCCAGCTTGCCGTAGCCGATGATCAGGAACTCCGGCTCGGCACCAGTCAGGGTGCCGTCACGACGCATCGGGTAGCCGTGCTTGCGCACCAGGTGCCGCCAGGCCATGCTCAGCACCGCCTCCAGCAGCACCTCTGCAATATAGGTGAGGTAATCGCTGACCTTCATCAGGTGGCGCGTACCGGCGATATCCGAGGCGGCCACTCGCAGCACGTGGGCGTGCTTGAAGACCCGTAGCGCCTCAAGCTGAGTCTCATCGTCGTCTTCGGGAATGCGACCCAGCGCCTGGCGCAGCTCATCGGCCAGCCGCACCTTGTCGGCGGGAGTGTAGAGCGTCTCGGGGGTCAGCAGCTCATCGAGTAACAGCGGGAAGCGAGCCAGTTGCTCGGCGATCCAGGAGCTAGCGCCACACAGCTGCATCAGGTGGCTAAGGGCCTCGGGGTTCTCGCGCAGCAGCGCCAGGTAGGCGGTGCGCCGCAACACCGACTCGACCAGCGGCAGGACACGCTCAAGTGCAGTATCGGGGTTTTCGCTTTCGGCTACAGCGCTGAGCAGCATCGGCATCAGGGCATCAAGGCGCTGGTAGCCGATGCGCTGCATCGCCTGCACCTGGCGCGACTCGCGCAGCGACACGAGCCGGCGCAAGGCTGTGTCCGGGGCGGAGAAATCAGTATGGGTCAGCAGCGCCAGACTCTCTTCCTGGTTGAACTCGCCTTGCCACAGTGAACGCCACGCCTCGAGCGAGCCGGCACTGTCATCCTCCGCTTCGTCACTCTCACCATTTTCACCCCCCCCATTTTCACCCTCCGGGGCGGCGATCACCGCGTCAAAGTGCTGACGCACCCGTTCCCGCACTTCGTCTAGGCGGGCGATCACCCCCGGCCAGTCTTCCATGTCCAGCGCCAACGCCACCCGCTCGCGATCCTGGTCGTCGCCGGGCAGGCTCTGAGTCTGACGATCTTCCAACGCCTGCAAGGCATGCTCCAGGTCGCGCAGGAAGACATAGTCCGGCAGTAGCTCGTCGACCACCTCCTGGGGCAGCAGGCCTACGTCTGGGAGCCGCTCCAGCGCGGACTTGAGCGAGGTCACCTGCAGCTCCGTGTCGCGCCCCCCGCGAATCAGCTGGAATGCCTGGACCACGAACTCCACCTCACGGATGCCGCCGGGGCCGAGCTTGATATTGGCCTGCATGCCCTTGCGCTTCACCTCGCGGTTGATGAGCCCCTTCATTTCACGCAGCGACTCGATGGCGCCGAAATCGAGATACTTGCGATAGACGAAGGGTCGCAGGTTGGCCAGCAGTTCTCCGCCCGCCTCCAGGTCGCCGGCAACCGGCCGCGCCTTGAGCAAGGCATAACGCTCCCATTCTCGCCCCTGGTCCTGGTAGTAAGCGGCCAGCGAGGCGAAGTTGCCCACCAGGGGGCCACCGTCGCCCAGCGGACGCAGGCGCATGTCGACACGGAAGGCGAAGCCATCGGCGGTTACCGCATCCAGGGCGGTGATCAGCCGCTGACCCAGCTTGGTGAAGTACTCCTGATGTTCGAGGGGTTTGCGTCCGCCCTGGGTTTCGCCAGCCTCGGCGTAGGCGAAGATCAGGTCAATATCCGAAGAAAGATTCAGCTCCCCGGCGCCGAGCTTGCCCATACCCAGCACCACCAGACGCTGTTCGCTGCCGTCGTCTCGCGGGGCAGGACGCCCCCAGCGTGGCTCGAGGTGGGTCTCCAACCAGCCCAGGGCGCCGTCCAGGCAGACCTCCGCGAGGCGGGAAACCGCTGCACTGGTGTTCCACATGTCCACGCCGGAAGGCCGTGTCAGGTCGCGCCAGACGATGCCCAGCATGCGTGCGCGCCGAAATCGGCGAATGGCCGCATGCAGGGCGGCTTCGTCCTCGGCCGCTTCCAACCGCTCGCCCAACGTATCACGCAGTGCCTCTTCATCGGAGGCCGCCTCCAGCTCGCCACTGACGTCCAGGTGCAACAGCCACTCGGGATGTCGCACCAGAGTATCGAGCACGAAGTCGGAGATGACCAGCACCCGGGCAAGTTGGCGGCGGCGCTGTTCATCGAGCGCCTCCCAGCTCTCCGAAGGCCGCTCCTGGCCCGTCATTTCGGCAACATTGTCGGCCTGGGCCAGGCTGTCGCTCAACCGCTGCCAGGCCTTGGCCAGGGCGGGCCTGAGCGGAGCGGGAACGTCATCGTCGGGAAGAAAGTCGTCGGGAAGGGCCATATGCAGCTTGCCTTGTCGCAGCTCAGATGCCTCCAGCATAACGAAGGCGAGGCCTTACCGGCACCCCGTAGCTGCCCATGGCGCCATTCAACCCATGAATTTCTGCCAGCTCAGCAGTCCCCAGACCAGGCCGGCCAGCAGCAGCGCCAGCATCACCGCCGCCGAGCCGATGTCCTTGGCCCGCCCCGAGAGCTCATGGTGCTCGGTGCCGATGCGGTCCACCACGCTCTCGATGGCGCTGTTTAGCAGCTCGATGATCAGTACCAGCAGGCAGCTTCCCAGCAGCAGAATCCACTCCACCGGCCCCTCGCCGATCCACCAGGCCAGCGGCAGCAGAACCATGCAAAGGGCCAGCTCCTGACGAAACGCCGATTCATGCCGGAAGGCCTGCTGCAGCCCCTTGAGCGAATAGCCGGTGGAGTTGATCAGATGGCGCCAGCCGGTATTTCTTCGCTTCATGATGCGGTGCTTCCTGTCTCTGCCCGTAGCGGGCCAGGTGATGAAGTTGACATAGTAATTGGCGTAAAAGTCAGTGAGCCTCGATCATCCGCTCCAGGTCGTCGGCCAGAGGGTCGAGCACCTGAGCCCAGTTGAGCCACGGGGTGGTCGCGGTTCCATTGACGAGCACGCTGAAGGCGCCCCAGCGACCGGAGAGTGTACGGAAGTAGCCGCTCACTGAGCGTACAGCGAACGGCTGGTTGAGGGTGCCGGTCTTGAGCATGACGTGGTTCTGGAAGGTGGGCGACCCTCTTCGGATGAAGTGCGACACGCCGTTGGCCGGCGACTGGAAGCTGGCAACGAAGCTCGGGAACAGCGCTGTGCGGTGAAACATGCTGTCCAGCAGGATGTTGGAGCCCTGAGCCGAGGTGCGGTTCTCGGTCGTCAGGCCGCTGCCGCTGTGCATGATCAGCGGTCCATGGTCGGGCAGGCCAGCCACATAGTGCTCGATAGCGTCGCCGGCTTGCAGCAGGCTGCTGCGCGGCATGTCGACCAGATTGAGCGCCAGCACATCGGCCATGAAGTTATTGGAATAGTTCATGGTCCGCAGCAACAGCTCCTGCAACGGCTTGCCATCCACTGTCGCCAGAATGCGGGCCGCCGCGGGCGGCTCCTCGACGCTGGTACTATAGCCCTGGCGCACCGCGATCCCGGCCTGCTCGAGCATGGCCATCATGGTCCGCGCCGTCTGTTGTGCAGGGTCGCTGCTGGCCCGGTAGACCTCGCGTGGCGAGGCGTTCAGCGATATCTGGCCACGCAGCACCATGACATCGCCGTTCTCACGGGTGACCCGTTCGGCATTGAGCTCGGTGCCACTGTTGGGGGGTTGGGTCTCGACATGGTTGTCGATACCAACGATGGTGGTCTGGCTATCACAGCTGGTGATCAACGCCGGCTGGCCGGCGGCCGCACCGGGCACCACGGTGACACACCAGCTGCCGTAGTTGACCCCTGCCGACGAGAGCAGCGCACTGTAGGCGTTGGCCGTACGCGTCTGGGCCTGACAGCGATCGGTGGTGATGCACTCCACAGGGCCGAAGCGCCACTGGCTGACCACCAGGCGCCCCTCCACTTCACGCACGCCGCGCTGATGGAGGCGCTGGGCCAGTCGCCACAGGTCCTCGGTGGTAAGCGCAGGGTCGCCGCCACCATCGAGTATCAGGTCGCCGGTCACCACGCCGGTGCCGTTGAGCTCGGCATCGCTCACTAGCCGCGTGGTGAAACGGTGCTGGGGCCCCCAGCGATCCAGCGTCGCCGCCGCCAGGTAGGCCTTGGACACCGAAGCCGGCGAAAGCTGGCGCTGGGGCTCGATGGCACCAAGGACTTCGCCACTATCGAGCAGCTTGGCTTCGGCACTGATCAGAAAGCCCCTTTCAACCATGCGTTCAAGTTGCGGGAAGCCGGCACCCATTGCACCCAGCGGCAACAGCAATCCCAACAACGATCCCAACAGCAGGACAAGCCAACGCGACATGAACAGATACCTCTTGTTGTAAGAATGTCGAACTGGTGTGGCCAGACCGAAGCACGCCTCAGTGTACGGAAATCCGAGAGAAAAGCTGGATCACCACCACCCCCGCGATGATCAGCACAATCCCCAACACTGCCGGCAGGTCGGGCCGCTGGCCGAACACCAGCGCGCCGACCAATGCTACCAGCACGATGCCCATGCCGGCCCATATCGCGTAGGCAACCCCAATGGGGATGGTGCGCAGCACCAGCGACAGCATATAGAAGGCCAGCACGTAGCCGACGACCACTATCAGGCTGGGCCACAGCCGGGTAAAGCCCTCGGTAGCCTTGAGCGCACTAGTGGCAACCACTTCGGCAACGATCGCCAGGGCCAGATAGACGAAAGCCATCTCAGCACTCCTCGTTCGATATGGCGGGCACCAGGCTCGGCGCATGGGGCAGCGTGACAGCAAGTCGCCACAAAGACTGACCACTGAGATGATACTTCTGTTCAAAGGGGGTTAGACAATCCGTACCGGGATCATGAGCCTCGACGAGCGCCTTCGCCCCGGTAACCTGCTCCAGCGCCAGGGCGAACTCCTCAACATATAGTCGCCAGTTGGAGCGCAGCTCCAGGCGTCCGCCCAGCGCCAAGATCACCGGGAAGATGGCATGGCCATGCCAGCGGGTTTTGAGATGGGCCGACTTGGGGTAGGGGTTGGGGTAGAGCAGGTAGTGACGCACCGGCTGCCAGCCTGCCTGCAGCGCCAGGCGCCAGAAATCCACCAAATCAGCACGCACCAGTAGGGCATTGTCGGGAAGTGCGCCGTGATCGCGGCAGAGGCGGTCGGCGCTGCGATCCACGCCGATAATCCGATGATCGGTGTAGCACCTTGCCAAGTGGCGGGTGGAAAGCCCGACGCCGCAGCCGGCATCCAGGATCAGCGGTGCGCCGGCAGCGACCTGCGCCAGCCAGGCATCGGCCTGCTCGAAGGCCACACGGGTATGGTCGGCGATGGGCTTGCGCAGCGGATGGCGCAGTGCACGCTCGACGCGGCGGGCCAGGTCCCGGTGGGGCCCCGGCTGGTTGGTCACGATGTTACGGGATGTGGCATGCATGCGGCATTGGCTACGACGATTGCGAAACCAACCATTCTACCAGCCATGGAGCCGCAAAGGCGCGGGGGTCTCGAGCAGTGGAATGAACGGGCTTGCCAGTGCCAGCGACCATCGCCAACGCCGTGGCCTCCGCCAAGGCGCCTGACGGCGCCAGTCGCGATGCGGAGCAGCGCTCCAACAGTGAAACGTTCATGCGCCGGTGGTGCCCGCCAAGGCGCCTGACGGCGCCAGTCGCGTTGCAGAGTCGGGGCGCCGAACCGAACGCTCCAACAAGCAGCGCCTGCGTCGGTATCGCCGAGGCGTCCTTCCACAATGCAGTCTGTGCAGAGCAGGTTCACGCCAAAGTGTGAAGAACCAAAAAATGGCGCACTCCGAAGAAACGCGCCCACATACCCACTCGTATGATTCGAACAACAGGCCCATGATAGCGCGCCAGCCGGCATGCATCAAACGTTCGTTTTATTTTTTGTCTTTAAATGGCCCCCGGGCGCCCCATGACGGGGTCCCGGGGCGGGTGCTATGATCGCGAGTCTCATAATGATTACAGCCACTCGCACCAACAGCAGAACGAGGAAAGCGGCTTGTCACACTTACCGGTGATCGTCGGCATGGGCGGCGTCAACGCCGCCGGTCGTACGTCTGGCCATCAAGCATTTCGTCGTACCGTGATCGATGCCTTGACCGACGACGACCAGCAGAAACTCCTGCTGGGCCTGGCCGCCCTGATGGGGTTGGGCAGCCATCGGGATGGCAGCTGGCACGACACCAGAGGCCATGCCGTGAGCGCATCCCATCTGGCTGACCAGTGCCGCGAGCGCATCCTCGACCACACGCTCATCCGGCGCATCGAGGACCCCCGGTTCAATGATGGCGGCCTACCGGCCAACCGACGCGCCAGCCTGGAACTGGGTACCGAACTGGTGTTCCGCATTCGTCGTCGTCAGTTACCGGAACGGCTGCCCGGCACCTGGCAGGTTCGCGAGATCGACCGTCATATTCTGGAAGTCACGGTTCCTCCCGGTGATATGGACGTGATGCTGCCGGAAACCCGGCCTGCCCAGGTTCGTACCGCTGGCCAGTTGCCCAGCGGCTTCGAGCCCAGCCGCTACTATCGCAGCGTGCATCATCCCCGCGGCTTATCGATGTCGATCTTCGCTGCCAGTGACTGCCTGGGCAGCAGCGGGCTGACCTGGGATACACTGCGCGATCGTCTCGACCCAGACGAGGTTGCCGTCTATGCCGGCAATTCGATCGGCCAGCTCGATGACGAAGGCTGGGGCGGGCTGCTCAAGAGCTTCGTCTCGGGCAACCGCGCCACCTCCAAGCAGATGCCGCTGGGCTATGGACAGATGCCCGCCGATTTCCTCAACGCCTACGTGCTGGGTAGCGTCGGCGGTACCGGCGCCGTGCTCGGTGCCTGCGCCAGCTTTCTCTACAACCTGCGTTTGGGGTGCGAGGATATTCGCAGCGGCCAGCGCCGTGCGGTAATGGTCGGCACCTCCGATGCGCCGGTGACGCCGGAGATCATCGAGGGCTTTCGCGCCATGGGCGCCCTGGCCGATGACGACAGTCTCAAGGCGCTGGACGCCCTGGAGCTGCTGACCGATGCCGACTATCAGCGTGCCTGCCGCCCCTTCGCCCGCAACTGCGGATTCACCATCGCCGAGGCCAGCCAGTTCATCCTGCTGCTGGACGACGCCCTGGCGCTGGAAGTCGGTGCCGAGATACTCGGCAGCGTGCCGGGGGTCTTCGTCAACGCCGACGGCTGGAAGCGCTCGATCTCTGCCCCGGGCATCGGCAACTACATCACACTGGGCAAGGCGACCTCGCTGGTGCGCGACATGCTCGGCGAGAAAGCCCTGAAAGAACGCACCTTCCTGCATGCCCATGGCACCAGCACACCCAAGAATCGAGTGACCGAATCCCATGTCTTCGACCTCGTCGCCCGGGCCCACGGTATCGAAAACTGGCCTGTGGTGGCGGTCAAGGCCTTCGTCGGTCACTCCCAGGGCAGCGCCGCCGGCGACCAGCTGACCAGTGCTCTCGGCAGCTTTGCCCATGGCCTGCTGCCGGGGATACCCACCCTGAACGAGGTCGCCGACGATGTGCATGCGAAACGGCTTCGATTCTCCCGCGAACCCCAGGCCCTCGACGCCGATGCCGCCTTCATCAATGCCAAGGGCTTCGGCGGCAACAACGCCACCGGCGTGGTGCTGTCGCCGGCCGTGACCGAACGGCTGCTCACGCAGCGCCATGGTGAAGCCGCGCTGGCGGCCTGGCGTGAGCGTCGCGAGGCGATCCGCGAGGCGAGCAAGGCCTATCTCGACAGGGCCGATCACGGCCACTACCAGGCCCGCTATCGCTTCGGCGAAGGGGTACTGGAGGGGCCGGAACTCGACGTCAGCGCCGACAGCATCCGGATTCCCGGCTACGCGCGCCCTGTCTCGCTGGCGGTGGACAACCCCTTCGGCCGGCTGGAGGAGTGACCCGGCGGCCGAGTCGCCATTGTCGGCCTGGCCGCAGCCGGTTACCCTGAGCCCCTTGAGAGTGGCAACTGAGCGAAGCGCCATGAAAATCGCGGTCTATCCCGGTACCTTCGATCCCATCACCCACGGCCACTACGATCTGATCGAGCGCGCCGCGCGCCTCTTCGACAAGGTCGTGGTAGCGATCTCCGCCAGCCCCGGCAAGGGGCCGGCCCTGGACCTGGGCACGCGCATCGCCCTGGCCCAAGAGGTGGTGGCAGAGCTCGACAATGTCGAGATCATCGGCTTTTCCGGCCTGCTGACCGACATGATGGTCGAACAGAAAGCACGCATCATCCTGCGTGGCCTGCGTGCGGTATCGGACTTCGAGTACGAGCTGCAGCTGGCCAACATGTATCGTGCCCAGGCGCCCGAGCTGGAAAGCGTCTTCCTGACCCCCGCGGTGGAGAATTCCTATATCTCCTCCACCATCGTGCGGGAAATTGCCAAGCTCGGTGGCGATGTCACACGGCTGGTGCATCCCAGGGTCGCCGAAGCGCTGCGCAGCCATTACAATACTTGACCACAACACTCGGCTTTATCGCTCGAGTCGCATCACCCGGGCGGGGCCAGCACTTCTGGCCGCGCCTTATCGCGAGGAAACCCCATGGCCCTGATGATCACCGACGAGTGCATCAACTGCGACGTCTGCGAGCCCGAATGCCCCAACGGCGCCATCTCGGCAGGGGAAGAGATCTACATCATCGACCCCAACCTGTGCACCGAGTGCGTCGGCCACTATGACGAGCCCCAGTGCCAGCAGGTCTGTCCGGTTGACTGCATCCCGCTGGACCCGGAGCGCAAGGAGAGCCGCGAGCAGCTGATGGAGAAGTACCACGTCATCACCGCCGCCTGAGCGATCACCTCGACCCAGGACTCACGACAGACGCCAGCACCCTGCTCATTGAGCGGGGTGCTGGCGTCTGTGCGGTAACCGCCTAGAGTTCACCCGCCCGGCGACTTACCGTGCACCCCAGGCAGCGCCGGAACGTGGCCTCGGCCGGTGTCTTGACCAGCGTTTCCGCAGCACCTCCCACATTTCCCCCCAACGCAGTAAATGGCAGGGAGACCAGAAAGACCGCAGTGCCCCCCACGGTTGCCGCCAGCAATAATGGTCGTGCCACAAGGGCATCGGCGATCATGGCGCCGCCGCTCGGCCGGGCCTCCATATGCTGCTGCTGAGCCAATGCAGGGAGGCTGCCCAGCATCATAAAGCCGAAAGCCGCACCCCAAATTAAATTACGTAGCATGATGCCCCACCCTTGAAGCTGTGCATTTGATGATGTGTATCAATACTTTTTCTAATTTAACTTAACTTTATGCTTGGTTAAAGATACAGTCTGTCACATCATCTCACCCGAAAGGTAGCCACTTTAGTAGCCTACCTGAACGCTGGCCTCGGCCTGCACATTGCACGCAATGGAGAGCACATGAAGCAACTAATCGTAACCGCGGCCCTGGCCACCCTCGTGGCTTCACCCGCTTTTGCCCAGAACGTTACCGGGGTACCCGACGAAGGCTTCTACCTGGGTGCAGGTATCGGCCAGTCAAAGCTCGATAATGATACCTTAGACTGGCTTGGCAGCATCGGAGCCAGTACCGACGACAAGGATACGGCTTACAAATTTTTTGCCGGATATCAGTTCAATCCCAACTTCGCCGTTGAAGCAAGCTATCTGGATTTTGGTGATTTTACCGCTAGAGCCTCCGACGGAGCAGACAGCGCCAACATCAAACTTGGCGTAGACGGCTTCGGCTTTGCCTTGGTGGGCAAGCTGCCCATTGACGGTGGCCTCAGTGTTTTCGGCAAGTTAGGACTTATTGCTTGGGATGCCAGCCTATCAGGCACCGCCACGATTGATGGTGTGACTTATCGAGGCACCTCAGGTGACAGCGGAACCGATCCGTTCTACGGTGTCGGCGTGGAATATGTCGTCAACCAGATCATGGTGCGTGCCGAATTCGAGCGCTATGACCTGAGCGATAGCGGGGAGGACTTCACGATCGACATGGTTTCAGCAAGCGTGGGCTACCGCTTCTAGTCGAGCAGGTGAATCAGTTTCAGCCCCGCCGCGGCGGGGCTGTTGCGTTATGCCCCGTCGCACGCCATGCTTCACGGTTTCGCCTCTCACCGGAAGACCCCGTGGCCTCCCAGGAACTGGCAACCCCTTCCGCTGCCCGGCGCCGCATCTGGATGCTGGCGTGGCCCATCATCCTGTCGAACATCACCGTGCCGCTGCTGGGTCTGGTGGACACCGCCGTGGTCGGTCACCTGCCGGATTCCCGGTACCTGGCTGGCGTGACCCTGGGCGCCACCCTGTTCAGCTTCCTCTACTGGGGCTTCGGCTTTCTGCGCATGGGCACCACGGGGCTGACCTCCCAGGCGGTGGGGCGCGAAAGCGACAGCGACGTGCGCAACCTGCTGGGCCAGTCGCTGCTGATGGCCGCCGCCATCGGCACCCTGTTGATACTCTTCTCACAGCCACTGATCTCACTCGGGCTTTGGCTGCTGAACGGCAGCGAGGTGGCTACCGAACTGGCGGCCGAGTACGCGCATATCCGCATTCTCTCGGCGCCAGCGGTGCTGGCCAACTATGCGATTCTCGGCTGGTTCCTGGGTCAGCAGAATTCACGGGTCACCCTGCTCATCCTGGTCCTGACCAATAGCGTCAATATCGCACTCGACCTGCTCTTCGTGGTGGGGTTCGGCATGACCAGCGATGGAGTGGCCTGGGCTACGGTCATCGCGGACTATACGGCGCTGACCTTCGGCCTGTGGCTCGTGATGCGTCAGCTGAAGCTGCTGGAGGGCCGCTTCCTGCGCAGCCGCCTGCTGAGAGTGGCCGCTTACGTGGAGCTTTTCCACGTCAATGCCAATCTCTTCGTGCGCACCCTGGGCCTGCTGTTCGCCATGGCCTTCTTCACCTCGCGAGGCGCCGTGCAGGGCGACACGGTGCTGGCAGCCAATGCCGTGCTGCTGCAGTTCATCATGCTGACCAGCTATGCCCTTGACGGCTTCGCCCACGCCACTGAGGCGATCGTCGGCCGCTCGGTGGGCCGCCGCCGCTGGGACGAGTTCGCCACCGCCGTGCGCACCGCCGCCTGGTTCTCGCTGGTCACCGCAGCCATCGCCTCGCTGGCTTTCGCCCTAGGCGGCCACTACCTCATTGCCCTGCTGACCGGGCTGCCGGAAGTGCGTGCCACCGCCGGCAGCTACCTGCCATGGATGGGGGCCATGCCACTGATCGCCGTGTGGAGCTACCTGCTGGATGGGGTCTTCATCGGCGCCACGGCGATACGCGAGATGCGTAACAGCATCTTCGTCGGCCTGGCAGCCTATCTGCCGGTCTGGTGGGTGACTCAGGGGTGGGGCAATCATGGCCTGTGGCTGGCCTTTCTGACGTTCAGCCTGGTGCGCTCGGCTGTGCTTGGCACCTATTACCTGCATCACCGCCGCACCCGCTGGCGCCCGGCGATCTCTTCCCTTTGACAAAAGCGGGTATTCGTCCCACCGTTGATGGGTCGAGTCGTGCAACCTTCTGAGCTTGCGCTATTTTTTTCAGACGGCCCGACAGCCTTTCAACAACATTAAAAGAAGCGAAACTGCCATGCTCAAATTCCTCTCCAAGCCTGCCGTGAGGCTGGTCGATCGTTACCTACCCGACCCGTTCATTTTCGTTCTGCTACTGACTATCGTCGCGGCCGCCGCGGCCATTGGTGTCGAACGCCAGACACCGCTGGCGGTCATGCGTTTCTGGGGCGACGGCTTCTGGAATCTGCTGACGTTCTCGATGCAGATGCTGCTGATTCTCGTCACCGGCTTCATGCTGGCCAGCTCACCACCGGTGAAACGCATGCTGCAGCAGCTGGCAGGTAAGGCCAAGAACGCCGGCAGCGCCATCATCCTGGTCACCCTGGTCTCGCTGCTGGCCAGCTGGATCAACTGGGGCTTCGGGCTGGTGGTGGGGGCACTATTCGCCAAGGAGCTGGCACGGCTGATCCGGGTCGATTATCGCCTGCTGGTGGCCAGTGCTTACTCCGGCTTCGTGGTCTGGCACGGCGGTCTCGCCGGCTCCATTCCACTCACCATCGCCACCGACGGGCACTTCACCGCCGACCAGATCGGTGTGATCGGTACCGGCGCCACCATCTTCTCCTTCTTCAATCTGGCGATCGTGGTGTGTCTGTTCATCAGCATTCCCCTGGTCAACCGCCTGATGCTGCCCGACGAGAAGGACAGCGTCTATGTGGACCCCAAGGTGCTGAGTGATGGGCCCGATGCCCGGGTGCGCATCACCCGCCCAGCCGATCGCCTTGAGAACAGCGTGACTCTGGCCTGGTTGGTGGGCATTCCCGGGGTGATCTTCCTACTCGACCACTTCATCCTGCGCGGCGGCGGCCTCAACCTGAACATCGTCAACTTCATGTTCCTGTTCCTGGCCATCGTGCTGCACCGCACCCCACGCAGCCTGCTCGAGAGCCTCAACGAGGCAATCAAGGGCGGTGCCGGCATCGTGATCCAGTTCCCCTTCTACGCCGGGATCATGGCGATCATGGTGCAGTCAGGGCTTGCCGAGACCATGTCCCAGGGTCTGATTTCATTTGCCACCGAAACGTCGCTGCCGTTCTGGTCCTTCCTCAGCGCCGGTATCGTCAACCTCTTCGTGCCCTCCGGCGGCGGCCAGTGGGCGGTGCAGGCACCGGTCATGCTGCCGGCGGCAGAGGCACTGGGCGTGGACGTCGCGCGCGTGGCCATGGCCGTGGCCTGGGGCGACGCCTGGACCAACCTGTTGCAGCCGTTCTGGGCTCTGCCGGTACTCGCCATCGCTGGGTTGAAAGCCAAGGACATCATGGGCTTCTGTCTGATCCAGCTGTTCATCACCGGCGCCATCATTGCCGTGGGTCTGACCTGGTTCTGATCCCACCCTCGAGTCTGGCCCCTGGGCTGGACTCTGCCAAAGGCTGGGCACGGCACCCCGCCAGCGAGTCGTGACGATTGCGGCAAGGCGTTATGCTGTAGGAACGGCACCACAGGAAATCGATATGGATCACTCCGACCTGCCCGGCCAGCACGAATTAAGCATGACCGTGCTGATGACTCCCGACATGGCCAACTTCAGCGGCAAGGTCCATGGCGGCGCCATCCTGAAGAAACTCGATGAAGTGGCCTATGCCTGCGCCAGTCGCTATTCGGGCCACTATGTGGTGACGCTCTCCGTCGATCAGGTGCTGTTCAAGCAGCCGATCCACGTCGGCGAACTGGTGACGTTCCTTGCCTGCGTAAACCATGTCGGCCGCTCCTCCATGGAGATCGGCGTGAAAGTCGTCGCGGAGAACATACGCGACAAGGTGATTCGGCATACCAATAGCTGCTATCTCACCATGGTGGCGGTGGATGCCAACGGCCACCCCGCCAGGGTTCCACCGTTAAAGCTGACGACATCGCTGCAAAAACTGCGCTTCGAGAAAGCCGCGCTGCGCAAGAAACTGCGCAAGAAGGCCGACGAGCAGGAGCATCAGGCGCAAAAGGACCATTTCGCCAACCAGGCGAGCCGGCAGCAGGACAGCTGAGGCGCATCGAACCGATACCGGACAAGGAGAGGTCTATGCCCCACACCAAGCCTGAACGCGCTGGCCCCACACTCTTTCTCGAGCGCATGCACCTGGCATGGGACCTGGTCATCATCCTGCTGGTCATTGCCAACCTGACGCTGCTGCTGATCGATGGCCTGTTTCTGCTGACACCGCTGAACGACGCCTTCAAAGCCATGGCCCCGGGGCTGCATGGCGCCTACGACCGGCATATCCATGACAACTTCGTCGCCATCGACCTGGTCTTCGTGGCAATCTTCGTGCTCGATGTCCTGCTGGGCTGGGCGGTGGCGATTGCCGAGCGCCGCTATCATCGCTGGTTCTTCTACCCCTTCGTGCATTGGTACGACGTGCTGGGCTGCATTCCGGTGGGCGGGTTCCGGCTGCTGAGGATATTGCGGGTCATTTCGTTGCTGCAGCGCCTGCAACGACTGGGCCTGATAGATATCCGCCAGTGGCGGCTGTACGGCATCTACGCCAAGTACTACGACATACTGATCGAGGAGCTGTCGGACCGTATCGCCCTGCGCCAGCTGAGCAGTATCCAGGAACAGGTGCGCAGCAGCGAATCACTGTCGCAGCGTATCGTCGATGAGGTGATCATGCCGCGCAAGCAGGCGCTGATCCACGAAATTTTCCGACGCCTTGAGGTGATGGCCGACAGCGCCTACCGGGCCAATCGCGATGACCTGATGCGCTTCATCAACGCCCTGGTCAGGCGAACCCTGGCGGAGAGCCCAGAGATCAAACGGCTCAGGCGGCTGCCGCTAGGTGGCCAGGTCGCCAGTGCCCTCGACGAAGCGCTCAGCGATATCGCGCAACGCCTGGTGCACGAGGCCATCGAGGGCCTCCATTCAGTGGAGTTCGACTCGCTGGTGGAGCACCTCGCCGACAGCAGCTTCGATGCCTGGCTGACAGTCGATGCACACACCGACCAAGTCACAAATCAAGTTCTGCTCGACACCCTGGAACTGCTCAAGGAGCAGGTCGCCCACCAGCGCTGGAAGCAGCGCTACGACTGAAGCGGACGAAAGCCGGCTTCAGCCGCAGCCGATGTCGGTAATTTCCTCATTCTCGTTGACGCGCACGTTGAGGCGATCCTCTCGGTAATCTAGAGTGTAGGCGTAACCGGGGCGCATCACGCGAAGCGCACCCGCACTGCTCTGGTCGCGCATCGACTCGCCCAGCGCCTCGTCATAGCGGCGACCGACACGGTCCTGAACGCGGTTCGCGCCACAGGCATCCTCGCCACTGCTGACGCGAGGAGGCTGCGGAGCAGGCTCACGGGGTGGGTTGGTCTGGTTCATGGGAGCACAGGCGGTAAGCAGCAACAGGCTGGTAAACGACAGACACAGTTTTATGGACATGGCCATCGGTTTGCCTCAATGGCTGACGGGAACAATAGTAAGGACGGCCATGATGAAAGACATACGGGCATGCCGCCTGGCATACCCGCGTGTCGACCGAACCGGTCATAGAGTTAGAGCACGGACTTATTCGGCGGCATCCTGTACAGCCTGTCCGCCGCGCTCCACATCTTCTCCGGCACCTTGCATGGTGTTGCAACCTGCAAGGGCGCCGGCGGTCATCAGCAGGGCAAAGCTAAGGGCAATGGCTTTCTTCATGGTCGTTTCTCCTTAAACATTACTGGGACATCCATTCCTTTCCGTGAAGCAATGGCCTCGTTCAGCGTAACAGGCCTGGCCAAGCCTTGCCTAATTCTCCGCTTCAGCTTGCCTGGCGCTGAATCGCCTCGCCGCCTTTTTCGATGTCCTCGCCCGCGCCACGCATGGTGTTGCAGCCATTCAGCAGTGACAGGGCAAAGAGCGAAACCAGCAACATGGGTAGTATCCGTTTCATTTTGCCTTCTCCATTGGGCAGGACGTCTGCCTCTTTAATCTAGCATCGACGGCCCGCCACTGCGTTGATTAAGACAACAACGCCTCGCTCCGCCGTAGTGAGGCCATTCTCGAACTGGCTGTGTCATGATGAGACCGGCGGATACTCAACACGGCGATCACGACGAGAGGGAGCCATGACAGTCATTGAACTCGACGAGCGGCTGGTGCAGGACAGTTACCCGGTAACCGAGCTATCACTGTGTCAGGTCCGATTGATGGATGACGCCCGCTTCCCTTGGCTGGTCCTGATTCCCCGCCGCAGCGGCGTAAGCGAGCTATTCGATCTGGACGAGGTGGACCAGCAGCGGCTCTGGTACGAAGCCACGCAGGTCGGCCGAATGCTGAAGACCCTGGCCAAGGGGGACAAGCTCAACATTGCCAGCCTCGGCAACGTCGTGGCCCAGCTCCATGTCCATGTTGTCGTCAGGCGCAGGGACGATGCCGCCTGGCCCTCGCCCGTGTGGGGCCACGGCGAAGCCGAACCCTACGATCTGGACAGCCTGGCCAGCATGCGGGACCACCTGCTGGCCCGGATCGAGGCCCTCAATCTGAGGTAAGCGAGCTCAGCCCCCACCGAAGGGGCTGGCCCGGGCGGGCGACTCGGCGCCGGCACTGCGCGAAGGCGGCTCCCCCAGCAATGGCACCGAAGCGGGCTGGGACACCCCGGTAATGGAAAGCGAAATCCCCAACGCCATGATGGCCAGCCCGCCTCCCAGAGATGCCCAGCCCAGCATGCGACCGGCACGCTCCATGCTGCTCTGCCGGGCCAGACGACGCTCGGCCCAGCCACGCGCCACGACGCTGGCCAGCGCCAGGCCAGAGACGGTCAATGCTGTGCCCAGCGACATGACCAGCACGGCCGCGACCCCGACCGGAAACTGGCCCAGCAGGGTCGCCGCACCCAGCAGCAGTACTCCACCGCTACAAGGGCGTATGCCAATGGCGACGACGGTAGCCAACGCGGTACGCCAGTCGGCGGCCTGCCGAGGGTCGACGTGGTGATGTCCCCCACAGCAGTGTTCATGGTCATGTTGCGGGTCCGCCACATGGTCTGCTGTAGCGCCCGGCGACGAGTGAGCATGGCCGGGGGTCACTGGACGTCGTAGCTGGCGAATGGCCCGCAGGCAGAGCCAGGCTCCCAGCAGCACCACCATCAGGAAGCTGGCCTGCTCGACCCAGATCACACTGCCCATGGCCTGACGAGTAACCCAGCCAAGGCCATGCACCAACACCACGACCAGGCTGATGGCGACGACGCCCTGCAGCAGTGACGCAGCAAAGGAGAGCGCCAGTGCACGGCGAACCGCCCCGCCCTGGGTGAGCAGGTAGGTGGTCAATACCGCCTTGCCATGGCCAGGCCCCGCGGCATGGAAGACACCGTAGCCGAAGCTGATGCCAAGCAGTGCTATCCAGGTGGCCGGCGAGGGAGTCCCGGAAAGTTCGGTGATCGCCATGGTGAGGGCGCGGTGGAACTCCCGCTGCCAGGATACCAGTTGAAAGCTCAGCGACTGGAAGCTCCCCTGCGCGATCAGCAGGACGAAGAGGGCAACCAGCAGCAGGCCGATCCCGACCAGCCATCCTCTGCCATGACGACGCATAGCACTTATTCGCATGTCACCTCCCCGGTCTCGGCAAAGTGACGGCCCAGCCCCGGCTCGGCCTGATCGGTAATATCCAGCATCGAGGCCTCCATGACGCGCTTGGGATCCGGATCAGCGGGCAGGATGCGTGTCGTGCATGTCAGATCGCCGTTGACCGTCAAGGCATCATCCAGGGGGGTGTTGCCCTCGGCCTCGTGTACCACCTCGAGGTAGTAGGTGGGATCGAACACCTTGTAATGCAGTGTCTTCTCGCTCAGTGGCAACGGCGTCTCCATCGGCAGCATGAAGATGAACTCGACTCGCCCTCCGCGCTCCATGACGGTGTATTCGGTCACCTCCCCCACGGCAATCTTCTCGCCCCCTACCCGCAGTTCGGTGAAATAGTCAAGGGGTGCCAGATTCTGCCGAATTTCGCCACCCAACCGATCCAGACCCGCTTCGAGGCCGCCCTCGCCCACGGCCAGCCCCAGCTCCTCGAGGATGATCAGGCTATAGAAGGGATCCATGCGCCAGGCCTGATGCAACCCTTCGAGGCGGCCCTGATCGTCGAGGATCACGCGCATACGCATATCGATCCAGCCATGGGGGTGTGCCTGGGCCAGCACCGGAATCAGCATCAGCAGGGTCAGCCAGCAGCGTGCACGGCTCGGCAATGAAGAATGAGGTAGCAAATTCATGGTTGTCGGGTATCTCGAAAGCAGGTGAAACAGTATGCGCCATACAGAACGCTGGTACACCGAGACATCAAGGAGCCAGCCCAAGCCGAGTCTGCAGTGCCGCCAACAGTCGGTCGAGCAGGTGAGGCGGCAGCGGGCGACCACCTCGCGTGGCCGTCATAGAGATGCGTGCCACCTCGCCCTCGGGCATGACCTCCGCCCTGACCCGATAGCCGGGCCAGCGCGACAACGTCGCCTCCACCCTGCCCAACTCGGCATCCGCATGGCGTATCACGTAGCCCTCGTCCATCAACAGGTCGACGGTTTCCTGCAGCACGGCACCTGGCATGACAGCCAGGGAGAGCTCGCGGGGATCGGGGGCCGGGGCAGTGACCGCACAACCGGTCAGCACGAGCACTAACAGCAGAATGGCGAAACGGGACATTAACCGCCTCCCGAGGAGTCGGTCGTGGTCATGGCATTGCGTAGAGAAAGGCAGAAGTCGGTGTCGCTGGCGCTGCGTGCCTCGCGGATCTCGCCTTGCCAGTCGATGATCTGAATATCCCGCGTGACCCGCACCCATCCACCGTCGGCCACCAGCGAAACGCGTTCCAGGCGCGTGGCATCACGAGTGAAGCTGCCTGCCACGCCGCCAAAGCCGATCATGACACCGGTGGATAGACCGCCGCGCCCGCCGCCCACGCCATAGCCGCCGAACACACCGACGCGGTCACGATCATGGAAGTCACTGTAACCGGGCACCGTACGGGTACGCTCGGCATTCAACAGCCCCAGCGCCGTCTCGGTGTGCCGGATCACGAAGCCGTCTCGCTCGAGTGCCGTGAGAGAGCGACGCAACCACTCGTCCGCACCGATACCACCGGTTTCCCAACGGCACTCTGCTGCTGGTAGAGGCTCCGCCGTTGGCAGTACCGTAGGAGCGGTCTGGCAGCCGGACAATACCAGCAGGCAGGGCATCCACCACCATGAACGCATTGGGTCTCTCCCGATCGATTTGCCTCGCAGTCTACTCGGCACAGGGCGCCATGCAACCGCCGGATGCGCAGCATGCCACGTGAAGGCCCACTATCAGAGTCTCGCCATGACGCAGGGTTCCCGCAAGGTCGTGAAGGGCCCTCAGTTCTTCGAGCTGCACACCAAGTTCGAGGAGCTCTATACCGACCTGCTGACCAAGGTTGACGATGTCGCTGAGCGCATTCTGACCTTGGGGCACCAGCCGGCTCACGTCTACAGTGACTATGTTTCCCTGGCGGTGATCGGCGAAGACAAGGACGTACGGGATGGCGAAGCCTGTGTACGAGGCGTGCTCAAGGGCTATCAAACGCTGATCGAGCTGCAGCGCGAGGTGCTTGCCCTGGCTTCCGATGCCGATGACGAAGGCACCGCCGCCCAGGCCGGCGACTACATTCGCGAGCAGGAAAAGACCGTCTGGATGCTCAACGCCTACCTGGGCTGAGTGTCCCGATATCGGTTCATCCCGTTACGGCACCGCCCATCGGTCGGTGCCGTTTTCCGTGCCCGGTTCGTCCTGACGAAAGCCTCAGGCCACCCGATCATCGGCGAGATCCTCGATCAGCCCCCGCAGCAGCGCCCAGAACTCCTCGACGGATGCCAGCTCCACGCGCTCGTCGGGTGAGTGGGCCCCACGAATCAGCGGGCCGAAAGAGATCATGTCGAGATGGGGATACTTGCCCGCCAGGATGCCGCACTCCAGCCCAGCATGGATCACCTTGACCGCCGAGTCGCTGCCCTGCAGCCGTTGATGCAGCCGGCGAAAGCGTGCCAGCAAAAGGCTGCCGGGGTCGGGCGTCCAGCCGGGATATCCGTTTTCGACCCGGGTACGGGCACCGATCAGATCGAACAGCCCGGCAAAACGATCGGCCAAGTCTGCCGTGGCAGAGTCGCGCAGCGAACGAACCAGTGCACAGAGATGGAAGCGCCCCTTCTCAAGGCTTACCACACCCAGGTTGTTGGAGGTCTCCACCACCCCGGGCACATCCAGGCTCATCCGCTCCACACCACAGGGCGCCACGTGCAGCGCCGCCACCAGCATGCGGCTGGCATGG
Source organism: Halomonas sp. DQ26W (assembly GCF_003339685.1). Classification (GTDB taxonomy): domain Bacteria; phylum Pseudomonadota; class Gammaproteobacteria; order Pseudomonadales; family Halomonadaceae; genus Halomonas. The sequence goes on along the minus strand of NZ_QPKI01000037.1, from coordinate 3,666 downwards.
GCGTTGAGCGCCTTGCCCGGTGGGGACATCAGTGGCTGCAGCGCCAGCGTCACCCCTTCGTCGACACCTGCCAGTTCGGCACGTAGCTCCTGCTGGAGCGCGGATATCCGTTCGCGGGCAGCCATTTCCTTGTCGGCCGGCAGGGCCAGAGTGGCAAACGCCTCGCGGGGCAAGGCATTGCGCAGGGTGCCGCCTTGGTAGTCGACCAGGCGAGCATCGAAGGCCTCCAGCGCCCGCAGGGCCCGCACCAGCAGCCGGTTGGCGTTGCCCCGGCCGCGGTGAATATCGATGCCGGAATGCCCCCCTACCAGGCCGGTCAGGGAAAGCCGGATTGCCATTTCGTCATCGCCAAGCTCGGTGGTCGGCAGCTGTGCTTCGACGACGATATCAGCGCCACCGGCACAGCCGATGATGACCTCGCCGCGATCCTCGGAATCGAGATTGAGCAGCACCTGGCCCTCGAGCCACCCCTCCGTCAGGTTCAGGGCACCGCCCATGGAGGTCTCCTCCTCCAGGGTGAACAGCGCCTCGAGCGGGCCGTGTTTCAGGCTGTCATCCTCGAGCACGGCCAGCGCCGCCGCCACGCCAAGCCCGTTGTCCGCTCCCAGTGTGGTGTGGCGGGCATGCAGCCAGCCCTCCGCCACGTAGGTCTCGATGGGGTCCCGCGTGAAGTCATGGGGATGGTCGAGGTTGGCCTGAGCCACCATGTCCAGATGCCCCTGCAAGATGATGCCCGGTGCCGCTTCATGGCCCAGCGTGGCAGGCTTGCGAATGCGCAGGTTGCCGAAGGCATCGCGGTCATGAACCAGGCCGCGGGCATCGGCCCAGGCCTCGAGAATGGCCACCAGCGCGGCCTCGTGCCCGGAGGGCCGCGGCGTGTTACACAGGGTACGGAAATGCCGCCACAGTAGCTGCGGCGAAAGCTGCTCGAGATGTTCGTTCATCGTTGCGTCTTCATGTGGATAACCGGGCTACCTTACCGGGACGGTGACGCCGGGGAAAGTTCACTCAACTCTCCATTCAACCCTGCGCAAACCGACCCTCGATGAGACGTGCCACGGCCTTGCGCAGCTTTTCCATGACGCCGCGTCGCCCCGCCACCTTTAGGTTAGTCGCCAACCAGCGCATGTCACGGCCCTGGAAGGCCCAGGCCACCAGGCAGGCCAGTACCGGGTCACTGCACCGCTCGACCGCTGCCTGGCGCAGTAGGGCCTGCAAGGGCGGACGTGCCAACGCCGGCTCACGATAGCCGAAGGCCACATCAGCGATATCGCGCCGAGCGATGGCATCCAGGGCGGGCCTCGGCCCTTCGGCCAGCAGCGCCACCGCCACTGCCGGATCCAGGGACTTGAGTTCGAAGGCAAGCAATGCCGGCAGCAGTCGCTGAAAACCTGACGTGAGCTCGTCGACCAGGGCCTCGCCCCTGTCACTGGTCGGCGCCAACACCATCAGTGCATGCTCGCCAGTGGCGGTCTCGCGGGACAGCCCCAGCCTGACCGCCCGAAAACCCTGCGCCTGCCAGAAGGCGATCAGGCCCGGCTCGGCGCCGAAGCTTGCGCCCAACATGTCGACGCCATCCCGACGGGCCGCAGCCAGGACTGACTCGAGCAACTGTCGCCCCAGCCCTTCGCGACGGCGGCCGGGATGCACGGCGATACGCTGCACGCGGCGCAGCCGAGCCTTCAGGGCCTCACGGGAGCCGGCGTGTGCCGCCAGGGACTGAGCCATAAGGTGGCCCCGCGGACGACGCTCGCCCCGCGCCACCCGTTCGGCCAGTTCGGCTTCGAAACCGCCTTCGTCCCCGAGGACGATCACCCCCTGGGGGCGACTCTCGGCATCCAGCGTCGAGACCCGCAGCCCCGGCTCATCGAGCAGCCGTCGCAAGTCTCCCGGGGTTGTGCGGTAGTGAGCCTGAACGAGCAGGCCGAAGATGTCTCGCAGTGCCGCTTCGTCGGTGGTGAGCCGGTCGCGTGGCCACGTCTTCTCGATCAACGCGGCTGTCGCAGGTGCGGCGGGTGGCGGCTCGGCATCAAGTAGCAGCAGGTCGCAGACCAGGCGTTCCAACGGGTCGCCCACCGCCCAGCGCACCGGTGCCGCCAGATGAAACTCGTGCCAATCGGGAGCCTGACGCTGCAGTCGCTCCCGAAAACGCAGGGCAAAGCCGCGGCCAGAGCCTTCGTAGCCGTGGATGGTGGTAGCGAAGGCAATGCGGGGGAAGGCCTCGAGCCACTGGCCGAGCAGGCTGGCGGGGATCGCCGCCGCCTCGTCCACCAACAGCCGACTGCCACTGCCACCCGCGTCTCCCCGTTCCGCCATGGCGGACAGCTCATCAGGCGCAACGAACGCCACCCTGCTCCCCTCGGTATCGACGAAGTCGTTACCTTGCCGCTCCCCTTCCGGGCACAGCGACGACAACCGCTCGAACAGTGACGACACCGCAGCGGGGCGGGGGGCAGTGACCAGTATCTCACGCTCTCCGCCAGCCAGCAGCCGGGCGCAGGCGATCCCCAGGGCTGCCGTCTTGCCGCGCCCGCGGTCCGCCGTGAGTACCAGAGGCCGGCGCCGCTTCAGCCTGACCAGCCGCGCCACCGCCTTGGCCTGATCGGTTGTCAGGCAGTCCGGGTCCTCGACGGGAGTGGTCCTGGCAGGCACCGCACCAGGGCCTTGGGGTAGCACAGGCATCCCACCAGCTCGCCAGTGAACCACGCTATCGGCTGACTCCAGCAGGCGGCGTAGACGTAAGAAATAGGGGCCCACGACCGAGCACTCCGCTTGCGGCCTGCCCCAGTCGGCGGGCGTGAGCAGCAGCAGCAAGCCCCCGGCACGCAGGGTACCGCTCAAGGCACCGAAGGCATCGGGGTCGAAGTCGGCGCCCGCCGACACCGTATCGAACACGAGCAGATCATGCTCGCCCCCCAGGTGACTGCGTGCCATCGTCGGGGAAAGCCACTGACCGGCCTCGCACCCAGGCGGCTGTTCGGCAGCCACCCAGCACGGCGCTTGCCAGTTACGCCGCTGCCAGATGTCAGCCGCATGAGCGAGTGCCTCATCCGCATTTCCGCTGATCCAGACGAGCCCCCGCCAACCAAGCCTCGCCATTTGGTCTGACCAATTCAGCAATAAAGCGACCTCTGACTCTCTCAACAGACCTCTCACATCGCTCTCCTGTAGGAACTCTGCTCTTTTCTGGCAAGAGTAAAGAGCTCATTTTCTTAGCAATTGGTCGAAATGTCGCTCTGACGGCCAGTCATGAGCACGCTAATTCAAGATGTTCTTTCCAGGATTTTCGCGTCACGTTATCCTATTTTTCCAGACATAATGGCGAATTTCGCAATTCCTATCGTAAAACTTACACGAGTGCCGCAAAAGCCATAATTGGTATTACCAATTTTCCAACTTGAGCCGAACCGGCCCCCTCTATAACCTCGTCTTCGGAATAGGCCTTTCCTAAAACAATACCCGTCGCAACAAGTGGAGTCGCGTCTATGCAAGCCCTTACTGGCCCCAGAATGCCTGCCCGTTTCAAGCTGATCGGCACAACAGCTGCCGCTGTGCTGGCAAGTGCCACCCTGGCAAGCACCGCCAACGCCCAGGAGAGCGTCCGCTGGCAGGTGCCCATCGCCTTCCCGTCCCACCTGGTCGGCTTGAGCACCCCCGTGCGCTATC
>NZ_QPKI01000036.1 GCF_003339685.1 Halomonas sp. DQ26W | reverse complement strand
TGATGGGTTGCGCTAGACTGTTTGATGACCTGCCTCCCTCAATAGTGGCTCTGGGTTTAGGTGCCCCCACCTCGAACGTAACCCACGACGTTGAGGAGGGGCAGGTCAATCCATCATGTCTACCTGCAGCTTGACCAACGAGGCATCGGCATCAGGGAATAGCCAACGATGCCACTGGAAGAGCCGCTCGCGGGTCAGCGCGTGCGCGCATGGCAGCGACGGGGAAACCACTCTTCAGCCTAGCAGGCGCGAACGGTACCGCCTCTCCTTTCCGTTCGGTAGCGGTTACATACAAGCCAACCTCACGCTGACGAGCCTAGAATGGACATGACTCGGAGCCTCCCAAGTATAACGAGGCCATGACCATGCGTAGCCTGCAGCAATTTCTCGACGCCAATGGCGAGAGCCATCGCCACCCGGTGTACCACTGGGTGCACATCGTGTCACCGATCTTCACCTGCACCCGGGATGCTGTTCAAGGACGCGCTCGATCGGACTCGGAAAGCTCCCGGAGGCCTCGTCAGGCAGGCAAGGGGCCCGGCCGTCCCAGCAGGTAGCCCTGAGCCTTGCGGACCCCGATGTCTCGCAGTACTTCCAACTCGGCCTGCGTCTCGACGCCCTCGGCGAGCAGCCCGCTGCCCGTTTCGGTCGCGAAGCCAACCAGGGCCACGGCCAGTGCCCGGCTGTCGCGGCGCGTGTCTATGCCGTGGGTCAGGGATCGATCCAGCTTGATGACGTCCGGCGCCAGGCGGAGGATGTGGCGAAAGCTGGCATAGCCGGCGCCCGCGTCGTCGATCGCCAGCCTGAGCCCTTGCCTGCGCATCTCGACCAGCGCCTCGAAGAGGCCAGCGTAGTCGTCAACGATATCGTGTTCGGTGACCTCGAGCATCAGGCGGTCACGGGGATAGGGGGCGAACAGATCGGCAATCCGGCCGGACAGGATGGTGGCCGGAGAAGCATTGAGTGACAGATAGGCCGTGTCGGGAATCTCGGGCAGCGCCTCCAGCGCCAACTCGATGGCCGCCAGCTCCAGTTCCACTCGCAGCCCCACCGTGGCGGCCTCCTCGAACCACTTGTCGGGTCCTCGGATCGGCTCGGCGACGAAGCGCGACAGCGCTTCATAACCGGCGATGTGCTTGTCGACGAGATCGTACATGGGCTGGAATACGATGTGGAAGCGACGATGGTCGAGCACATCGCGTATTCTTGCCTCGGCGGCCTTCTGCCGTTGCTGGCGCTCGCGCTGACGTTCCAGCTGCCGCGCCACAAAGTCGGCAAAGACCCGCATCATGGCCAGGTCACGCACATTCAATGTGGCGTCGGATTGGCGATCGAAGCAGCACAGCGTGCCGTAAACGCTGCCATCCTGCAGGCATATGGGCACGCTGAGGTACGCGCCTATCGGTATCTCCAGGGTGGCCGCCAGTTCCAGCGCCGCCGGCTCCTGTCGCGCATCGTGGATCACTTCCGGCAGCCTGCCATCCACGACCCGTTGGCAGTAGCTCTCCTCAAGAAGATCCGAAGCCCCGGTTTCCAGGTGTGGGGCTCCCTCCTCTTCGTCCACGAAGCGAAAAATCCGTCTTTCGTCTTCAAACTCTGAAATAAAGGCGACTTCCATGCCAAGATGGGTGCGGATGGCATGCAGGACCTCGTGCAGCACGCCTTCGGTCGAGGCTTCGCCGCGCGCATCCAGCCCCAGGGAAATATCCACCAGCGGATGCGCTTCTGTTGCGTTGGTTGCTCTATCTTCCATGGGTCACCTGAATGCCAAGTTATGGACAGCGACCACGCCAGCGACTCTGGCGTGGCACAACGCCTATCTGGATCAACGATTCAGTCATACTCCTTACACCTGCACGCGGCGCTCCTGGACAGGGTGATGCGGGGCTTGGACGAATTCATTGCCATAGGACACCCTTGCATACGGGCGGTGTCGTTAAGATGTTCTGAGATTCAGCCTAATACCAAAGGATGATTTATCCCATGCATGGGATCAATGCAACCCCCTTGCGAAGTAACCGGCCATTCCGGCGCGTCATTTCTAGCCGCGTCCTGCCCCCCCTACGCTGAACCCGTCAATTATCGACGGAGAATCAGTGCTCATGCCGAAGCAACGCCACCCACGCTATCTCGCCCAGCAGTGGCAGGCCTGGATTGACGAGCAGGCCCGCAGCGGTTTGTCCCAGCGATTGTTTTGTGAACAGAAAAGCCTGTCCAAGAGCTCGTTCCAGCTCTGGAAGCGCCGTCTGACATCAGGAGCCGCGGCGATGCCTCAGGCCTCGGGTGCCGAGGGCGCGCTCTTCGCCCCGGTGTCGATCCCTGCGACGGAGGAGCCCGGTCGCGACTCGCGTGGCTGGGAGATCGAGCTCGACCTGGGCTATGGTGTCTGCCTGCGATTTCGCCGGGGTGGATGATGCGCCCGCCCCTCCAGCTCTGGCTGTGCACGCAGCTCACCGACATGCGCCGCTCCTATGACGGCCTCGCCGCTATGGTACGGCGACAGCTGGGCCAGAATCCCTTGAGCGGTCACGGTTTCATCTTCATCAAACGGCGACGCACCCAACTCAAGTGCCTGAACTTCCAGGCCGGCGGCTACTGCGTGTGGAGCAAGCGCCTGGAGCGAGGTCGCTTGCCGCCTTGTCGGCCCCCACAGGCCAGGCCATCGCGCTCAGCCATGCCGAGCTCGAAGCACTAATCGAGGGGCTCGATCTGGTGGTCACGAAACGCCGAAAACGTTGGCATCCCAAGGTGTCAGCGGCCTGACGTCATGGTAAAATAACAGCCTGATTCATCGGGAATTATCACCTCGTGACCGCACTTTCTCTGGAGCAGAAATACCAGCAATCCCTGGCCGACGTCGCGGCACTCAGGGAAGAGAATGCATCGCTCCAGCGGCAGCTCGACTGGTTCAAGCGGCAGCTGTTCGGCCGCAAGTCAGAACGGCTGCTGGCGATTGACCCGGCCGTGCATCAGCGCCTGCAACAGGCCGGTATCCAGCTCAGCCGAACCACGCTGACCCAGCAGGTCGCGCGGGCCGCGGCGCTGCTGTCGCCGATCCACCTGGCTCAGCTGGAGCATGTGCTGAACAGCCAGGTGCTGGCTATGGACGAGACGCCGATCAAGGCCGGCCGCAAGGCCAAGGGCAAGATGAAGGAGGCGTGGTTCTGGCCACTGTACGGCGACCACGACGAGATCAGCTTCACCTTCTCCCCGTCGCGGGCCAAGGCGCATATCGACAAGGTGCTGGGTGAGCACTTCGAGGGTGTGTTGCTGACCGACGGCAATGCCTCCTATGCTCGCTATGCCGAGACGCGGCCGGGAGTGACCCACGCCGAATGCTGGGCCCACACGCGACGGCACTTTGAAAAAGCGCGCGAGAGCGATGACGCCGTGGAGGAAGCCCTGCTGCGGATCGCCGGGATCTACGAGATCGAGGCCTGGATCCGCAAGAAGGGCCGCGAAGGGCCGGAGAAACTCAAGGCCCGCACCGACTACAGCGAACCGCGAGTGCGGGCCTTCTGGCAGTGGTGTGATCACCAACGTCATCGTGATGATCTGGAACCCCAGCATCCGCTCCGCAAAGCCGTCGAGTATGCGCTGAAGCGACAGCGAAGCCTGGAGGTATTCCTCTCCGATCCCGACGTGCCGATCGACACCAACCACCTGGAGCGTGGGCTACGCTGCCTTCCCATGGGAAGGCGCAACTGGCTCTTCTGCTGGAGCGAGATCGGCGCCGAGCACGTCGGCATCCTGCAGAGCCTGCTGACCACCTGCCGACTGCACGGTGTGGATCCCTACACCTACCTGGTCGACGTCCTGCAGCGCATCGCCATCCATCCGGTCTCTCGCGCCGAGGAGTTGACGCCGCGCCGCTGGAAATCGGCGTTCGCGGATGCGCCGCTTCGCTCGGACATCGACCGCTGAATCGACAGCCGCCGGAACATCGGGCAAGGTAAGCGCCTTTCCCGATGTACGAGACCCATTTTTCCCATGCGTATCGACGACATGAGCCTCGACCAGCTCTTGGCGCTCAACGACATCATCTGCCGCCGCATCGACGAACTCCAGGCCCGTCAGAAGATGGACGTACTGAGTCGCCTGAACCTGGGCAAAGCCGTCTCCTTCGAGACCCGCGAAGGACAGATCTTCGGCCGTGTCATCAAGAACTTCCGCAAGACGGTCGTCGTACAGTCGAAAGACAACCGCCAGTGGAAGGTCTCGGTGGGGATGATCCAGCCATTACGGGAGGTGTAACGCAAGCGGAACCCGTCACGCTCTGGAATGGCCGCTTACCTTGCGAATGCCATGGACCTGATCGGCAACACGCCGATGGTGCGGGTCGCCACCCTGGACACCGTCCCGGATATCCTGCGCCAGATGGACGGGCGCCTCGACGCCGTGGTGTGTGGCGTGGGCTCGAGCGGCACCATGACCGGCCTGTCGCGCTGCTTCGCCCGGGCCGCGCTCCGGGGGGGAGCGGGTGCGCGAATGGCGTGCATTTTTCATTTGAGCTCGCCGCCCTGCCTCAGGCAGGATGGAGAACAGGAAAGCAGATTAGGCACCGTTCGAAACTCGGTGAGCGTAGGCAGTTTTCGGACAGTGCCTAGTAGGGATGGGCAACGGCATACCTCTGGAGGAGCCAAATGCAACCGCTGAGCTATTACTACTACAACGTGCTGGAAGGCCTCGAAAAGCCGTGCGATGTGCCGACTACCCAACTGCAGGAGGGCTACGATATCCTGTATCGACATGGCGGGCGCATCGAAATGGACCTGATGCGCAAGGCCGAGGATGGCAATGCCCAGGGCAAGCCCTACCACTGGTACGAAGCCCTCGATGACGAGCAGCGGGCGAAACTGCACAAGGCCCTGAATGACGAAAACCCCGCAAAGATCCTCAAGATCATTCAGCGCAACGGCTATGCCGGCGTACTCTACCACCATGCCTGGCAACACTTCCGGGAGTCGGGAGCCGCCTAAGCTCCTCTCCTAAGCCCCCCTTTCTCAAGCCCTCGTGCTGAATAACGCGGATTTGGATGTAGTTGGGTGTGCTACCGAACAGAAAGACTCTCTTTGACTATTTATAATTTGGGTCATGTAGCCGTAGATGCCAGCCCGACAAGGAATGATGCGCCGTCATCGTTGGGTTGACGCTTCTACAAAAACAGGCTGCATCAGCATCAGCTTGCTGAGGGATTACTTGCTGAATGCGATTAGCACCTGAATTAATATTTCACTTTCTTGTTACAAGACAAGGAGAGGTTAGATGAGCACTGAAAAGACCAAGACAGATGGCAACAAGGCTACCGAGAATTCCACCGAGCGAGCTAAAGAGCAGATCGACAATGCTGTTATCGAGCCGGTGCGTGCCTACGGAGCACTGACCACTGATTACTTTGAAAAACTCTTCTCGGTTCAGTTCGATTCTGTTCGTGCCTTTGCGGACAAGAATTTGGCGCAATCCCGCTCGTGGCTCGAAGTCAAGGATTCCGAAAGCTTTCGTCAGGTAATCGAGCAGCAGCAGCAGGCCGTCCGCGAATTGAGTGAGCAAATGAAGAAAGACGCTGACAGGATCCAGGCTTTGAATCAGGAATACCTGAAGGAGACCCAGCAGTTGACGACGGAAAACATGCAGATGGGTCGCAAGCAGCTCGAAGAAAACATGCAGAAGAGCCAGCAGCAGAGCGACAAGAGCAAGAAGTCGACCAGCACGGCGGATAAGTAACAATGATTAATTGACAAGAAAGTCATGACTTGCAGGGCCGCTTTCCCAGGAAATCGGCCCTTTTACTGTCTGGCTGAAATCTACCCTATTCTGTCCATCGGCTCTTCATGACTCCACGCTGCCATCGCCCTGGAATGGGCTCAGCAATGGGCCAAGGCGGCGCCGTTTGACACCGCCGGGTGTCCTGTACTTAGATAGGCTCATCATTTAGATAGACGGCCCGGAGCAAGGCCCAATGAGAACCTTGTCGAACATGGGATTTGCCCTTTTTGGTGCCGCGCTAATCGCCATCAGTTTCGGGCTCGCGCGATTCGCTTTCGGCCTGTTCGTCCCCTCCATCAGCACCGAGCTGAAATTGTCGGCCTACCTGATCGGTATTATCGGGGCGCTGCCGTTAATCAGCTTTGTGCTCGCCACGCTGGTCGCGCCACTCGCCGCTGATCGTCTTGGTGCGCGTAAATTAGCGATACTGTCGAGTGGTTTCGGTGCTGTCGGTCTTGCACTGATCGGTCAGGCCTCAGGTGCATTATCGCTCGGTGTTGGCGTGTTTATCTGCGGCATCTGTACCGGTTTGATGATGCCGGCACTAACCGCCGCCATGCAGGCACTGGTGAGCCGCACGATGCACGGGCGAGTGAGCTCGATCATGAACGCGGGTACCAGCATAGGCATCATCGTCGCGGTGCCTACCGTTGTGTTCCTGTCCGATGCATGGCGTTTCACTTATGCAATGTTCGCTGCGCTGGCGGGTATTGGGATCGTTGCGGCGTGGTACTTCATCCCCTCGATATCAAGGATCATGCCGGCAAACGCCGCACCGCCGCCCCTAATCAGCAGGTTGCAGTGGTCGCGTCTTATTCGGCTCACGTTGTTCGCCTTTGCCATGGGCTTTATTGCTGCACCGTACTGGCTTTTCGCCCCGGACCTGGCGGTTACCCTCGGCGCGCTGCCCACTGGCCAAACCGGTTGGCTATGGTTCGCGGTCGGTATCGCCGGCCTCGGTGGTGCCATGGTTAGTGACTTGGCTGACCGCAATAATCCACCCATTACTCAAGCATTGATGCTGATGATGCTGTCCTCGAGCCTGGTATTGCTCGCCGCCAGCCCAAGTCAGTTGGGGCTGGCGATGTTCTCCGCGCTGGTCTTCGGCCTTGCCTATATGAGTCTTACGGGGCTATATCTCATGACCGGCATCCGACTGCTGCCAGGTCGACTCTCGATGGGACCGGTGTTGCCCTTCATGGCTGTTGCGCTCGGGCAAGCAACGGGATCACCCATTGCAGGCATGCTGGTGGACGGCTTCGGGTATGCCTATGCGTTTTCGGTATTCTCGGTTATCGGCATCGTGGTGGCGATTCTGTCGCCGATATATCCGGGCCATATTGATTACTGGGCAGACTGGACTGAGGAAGCAGCAGCAGAACAAGAGGTAAAGCTGCCGGTTGAAGATGCCGGCCTCCAGGCAGCGTATGATCGCCAATTGCTGGACGAAAATGGCGAGCCAGTCGAACCCGTTGCGGAGGAAGAGGATGCACAGAGTACGCCACGCCTGTAATCGAGGCTATATCACGGCGGTTCGCGAGTGAAAACCGGGCCGATCGGGTTGCCGCGATACAAGTCTAGCCGCTGCCAGTTCGGCGATTGTAGGGACCCTTAAACGGCGCATTTGGTTGCGCAGTGCCCCACCGCCATCCTTGTGAGTATTGGTCATGTTACGACTCCCCCCCCTGATCGCACTCTCCTATTTCGAGGTCGCCGCACGAACCAAGAGTTTCGCCGCGGCCGCCAAGGAGCTCAATGTCACGCCGGCTGCAATCAGCCACCAGATCAAGGCTCTTGAGGAATATCTCGGCGTCGATCTGTTCGTTCGCCACCACCGGCGGGTCAGCCTTACCCCGGCCGCGCGTGTTGCCCTGCCGGAGTTGCATGAGGGGTTTCAGACTCTGGGTCGTGCGGTCGACAAGATCCGCTCCTATGGCGAAGAGCGCCTGATCGTCACCGTGTGTGCAGAACCCTTGTTCGCCACCAAGTGGATCGTGCCACGCCTGCACCGTTTCTACGCTCGTTGCCCGGACGCCGAAGTGCGGCTGCAGGCTAGCCTGCATACGGTGGATCGCGCCCGTGATAGCGTCTTCGGCGTGTCCGATCTCAAGCGTGCCGGCATTGACGTTTCCGTGCGCCTGGGCTACGGCAACTACGCAGGCTTGGAACCCCAACGGCTGATGAGCTTGGATCTGGTGCCAATCTGCGCACCGGAACTGGCCGCCACCGTGGATGGTGTCGACACACTGCGAGGACTGCCGTTACTGTGCGACAGCACCCTCAACCGCCTCGACGAGCCCTACGGCTGGAAAGAGTGGTTCAAGCAGCAGGGATGTGAAATCGGAGCGCTACGGGAGCTGCGATTTGGCAACGGGCTGCTGGCGCTGGAGGCGGCCATAGCCGGCCAGGGCGCCCTGCTCGGCAGCCGGGATCTGCACCAAGCGGAGCTGTGCGCCGGAAAGTTGTCGGTGTTGGTCGATCGTCCTCTGAACTGTGACCAGGCTTACTACGTGGTTAGCGCGGGCGCAGGCTTGGAGCGACCAATCGCCGGACAGTTTCGTGAGTGGTTGTTGGATGAAGCAAATCTACTTGCCTGATACGACAAACGTAACTGAACAATCCACGATGACCCCCAGTCGGACTGCGAATCAAAGTGATGGTCCCAGCCGTGATGGCTCCATGATCTCCACCACGGTGAGACCCGGCGTCTTCTCGAGCGGGGTATTCCACAGTTCGATTTCGGGAGGAAAATTCTACCGGCTGGCCGCGACAGCGCCAAGGCTATCCCGCGATGCCTGCCGCCTAGGAGCCTGTCGGATTTGACCGATCGTCACGAGAGATTTGGATTTCGAGACAAGTTTATCGACCTGATGAGGCGAATAGCTCGCTATTTAACGAATCAGATCGAATGAAATTGGCCGAAAGACCGTATCTCGCAGTAGATCAGCGTTAAGTCCGACAGGCTCCTAGCGCAGCAGGGATTCGGGGTTGAGCTCTTTCGGGTCGTCGCGCCCCGGATACCAGGGCACGCGGCCGTCGAGCACTCCCGTGGTCTCGATGATCTCCGCCACACTGTGTTCTTGGCGGTAGGCCATGATATGGGCGCCGCTGACGCCCGGGATCTCGCGGATCTCGTGAAGTAGGTCCATGCACAGCCGCTTACCTTCCTCCTTCTGGTTCTCAGCCCCTTCTAGTCGAGCGATCACCGCGTCAGGGATGTGCACCCCGGGGACATGCTCGCGGATCCAGCGTGCGCTGCGTGCCGAGGCCAGCGGCCCGATCCCGGGCAGGATGAAGACGCGATCGGGGCCTTCCAGCAGACCGAGGTCGTTCACCTTGAGCATGAAGTTGCGCAACCGTTCGATATCGAAGCAGTATTGGGTCTGGATGAACTGGGCACCGGCCGCCACCTTCTTGGCCAGGCGAAGGGGTCGCCAGTCCAGCGGTGGCACAAAGGGATTCTCGGCCGCACCGAGAAAGATCCGTGGGGGCGTTTCGATGCGCCGGCCGCTCTCAAAGCGCTGCTCGTCGCGCATGCCACGGGCAATCTGCAGCAGCGATATGGAGTCGAGATCGAACACCGGCTTGGCCTGGGGATGGTCACCGGCCTGCACACCGTCACCGGTCAGACACAGCAGGTTGCAGGCACCCATGGCTGCCCCACCGAGGATCTCGCCCTGCATGGCGATGCGGTTACGATCACGGCAGGATATCTGCAGGATGGTGGCATAGCCGACTCGGGTCAGCAGCGAGCAGACCCCGGCACTGGACATATGGCAGTTTGCGCCAGAGCCATCCGTAGCGTTGATGGCATCGACGTAGCCATCGAAGATTGCCGCACGCTTGAGCACCTCTGCCGGGTCGGCAGAGTCCGGCGGGTCGATCTCGCTGGTGATTGCGAACTTGCCCGCCCGCAGGACCCGCTCCAGTCGCCCGGGGGAGACATGACCGGGCAGGATCGGCAGGGAGTAGCCCGGAACGGGTTCGTCATCGAATTTCATTTTGTTGTCTCTCAATAGCTGGACTCAAGCGACAAGCCGCGTACTTGAACTCTGGGATCTTGCCGAAGGGGTCGAGCGCCGGGTTGGTCAACAAATTAGCCGCCGCCTCCACATAGCAGAAAGGTACGAACACCATCCCCTCCGTCATCAGCGGATCTACCCGCGTCTTCAGGGTAATGGCCCCCCGGCGGGTGGTGATGGTGATCGGCTCGCCCTGTGTCAAGCGCAAGCGAACCAGTTCGGCTGGGGCCAGGCTCGCCACCGGCTCGGGCTCGAGGTCGTCGAGTACCCGGCTGCGGCGAGTCATGGAGCCGGTATGCCAGTGCTCCAGCTGGCGGCCGGTAATCAGCACCGTGGGGAAGTCGCCGTCGATGGGCTCGTCGGGCGGCAGCGGCCGGGTCGGGGCGAACGTCGCCCGCCCGCTCGCGGTGGGAAAGGCATCGCTGAACACCACGTCCGCGCCAGGCGCGTCGCCGGCGGGGCAGGGGTAGGTCACCGAGCTCTCGCGCTCCAGACGCTCCCAGGTGATGTGGTCGAGCGAGGACATACCCTGCTTCATCTCGGCGAACACCTCGCGAGGATGGGTGTAGTCCCAGCCCAGGCCAAAGCGGTTGGCGATCTTCTGGATGATCCACCAGTCGGGCATCGCCTCACCTGGCAACGGCACGGCGGCACGGCCCAGCTGCACCTGGCGGTTGGTGTTGGTGACGCTGCCATCTTTCTCCGGCCAGGCCGAGGCCGGCAGGATCACGTCGGCGAACTGGGCGGTCTCGGTGACGAACAGGTCCTGCACCACCAGGTGCTTGAGCTTGGCCAGGGCCGCCCGGGCATGGTCGAGGTCCGGGTCGGACATCGCCGGATTCTCGCCCTGGATGTACATCCCCCTGATGGTCCCCGCCGCGATGGCATCCACGATTTCCACCACGGTCAGCCCCGGCGTCTCGTCGAGCGGCGTGTTCCACAGCTCCTCGAAGGCGGCACGCACCTGGGCGTCGGTCACCGGCTGGTAGTCGGGCAGCACCATGGGGATCAGGCCGGCGTCCGAGGCCCCCTGGACGTTGTTCTGGCCACGCAGCGGGTGCAGGCCGGTGCCGGGGCGCCCGGTCTGGCCGCAGGCCAGCGCCAGCGAGATCAGGCAGCGAGCGTTGTCGGTACCGTGCACGTGTTGGGAGATGCCCATGCCCCAGAAAATCATCGCCTTGTCGGCGGTCGCGTAGAGCCGGGCGATCTCGCGAATGAGCGCCGGCGCGACGCCGCAGGCGGGCGACATGGCCTCGGGGGTCAGGTCACGCACATGGGCCTTGAGCACTTCGAAGCCCTCCGTGTGGGCGTCGATATAGGTCTGATCAAAGAGCGCCTCGCTGACGATCACGTTGAGCATGGCATTGTAGAGCGAGACGTCGCCGCCGGGGGTGAAGCGCACGCTGAGGTGGGCATAGGCGTCCAGTGCCTGGCCGCGGGGATCGAGGATGATCAGCTTGGTGCCGTTTCTCGCCGCCTGCTTGAAGTAGGTGGCGGCCACCGGATGGTTGATCGCCGGGTTGCAGCCAGTGAGGATCACCACGTCGGACTGCAGCGCCTGCATGAAGGAGGCCGTCACCGCCCCCGAGCCGATGCATTCCATCAGCGCCGCCACCGAACTGGCGTGACAGAGCCGGGTGCAGTGGTCGACATGATTGGAGCCGAAGCCGGTGCGCACCAACTTCTGGAACAGCCAGGCCTCCTCGTTGGAGCACTTGGCGCTGCCGAAGCCGGCCAGGCCGTCGGGGCCATGAGCCGTTTTGATCGCTTTCAGGCCGTCGGCGGCGACATCCAGCGCCTCTGCCCAGCTCGCCTCGCGGAAATGGGTCAGCGGATCGCGCGGGTCGAAGTCGGGGTCGAGCCCCTTGGGCACGCCGGATCGGCGGATCAGCGGACGAGTAAGCCGCGAGGGATGGTAAGGATAGTCGAAACCGAAACGCCCCTTGACGCACAGTCGTCCCTGGTTCGACGGCCCATCGCGACCCTCGACGAACAAGATCTTCTCGTCCTTTATGTGATAGGTGAGCTGGCAGCCCACGCCGCAGTAGGGACAGACCGAGTCGACGCTGCGATCAGCGGCTTTCGAGTCGCCGAGACCCGTGGCGTCGACCAGGGTCGCCGGCATCAGCGCCCCGGTGGGACAGGCCTGAACGCACTCACCGCAGGCCACGCAGGTGCTGTCGCCCATGGGGTCGTCGAAGTCGAAGACGATCTTGGAGGCGGCGCCACGATGGGCCATGCCGATGACGTCGTTGCCCTGGACCTCGCGACAGGCGCGCACACAGAGATTGCACTCGATGCAGGCATCGAGGTTGACGTTCATCGCCGAATGCGTGGTGTCGTGTCCTCTGGCATGGGGAGGCGAGGCCGGCCGTTCGGCGACATGGTGAACCATGGGCGCCTCTCGCTCGGCCCGTGACGGCAACCGCTTGCGCACTGCGGCGGCATCGATGGCCAACGCGTCGGCCATGGCCCAGAAGTGGCTCGAGCGGTCGGGGCCGTCGTCACGCTCGGGCTGGTCGGCGACCAGCAGTTCCATGACGCCCTCGCGCGCCACCCGGGCACGTTCGGAACCGGCACTCTTGACCACCATGCCAGGCGCCGCCTCGCGCAGGCAGCTTGCCGCCAGCACGCGCTCACCCTCGACCTCCACCATGCAGGCGCGACAGTTGCCGTCGCTGCGGTAGCCCGGGGCATCCTTGAAGCACAAATGGGGAATGGTCTCGCCAGCGCGCTTGGCCACCTGCCAGAGGCTCTCGCCCCGGTGGGCGCTCACCTCAACGCCGTCCAGGGTCAGGGTAAAGCTATTGCTTAAGCCATGTTCGCTCACGCTCATCTCCTTACCCCTTGACGATCACGTTCTGGGCGGCAAGTTCGCCGCGGAAATCCTTGAGCAGTCCCAGCACGGGATTAGGAGCCGCCTGGCCCAGGCCGCAGATGGAAGCGTCCATCATTACCTGCGACAGCCGCTCGAGTTCCTCGACCCGCCACTCGTCACGCTCGAGCAGTGTGAGCATCTTCTCGGTACCAACCCGGCACGGCGTACACTGACCGCAGGATTCATCGGCGAAGAAGGCCAGCAGATTGGTCGCGACCGCCTTCAAGTCGTCCCGGTCGGAGAGCACGATGATGGCTGCCGAACCGATGAAACAACCGACTTCCTGCAGAGTGTCGAAGTCCAACGGGATGTCGGCCTTGCTCGCCGGAAGTATCCCCCCGGAGGCGCCGCCGGGCAGGTAGCCGGCAAGCCGGTGTCCCTCGGCCATGCCTCCGCCGTACTCTTCGATCAGTTCATTGAGGGTGATACCGGCAGGCGCCAGGTGCACACCGGGGCGCCTGACCCGGCCCGAGAGCGAGAAACTCCGCAGCCCCTGACGACCGTGGCGGCCGTGGCCAGCGAACCAGTCGGCGCCCTTCTCGCAGATCAGCGGGATCCAGTAGACGGTCTCGACATTGTTGACCAGGGTCGGCCGGTTGAAGAGGCCCTTCTGGGCCACGAAGGGCGGGCGATGGCGCGGCTTGCCCGGTTTGCCCTCCAGCGACTCGATCATCGCCGACTCCTCGCCGCAGATGTAGGCCCCGGCGCCCCGGCGCAGCACGATGTAGCCCGGCGGCACCAGGCCGGCGGCCTCGAGCTCGGCGATTGCCTCATGCAGCACCCGGTGCAGCCCGGGGTACTCATCACGCAGATAGATATAGAGCGCGCAGGCCTCCACCGCCCAGGCGCTGACCAGGGCGCCTTCTAGGAAGCGGTGCGGCGAGCGCTCCATGTAGTAGCGATCCTTGAAGGTGCCGGGCTCGCCCTCATCGGCGTTGATCGCGCAATAGCGCGGTCCCGGCTCTTGGCGCACGAAGTACCACTTCTTGAAGGTGGGGAAGCCGGCACCGCCCAGGCCGCGCAGATTGGAGCGTTCGAGCGTATCCATCAGCGCCTCGACGGTGACGCGACCCTCGCGGCAATCGGTAAACAGCCCGAAGCCACCCTCGGAGCGGTAGTCGGCCAGGCGCTGCCAGACAATCGTCTCGGGATGGAAGTGGCCGGTATCCACCACCGCCTCCACGCCTTCGGCGGTGGCGAACAGCAGATGATGATGCCCTACCTCGACTACCGGCGCGGTCTCACAGCGGCCCATGCAGGGGGCCCGCAACACACGCACGGCTTCCGGGTCGGCACCGGCCTCAAGTTCTGACTTGAGCGTCGCCGCACCGGCCAACTGGCAGGAGAGCGAATCGCAGACCCTTACCGTCACTTCCGGCGGTGGCGCCTGGTCATCGTGGACCACGTCGAAGTGGGCGTAGAAGGTCGCTGTCTCGTAGATTGCCGCCATGGGTAGGTTCATGTAGGTGGCCAGCGCCCGCAGCGACGCCATCGACAAGTAGCCGTGGGCGTCCTGGATGGCATGCAGATGCTCGATCAGCAGGTCGCGTCGGCGTAGCGACGGCTGATCACGTTCGTCGCCAACGAGCTGGCGCAATGCTGCAAGCTCAGCGGTGTCGAGTTCGCGGCCACGTGGGTTGCTGCGAAAGCGGCGCTTGGGAGTGATGGTCTCGACGGTCATGGCGGGCTCATTGTTTTCGAGTGACGTTGCCTACCTTGCATGTTCGCATCGGCTCTGGGTAGGGGCAATTGCCTGCTTCTCGACGCCTCGTTGTTGAACAAATCAAGTCGGCGGCTCGGTTTCAAGCTGCTTGCGAAGCATGAACTTCTGGATTTTCCCCGTGGAAGTGGTTGGCAGTTCGGTGAAGATGATCTTTTTGGGAGCTTTGAAGCGGCTGATGTTCTCTCTGCAGAAGTGGATCAACTCGTCTTCTTTCAGCTCGCTGCCGGGGCGCAACTGGACAAAAGCGACGGGGACTTCGCCCCACTTTTCATCCGCCATTGCCACGACCGCCACATGCTGGACGTCCTTGTGCCGCAAAATAATCTCCTCGACCTCCATTGAGGAGATGTTTTCCCCTCCCGAGATGATCACGTCCTTCAGCCGGTCGCGAATCTTGATATAGCCGTCTGGTTCTATCACTCCCAAGTCACCGGAATGAAACCAGCCACCTGCAAAGGCTTCGTTGGTGGCGGTCTCGTTACGCAGATAGCCCTTCATGACAATATTGCCTCGAAACATGATCTCGCCAATCGTTTCGCCGTCGGCTGGTACGGGCTTGAGCGTGACCGGGTCGAGAACCGTGATACCTTCTTGGAGTGGATAGGTTACGCCCTGGCGCCCATTGAGCCGGACACGCTCCTCCGGAGGGCGTTGATCCCACCCATCCTGTTTGGCGCAAACCGTGGCGGGGCCGTAGGTCTCGGTCAGCCCGTAAACGTGGGTGAGCTCGAAGCCGATCTTATCCATCCGTTCCAGTACAGACGCAGGCGGTGCCGCGCCAGCGATCAGCCCCGACACCTTGTGATGTATTGGTTCCTGCGCAGACTCTGCAGCATCAGCAATCATTGAGTGGACGATGGGCGCACCGCAGTAGTGGCTGACCTTATGCTGCTTTATCAGGTCCAGGATCACCTTCGGGTCGACCCGGCGCAAGCAGACGTTGGTCCCGCCGATCGCTGCCAGCGTCCACGGGAAGCACCAGCCGTTGCAATGAAACATCGGAAGGGTCCATAGGTAGACCACCCCCTGAGGCAGCGTCCAGGACAGGACGTTGCTGACAGCATTCAGATAAGCACCGCGATGGTGGGTGACGACGCCCTTGGGGTTGCCGGTGGTGCCGGATGTATAGCCCAGCGCAATCGCATCCCACTCGTCGGGCGGTAGCTGCCAGTCGTCCATCGCCGGTTGCTCGGCCAGTAACGCTTCGTACTCCAGGTCGCCGATCAAGCGCTCTTCACCCTGACTCGGGTCAGACACGTTGATCACTATGGGCGCCGGTCCTTTCAGCCGTGCCAGCGCCTTTTCGACCACATCCACATACTCGGGGTCAACCAACAGCAGGCGTGAACGGCTATGTTCGAGAATAAAGGCGACTGCTTCTGTATCAAGGCGGGTATTGATCGCATTCAATACCGCTCCCAGCATGGGCACACCGAAGTTGACTTCGTACATGGCAGGGACATTCGGCAACATAACGGCCACCGTATCGCCCCGAGTGATGCCAAACTGCTTCAACATCGATGCCAAGCGACAACAGCGGGAATAGGTCTGTTGCCAGCTATAATGCGTGTTGTTGTAGATCAGCGCCGTCCTGTCAGGATAAACAGCGGCAGCCCGTTTGATAAAACTTAAGGGGGAGAGCGGTACATAATTAGCCGCGTTTTTCTCGAGCGTGTCATTGAAATGGCAAATATCACTCATGGTCTTACCTCTGTTGTTGTTATGAAGGGTTCAAAACCCCCAGCCCTTCAACCGGCACTTCGATTCTCTGACACACGCAGTGCCGCTAACAGCCTGGCTGCTTCCAGACGGGTTCACGCTTGGCGAGAAAGGCATCGATCCCCTCGCCTGCGTCAGGGCTCAACATGTTTTCGGCCATCACATCGCCGGCAAAGTCGTAGGCGTCGGCCAAGGCCATCTGGCGCTGGGGATGGAACATGGACTTTCCAAAGCGCACCGCCGCAGGGCTCTTGCTCAATATCTGTGCCACCTTATCGGCCACGGCAGCCTCCAGATCGGCATCATCGGTGACGCCACTCAACAGTCCCCACTCCAAGGCAGTATCCGCATCGATGAAGTGGCCTGATACCAGCATGTCGAACGCCCGCTTGGGGGAGATGTTGCGTGACAGCGCCACAGCAGGAGTCGAGCAGAACAAGCCCACGTTGATGCCCGATACCGCGAAGCTGGCCGATTGGGCGGCGATGGCCAGGTCACAGCTGGCCACCAACTGGCACCCCGCCGCCGTGGCCATGCCCTGGACTTGGGCGATTACCGGCACGGGCAGCGCGACGACGCTTTGCATTAGCCGGCTGCAGCGACGAAATAGCGCCTGGTAATAAGCGTGGTCGGGATTGGCACGCATTTCCAGCAGGTCGTGACCGGCGCAAAATCCCCGCCCCTTGGCACCGATCACCACACAGCGGACAGCAGGGTCGGTGGCGATCGCATCCAACTCCCGCTGCAGCGCGGTCAGCATTGTCTCGGAAAGAGTGTTGAACTTGTCCGGCCGATTCAGTGTGAGGTAGACGGCCCCGCCTCTGTCATCTCGGAGAAGAATGTCTTCCGACGCTTGACTGTGACTCATACATGACTCCCGCCAGAGATGGCTGATTAAAGATGATTGATCGTCACCTCGGCGGTGACCGAATTGCGGATGAAACAGTTTTTATGGGCGTTGGCGTGGATCCTGGATATCGCCTTCTGGTCCGGCATCTTGTCGCCGCCGAAGGTGATGCGCGGCGATAGCTCAATACGCGTCATCTCCATCCCTTTTTTATCACCGCTCTCCAGATGGCCGACTGGGTCGTCCTCATAGGATTCGACCTGATAACCCTGGAATTCGGCAATCGCCAGGAAAAACAGCATATGACAGCTAGACACCGCGCTGACCAGCATTTGTTCCGGGTCGGCACAGCTTGAATCGCCCTTGAATTCGACCGATGCG
Source organism: Halomonas sp. DQ26W (assembly GCF_003339685.1). Lineage (GTDB taxonomy): Bacteria > Pseudomonadota > Gammaproteobacteria > Pseudomonadales > Halomonadaceae > Halomonas. Next base: position 14,137 of record NZ_QPKI01000036.1, on the reverse strand, counting down.
GAAGCGTTGACCTGCTGGCCACCATTTAGCGTAACGCAATGGTTGCGCGAATAGGTGTTTGCATCGGTTTCGTGGGAGTTTCGCTGCCAACTGATGGCGGACTGATGAACTGACATGGATAAGTCTCCTGCTTGCGAATGACCTCACCGTAAGCGACCTGGGAAATCGCTGTAAAACGACGATTGCTAAGCAGTTGAGTTAGCCTGGCTAATGTGAAGCCCTGCTGCCCGCTTTATCAGCGGCATGACATGTCCAAACGATATCAATAGTGCCGCACCAGCCGAGCATCCCCTGGGTTACGCACACTAAGCCAAACGCTTAGAAATGATCGCTTTATCTCCCACCCCCCCCCAGCGTCAGGAGTGGCGAGTACTTTGTATTCAGCATGACGAGACTTGAGCCACCGAAAAATGGACCCCACTGCCAAGACAAAATCTTTCTGACTTCAAGCTAATGCCTCGGCCATGTTCGCAATCCCATCCAGTTCCATCCAGCCCGGTCATTGCCGACATTCTTGAAGCATTACTGTACCGAAGCGCATATCGCGCGTGGGTGCAGTGTAGTCGGTCATGGTTCGGCCTCCGGGAATTCAGTTGATGACGAGCACCGGGCAGTCGGCGTAGTGCACCACCTTGTTGCTGACACTGCCCATGAGAAGCTCACGGAAGCCGGTCAGCCCGCGGCGGCCGATTATGACCAGCGGGGCGTTCAGTTCCCGAGCGCGCTCGATAATGCAATGGGCCGGGTCGCCGGTGGCGACCTCGTCCTTCGCCGTGATGCCCGCATCCTGCAGGGTCCTGGCGGCTTGTTGCGCGATTCCTGCGGCCTGCTGCCGGCGTTCATCCTGGATGTTCTTGCTGCTGATGTGGCCCGTAGCCATGAGTTCCGAGGGCATAACGTCCCGGTCCACCGCCACAGAAAGGAGGATCACCTCGGCTCCGCCGGCGCCGGTCAGTTCGCGCGCCGCGTCCACGGCCCGCTGGGACGTTTCGGAGCCATCCACCGGCACCAGGATGGTCTTGTAGAAACCTTGCTGACTCATGATTGATCTCCTCCGGATGCGGGGCGCCGCAAAGGCGGTGCCCCGATTGGTAATTAGTCTTCGCCTTCGACCTTCTGTGCCGGACGACGGCCGTAATCGTCACGCGGCTCCCGACCGAAGAGGTTGGTCTTCTCCACGATGATGTACAGCAGTGCCCCCGTGGCAAGCCCCCAACCGGCACCATAAACGGCCAGCACCACGGCCATGACGCCGCCGACACCACGCTCCACCTGGGTCTCGAGCTGCTCCAGGCCCACCATGATGCAAATATAGCCAGTGAGCAGCAGTGTCAGCGACAGGGCGATAGGCAGCACCGGCTGGAAGAACGACACCAGCGGCAGGATGAACAGGGCGATGAAGCCTGTGATCCAAAAGGTGCCAGAACCACTGTGGATAGACTCCATGGCGTTGCGGCCGTACTTGTAGCGCTCGGCCATGGTCGCGGCCACCGCCGTCCAGATCGGTCCGGCCAATCCCGGGTAGGGAGCGAAGAACGCGTGCAGGGCGTTGCGAATGGCGGTCACCAGGTGCACACGGTCGATGTTGGTATCGATCTTCTCGTCCTGGCGCAGATGGTCGACGCGGTCCAGCAGCGTCTTGCCGACGATGATGTCGCCAAAGGCGATAATGTAGGCGATCAGCGCTGTCGGAATGGCCAGCATGAAGATATCCAGGCCAGGGAAGCCGACCATGAAGGGAAGGTAGCTCCACATTTCTGCGAACGCCGGCTGGGTGATGCCGAACTCCACGTCCGGGAACGGGTACTCCGTCACCAGGAAACCGACGAGGATCGCGATCACCATGCCCGGCACCATGCCGTAGTTGGCGACCTTGCGGGCGAGGTCGGATTTGTCCACCAGGTGCTTAAAAGAGAGGCTGAACATCAGATAGGCGCAGACCAGGCCGCCGATAATCAGTGAAATCGGTGTCTCGGCCAGGCGGCCGCCTTCCCCGATCTCGCCGATGATCGCGGCGACGCCGGCGCCGATGATGATGCCCCCCTTCATGGAGCGGGGGATGATGTTCACCAGGTTGCTGCCCAGGCGCGTGATGCCGAGGATCAGGAAGATCAGAAACACCAGGAACTGCAAGGCGAACAGTGCCTGAATGGCCTCGACCCCCGGTTCGAAGTCCCCCAGGAACAGCACCACCATCGGGATGGCCGGTGTGATCCACCCGGGGACGAACGGCACGCCCATCATGGCCGGTAGCATGAAGCCGATGCCGCAGACCACCACGTAGGCCAGGGCCACGTCGTATGGCAACCCCAGGTACTGCTCCAGGAGCGGAATCATGGCGAGGCTGACCACGAACATGATCAGAGCCTGAACCATCTCCGCCATTTCCCATCGGTAGTGGATGAACGGCAGGCGGATCTTGAACGGGCCCGCAGGCCAGTATGGCTGCTCTTCGCCGTGCTCGCGTTTGTAGATTTGCATGGGTACTCCTCCGGGGTTTTTTTGGTCGAATACTCGAACTCACGCGGCCCACCAGGCGCCGCCGGGCTGCGCCAGGCAATGCAGCGTCAGAAAGCACCGGGCTGTGGTGACCGGTTAGAGCTCCTTCGCCTGGTCAGGTAAGCGAAACTTCTGGATCTTGCCGATGCCGCGCTTCAGCAGGGCGCTGGCCAGACGGCGGCAGCGCTCGTAAGTCTCCACACTGTTGCCCCGGACAGCGCCGCGGATGACGGCGGTGCGCTCCGGGTAGATACTGGCCGTGCGCTCAATGGAGGTAAGCGGTGAGATCGGCGTGTAGTTGGCGGGGGCCGGGTCCAGGTTCTGCTCGAAGATGGATGAAGCGGCCTGAATCATTGTGTTTCCTCCGCATGACTGTTGATTTATCGAAAAATTGTTCGTGGAAAACTAGCAGCAGTTTCTCCATTAAGTCTGTCCCGCCCTACTCAGAGCTTTGTAGGTATCACGCCGACTCTATGCTCCAATGATCGTGGAGGCACTTTATTTACTGTTAGATCATGAAATAAAGAGATTTTTACCACTTATTATCCGGCTTCAAAAGCGGGGATCTTCTTGGTAACACTGAGGTGGCTGAAATTCTCTTGGCGGAAGCTGATTAATGTGTCTTTGCACAGATCGTTGCGCTCCGAGCCACCAAACATCGTGTTGAATTTATCCGGTCGATTCAATGTGAGATAGACAGCGCGACTTTTGTCCTCTCTGATAAAAATGTCTTCCGAAGATTGCGAGATTAGGTGCTTGTATCGGTTTGGTGGGGATTGCGCTGCCAACCGATGGCGGACTGATGAACTGACATAGATAAGCCTCGTGCCTACGCATTTTCTCATCCTACCTTAAGTGATCCCGGAGGCAGCCGAAAAGCGACGATTGCTAAGCAGGTAGATTAGCCTGGCTAAAGTAAAATTTTGCAACCTCCCTTGACTGCGCCCTGGCATCATCACCTTCATGCCAGTAGCTGTTTCAACCTGTCAACCAGCAACACATGGGTTACGAAAAGTAAGGCCAACAGTTAGAATCTATCGCTTTACCCTTTAAAACGTGATGGTCATCCTGTATTTCTTACTCCGGCATTTAAGCCATTGGGCTTCGAAAAATAAGGCTTCAAATTTGGTTCATCGCATTTTGGCGTGAACCTGCTCTGCATAGGCTGCATTGCGGAAGGGGGCTCGACGACAGCGACGCAGGCGCTCCTTGTTGGAGTGCTGGTTCCCATCGCGACTGGCGCCGATAGGCGCCCGGCGGAGGCTACCGCACTGGCAATAACCGCGACCATCGGTAACGCCGCCGGGAGTCCTTCGGCCTCCAGTCGTGATCTGAAGATACTCCTACAGCGCAGCCATGACTTCCCTTGCCATTTCACGCCAAAGTGTGAAGTTCCTTAAATTTCGCCGTGCTAGACATTTTTTTTGTTTAAAAACAACCTATATACTGGCGAGGCGCCCCGTGAGCGAATTATCTATGAAGACCATAAATGTTGAATACGCGATCATCGGCGCCGGCACCTCGGGCCTGGGCGCCTACTCGAAGATCAGCCGCAAGACAGACAGCCTGGTGATGATCCAGGACGGTCCCTACGGCACCACTTGCGCACGGGTCGGCTGCATGCCCAGCAAGCTGCTGATCACCGCTGCCGATTACGCGCACCACTTGTACACCAGCGAGTTTTTCGGGGTGCCCGCCTCGGGACGCGTGGATGGACGCAAAGTCCTCGAGCGGTTGCGCCGAGAGCGAGATCAACGGTTTGTCGCCAACAACCTTCGTTACGTCAACAAGATTCCGGCCCACCATAAGCTTGAGGGGCGCGCACGGTTCATCGCACCGGGCCAGCTCAGGGTGGGCGAATCGGTCGAGGTCAATGCGAAAAAATTCATCCTCGCCTGCGGCTCCAGGCCTGCGGTCAGCGAGGTGTTCGAGCCAGTGATGGCCCGAGTTCTCACCAGCGACACGTTCTTTGAGCTGGAGGACCTGCCCCGCTCGATAGCCGTGATCGGTATGGGAGTTATTGCGCTGGAACTCGGGCAGGCACTCCATCGACTAGGAGTCGAAACGACAATCTATGGCCGCTCAGGAAAGATCAACGCCCTCACCCACCCGGCCATGCAACGGGAGGCGCTCGATACCCTCGGCACCGAACTGGATATCTACCCCAGTGGCCAGGTCGTGAGCGCCTGGGAGGACACTGAAGGCGCCTGGATCGAGTATGAGAAATCGAATGGCCAACGGTTCAGTCGAGTGTTCGACAGGATACTGGTCGCCGCAGGAAGACTCTCCAACGTAGACCGATTGGGTATGGAGCATGCTGGCGTGGATTTCACTGAAGTTGACTCGGCGACAGTCGATCCGCAGACGATGCGCTGTTCTGACTATCCCATTTTTATTGCCGGGGATGCGACCGACCACCTGCCGGTGTGGCACGAAGCCTTCGATGAGGGGCGTATCGCCGCCGATAATGCGTTGAGCTACCCGGAGCCGGTGCCTGCAGAGCGTAGACCGCCATTGATGGTGATCTTCACCGATCCTCAAATCGCCATCATCGGCCAGAGTTTCCGGCAACTTGAAGGTCGGGAGATTGTCATTGGCGACCTGCCGTTTACCAGTCCCCGCCATGTGGTCTGGAACAAGGACCAAGGGCGTATTCAAGTCTACCTGGACGCGCGAACCGGCGTCATTCTAGGAGCCGAGTTGCTTGGCTACCAGGCCGAACACCTGGCCCATCTGCTTGCCCTAGCCATCACACACGGCATGACGGCAGAGCAGGTACTGTCAATGCCGGTTTACCACCCCAGTGCCGAAGAGCTGTTACGAGACGTTTTAATGGACGCACGGGGAAAGGGTGGAAAATTCGCATCTGAGAACATAACCCATTCAAAAATCGACAGATTGGCTTAGACATGTGCCATGTGAGCACACCAATGACACACATCTCGCCCCGGGCTGCACACTGCCATTGGCACAGGAGACTCTATAACGCTTCGTGGTCCAGCGTTTCATTAAGGGAAGTAGTAAACAGTGAACAACGGGATTAGCATGATATTTTCAGGAGTCTGTGTCAATTCGCAACGAGAAGCCTAATTTACGCAGCACCTCAATATGTTATTTTTCACTTTGAGTCAACTGCTGGCAACGTCTGTTGTATTTGTTAATTACAAGTATAGATTTCCATATGCATGAGAGCTTCGTAACCTACCGACAGATACCTAACTGATCAATTTTAGCTTATTGCACTTGTCATAATAGGCCAGCTAAACATCACCATTGAATTGATCTCCAGGCACCATATCTGGAAGCCTGTCGAGTTTTTGATATGGTCGTGCGATACTCACATCATGCCGCCATCACCGGAACGTCGCCATGAGCCGCTTCATCCCCGTTGATCGCCAGACCGACTATCTCCTATCGCCTTCCATGAACGAGTGGCTACCCTATGACCATGTTGCGCGTTTCGTCGTGGACGTCGTCCAGCAGCGGGACCCCTCCACGCTGACACAGCGATACGCCGGCCGGGGACACAAGGCGCATCACTCTTCCGTGCTGCTGAGGCTGCTGGTCTACGGCTATGCCACCGGCGTGCATTCCAGTCGCAAGATCGTGCGAGCCACCTATGATTCGGCGGCCTTTCGCTGCGGAACCAGCCCCTCCTTCGGGGATCACAATAAAGGCTAAAAATAAATGAAAAAAATTGCCATTGATGCTGCGGACATACGCATTCTCTGCGCAGTGCAACAGCACGGGCAGATCAGCAAAACCAAGCTGTCAGAGCTAGTCAATCTTTCTCCAACGCCATGTTGGGTTCGTTTCAACCGATTAAAAGAAGCTGGCTTGATACGTGGATATCATGCGGATATTGCGGTCACTAAAATCGCGGATGTCACGAAGGTGGTTGTTACAGTTTCACTCAAGGGGCATCGCAAAACGGATTTCGACCACTTTGAGACTCATATCGATAAAATGGATGAGATCGTCGAATGCATAGCGACGGGTGGTGGAATGGATTACGTCTTGAAAGTGGTGACGCCCAGCCTTCCCGCGTTTCAAAATGTGATGGAAGAACTTCTTTCAGCGGAGTTGGGGATTGACCGCTACATGACTTATATCGCAACCAGAGAGATAAAATCGACCCAACTCAATCTTGCTAACCTGATGCCTGAGCCATGAAGCTGAACCGGAAGGAGACCACCTCAGTCTGGTGGTAGCTAATCAACAAGACCGGGAGAAATCGAGGTCTTGTCGGCAAAGTCATGTGCCGGACAGGCCATGGCGCACTCCGGAAAGCGCTAGCGTCGGCCACACTTGGCCGCGACATAGAGGACCAGGCGGTGGGCGGACACAAGAGGTATCGAGGTGCTGGCCTCGAGAACCCGGCGTGCTTACAGGACCAAGCTGGGAGCCAGAATTGTATGTCGTCCATGCCACGCCCTCTGACCATGAAGAGGTTATCTTGTGACTCAACTCAGTGGGCTAACCCACACCCGGCGACGAAGAGGCCTGGTGCGCAGGAGACGGACCAAACGGTCTGAGCAAGGTAAACAATTGGCCTGTTCATTCTTATTTTTCGGTAATTTTAGGCCGCTTTGCAAGGCAATGTGCGTCTATAGTAAGCAATGCCGGATCAATGAGTTCGTGCAGTTTATTGAAATCTACATCAAGAAAGGGGATTAGCATGGAAAAACAAGATGATTTTGGATTTGGTACACAGATCCGAAAGTCTCCCTACTTTGACGCAACAGTCCGTTGGGGTGCAGCTGGGTTTTCGGTATACAACCACATGTATATTCCGCGTGATTTTGGAAATCCTGAACAGAATTTCTGGAACCTCGTTAATGACGCAATCCTTTGCGATGTTGCTGCCGAACGTCAAGTCGAGATTACAGGTCCGGATGCGGCGGAATTCGTGCAGAGCCTAACCCCCCGCGACCTATCGGAGATGGCTCCTGGACAGTGTAAATATATACTAGTTACAAATGCAGATGGAGGCATTCTAAACGATCCGATCTTGCTACGTCTGGCAGAAAATCACTTCTGGATTTCACTGGCTGACAGCGACATTCTTTTGTGGGCCCAAGGCGTCCAAGTGAATTCCAGGCTGGACGTGACGATCCGTGAGCCCGATGTTTCACCACTACAACTGCAGGGGCCCAAGTCGGGCGAGATCATGCGGACGCTGTTTGGCGATAGCATCATGGACCTTCGCTATTACTGGCTGCGCGAGGTGGACCTGGATGGTATACCGCTGATCGTTTCACGCACTGGCTGGTCGAGCGAACTGGGATATGAGCTTTACTTGCAGGACAGCGACCGTGGCGACGAACTTTGGGAAAAGATCATGTCTGCGGGCCAACAATTTGGCCTAAAGCCAGGTCACACATCGACGATTCGTCGTATCGAAGGGGGAATGCTTTCCTATCACGCTGATGCAGATATCAACACAAACCCTTACGAACTCGGGATGGAACGCCTGGTAAACCCGGATATGGATGTCGAATTTATCGGTAAGACCGCGTTGCAGCGCATCCGTGAAAATGGCGTGAAGCGCAAGCAAGTCGGGCTGCGTATTGACATGGAACCGCTCAAAAGGCCAAACACAACATTCTGGTCACTTATCAAGAATGGTAAAACAGTCGGTAAGGTTACGTCTGCCGTGTATTCTCCACGCCTGGAAAAGAACATTGCTCTGGCTATGGTTGAAATTGAATATGCCAATATTGGTACGGAACTTGAGGTACATACCACATCCGGTTCAGCGCAAGCCATTGTAGTAGAGAAGCCTTTTTACGACCCTAAAAAGAAAATTGCTACATCAACTTGATGTGCAAGCCATTAGTGACTTGAGAGCTGCGCTCTACAATATCCATACAAGACCGCAGCAACCTAAGTCTTACGATTATTAAAAATTACCTGTGACCGAATACAGCTCATAAGGAGCATTACTATCAATAAAATGCTTGAAAAGGGTCGCCTCGGGCAGATCAAAAAACCAGCTTATTGATTTTAAGTATTTCGAATAGCACTTTACGGTTTCAGGAATAAACTATTGGCTCCACGGTGGCGCTGCCGTGGCAGGAGAGAATTGTGTATTCTATTCGTCTTTGGGCCGCGCGGCACGCGAGATTTTTTGAGGTTATATACCAAAAATTTGAACCTATAATTGTCAAGTTACATCCACTGTGGAAGTCGATAGGTTACCAGCGCGCCGAAAAGCCAATGGCCATGTTGGAAAAGCTCTGCAAGGGAGCAATCTTTGACTGCAAGATGTGTGGGCAGTGTATCCTCAGTTCTACTGGAATGTCTTGCCCCATGAACTGCCCGAAAACTTTACGCAACGGACCGTGTGGTGGTGTGCTTCAGAACGGGAATTGTGAAGTCGAGCCCGAAATGCGCTGTGTCTGGGTTGAGGCTTGGGCTGGAAGTCAACAAATGAAAGGAGGTGAACGAATTCAGGTAGTGCAACTGCCGGTTGATAACCGTGAGAAGGGAACTTCATCCTGGTTACGCGTAGTACGCAAGACGTCGGGGCTGAAACAAGAAAATAAAAAATATACAAGCGAGCTTTAACGTCGATAAAAATTTCTTATCCGGCATTAAATAAGCCGTGCAATAAATTTTACTGACGACTTAATGTTAAAAATATTCCGAATTTTAAGACCTTCGGATCCATAACTTAAAGCTCAGGTTATGGAATAGTGCTTGACAAACAAAACTCCAACATACATAGGCTCCCTATCATGAATGAACAACCGGATAACACAAATCAATTCATCCTTACCGTCAGCTGTAAAACTGGCCCCAACATCGTTGCTGGAATTACATCTTATCTTTCTGAACGCGGCGGCTATATTTACGAATTATCTCAATTCGATGACAAAGTAAGTGGCCAGTTTTTCATGCGCACTGTGTTCAACACTTTCTCTGAATCAAGCTTGTCTTTTGAAGAAATACGCACCGGGTTTGTTGATGTCGCTGATAAATTTGACCTGGAGTGGACGATGCATGAGGCTAACCGCCCGACCAAGGTTTTGATTATGGTATCTCGATTCGACCATTGCCTGGTTGATCTTCTTTACCGTTATCGCAAGGGCGAGCTGAACATCGAAATTACTGCAATAGTATCTAACCACTATGACCTTCAACCAATAGCTGAGCGCGAAGAAATTCGCTTTGATTATCTCCCGGTGACAAAAGAAACTAAAACTGAAAAAGAATCTGACCTGCTTAATATCATCGACCAAACCGGGACCGAACTGGTGGTTCTGGCGCGGTATATGCAAGTATTGTCCGATAATCTCTGCGAGCAACTGCGCGGCCGAGCCATCAATATTCATCACTCATTCCTGCCTGGATTCAAAGGTGGCAAGCCTTATCATCAGGCGTTTGAGCGTGGCGTTAAGCTGATCGGCGCCACTGCGCATTATGTAACCGGCGATCTGGATGAAGGTCCTATTATCGAACAATCTGTGCAACCCGTTAACCATGCTTACTACCCGGAAGAGCTGGTTGCCATAGGCCGGGATACCGAAACGATGGCGCTGGCACGTGCGGTGAAATTGCATACCGAGAACCGTGTATTTCTCTACGGTAACAAAACTGTTATTTTTAAATAGGAGCAGCGGGTATCATGGCTCATTTAATAGACGGAAAAAAACTCTCGGCTCAGGTACTGCAAGAAGTTGCCTCCGAGGTCAAGATGCTCAGAGCCGAGCACGACATAGTGCCGACGCTGGCTGTCGTGCTAGTAGGCGAGGATCCCGCCAGCCAGGTATATGTTAGAAACAAGGTGAATCGCGCAGAAGAAGCAGGGGTATGTTCTATTTCCCATCACCTTGATGCCGAGTGCACCCAGGACGTTCTGAATAAGCTAATCGATGATCTAAACAATGACCCGCAGGTGCACGGAATTCTTGTGCAGCTACCACTACCGTCGCATCTCAATGAGGAGGAGGTGATAGCTGCCATCCATCCGCTCAAGGATGTGGATGGTTTTCACCCACTAAATGTTGGTGCACTTGCTTCTGGGCGACCGTCGCTAGTGCCTTGTACGCCGCAGGGTTGCATGATCATGCTGCATCAGGTTCATCCGGACATGAGCGGTAAAAATGCTGTGATAGTGGGGCGCTCTAATATTGTCGGCAAACCGATGGCAGCACTGCTGTTACAGGAAAACTGCACAGTCACTATTGTGCATTCACGAACGAAGAACATCGAATCACTGTGCCGCAATGCCGATATTGTAGTGGCGGCGGTTGGCCGGGCAAAACTTATCAATGCTGACTGGATAAGGCCTGGTGCAACGGTAATTGATGTCGGTATCAATGCCATCGATGTTGATGGCAAGAGAAAGCTCACGGGTGATGTGGATTTTGAATCGGTTGCCCCGATCGCTGGTGCCATTACGCCGGTGCCCGGCGGCGTTGGGCCGATGACGATCGCTTGCCTGCTTTTGAATACGACACGTGCAGCAAAGCGTCAGTCGGACAAAACCTGAAACACGAAAACGCCTGTTCCAAGTATGTCCGTCGTCGCCTCAGGCGACTCGACAACAACAATAGAGGACTTCGTATGAACCACAACGACGATCCCACCCTTGCCCCGGGCCATGACAACACCCAGGTGCTTGGTATGGATTTCCACAATCCTGTCTTTCCGCTCTCTGCCTTGGCGATCATCGCGTTCATCCTCTACGCCCTGGTCTACCCCGACGCCGCGAACACCCAACTGACGGCTGCCCGGAGTTGGTCCATCGAGCACTTCGACTGGCTGTTCATGATCGTCGGCAACCTCTTCGTGGTGTTGTGCCTGGCGCTGATAGTGCTGCCTTTGGGACGCATCCGCCTGGGCGGCCAGGACGCCCGCCCGGAGCACTCTCTGGTCTCCTGGTTCAGCATGCTGTTCGCCGCCGGCATGGGTATCGGCCTGATGTTCTGGAGCGTGGCAGAGCCGGTGGCCTACTATACCGACTGGTACGGCACGCCGCTGAACGCCGCCGCCGGCACCCCGGAAGGGGCTCGTGCCGCCATGGGCGCCACGATGTTTCACTGGGGCCTGCACCCCTGGGCGATCTACGGGGTGGTAGGCCTATCCCTGGCCTTTTTCGCCTACAACCGCGGGCTGCCACTGAGCCTGCGCTCGGCATTTACTCCGTTGCTGGGTAATCGGGTACGTGGCTGGACCGGCCACGTGATCGACATCACCGCGGTACTGGCGACCATCTTCGGCCTGGCGACCTCGCTTGGCTTTGGTGCATCCCAGGCCGCTGGTGGCCTCAACTACCTGTTCGACGTGCCCAACACCATCGGTACCCAGGTCGCTATCATCGTCGGCGTTACCGCGGTGGCGTTGTTCTCGGTGTGGCGAGGCATCAACGGCGGTGTGAAGCTATTCTCCAATATCAACATGGTGCTCGCCCTGCTGCTGCTGCTGTTCGTGGTGCTGACCGGATCTACCCTGCTGTTCCTCAATGGCCTCTGGGGCACCACCCTGGCCTACGCCAGCAATATCGTGCCGCTCTCCAACTGGATCGGCCGAGACGATACCATCTGGTACCACGGCTGGACGGTGTTTTACTGGGCCTGGTGGATTTCCTGGTCACCTTTCGTCGGCATGTTTATCGCCCGGGTCTCGCGGGGACGCACCGTACGCGAGTTTCTGACCGCCGTGCTGCTGGTACCAACCCTGGTCACCATTGTCTGGATGAGCGCCTTCGGCGGTACCGCCCTGGCCCAGTCTGCGGCTGGCGTGGGTCAGCTGGGCGATGGCATCAGCGACGTCTCCCTGGCGATGTTCCAGATGCTCGAACACCTGCCGCTGACAACCCTGACCTCCACTTTGGCGATCATTCTGGTGTTGATCTTCTTCGTCACCTCCTCGGATTCCGGCTCGCTGGTGATCGACAGCATTACGGCCGGTGGCAAGACCGATGCCCCGCGCGGCCAACGGGTCTTCTGGGCCACTCTGGAGGGGGTTATCGCCGGCATTCTGCTTTATGGCGGCGGTGACGCTGCACTTGGCGCCCTACAGGCCGGAGCCGTGGCCACCGGCCTGCCCTTCTCCTTGATCTTGGTGGTGATGTGCGTGGGTCTGGTCAAGAGCCTTCGCGAGGAATATCGCGCCCAGGGATTGGCCGGCACGGCGTGACACGCGGACTGACACACGGCCTACCGTCAACCTACGACGCCCCAATCTAGGGGCGTCGCGTTTCCCATGAGAGGTGACTCTTTATCCCACATCGAAATCGTTCGACTCGACCGAGTCTAGCTTTTTCGATGAGCTGGTCTCTTAGAGGCTGACCAACCCTGCATCAATCAACGGAGTGATCCGCCGGACGCTAGCACGTCGGTTTACCTGGCTGGGTCCTTGCGTATCCACTTTCAGATAGCGCTCGCCATAGCCCTGTACGATCAGGTTTTCCGGGGGAATGGCGAAGTATTCGGTCAGCGCCAGGGCGACGGCTTCTGCTCGCCGGTCAGACAGCCCGAGGTTCATCAATTCCGATCCCACGGCATCGGTATGGCCTTCGACCAGGAAGATCTCATTCGGATGCTCCTCGATGATGTCGGCCATGGTGTTCCCAATCAGGCTCAGCGCTTCGGCCTCGGAGGGCTGAATGGCCGACGAGCCAGTGGCGAACTGGATAACGTCGAGATCGATACGCGGCATCATGTCTCGAACTCGAGAATTTTCGCGTACCTGACGGAGCGTGAAGGCTCGATCGAACTCCTGTACCGGTGGTGCTAGCAGTGCCTCGCGCAGGATTTTCTCATCTGAGCGCCGGTAATCGACCACGTAGCGTTCTTCCGGCAGGTCGTAGCGCAGGGGTGGCAGGGATTCCTCGAGGTCGACGGAAGATACCCAGCTATCGGCCTTGAGCGTTTCGTCGATCAGCACGATAGCGGTGTCATCGGGTAGATAGCGAGTGCGCTTGAGGACGAAGCCACCGGAATCACGAACGGTCACGATCCGGCTGCCATCCTCGCGAGTGACGGTGGAGCGAGTGATGCCATCGGTAAAGGATTCTGTGGTCTCGGTTACCCCAGGACGACGCAGCAGGAGATTCTCGTCCTTGCGCACATGCAGCTCGCCGTCGCGCTCAACGATCATGCGGTCGCCTTGATTCTCGACGACCCGACCACCGAGCTGGGGGATCAAGGCGCCTGCGACGGCACCTACCGCGGCAGCTCCCAGGTATTTCCATATCTGGTTGTCGTCATCATCGGCTTCTGACGCCGTCGTGGCCTGGGCCTCCTCGTCGCTGGTACGCGTGGTATCCGCAGTCACGACAGTTTCGGATGTTTCACTGGCTTCCTGGGTCTCAAGGGCGACGGCAGAGGCCAGGGCGTCTGCTTCGGCCTCGGCCAGGGCCTCCGCATCCGCCTTGTCACTGGCCTCCTGCTCGGCCAGTGCATCGGCTTCGGCCTGTTCGATGGCCTCTTGCTCAGCGACGGAGCGTGCCTCGGCCTGCTCGGCGGCCTCCTGCTCGGCCAGGGCGTCGGCTTCGGCCTGCTCAGCGGCTTCCTGCTCGGCGAGGGCGTCTGCTTCGGCCTGCTCGGTGGCTTCCTGCTCGGCGAGGGCGTCTGCTTCGGCCTGCTCGGTGGCTTCCTGCTCGGCGAGAGCGTCTGCTTCGGCCTGC